>JAYSRA010000031.1:0-102714 GCA_043721275.1 Burkholderiales bacterium
CCCGCTTGCGTAAGTCCTCGCTGTAGGCCATGTCCACACGCCTCATCACTTTCGATGGCGTCAGTTTATCGTGTAATTATATTTGGCGATAGCTATAAAATAGACGTTGCAGCGAAAAGCTGTATGCTGGACAACAATAAAAAACGGCACCCGAAGGCACCGTTTTTTTGCACGCCGAACGTGACGTACGCGTTACGTACGCGTGACCTACGCGCTGAAAGAGTTCCCGCAGCCGCAGGTGGAGGTTGCGTTCGGGTTTTTGATGACGAATTGCGCGCCTTCTAGCCCGTCGCTGTAATCGATTTCGGCACCCACGAGGTATTGGTAGCTCATCGCGTCAATCAGTAGCGTGACGTCGTTTTTAAGCATTTGGGTGTCGTCTTCGTTGACCTCCTCGTCGAACGTGAAGCCGTACTGAAAGCCCGAGCAGCCACCGCCGGTGACAAACACGCGCAGTTTGAGGTTCGGGTTTTGCTCGTCGATGATCAGGTCTTTCACCTTGTTCGCCGCAGCGTCGGTGAAATTGATCGGGGTAGGCAGTTCAGTCATTGCGTTCATAAATACACTCCAAGCGCGACATTTACATCAATCGGCCTACAGGAAGGTGAGCCGGTACATCACGTCTATCTCTGATTATCGGGGCGCAGCGCTTTCTTTTCAACCGTTTCCGGCGTAGGGTCAAGCGATGAGCCGTTTTTTCGTGTGCTTAGTCGCCCGAACCGATGCGTTTCAACTCAACCACATCGGCGGTTTCTTGATGCATGTGCAGCAAACGACCGTCCACCACGGCACCCACCTGCATCTCCAGCGTGCGGTAGCTCACGTCGCCGCAGATGCGCGCGTTGGGCAGCAATTCGAGGTATTCGCTGGCGTAAATCGGGCCGTTGACCGAGCCGTCCACCACCACGTGCGACACGCGAATTTCGCCGTCAACGATAGCTTTTTCACTGATCACGAGTGTTGAAGGACCGGCAAGCGACGAATGAATATGGCCCTTCACGCGGCCGTCAACGCGCAATCCACCGACAAAATCGATGTCGCCCTCGATGGTGGTTGACGCGCCAATCAGGCTGTCGATCTGCTTCTGCGGTACGTGTTGTTTTTTGCGTCCGAACATGAGGGGCTCCTTGAGTCGCAGCTTCGTTACAGTTGAATAGATTGCTGCGCTTTCGCGGTCGTGCTGCCAGCGGGCAACACGCGCATTTGCAGCGTTTTAAGTTGCGCGTTGGCGGGCACAGTAAACACGCCTTCAACCCGCTGATACGTTTTGAAATCCAACACGAGCGAGGCTAGCAGATCGGGCTGTTCCTCGGGCAAATTAATGTTCACGCGCTTGTTGTCTTTGTCCATCACAATCGTCGCGGTCAACGACAGGCGCCCTTTAAACGGCGTTTCGCTGCTGCCCTGCACCACCAGCGCGCGAAAGCGATAGGTGTTCACTGTATCGCGCTCGGCTTGTAGGCGCTGCACCGCCAAGCCATTTTTGGCACCGTTTTTGTTGCCCATCAGCTTCTCAAAAAACGCGGCTTCTTCTTTAAGTTGCGTGTTTTCTTGCTGCAGCGAAATGATCTGTTTGGACAGCACGTCTTTTGCGCCGATGGCCATTTGCGCGTTGTTGGTCAACTCGATTGAGTCGCGTTTCATTTGCTCGTTTTCAGCGCGCAACGTGGTGACGGTGGTGGTTAATTGCAGTTGCTCTTCACGCACTTTGCCAACATTAAAACCAGCAAAAATTCGCCCCGCGTCAAAGCCACCATAAAACAATCCGGCCAGCACAAAAGCGGTCACGCCAAGAATGGTGCCCTTGACTTTCCACGACCAATGGGTGCGCACCAACAGCTTCGGCGCAGAGATGCCAAACCGGCGTCGCAGAGCGGAGACGATGCGGTCAGAACGGAGGATGGCCATGCGGCGTTTTGGCGGCAGCTAAGGTGAGAGCGGCAAGGTCAACAACCCCGCCGTTTCAGGCAGGCCGAACATCAGGTTCATGCATTGCACAGCTTGCCCGGCAGCACCTTTGACTAGGTTGTCCTGCACCACTAGCACCACCAGTGTGTCACCTCCTTGCGGGCGATGCAGGGCTAGGCGCAAGGTGTTGCTGCCGCGCGTGGAGCGGGTGTCGGGCATTGAGCCGAACGGCATCACGTCAATGAACGCCTCGCCCTTGTACGCATCGGCAAACAGCGCCTGCAATTGCTCGTTGCTGAGCGCCAAACCCTTGGCGTTCAAGCGTGCGTACAGCGTGGAATGCATGCCGCGAATCATCGGCGCGAGATGCGGTGTGAATAGCAGGCGAACGGTGTCGCCGGTCATGGTTTGCAGCCGCGCTTCAGTCTCGGGATGATGACGATGACCGGACACGCCGTACGACCTAAAAGTGTCGCCTGCCTCAGTGAACAGATAGTCCACTTCGGCTTTTTTACCCGCGCCCGAAACACCCGACGCGCAGGCGGCAATCAGATTCGACGCGTCGATGATTCTTGCTTTTAGCAACGGATGAAAACCCAATTGCATGGTAGTTGGATAACAACCCGGGTTGCCCACAATACGTGCTTTTTTGATCGCATCGCGATTGAGTTCAACGAGGCCGTACGCGGCTTCAGCTGCCAATTCCGGACACGAGTGCGGCATCTTGTACCACTGCTCGAACACCGCCAAATCTTTGAATCGAAAGTCAGCGGCGAGGTCGATAATTTTCACGCCCGCCGCGACCATTTTTGGCGCGTCAGCCATCGCCACACCGTGCGGCGTCGCGTAAAAAACCACGTCGCACTGCGTCAAATCGGCAGTCGCCGTGTCGCTGAAAACGAGATCGCAACGACCGCGCAGACTCGGGAACATTGCATCAAGTCGCGAGCCGGCTTCTTTGCGCGACGTGATCATGGTGACCTTCGCGTGCGGATGCAGCGTGAGCATGCGCAGCAGCTCGACGCCGGTGTATCCGGTGCCGCCGACGATGCCTACTTTGATGATTTTGTCCGGCTTCAAGGGGGGAACCTCTCCGTTCTTTGTCTCAGGTTAGCAACAAAAATCGACTGCTAAAAAGCACAAAGGCCACGGGGGTGCCCGCAGCCTTTGCTCGAATCGCTCGCGAATCCCTGTGGGATCCTTCGCCGAGCGTTAGCGTTTCGAGAATTGCTTACGACGACGCGCCTTACGCAGACCGACTTTTTTACGTTCAACTTCACGCGCATCACGCGTCACTAAACCCGCTTTTTTAAGTTCTGGTTTGTAGCTGATGTCGTATTCCATCAGCGCACGCGTAATGCCGTGACGCACCGCGCCAGCTTGACCCGATTCGCCGCCGCCCTGCACGCTCACCATGATGTCGAGGTTGTCGAGATTGTTGGTGATGACGAGCGGTTGACGCACGATCATGCGGCCCGTTTCACGCGCGAAGAACACGTCAACCGGCTTGCCATTGACGACAATTGCGCCGGTGCCGGCCTTGATGAATACACGAGCCACAGCGCTTTTGCGACGACCCGTACCGTAGTGGAAATTACCGATCATTTTGAGGTTTCCTTGGGTGGGCGATTAAAGCGTGACAGCTTTGGGTTGTTGGGCTGCGTGCGGA
Organism: Burkholderiales bacterium; assembly: GCA_043721275.1. Classification (GTDB taxonomy): domain Bacteria; phylum Pseudomonadota; class Gammaproteobacteria; order Burkholderiales; family Casimicrobiaceae; genus Casimicrobium. The sequence goes on from JAYSRA010000031.1 coordinate 3,578, forward strand.
TGTGCATCACCCACGTAGCACTTGAGCTTTTTGAGCATGGCGTAGCCGAGCGGGCCCTTGGGCAACATGCCTTTGACGGCGTGTTTCAAGACGCGGTCAGGGTATTTGTCTTGCAGCTTTTCAAAATTGGTGGACGACACGCCGCCTGGATAACCGGAGTGGCTGTAGTACGTTTTTTGAAATGCTTTCTTGCCGGTCACGCGGAGTTTTTCCACGTTGGTCACGATGACGAAGTCACCGGTGTCCATGTGCGGCGTGAAAATCGCTTTGTGCTTACCGCGCAGGCGGATGGCGATTTGGCTGGCGAGACGGCCGAGGATTTTGTCGGTGCCGTCGACCAGAAGCCAGTCCGGCGTGATGTCGGATGGTTTGGCGGAAAAGGTTTTCATTACTTTAGACTCGTTTAGTGTTTTGCGAAGGGCGGTGAGTCGCGGCGGCGCATGGTTTTGCGAAGCGTTGGCTCTGTCGTCCAGGGCGTTATGAGTTTTTCTGGCCGCTATTTTTCGTGCGAATACGCACGGAAAATCAGCAGCAAGCCAATGAGTATAGCGGTAACGCGCTGATTTGACTAGCAAAAACGCTTCGAGCGGGCCGCAAGCGGCGGCGCGTGGGCACGGCGGCAAAAAAGAAAACGGCAAGCCCGAAGGCTTGCCGTTAATGATGTGCTACCAAAGGAGGAGGAAGGAAAACACATCAGTCGCCCGCTAAGGAGGAGGAAGCAGGCGATGGACAAATTTAAGCATGCTGCACTGCACAAGTCAACGCCTTTTTGTAAGTAAATGCTGCATTTTGCGTAGGACAGTTACTCTAGTTAATCTTCAATTTAAGAAAGCCCTTATGAAAGCAACAATAAAGTGGATAGATGGCGTTCAATTTGCGGCTGAAGCGGGTTCAGGGCATGCGCTTGTTGTGGACGGAGCGCCCGAGCATGGTGGACGAAACACCGGCTTCCGCCCGATGGAGTTAGTGCTTGCTGGCGCGGCAAGCTGCACAGCGTTTGACGTGGTGCTGATGCTCAATAAATCGCGGCAAAAATTCACCCGTTTGCATGTCGATGCTGACGCTGAACGCGCCGAGGTTGACCCTAAAGTGTTCACCGCCATCAAACTCACCTTTAACATCACAGGAATTGGCCTCGATCCGGCCGCCGTGGAGCGCGCCGTGAAGCTGTCGAAAGAAAAATATTGCTCCGCAACAGCGATGCTCGGATTGACGGCAAAAATCAGCACCGAAATCGTGATTTCGGAGCATTAAACGATGATATTTTAGGCTATAGCTTTTTCTTGAAATTCACGCAGTAATTGGGCTTAACGTGCTATTTTGTAGTTAGTCGATAAGTTAATAAATCGCCTATCAGCCCCAATGAAATAAAGGTTTCGGCAAAAAGCTGATAGCCAGAGTGCTTAGGATCGTGCGTTTGCCAGCAATTCGTCCGCGCAGGTGACTAGCGCCGTTCGCAATGCCTCCGGTGAGCGAACCGTGAACGCAAACGGCAACCGCGCTAACTGCCGCGCATACCAGAGCAGGTCATCGGCTTGGCTGTGCATCAAGACGCCGTCGGCGCAGAGCTGGAACACACCCATGGCGTCGAACAATTCTTGACGTGCCGTTGTGAGATCGGTTTTCAGCAGCACCACAATGGTGATCGCACGCGGCAAGGTGGCTACGCCGTGTGCCAAATAACCCATCGCGTCGAACGATGGTGGCGCTTCGAAATGCGCGCCCACCGACGCGACCTGCGCGATGCGATCTAGGCGAAACGAGCGCAAATTGTTGCGTAGATGACACCAGCCCACAACGTACCAACGCCGCGCACGCCACGCTAATCCGTACGCGTCAAATTCGCGTTCACTTTCACGATGCCCGTCGCCCTGCGGCGAGCGGTACAGCAGGCGCACGCGCTGGCGCTGATGTGCGGCGGCGCTCAATGCTATTAACGCTTCGTTGTTGGCGGTTGGTGACGCACGAAGATCCAGCGTCACCGTTTCGCTTAACGCGCGCAGGCGCATTTTGAGCGGCGCGGGCAACACGCGTTCTAGCTTGGCCTGCGCGCTCTCGATGGCGGGTGCGGCTTCGGCCAAACCGAGCTTGCGAGACGCGATTAACCCGACTGAAATCGCCAGCGCCTCAGCTTCGGTGAACATCATCGGCGGCAATTTGTAGCCCGCGACCAAGCTGTAATAGCCGTGCCGACCGCGCTCGGAGGTGACCGGGATGCCCAGCTCATCCAGCCGCGTGATGTAGCGGCGCAGCGTGCGGCCATCCACGGCGAGCCGTTTCGCGAGTTCAACGCCACTCATGCGACCGTGCGTTTGCAGCAGTTCGAGCACGGTCAGCACGCGGGTGGTGGGCGAATACATGGGTGCGAGTTTATGAGTAATTAGGGCTAAAAACGCCCGGATTTATCACTAACGTTCATTTCACGTGCTGAAAACCGGTGCCAGTCAGCTGCGCAAAGGTCCACCCCAATGATGAACGTAAGGACGACCCATGAACACTTCGCACACACTTATCCAAGGCAACAACGCGTTGCACGACTTCGATTTTTTGTTTGGCCATTGGCGGGTCGAACACAGAAGGCTCAAAAGCCGCCTCAACGGCTGCACCGATTGGGAAACCTTCACCTCCACGCTGCAGTGCTGGCCGCTGATCGGCGGCATCTGCAACGTCGACGAAGCGCGGCGCATCGACGCTGCAGCAGGCCAAGGCCATGTGGGTGCGACGCTGCGCTGCCTCAATCTGCAAACGCAGCAGTGGAGCATTTATTGGGCTGGCGCGAGCGATGGTGTGCTGCAACTACCGCCCGTCGTCGGCAGATTTCGCGACAGCATCGGCATTTTTGAAGCCGACGAAATGATCAAGGAGCGCATGACGCGCGTGCGCTTCGCGTGGTCTGTACTTTCGCCAACCACGGCGCATTGGCAGCAGGGCTTTTCTCTCGATCGGGGCACAACGTGGGAGATCAATTGGACGATGGCGTTCACCCGCACTCAGCCAGATTGAGGCGACAGAGCGCTCGACCGCCGCGTGGCAACGGGTCGCCAAATCAGTAAACATTCAATATGAAAAGAGCAAACCATGATCATTGACCTACGCGATTACACCACGGCGTTCGGCGCTCGTGACGCGCTGATTGAGCGCTGCGAAAGCCTGTTCTTTCCTGAGCAGACACGGCTCGGCGCACAATTTTTAGGCGTTTTTCGCGACGCCGAGGACGCCAATCGTTACGTGTGGTTGCGCGCCATGCCAGACCTTGCCACGCGACAGCGCGTTTTGACGGCGTTCTACAGCGACGGCGCATTGTGGAAAGCGCATCGCGACGAAGTGAACCGATGGATCGTCGACAGTGACAACGTGCTTTTGATGCGCGCAGCGTCGGGGTGGGCGAGTAACGAAACCACACCAGCGACGGTGGCGATGTACGGTTGCGTTGGCCGCGAACCTATTGACGATGCTGTGGGTTTGCTGCGGACGGTCGCTGGCGAAATTGAGCGCATGGGCGGGACGTTGCTGGTGACATTAGCGACCGACCCCTGCGACAACAACTACCCTCGTCACGCGATTTGAACGGGCGAGACAGGCTTGGTCTGGCTCGCGAGGTTTGCGGAAGGTGCTGATTGCACGCTGCGTGTTGATGGCATAACGCAACGTCGCCTGATACCGACCGCGCAATCGTGGTTGCGCTAGATTGCGCACTGATACGCTTCGCGCTTTGATCAGTCGAGGCGGACCATGGCAAACGATCTTTCTGTGGTGATGCTCGGAGCGAGCGGTGCGGTTGGCGGGCAGGTGGTCAACACGTTGCTCGCAATGCCGCAACTTACGCGATTGACGCTGCTCGGTCGTCGCGAAATCGCGCTGCCTTCGTCAGCCAGCAGCAGCGTGGTGGCACAACACGTGATCGACATTGATGCCACCGACACGTGGGCAAAACTTGTCGCGGGGCACGACTGCGCGGTGTGTACGTTCGGTGTTGGCGAGTCGACCAAGGTGAGCAAAGCGGTGCTCATGCACATTGACCGCGACGTGGTGATTGCGTTCGCGACCATCTGCAAACAGGCGGGCGTGAAGCACTTTGAAATGCTCGGCTCGGTGGGCGCGAACGCACAATCGCGGTCGTTTTATTTGCGGGTGAAAGGCGAGCTGCGAGACGCGTTAATCGCGCTTAATTTCGAGCGACTCAGCTTGTTTCAACCGTCGATGATTTTGACCCCGACCAATCGATATGGTTTGTCGCAGGCGTTGACGTTGGCACTGTGGCCCACGCTGTCGCATGTGATGATCGGGCCAATGCGCAAATTTCGCGGCGTGCGCGTGGAAACGCTCGGCGCGGCGATGGCCAAAAATTTATCGACGACGGGCCGCGGTGTGGAGACGCTGCAGTGGGAGCGTTTTGAGGCGTTAGCAAACGCTAAAACCAGGTAACAGCTTTTGGCTGAAAGCTCCATTGCGCTAGGGCTGACACGATTATTTGCACTATACCGACTATTGCTATTTACAAGCGCTAGCCCAAGTGAACTGGGGCTAGCAGCTAAAAGCTGATGCGCGCTGCGGATCACGCAGCGCGTCGTAAAACATTCGCTTTTAAAACGGAATATCGTCGTCGAAATCGTCGAGCTTGGCTTTCTTGGTACCCGCCGCTGACCCCATCGGTTGTCCTGTTGCGCGAGGCGTTGATCCACCGCGTTCGTTGCTGCGTTCGTTGTCGTCAAACGACGCGTCACCTCCGCCGCCACCGCCGCCGCCAGCCGCGCCGTCACGGCTGCCGAGCAGGGTGAGCTTGTCGCCCTTGATTTTGGTGAGCAGTTTTTCTACACCTTCTTTGTCGGTCCATTTGTCGTAGCGCACGCTGCCTTCAACATAAACCTGACGGCCTTTTTTTACGTATTCGCCGACGATCTCGGCGGTGCGACCGATGAACTCCACACGGTGCCAATCGGTGCGCTCCTGCTTGCCACCGGCCTTGTCTTTCCACGTCTCCGTGGTGGCAATTGAAAATTTTGCGACCGCTTCGCCGCTTGGCAAATAGCGCATTTCCGGGTCTTGCCCGACGTTTCCTAACAACGTGACACGATTAACTGAAGCCAAAGCTTTTCTCCTCTATTTTTTACCTGGCGGCACCATTGACCAAGCCACCACGAACCAGAGCGCGGTTAAACCCGCGCACACATAAAACACCGCATTATCGCCAAATCGCTTAGCAACCGTGCCGCCCAAGATTCCGCCCAGCGCCAAGCCAAACGCTTGCGTGGTGTTGTACACGCCCATTGCAAAGCCCTTCAAATGCGGCGGCGCAAGGCGCGACACGAGCGACGGCTGTAACGCCTCCACCAGATTGAGAGCGATAAAGAAAAGTAGCAAAAAAACCACCAATCCGGCGAGCGCGGCTTCCACCGCAAACGGCGCAATCAACATGGCCACCGTCATGGTGGCAATTGCGCCCAAAAACACCACGCGCACTTTGCCGCGACGCTCAGCAGCCAACAGCGGCGGAATCATCACCGCCAGCGAAATCAGCATCACCGGCGCATAGACCAACCAGTGCTGCGGCGCGGGCAACAGGCCGCGCTCCACGAGCAACGTTGGGATCACCACAAAGATCGCCGTTTGGCAGATGAAGGTGACAAACACGCCGACGTTAAGGCGCAACAGTTGTGGGTCGAACAGCACGTCGCCGCGGCGCATTTGCTCCGCAGCGGGCGGGTTTAAAGGCGCGGCCGGCACGATCCACGCCACCACCACAATGCCGCAACAGGCAAGTGCTGCGGTGATCCAGAACACGCCAGACAAGCCGATCCAAGCGGTGAGCGGCGGCGAGATCACCAGCGCAACGGCGAAGGTTAAACCGACCGCTGCGCCCACCGTGGCCATGGCTTTGGTGCGCACTTCGTCGCGCGTGGAATCAGCAATAAACGCCGACACCGCAGCGCTCACCGCCCCCGCACCTTGCAGCGCACGGCCAAGGACGACCCCCATGATCGTGTCGGACAGTGCCGCCACCACGCTGCCGATGACAAGCACAACCAAGCCGATGATGATGACCGGTTTGCGCCCAAAGCGATCTGAGGCGGCACCAAATGGCAGCTGAAATAAGCCCTGCGTCAATCCGTAAATCGAGATCGCTAGACCGATCAAATAAGGCTCTTGCCCGCCCGGCAATTCGCGCCCGTAGATCGCAAACACCGGCAGGATGATGAAGAGGCCAAACAGGCGTAGCGCAACGATGCTCGCGAGCCAGCCGCTCGCGCGACGTTCGAGCGGGGTCATTCGTATTGAGGGCTGCAAGGAGTTCGCTAAATGAGTAGAGATAGGTCGGCGAGCGTAGCACCGTCACGTCGAGCGCAACGGCGTGCGCCCGAACGGTAGCGGTGTGTGGTGGCGTTGTCGCTCTTGTTAGGCGGCCTTTTTGACGTAAGCGCTGCACCAGCCGTTGCCGCTCACAAGTTTGCCGGGGAACAACGGGCAGGGCGCGGACGCGCTGCCCGCAGCACCTTGATAGAGCGAGCAATTGCTGCACTTCGTGCCTGCGACATGTTGCGGATATTTCGCTTTGTCGACCTTGCTTTCGTCGCTGACGTAGCCGAGCGAGACGGCGGTGGCATCATCGGCGGCAACCATCGGCAGATTGGCGGCGGGCGCTGCGGGAGCCGGGGCAGCAGCGGGCGCGGGCACAGCGGCGACTGGGGCGGGGGCGGGCGCTGGTGCGGGGGTTGCCGCGACGGCGGCAGGCTTTTTGTCACCGCAGCCTGCGATCAGGCCAAGGCCGACCAGTGGAAAAATTTGAACAAATTGACGACGTGTTTTCACAATCATGATGCACTCCTAATTTTGCGAAGAAACTGTTTACAGCGGACTTAGCGCCCGATTGCGTCGCGCGCGACCGGCCGGTCAAGCGATACGACGACAACGCAGGCAACTACTTGGACAGAGATGATAAATCTATCGCCGCGATAGCCGCTGTTGATTGGCTTGCGTGAGGAGATTTGCGCTTTTCTTTCTCGCCATTTCTGCCAGAAAGTGCCGCGCTCCACAGTCGATCAATCGAAATCGGCAGCACCAAAAAGAAGTGCTCAATCACCGCCAAGCTCATCAGCGATGCCAGCAGCGTAGCCCCCGTTTGCGACAACAACAGCGTTGATTCATAAGCAACAAGTAGCCACAGTGAAACGGTCAAGAGCACGGCGAAGGTGGTGGAGGCGACGAAAAATTTGGAGACGGTCGCACGCTGTTTGAAATAGGTGCCCAAATAAGCCATGTGTGTCGGCAGCAGATGCGCATACGTGTTGCGTACGCCCACGAACAAATTGAGTTTCGCCGATAGACGCATCAGCCACAGCAACATGTACGTCGCAGCGCCCACTTGATTGGGCGATCGCCACGTCAACAACAGCAACAGCAGGCCGACGCCGAGCAGCGCGAGCTCATGATGGATCACCGCGCGCGTGGCGAGCTTGAAACGCGTTGCCCCTGAAACGCCGTCAGGCAGCGACGCTTTTGAAGGCCCCGCCAACACGCCCATCAAAAACAGCATCTCCTGCCAGCCCCAAATCAGCACCGCGCAGGTAAACGACACATAAGCGCTGATCGCCGTATCCATCCGGCTTGCTGCGATGATGCCAATGACCGCGCACGTGGCCACGAAGCTTGCCGCCGCAATGCTCACCCGGTAGGTTCGCTTGGGCAGCCCGTCCAAGTAGAAAATCACACCCGTACAAAACCACCAGACGAGCACGGTGTAGGCTGCTGCGCCGAGGATGTCGATTGCGTTCACGTGGTGTGGTGCCGTGCGCTGATCGGCCTACCAAATAGGTGCAAGACGCATTTTTTCAGGCAGCGCTTGCGAGGTTGCAGGCAAGAAATAAAGTCGCGCAAAGGTGACCGCTGCGGCCACGCCCCAACCGAGTCGTTTGATGCCACCGATCAACCCACCCTGCACCCTAGCATCATCAATCGCGTTGGCGATTTTGCGGATGCGCTCCAGGCCCACCGCAAAGCGCGGGTCATCAAGATTCAAGCCCACCGGGAACACCTGCTTGCAGATTTCTGTGGTAATGCGGAACACGGTGAAATCGTATTCTGTGGGATCAACTTTGAGTGCTTTGTGAAACTCAACGCGAGCATGATCGCGCACATACATCGTGGCGAACACCGCGAGCAAAAAGAAGCGAATCCAGTAGGTGTTCGCTCCCTTGAGTAAAGCCGGATTGGCACGCATTAGCAGCGCGAAACCCTCGCCGTGGCGGAACTCATCATTGCACCATTTCTCAAACCATTTGAAGATGGGGTGAAAACACAATTCAGGGTGCTTTTCGATCTGGCGATAGATGGTGATGTAGCGCGCGTAGCCGATTTTTTCGGACAGATACGTGGCGTAAAAAATGAACTTAGGGCGGAAGAACGTGTATTTTTTGGCCTTGGTCAAAAAGCCCAAATCCACACCAATGTTGAAATCTTTCAGCCACTGATTGATGAAGCCCGCATGCCTTGATTCGTCGCGCGCCATGTATCCGAAGAGCTTTTTCATCTCAGGGTTTTTCACGCGGCGCTTGATCTCGGCATAGAGCACGCAGCCTGAAAATTCAGCGGTGACCGAGCTGATCATGAAATCCGTGAACTCGCGATACAGCCCCGGCGGCAGCTCAGAGAAATTGCGATCCATATCGGAGGGACGCACAAAATGGCCGTTGTTCAAATCGGCTTCAAACTCCGCCATCAGTTTGTCCCATTCGACCTGTACCGAAGAGATATCAAGGCGATCCATCGCATCAAAGTCAGTGGTGTAGAAACGCGGTGACAACACCGTATTTTCAAGCGCACGTTCAGTGGCCTCGCTCGATGAGGCGGGTGCTGCGGTTGCCGTGCTTGCCGTGGTTACGTCTAGCGTGGTGGTGGAATTCATTACTTGCGACTCCGGGATAATGCGGTGAGCCTGTCGGGTGAAAAGCTAACTTCGTATAAGGTGGTGAGCTCAAATCGCGACGAGAGCCGAACCCACAGTTTGTCGAGCCATGACGCGCGCGAAACTGTGGCGCGTCTGTCGCACGAAAGTGATTCGCCAAACGCGACATCGGTCGGCGCGTTATGCACCAGTACCGAGTCGCCAGCTTCAACTTCGAGGCCATTGAGAAAGACGTGCGCATGCAGCGCCTCGGCGGTGTTCGCGATCTCGACGTTGCACGCCACGTTGATGCGGCGGCGAGTGATGGCGTTGGTAGAAAAAAAAGACATTACGGTTTGTCTCCGAGCACCAGAAGTTTGGAAAACACGGCGGCGTTAGTTGATCCAAACGAAGCTAGATCAATCTCGTGACCAGTGGCACCGTCGTGCAGCACCAAGCGGCCATCCGCGAGCAATGCGAGCGTAAATGGAGCTTCACTGCCTAAAGCCTGAAGTTTTCGCTCGCGTACCAAGCCGCGCACAGCACCGCGCAAAAATCCGTTGCTCGCCGGAGCGACCAAGGCGATTTGCTCGCGCAGTTTTGCGTCAAATACGCGAATGCTGCCGTCGGCTTGGTCCTCGAAGCGAATGTCGCGCGAAGCCTGCGCTTGCAATCGATCTTTTTCCCCGCTCACGGTCACGTCATGCGCCGGTTTGCTGAACACCAACACCACCGTCACGATGATGGTCAAGGCGATGGCAAGCATCGGCAATCCCAGCGAATTGTGGAGGTTGCTTTTTAACAGCGGGGTGTTGGCGTTACCGCCGGAGGTCACGTTACTCATGCTCATGAAATTATGCCGCAGTCGCCCAATCGTTGTCAGTCGCTTGCAGCGACGGGCTGCTTAATGCGGAGCGCGACAATGCTAGATTTTCAACGGCTGCTGCGTCAGCGAGCAGTTGCCCAACGCGCGCTGCATCTGGCACGCAACGCAACATCGGCTGCGTGCGTTTGAGTTGCCACGGACGCGCATGCGGCCACAGATGCGGGTAGGCGATGTTGTCCTCGGTGGTCAGCGTGAGTGGAATGTCGCCGGTGCCATCGCTATGCAATTTAAGTCCTGCTGAACCGATAGTTTTTAACGGCAAGTTGAATGTGATGTTGAGCACCACACCAATGCGCATCACTACGCGGCGATTGGTGAGCGTGTACACCGCTGAACGCGCCACCAACCATGCAATTAACGCAACCAGGCCCACGCCAATGAAGGCCAGTGGCGCAAGCAATGCGACTGATCGCAGCGCTTCGGCCATGCCAACGCCGTCGGAAATCGCCAGCACCCCACGCACCACCAGCAGCAGCGTAAAGTAGGCCGCGAGCGTCGGCACATGAAAGGCATGTTTAGCGAGCGATTTCACATCGGGCGAGCCCTGCCAAATGATTCGCTCACCTTTTGGCAGCGGCGCGGGCAAGCCGCGCGAAGCTTCAAATTCGTGTTCAGGGGCGACGTAGATCATGCCAATGGCTCCATGCGTGATGGATCGGCGTATAGCGTGCCAGCGCCGTAGTACGCCATTACCTTTTCTTCTTCAAGCAACGTGATGGATTCCGCGTGTTTGATGCGTGGCACGTTGACAAATTGATGGCCGTGAATCGCGTTCACTACAACCCGACCATTGGCAATGCGTGCCATGGTCATGGGCAGCAGCACACGGTCATGACCGTTGGTAGTTTTGATCTCAAGCTCGAGATAGCGCAGGACGTATTCAGCGCGGTCAACCCAAGCGTCCATGACTGCGCCGCCAGCAACGCCGTCGGCACCAAATACGGTCATGCCGCGTGGATCGGGGTCAGCCGATTCGAGATGAAAGTCGGAGGCAACCCGCATCGGCACCAGTTTGGGACGACCATCAAACGTCATGTCTGGCGCGTCAGCACGCATGGCGTAAGCACCTGGGCCAACGGCTGCGAGCATCGGGTCACCGGTCGGATCCAGCGGCGTGCCGAGCGAGCGATCAGCGCGCGTGGCGTTGAGCGGAGGTTCGATGCTTGCCACCGGTGGCGAGCTGCGCGTGGTTCCATCGCGCAAGCGGAAAATTTTTGCGTCAGGCACGGTAGGCCAGCCCTGCACCACCTTACGGCTGCCATTGTCGTGCTCCATCGGGTAGCCCTCGCGTTTGCCCTCGCGGTGCAAGTAATAAATCAATCCGGCAAAAAATATCCAGAACAGGTACAGCACGACCTGTGCGATATCAATGTAGCTTCCTAGTGCTCCAGATTTCATGGCTTTATTCTCCTTGACGGTGATCTATTTGGGAAATTCGGCGAGACCGAAATGAGTGGTGGGTGGGGTCGTTCTAGCGGCGCTGCGGCGCACCAATGGGCCGAGCGCAATGAGGGTCAAAAACAGCAGCGCAATTTCCACGTGATACACCGCGCTGTAGCCGGTGGATGGCTGGTTGAGTGCGTCACCGAGTGCACCTGCGCTTGCGAGATAACTGACACCGTCGCGCAGCAATCCGCCGGCAGCAATCGCCAGACCTGCGGCGGTTGCCTGCACCGCGCCCCAAGCGCCAAGCGTTAAGCCTGAATCGGCCGCGCCATTAAGGTTCATCGCGGCGATCAGCGTGCCCACTGCGAACACGCCACCGCCAAACCCAACGCCTGTGGCACCGATGCGGAACAGTAGCGGCGAGCCCATCGGGTCGGAGAAAATAATCGATGAAAACGCAGCGATACCAGCGACGAGGCCAGCAGCACAAAGCCGATACGGATCATGACCTTGTTGCAAGCGCCGTGCGGCCCAGACTAAGCCAAGCAAAGCGCCGATAGCAATCAGCGCGGTTAATACCGTAGTGGCGCTCACCGACAGCATTAACACCTCGCCACCGTACGGTTCAAGAATCACATCCTGCATGCTGAATGCAGCGGTGCCCATTGCGACCACCACCAAAAAGCGGCGCGTTTTGCCAAACGACGCGAAGCGTGCCCACGAGCTGCGAAACGCAGGTCGTTCGGGTTGCGCTTCGACCTCTGAGCGCGTGCGCCGCGCTTCCTGCTTCCAAAGCGCAATCGAGTTAAGCACCAGTGAGACGAATCCGGCGCCCTGCACGACTTGAATCAAGCGCACCGGGGTGAAGCCCTGCAGCAACGCGCCAAACACCGCGCTGCTGACCAGCATGCCAACCAGCAACATGACGTACATCATCGCCACCACACGCGGGCGCGACGCTTCTGGGGCCAGATCGGTTGCCAGCGCAAGTCCCGCAGTTTGCGTGATCTGCATACCTGCGCCAACCAGCAAAAAAGCTAGAGCACCGCCGACTTGCCCGATCCACATGGGGGACGAGTGATCGCCGCTTAACAGAATCAACGCGAACGGCATGATGCCGAATCCACAGAATTGCAGCATGGTGCCGAGCCACAGATAGGGTACGCGCCGCCAGCCAAATGCTGAGCGATGCGTGTCCGATTTGAAACCGATCAATGCGCGGAACGGCGCGAACAACAGCGGCATCGCGATCATCAACGCAACCAGCGACGCGGACACGTTCAACTCAACAATCATCACGCGATTCAAGGTGCCAACGAGCAGCCCAGTGGCCATGCCAACGCTCACCTGAAACAGCGACAGCCGCAATAAGCGTGCGAGAGGCAAGTCGGCGGAGGCCGCATCCGCGAAAGGCAAAAAATTGCTGCCCACGCGCTGCCATTGCTTCACCAACGCTGCTTCCATCCGGTTCATTGCAAGGTCAACTCCACGGCTTGCGAGGTGTAGAAACCGCTCTTGATGCGCAGGGTTTGTGCAACTTTCCACGGTGTGAGCGCGGGGGCGGTCGCAAGCCGCTGACGCAGCTCGCGCTCATAGATCGGCACGATCCACGGGGCACGATCGCCCTGCGGAAACAGTCGGCCTACCAAGCGCATGGTCACCAGCAACGGGTTGCCGGGCGCGAAGGTAAAAGCAATGCTTTTTGTGGTGCGTTCGGCCAGCGCTGACACCGCGCGCACGGTATCTTCTGCCTGATAGTGAATAAGCGAATCCATGCTAACCACATGTTCAAACTGACCCAGCGCTGGATCAAGCATGTCGCCTGAGCGCCACTCAATGTGATCGCGCAATTCGGCAGGCATCCGCTCGCGGGCGAGGTTTACTAGCGTAGGTGAAAGATCGATGGCTACCACCGTCGCGCCACGTCGAGCAAGTTCCACAGCCAAAGCGCCGGTGCCACAGCCTGCGTCAAGAATTCGACGACCCGACAAATCCTCCGGCAACCAGTCCAGCAACGTTTGCCGCATGCGGTCGCGGCCCGCGCGAACCGTGGCGCGGATGCGGCCCACCGGTGCGGTGGACGTCAACCGCGCCCACGCTTCAGCCGCCGTGCGATCAAAGTAGGTTTCAATCTCACTGCGACGATTTTCGTAACGCGCGTGGTCTGATGAGGTTCTGTCATCCATAGCAGCGGCCAAGCTTCTGTTCATCAATCAAATCCCAACAAATCAAAGATGTCGCGATCCTTCATTGGCGTCGCTTCCAGCGGCTCGGTGCCCGCATAGAGCTTGGCTGCCAGACGCATGTATTCCTCTTGAACGGCGCGCAGCTCGGGTGAGTCTTCCATCTCGAACAGCGTCGCTTTTTTCAGGCGACTGCGCCGAATCACGTCGAGGTCGGGGAAGCGCGCCATCGTCTTAAGTCCGATGACGTTGTTGTACTTGTCGATCTGGTCGGTACCCGCGCTGCGATTGGCAATCACGCCGCCCAGACGCACATTGTAATTTTTAGATTTCGCCTGAATCGCAGCAACGATGCGGTTCATCGCGAAGATGGAATCGAAGTCGTTAGCGGTAACAATCAGCGCGCGGTCTGCATGCTGTAAGGGTGCAGCAAAACCGCCGCACACCACGTCGCCGAGTACGTCGAAAATCACCACGTCAGTGTCTTCAAGGAGGTGATGTTCTTTGAGCAGTTTCACGGTTTGCCCAACGACGTAACCGCCGCAACCAGTGCCCGCTGGAGGCCCGCCAGCTTCAACGCACATCACGCCGTTGTAGCCCTCGTACACAAAGTCTTCGACACGCAATTCCTCTGAATGGAAGTCCACTGATTCGAGCACATCGATAACGGTAGGCATGAGCTTTTTGGTGAGCGTAAACGTGGAATCATGCTTGGGGTCGCAGCCAATCTGCAACACGCGCTTGCCGAGTTTGCTGAACGCGACTGACAAGTTCGATGAGGTTGTGCTCTTGCCGATACCCCCTTTGCCGTATACGGCGAATACCTTCGCGTTGCCGATTTTCAGATTCGGGTCAAGTTGCACTTGCACGCTTCCCGCTCCGTCAGCGCGCCTCGCAATGCCGGCGGCCGCAGCCAAAGTGCCGCGTTTGATCTCTGCCAATGGGACGGTTGAAACGTTCATGCGACTGCTTTCTGTGGGGTGGAATAAACGCCTTCTACGCGGTCTTCGAGCTCTTCGCCCGCTTCCCGAAGTGCCGCAAGCACGGCCGCGTCCGGCGTCCAGTATTTGCGGCGCTGCGCTTCTAGTAATCGATTGGCCACGCGCACGGAGGCGGTGGGATTGAGTTCAGCCAAGCGGTTACGCATCGTCTCATCGAGCACAAACGTTTGGGCAAGCTGTTGGTACACCCAAGGCTCAACTTCGCCTGTGGTGGCAGACCAGCCCATGGTGTTGGTGACATGCACCTCAATCTGTCGCACGCCTTCGTAGCCGTGTTTGAGCATGCCTTCGTACCATTTGGGATTCAACATGCGGGTGCGGGTTTCGAGGGAAACTTGTTCGGAGAGCGTGCGCACTGTGCCGCCACCAGTGCTGTCACGGGTTTGATCGCCGATGTAGACGGGGGCGATCTTGGCGTCCGGGCCCTTGGCGCGTTTGATCGCGCGGCTGACGCCGCCTAACGTGTCGAAATACGTGTCAATGGTCGTGACACCTAGCTCAACCGAATCGAGATTTTGGTAGGCCAAATCGACTTTGGAGAGTACGCTTTGCAGCAACTTTGATTGCTGCACCGGACGGCCACTGCGACCGTACGCGAAGCCTTTGCGGCGGCTGTACGTTTCGGCTAGTTCATCGCCGTCTTCCCAACGTCCGTTGTCCACCAGGCTGTTGATGTTGGAGCCGTACGTGCCTTCAGCATTGCCGAACACGCGCAACGAGGCCGTTTCCATGTCGCCTCCATGCTCAGCGATGTAGGCCAGCGCATGCTTGCGGATAAAGTTCTGCTCAACAGGTTCATCAGCACTTGCGGCCATGAACGCGGCCTCGGCGAGCAGTTTGACTTGCAGCGGCAGCAGATCGCGGAAGATGCCCGAAAGGGTGATCACAGTGTCGACACGCGGACGGCCCAGCGCTTCAAGCGTAAGCAGTTCGGCACCAGCAAGGCGACCATAACCATCAAAGCGCGGTTTAGCACCCATTAGGGCGAGCGCTTGCGCAATCGGGCCACCTTCGCTTTTCAAGTTGTCCGTGCCCCAAAGCACAATGGCGATAGATTCAGGGAACGGATTGCCGTCGGCCATGTGACGTTGCAACACACGCTCGGCTTGGCGTGCGCCGTCTTTCACCGCGTAATTACTGGGGATACGGAACGGATCGAAGCCGTGCAAGTTGCGGCCCGTTGGCAGAATCGACGGTGTGCGCAGCACGTCACCACCGGGTGCGGGGCGAAGGAATTTGCCGTCTAGAGCATGCAGGATGCCGTCGATTTCGTGATCTTCGGACATCAATCTGTCAGCAACCGTCAGCTCGCGCAGCATAGTGAGCGTCTCGGCAAGCGCGTCGGGATTGGGGTAGTGCGTGGGCGCAACCGCCAGCGCCGCTTCAGGGGTTTTTCCGGCGACTAAGGCCTCAATCACGGCGCGATCTGGGCGCATGTTGTGCGCCGCTTCTGCGCATGACAACAGGAGATCCACGCGCTCTATGGGCGTTGGCGCTTGGCCCACCACATGCAGCCCGTGTGGAATTAGCGCGTACTCAACTTCAAGTAGGTCATCGTTGAGTTTTGCAATGCGTGCTTCTGAACGGTCGCCCCAAGTGCGCTCAAATTTGATCAGGTCAAGTTCGAGCGCCTGCGCTTGAATCATGACTGACAATTCGTCACGTTCGCGCTGCGCTTCGGGCTCAAGACTGCGGTAGCGTTCCAGTGATGCTTTCAGATCAACTAAGCCTTTGTAGAGCCCCGCTTGCGCCACCGGTGGCGTGAGGTAGCTGATAAGCGTTGCGGCAGCGCGGCGCTTGGCAATCGTGCCTTCCGACGGATTGTTTGATGCGTAGAGGTAGAAGTTCGGCAGGTCGCCAATCAAACGATCCGGCCAGCACATGGCCGACATGCCGCTTTGTTTACCGGGCATGAATTCAAGCGCGCCATGAGTGCCGAAGTGCAGTACTGCATTGGCGCCAAAATCTTCACGCAGCCAGCGATAAAACGCCGAGAACGCATGGGTCGGCGCGAACCCACCTTCGAATAGCAGGCGCATTGGATCGCCCTCATAGCCGAAAGCGGGCTGGATGCCGACAAACACATTCCCGAAACGCTCGCCCAGCACAAAAATACTGCTGCCGTCGCTCTGATGTTTGCCCGGGGCAGATCCCCACTGCGCTTCAATCTCTTTCAGATGACGCTCGCGCTTGACATGGTCGTTCGCCGGGATGCGCGTATGCACGTTGGCGGCGGCGCCGAAACGGGTGGCGTTGCCGTTGATGATGCTCTTGCGCAAGTCATCCACACTGGCCGGAAGGTCGACTAGGTAGCCTTCGCGCTTCATGGCAACAAGGGTGTTGAACAGCGACTCGAAGACGGACAAGAACGCAGCGGTTCCGGTGTTTCCGGCGTTTGGCGGGAAGTTGAAGATGACTGCGGCAACCTTGCGGTTGGCGCGCTCGGAGCGACGTAAATCAACAAGCTTCGCCGCGCGCGCGGCCAGCATGTCGGCGCGTTCGATGCAGCGATGCATGTCGTGCGCCTCTGCTGCGTTGGTGAACTTGCAGTTGTGCGCGCAACCGGTGCAAGCGATCTGTTCTGAACTGCCGCGACCGCCAAACACCAACGAGCCTGCGGCACCGTCAAGCTCAGGAATGGCCACCATCATGGTCGACTCCACAGGCAGCAGTCCACGTGACGATCCGCCCCATTGGTCGAGGGTCTGAAACTCTACCGGAGTCACCGCCAAGTAGGGTACGTCGAGTTTTGCGAGGATATCTTCGGCTGCTTTTGCGTCGTTATAGGCGGGACCACCCACGAGCGAGAACCCGGTTAGCGAGACCAGCGCATCGATGGTGGAGCGACCGTCTTTGAGGAAGTAAGCATTGATCGCGGGGCGCGCATCCAGCCCGGTTGCGAACGCGGGAATCACACGCAGCCCGCGCGCCTCCATCGCAGCGATCACGCCGTGATAGTGATCGGCGTTACCGGCAAGCAGGTATGACCGCATCAACAGGATGCCCACCGTGCCGCGTTGGCCGGCGGTTGCCGTGAGCGGCAGCGCGTCGAGTTTTTCCGACATGCGGAAGGTGGACGCCGAATGTTTCATGTGCGGGTGATAAAGGCCGACCTCCGGATACACCACGGGTTCTTGAGTTTTTGCCAACCCGCGCAACGATTTGCGTGTGCCATCGGCGTAACGATCCACCAAAAACTGGATCATGTTGGCGATGTTTTGCTCGGAGCCTGACAGAAAATATTGCAGCGTCAAAAAGTAGGCGCGTACGTCTTGCGCGGTGCCGGGGATAAAGCGCAAGATTTTAGGCAGCGTGCGCAGCATCTTCATTTGTGTGGCACCGGCGGTGCCTGAGCTCGGCGCTGCGCCCTCCGTTGGTGGTTTAGGGCGAAGCTTTTTCAGAAACGCCATTGCACCACTGGTTGGTGCTTGCATGTCGAATTTGCCCATGCGCGTGAGCTTGGTTACCTCGCCTGCTGACATCGCGCAGACCATTGCGTCGCAGTGATCACGTCGCGCCTTCAGGGCCGGCAGCAATGGCAAAAAATGATCTTCAAGAAACAGCATCGAGGCAATGACGAGGTCTCCCTCCGCAATGTCGGCTTGGCAGCGAGCGAGTGCGTCTGGATTGCCGCTGAACTCCGCTGCGGCGTGAATGCGCACTTGCAAACCGGGCATCGACTTAACCAATGTTTGCGTGGCGCGCTGCGTGGCGCTTGCCAAGTGGCTGTCCATGGTCACGAGCACCACACGCATTGAGGGTCGATGGGCGCGCAACAGCGGGGCAGCGTGCGCACCCATGGGAGCGGCTTTTGCCTCAGCGACTGAAGTGAGCTTTTGCATCGTATAACGTCTCGATGGTGATGATGGAAACGCCGTGCTCTTGAGCGTAGCGTTCGGTGTTGCGGCGGGCTTTGCCGCGAACAAAAAAAGGAATCTTGCGCAGCTCTTTTTCAGCGTCTGCGCCCCACGGCGCAACGGTTTCTGCTGCTGCGGTGCTGATGGCCTGTGTGGTGGCGATTTCGGCCACTTGAATTTGCTCGGGGGTTGCGTTCTCTGCAACGGCGTCGAAGCTTGCCTCGCCCGCCACTTCCGTTTGGGCAACGTCGGCACCGGTCTTGCGACCACCGCCCAAGTGCGAAGGGGCGGCATCCTCGTGAAACTCGAAGTCGCCGCGGAACATGCCAAGCAGGTGCTCTTCAAGGCCCATCATCAACGGATGCACCCACGTGTCAAATAACACGTTGGCACCTTCAAAGCCCATTTGCGGCGAGTAGCGCGCGGGATAGTCCTGCACATGAACCGGAGCCGAAATCACGGCGCATGGCACGCCAAGGCGCTTTGAAATATGGCGCTCCATCTGGGTACCGAGCACCAACTCGGGTTGCAGCTTTTGGACGTGATCCTCGACATCCAGGTAGTCGTCCGTGATGATCGCTTCCACGCCGTATTTCGCGGCTGCTTCGCGAACCTCGCGTGCAAACTCCCGACTGTAGGTTCCTAGGCCAACTACCTTGAAGCCAAGTTCGTCCTGTGCAATGCGGGCGGCAGCGATGACGTGCGTCGCGTCGCCAAAAATAAATACGCGCTTGCCGGTGAGATACGTCGAATCTACCGATTTTGCGTACCAAGTCGAGCGTGAACCATTTGCCTTGGCAAGCACTTCGCTCGCGTCGACGTTTGCCAATGCTGCAACTTCGTTGATGAAATCGCGCGTCGCACCGACGCCAATCGGAACGGTTTTTGTTACAGGCAACTTGAAGTTGCGTGCTAGCCAAGATGCAGCTTGACCGCCCACCTCAGGATAAAGCACCACGTTGAAATCAGCATCACTGAGGCGAGCGATGTCGTCCACCGTCGCATCCAGCGGCGCGACCACGTTGATGTCGACACCCAGTTCTCGCAACAGATTCGAGATTTCGCGCACATCATCACGATGGCGGAAACCGAGCGCGGTGGGGCCGAGAATATTGCACGAAGGACGAGCGTCGACGGGCTTTTCTATTGCGCGGGGCTTGGCCAATGTGCGAACGATTTGGTAGAACGTTTCTGCTGCGCCCCAGTTTTCTTTTTTCTGGTACGACGGCAGCTCCAGCGGCACCACAGGGATGGGCAAGTTCAAAGCTTTTGCCAAGCCGCCCGGATCATCCTGAATCAACTCAGCCGTGCACGACGCGCCGACCAGCATCGCCTTCGGCTTGAAGCGCTCGTAGGCCTCACGCGCTGAAGTTTTGAAAAGTTCTGCAGTGTCGCCGCCCAAGTCGCGCGCCTGAAACGTCGTGTAAGTCACTGGAGGACGAGCAGAGCGTCGCTCAATCATCGTGAACAGCAGGTCAGCATAGGTGTCACCTTGCGGTGCATGCAACACGTAGTGCACGTCCTTCATGGCCGTCGCGACGCGCATCGCGCCGACGTGCGGGGGGCCTTCGTAGGTCCAGACGGTCAGTTGCATGTTTAGGCGTTCCTCATGCTGCGAGCTTCAGGCGGCGAATCAGGGGCCGGGCGAACAATTCGGCTAAATCAGCAGCTTGTTCGTAGCCGTGAATAGGCGTGAATACGAACTCAATCGACCACTTGGTGGTGATGCCTTCGGCCTCCAACGGATTGGCAAGACCTAGACCGCAGACGACGATATCGGGTTTCGCTTCGCGGCAACGATCCAGCTGATTCTCTACGTGCTGGCCTTCCGAAATCGTGACGCTCGCTGGCAGCATCTCCAGCTCTTCCGCAAGATGCTGACGATGCAGGAATGGGGTGCCAACCTCAACCAATTCCATGCCCAGTTCGCGTGACAAAAAGCGTGCAATCGGGATTTCCAGTTGCGAATCGGGGAAGAAGAAGATGCGCTTTCCCGCAAGTTCTGCACGATATTTAGCGACGGCGCCAACTGCGCGTTCACGCGAAGCTTGCGTCGCTGATTCAAACGCTTGATGGTCAATGCCGAACGCGTCGGCGGCCGCCCGAAGCCATGCCGTAGTGCCTTCGACGCCGAGCGGGAAGGGTGCAGCGATGCGTTGCGCGCCACGCTCCTCCAACGCCCTTGCAGTGTCCGCGAGGAACGGCTGCGCTAAAAGATACCGGGTGTTGGGGCCAATCTCAGGAAGCGCTGTGGAACGACGCGGCGGGAAAAAGCTGACCGGCCCCAAACCCATCTTGGCGAAGGTGCGCATGAACTGATCTTCCACCACGTCGGCGAGCGAACCGATCACCATTAGCGATGGCGCTGAGTTAGCGGCGGCGACCGGCAACGACGGCACCAGCGAGGCGAGGCAGGCATCTTCGCCTTGTGTAAAGGTCGTCTCGATTCCGCTACCTGAATAATTCAGCACGCGAACGTTGGGGCTGAATCGTGTGGATAAGCGAGCCGCTGCGCGCGACAGATCAAGCTTGATGACCTCCGACGGGCACGACCCCACAAGGAACAACAGTTTGATATCGGGACGACGATCCAGCAGGCGCGTGACGACTTTATCCAGCTCATCATTAGCGTCTGCCAAACCAGCGAGATCGCGCTCGTCAATGATTGCAGTGGCAAATCTGGGCTCAGCAAAAATCATTACACCCGCCGCTGATTGGATGAGGTGAGCGCAGGTGCGGGAGCCCACTACCAAAAAGAATGCATCTTGAATTTTTCGATGCAACCAGATGATCCCAGTGAGCCCACAAAACACTTCGCGCTGACCGCGTTCTTTGAGAATCCGCTGCACCGATTGAATCGGCACAACGCGGCTCATGCGTGCTTCGGGCGACGTCACGGCTACGTTCATGCGGTCAATTCTGGCGCACTGTGAGGCGACACCATATCGGCCGCGCTTTGCAACCGTGCCCGACGCAACTTGAGGATGAACTGAGTGGCATTGATCGTGTATGCCGCGTAGGCTGCCAAGGCAAGCCACATCTGACTTTGCGCTGAGATAGCGTCGGCCGCGAGCGCACACAAATAGGCGGTGTGAAGCGCGAGCACCAGCATACTGAATACATCTTCCCAGTAGAAAGCGGGCGCGAACAGGTAGACGCCGTACACCTCTTTCTCCCAGATGCAACCGGTAATCATGATGGTGTACAGGAGCAATGTTTTGACAATCACGGAGGCGGTGGCGACCGCAAGGCCCTCGCCGGTGGTGAGATAGCGAATGACCAGAATGGCGCTGATCAAGAAAACAAGGAACTGAATCGGAGCCAAAATGCCCTGTACTAGCGTCCACCGTGACTGATCCCGACGAATTCTTTCGGCGGGACTATAAAGTGGTGGATGACTGGGAGATAAACGATGCACTGGTGCCCCGAAAACGTGTTAGCTGCTCTGACTATAGTTTTAGACGGGTTGCGAAAAACTGTCAAGTCAGATTGACGTAAATAAAAGTTGACACATTCTTGCGCACGGCGTCTAATTCAAACAAAGCTCGCCAATCTTGGTAGTTGAAAGCGGCGAGCAGCTTTCAAAGGTGTGTGCCGCCGTGACCTCCCAGCCTGTTTCGTTTGCCGATAAAAGCGCGCTTGACACGGTTCAGGCAGTCACACCCACGCGTCAAAGCGGTTGGTCGGCTGGCGGCGTGTCGCACGAGGCGCAGCTAATGCGATTCATCCGAATGCAGGTGATTCCGCGACTCGCGGTCGCGCACGGGCTTCGGAAAATAAGCGAAGAAACGCCAGCGGTCGTTCAGAAACCCTCGCTTGAGGCGTTGACCGCGTTGGCTGACCTCGCGATACGCGAAGATTTTTCCTCGGTCGTCGCTTATGTTGAAGCGCTGGTTGAGCGCGGTGTTTCTATTGAGGACGCGTACTTGGAGTGGCTGGCACCTGCCGCGCGGCAAATGGGCTGCGATTGGGAGTCTGATCGCACCGACTTCAGCGCGGTCACCATTGCCATGTGGAAGCTGCAGCAGGCGATGGTTGCGCTGAGCCCGACGTTCTTAAAAAATACCGTCGCTGTTAAGTCGCCTCGGCGCGTGCTGTTGGCCTCACTGCCCGGTGAGCAGCACACCATGGGCCTGTTTATGGCGTCGGAGTTTTTTCGGCGGGGTGGTTGGGATGTGTGGAGCGAGCTGCCATCGGATTACGAGGATATTGTCGGTAAGGCGCGCGGTGAATGGTTCGACTTGATCGGCCTTTCGGTGGGCGGGGATCACAAGCTTGAGGCATTGACGCAAGCCATTGTTGCCCTGCGGCGAGCGTCGCGAAATGCGGATGCATTGATAATGCTGGGCGGGCCGGCTGTTGTGAGCAATCCCGAGATTACGGTAGCAGTCGGAGCGGATTTCACCGCAAGCGACGCCCGCAGTGCTGTGGCGCGAGCTGAGAAGGCTGTGGCGTCGCGTTTGTCAGAACAATTTAGACGGTAACGTCTGCTGGAGAGGTGAGTTGAGTAGCGAGCAAGGTTTAGCTGGTGTCGGTGCAAGCGCTCTAGCGACGGCGGAGCGTTCGTTCGGCCCGGACGTTGCTTCGCTGCTGGGCGATATCGATAGTGAGTCGGCGCTTGAAGCGTTGGCCGCTGCTATCGATGTGACGCTGCTTCTCGATAAGCAAGGCATCGTTCGCGATGTTTACTTCAGCGACGAGTCGCTGTTGGACAACGGCGGCCGCCACTGGATTGGCAAGCCGTGGAGTTCGACCGTCACCAAAGAAACAGTGCCGAAACTTGAGGCGCTGTTGCGAGAGGCAGAGCATGGCGGCCCAACGGCGTGGCGTCAGGTCAATCACCCGTCTGCGCGCGGCGCGGATGTGCCAATTTCGTATGCAGTACGACGCTTCGGCTCTAGAGGAACGCTGGTGGCCATGGGCCGCGATCTGCGCGCGAATTCCGCGTTGCAACAGCGACTGGTTGAGGCGCAGCAATCGGTCGAGCGTGATTACTGGCGTCTACGTCATGCGCAATCGCTGTATCGCGTTGCCTTACAGTTGTCCTCAGATGCGATGCTGATTGTCGATGCGGGCACGCTTACCGTGATTGAAGCGAATCCGGCGGCGGGTCGTTTATTGTCGCTGCCTTCTTCGGAGATGGTGGGACGGGTGTTCCCGAATGGCTTTGATGCAGAAAGCAGCAAGGCCATTGCTGCGCAGCTAAACAAAGCACGCGTAAGCACTGTAGTTGACGAAGTGCAGGCGCGTCTCATCGATGGCGGCCGAGAGTTTTTTGTCGCTTGCTCGCATGTGCGGCAAGAGAACAGTGCGCTGTTCATGGTTCGACTGACGCCACTGCGGGTTGATGACAGCACGCGCAATGTGATGAATCGGTTGATCGATGTTGCGCCTGATGGCTTTTTGATGACGGATACGGATGGACGCGTGATCGCCGCCAATCGAACCTTCATTGAGCTGGCACAACTTGCGTCAGAGGAAGAAGTGTGTGGACGCCGCCTTGAGCAATGGCTTGGGCGCACCACGATTGACGCTGATGTGTTGCTCACTAATATGCGGCAGTACGGATCGGTGCGGCTGTTTGGCACCACTATGCGTGGCGCGCAGGGCAACGTGGCTGAGGTTGAAGTGTCTGCGGTGACCGTGTCTTCAGGGCGTGATCGCGCGTTCGGATTTGCCATTCGCGACGTGGGTCGTCGACTCGGCACGAGCAACACCCAATCAGCCAGCAATGAGCGTCCACAGCCGCGTACGGTGGAGCAATTGACTGAACTCGTCGGTCGCGTGCCGCTTAAAGATTTAGTGGGCGAAACCACCGACATCATTGAGCGTTTGTGCATCGAGGCCGCGCTCGAACTCACGCAGGACAATCGCGCCGCCGCTGCTGAGATGCTCGGTCTTAGCCGCCAAAGTCTGTATGTCAAATTGCGTCGTCACGGCTTGGGCGATCTGCCGGCTGACGAGCGGCTGAGCGGCGAGTCGCTGAACGACTAGGTGGCGATTAGGCATTTTCCGCGTGGATTCGATAAAAGCTTCTCCTGTCCTCGCATCTGCATCCCGTCAAAAGGTGCCGAAAGCGACGGCTCCGTTACCACTGGTTCCTAAACCGGCCGTTTCCGCGAGAACGACGCCTCAATTCTCGGCGGTGCTGCAATTGCTGAAACCGGTGACTTGGTTTCCGCCAATGTGGGCGTTCGCCTGCGGCGCAATTTCCTCCGGCGTTAGCGCCGAAGGCCGATGGTTACTGATTGTGGTCGGCGTCATTCTCGCCGGGCCGTTGGTCTGCGCGAGCAGTCAAGCGGTGAACGATTGGTTTGATCGCCATGTAGACGCTATCAATGAGCCGCATCGACCGATTCCATCGGGTCGTATGCCGGGACGCTGGGGGCTCTATATCGCCTGCTTCTGGACAGCGCTTTCACTCGGCGTTTCCTATTTTTTGGGGCCGTGGGGATTCGCTGCGGGTGCTGCGGGGCTGCTGCTCGCTTGGGCCTATAGCGCTCCGCCGCTGCGCTTGAAAAAGAACGGTTGGTGGGGAAATGCAGCGTGCGGTCTGTGCTACGAAGGGCTCGCTTGGGTGACTGGCGCGGCGGTGATGTTGGGCAGCCAGATGCCATCGCCGAAAATTTTATTGATTGCGTTGCTGTACAGCATTGGCGCGCACGGCATCATGACGCTCAACGATTTCAAAGCAATAGAAGGTGATCGGCGCATGGGCATCGCCTCACTGCCGGTGCAGTTGGGCGTGCAGGGCGCTGCGCGCTTCGCGTGCCTGTTTATGCTGCTTTCGCAATGCGTAGTCGTTATTTTTCTGTTCAATTGGGGCTTGGGTGTGCAGGCTGGATTCGTCGCCGCGTTGGTACTTGTGCAGGCGGCGCTGATGGTTCAATTCATGATGAATCCGGTTGCACGCGCCATCTGGTACAGCGCGCTCGGCGTGACCATTTACGTCGCGGGCATGATGGTGAGCGCATTTGCGCTGCGTAGTCTTGGAGTGTCGCAATGACCCATCTCGCTTCTGAGCGACGATTGTTTTCGGCGTTCGGCGATCACCACGTGATTGCGCCCATTTGGCCGTCGTTGGGCGTTTCAGCCAGTTGTGTGCGGCAGATAACTAGTATTCGGTAAAGGGTTTCATCATGAATCAAGAAAATTTGTTTGACGTTGTGGTGGTGGGCGGTGGGCCGTCGGGTGCGACTGCGGCAACTCAGCTCGCTCAATGCGGCCGTAAAGTCGCGCTGCTGGATCGAGCAGGCCGCGTTAAGCCCTGTGGCGGCGCGGTGCCGCCCATTCTGGTCAAAGAATTTCAGATTCCCGACGATCTGATTGTTGCCAAAGTTCAGTCCGCGCGGATGGTCTCACCCAAAGGGCGAGAGGTGGACATGCCCATCGACGGCGGCTATATTGGCATGGTGGATCGCGAGCATTTTGATGAGTGGTTGCGCGCTCGCGCGGAGTTGGTCGGTGCGACACGTTTTACTGGTGCATATGATCACGTGACTCGCGCAGACGGCGTCGTCACCGTGCATTATTCGCACCGCAATGCGGACGGAATCGACGAGCCTTGCACGTTGCAAACGCGGCAAGTCATTGGCGCTGATGGTGCGCTTTCACAGGTTGCACGACAAGAAATTAAAGGTGCTGAACGCATTAAATTTGTGTATGCGTATCACGAGATTGTTCGATCACCGCCGCCTTCACAATCACCGCCTCTAGATGGGTCAAAACCGTTTGACGCAGCACGCTGCGATGTGTATTACCAAGGGCCAGTTTCCCCCGATTTCTACGGCTGGATTTTTCCGCATGGTGACACCACGAGTGTCGGGACGGGCAGCGCAAGCAAAGGTTTTGCGCTGCGCCCTTCGGTTGCCGCGTTGCGAGCGAAATGTGGCTTGGCTGATGCCGATACGTTGCGCCGCGAAGGCGCACCAATTCCAATGAAGCCGCTCAAGCGCTGGGACAACGGCCTTGATGTGTTGCTTGCGGGCGATGCGGCGGGCGTGGTCGCACCCGCATCCGGCGAGGGCATTTATTACGCGATGTTGGGCGGGCAACTCGCCGCAGACGCCGTTGAGTTGGCGCTCGCGACCGGCGACGCGCGCTCACTCGCAACGGCTCGCAAACGATTTATGCACGCGCACGGCAAAGTGTTCTGGGTGCTCGGCATCATGCAAAAATTCTGGTACTCCAGTGATAAGCGGCGCGAACGTTTCGTCAGCATGTGCCGCGACCCGGATGTGCAGCACCTCACGTGGCAAGCCTACATGCATAAAAAACTGGTCAAAGCGAAACCGATGGCCCACGTGCGTATTTTCTTCAAAGATTTGGCGCATCTGGCGGGATTTGCGCGTCTGTGACGCCCAAGAGTTTCGCTGAGGCTCACTGGCGCTTTTTTTGTCAAGCGCGCTGCTCGCTACCCAAGCCTAAACGATGTTGCCGCGATAGATCATGGATGTAATCAGAGCGTTTTTTATAGACGGCAGCATCGCTGATCTTGTTCTCGCCGTCATGGTGGGGGAGGCTGCGGTGCTCATCGCGCTGTCGCGTCGCGGTGCCTCGAAGTTTTCCGCCGCCGTTATCATCTTGGCGCTACTGCCCGGTTTTTTTCTTGCGCTCGCCTTGCGCGGAGCCTTGATCCGCGCCGAATGGTTCTGGATCGCGCTCGCGTTGATCGGAGCGCTCGTCACTCATCTCATCGACATGCGAATGCGCTTTCAACCGCGCGTTGCAGCGTCGCTCAATCGCTAAGGATCTGCACTGTATGTCGTCCCCGTTTCCGTTTTCCGCCATCGTTGCTCAAGAGCCGATGAAACTTGCGATGCTGATCGCGGCTGTCGATCCGAGTGTTGGCGGCGTGTTGGTGTTGGGGGATCGTGGCACCGGAAAGTCAACCGCCGTGCGAGCGCTCGCTGCGTTGTTGCCGAAAATGCGTGCAACGGTGGGTTGTAAATATGGCTGCGAGCCGGCAGGTACCAGTGCGACTTGCGCTGAATGCGCCACGCTAAAAGCGTCCGGTGCAACGCTAAAAAGTCACTTAATTCCGGTGCCCGTAGTTGACTTACCGCTTGGCGCAACCGAAGACCGCGTGGTCGGTGCGCTTGATTTGGAGAGCGCGCTGGCACGCGGCGTAAAGACTTTCGAGCCCGGTCTGCTAGCTAAAGCCAATCGCGGTTTTCTGTACATTGATGAGGTGAATCTGCTCGAAGATCATCTAGTTGATTTGTTGATCGACGTCGCTGCTTCCGGTGAAAACGTGGTTGAACGAGAAGGCCTGAGTATTCGCCATCCCGCCAAGTTTGTGTTAATCGGCAGTGGCAATCCAGAGGAGGGGGAACTGCGGCCGCAGCTGCTGGATCGCTTTGGTTTGTCGGTGGATGTAACCACGCCCAAAAACATCGAAGATCGTGTAGCTGTGATTAAACGTCGCGATCAATTTGAACGTGACACCGACGCGTTTACGGCAACGTGGAAGCGCGCCGAAGACAAGTTACGTAAGCAAATCAGCGCTGCCCGAGAACGGGTCAAAACGGTTGAAGTGACGGACGCAGCGCTCACTCGTGCCGCGCAAATCTGCATGGCGCTGGGCACCGATGGTTTGCGCGGCGAACTTACGCTGATCCGCGCAGCGCGCTCCCTCGCTGCGTTAGAAAACGTGGCAGCGGTCGGCGACGATCAGCTTCGTCGCGTCGCTCCGATGGCGCTAGCCCATCGTTTGCGCCGCGATCCGCTGGATGATTCCGGCTCGGCAGTGAGGGTGGAGCGAGCGCTTGCTGAAATCTTCGCCGATGTCACGTCTGCGCCAGCTTAGTCCGATGGCCGACTCGACCTATGTCAACGCCGCAAACCGACTTCAGTAAAGCGCACGATCGAGCGTTGGTGCAGTGGCAACGCGCGTTGTTGGTCGCAGACTTCCTCGCAAGCAATCCGACCGCACTTCTTGGCGTAAGCATTCGCGCAGGTGCCGGACCCGTTCGCGATGCGTGGCTGGCCCACTTCACGGCACGACTTCAGCATCGCAGTGGGCAGGCACCCCAGCTACATCGGCTGCCGTTAAACGCGAGCGATGATCGTCTTTTGGGTGGCCTTGATCTTGTTGCTACGTTGGCAATGGGACGACCTGTAGCGGAGTCTGGCCTGCTTGCGCGCGCCAATGGTGGCGTGTTGCTTGCCACGATGGCCGAGCGGATGACCGCGTCTACTAGCGCGCGCCTCTGTGCTGTGATGGACACTGGTCGTGTGCAATTCGCACGCGATGGGCTCCAGGGTCAGGATGATGCTCGGTTCGTCTTAGTCGCGTTCGATGAGGGCGCAGCTGACGACGAACGTCCGCCTGCGGCGCTGTTAGATCGCCTCGCATTTCGTCTCGATTTGCGCGAGATTTCTCCACGAATTCTCGGGCCATTTGATGCGCCCGTAACGGAGGCCGCGAGCGATGTTGACGATACGCAAGACTTGTCGGATGCGTCGATTGACGACGAGCAAGTCACCGCACTTTGCAACGTGGCGCTTGCGTTCGGCGTCACGTCCCTGCGTGCAGCGCAGTTTGCAGTGGCGGCAGCTAGAACGTCGGCTAGGGTGTTTGGTCGTGATCAGGTTGCCGAAGAGGACATCACGATAGCCGCTGAACTCGTGCTCGCTCCACAAGCCAAAGCACTGCCGAATTCACAGCCTCAGCCAGACGATACTGAGGCCGCTGCGGACCAGCCGGAAGACGACGCGGCAGGCGAAGACACTCCGCAACCAGCTAACGAGCCACCGCCGCCGCCCGACCCGCCCGATGTCGCCCCACTCAACGAAAATGAAGCGAACGACGAGCCGCGAAAGGACAAGTCAAAAGACGAGCTTGAGCCGATGGAAGATCGGGTGCTAGAAGCGGCCCAAGCGGCGATTCCCGCCGATTTGCTTGCTCAGTTGCAAGCCGCCATGTCTCCCGCATCCAAAGCGCCCGGGCAACGTAGCGGCGGCAGAGTAGGTCGACAACAACTATCGAATCTGCGCGGGCGCCCACTGGCATCTCGGCGAGGTGACCCGAAGAGCGGCGCACGCCTTGATGTGCTGGCCACGCTGCGCGCAGCTGCGCCTTGGCAGACGATCCGGCGCGCCGAACGTGCCACCGCGCAAATCGTACCCACAGCACAGCAGCCGCCCATACTCATTCGGCGCGACGACTGGCACGTCTCTCGTCGCGCGCATCGCAGCGAAACGCTCACACTCTTTGCGGTCGATGCATCAGGCTCTGCCGCGTTGCACCGCCTCGCCGAAGCGAAGGGCGCAGCTGAGTTATTGCTCGCCGAATGCTACGTGCGTCGTGATCAGGTGGCGGTGGTGAGCTTTCGCGGCAAAGCGGCCGAGACGTTGCTTGCGCCGACGCGTTCGCTGGTGCGCGCAAAACGCAGTTTGGCGTCGCTGCCCGGTGGCGGCGGCACGCCGCTCGCTGCGGGGATCGACATGGCATTTTTAGTGGCTGATGCAGCGCAGCGACGCGGCATGACGCCGACGTTGGTGTTTCTCACCGATGGCCGTGCCAATATCGCGCGCGACGGCACACCAGGACGCCCGCAGGCCACCGCTGACGCTTTAGCTGCGGCAAAGCGGCTATGTAGCGGTGGCTTTACCGTATTGATGATCGACACTTCGCCCGAGCCGCAACAGGCCGCCAAGGCGCTGGCTGACGCGATGCGGGCGCACTACCTCGGCCTACCTTACGCTGGCGCACGGGCGATTTCGTCGGCCGTGTTGGCGCAAAGCAAAGCGTCACGATGAGCGCCGCCATGCAATGGGATGTGAGCGGCTTAACGTGGCCCAATCGCGCGGCCAGTTCCTTTGTGAACGCAGGCGGATTACGTTGGCACGTGCAGCAGGCAGGCGCAGGGCCGACACTACTGCTACTGCATGGCACGGGTGCAGCCACCCATTCGTGGCGCGGACTGTTGCCATTTCTCGCGCGGCAATTCACCGTGATTGCGCCTGATCTGCCGGGGCACGGCTTCACCACGGCCCCCTTGCCCGCCGCGCATTCGTTGCCATCGTTTGCCGCATTAATCGCTGCGTTGCTTGCTAAGTTGGATGTCCAACCCGCGACAGTGGTGGGTCATTCGGCAGGGGCTGCAATTGCCGCGCGCATGTGTTTGGACGGCACGATTACGCCCTATGGGCTGGTGGCCATCAACGGAGCGCTGCTCCCGCTGCAAGGCTTACCGGGCACCGTTTTTTCGCCGCTCGCCAAGCTGCTAGCCGCAAACGCGTTGGTGCCAAAACTCTTCTCATGGCGTGCTGGTGATCGTGCCGTTACCGAGCGCTTGCTGCGCAGCACCGGTTCGCAAATCGATGACGAAGGTGTGGCGCTTTACGGGGAGCTGATGCGCCACCCCGCGCATGCGGCAGCCGCATTGAACATGATGGCGCAGTGGAATCTGCCCTCATTGCAGCGCGACATCGCGCGGCTCACCACGCCACTATTGCTGATCGTTGGCGAGAATGACCGCACCGTTCCAGCGAGCGAGGCGACGCGCTTGCAACGCCAACTTCCCCACACCACCATCGAACGGCTCGCGCAGCTGGGACATTTGGCACATGAAGAAGCACCCGACAAAATCGGCGCGCTGATCGTGACTTTTGCCGCGCGCGCGCAGGGGGACCGCAATCGAGCGGCAACGGTTTAGTCGAGCGGTTTTTCGTGGCTGTGCTGCGCACCGTACCAACCCACATCAAGGGTTGCGACCTCGCCCATCGTCACGCCCGCTCGAATCGATTTCCAGATGATTTGTGACGCCGTAAACGGCATGGTCAAAAACGGCAGCGGATCGCGCCAATCCCATGTCACATCACGCGCATTCAAAAATTGCCGCAAATTTTTGCGGAACATGCCATCCCCGAACATCGATTTTTGCAACTCGGTCAAGCAGGGGTAGAACTGTTGCAGCAGGGTATCGTCGCGAAACCGTATCTTGTCTTGGCTCGTCGGACTCACCACCGCAGCGGCCAAGTCGCGCGAATTTACAAAATGTAGGCCACTGGTTGCCCGCGGATTGCACTCGATGCCGTGTGCTTTGCCTTCGGCATCAAGGACTAAATCAAACGATATAAATCCGCTGAATTTCGCTTGCCGCACAAATTGATTCACCCATTCAATGACGGCTTGGTGTTGCACATCGTCCGTGGTCACGCGCTCGAAACATACGGCCACGGTGCCCGACATCACCGCTCCTCGATACACCACAGTGGTCAGGGCTGCACCCTCGTGCGCCACCGAAAATGTGCTCAGCACATTGCCCTTCACCCACGACTGCAAGATCATTGGCTCCGATGTTGCGTAGCTTGGTTGCGCCTCGCCTCGTCGCTTGAAAATAACGCCGCGTCCCGAGCACGAGAACACCGGCTTGACGATGTAGTCGCCCTTGGTGGCCAGTGCGTAGGCGCGAGTTTCGTCGGCGGCAAATGTCTCGGGCGCACTGACGCCGTACTCGCGACAACGATCAATGAAACTTAGCTTGTCGTGCAGCGCCAGCAGCGTGGCTGACGGCATAGCGTAGAGCTTCACGTGCGCGGGCAACCGTTCACGCAGGAAAGAGACGTGCATGATCTCTTCCGACACGGGCACTACCCAATCAACGCCTTCGTTGACCACGATGGTCAGCAGTTCGCGCAGATACTGCTCGCGATTATTAGCCGGCGCGGTCACCGTGTATCGCCGTGCAATCACGCTAGACACACCGGTCAAGTGCCATCGAAACGGCTCGGCCACAATCACGCGGTAGCCCAGCGACTTGAAGCCGCGCGCCAAGTCGAGCGCCTTCGGCAACCGCCCCAACGTGATGAGCACCGTGCCGGTCATGTGGTGCGAGGACGGTCGGCGCGTTCAGTCACGTGACACATGATTTGCGACTTGGGTCGGGTCGTTAATCGCGCCACGGGGCGTACTTTTTCCGGGTGGATAGCAGTAAAATCAAAGCGCCGAATCAACCGCGCCAAAATGAGCGTCGCTTCAGTCGTTGCAAACGCCGCGCCCACGCACACTCGTGGCCCCAAGCCGAATGGCAAGTAGGCACCCGACACCATTTCTGATTCCCGCTCGGCGCTAAATCGATCCGGGTCGAAGTGGTGGGCGTTGACCCAATACGCTTCGTTGCGGTGAATCGTCCATGGCGACACCATAATCATCGCGCCCCGTTTCACCTTAAATTTTCCGATGCGCGTGGCCGCAAGCGCGACCCGTGGAATGAAGGTGATTGGCGGATACAGGCGCAGCGTTTCGCGAAACACATTGCGAACAAAGGGCAGCTTGCGAATGTGCTCAAACTCAATGGCACCGTCGCCCACCATCGCATCAATCTCGGCGCGCATGCGGTCGACAACCTCGCGCTGACTGGCGAGAATGAAGAATGCCCAAGTGAGCACGCTGGCGGTGGTTTCATGGCCCGCTAAAAACATTACACCGAGTTGATCGATCAACTCGGTGCGATCAAATTTTGCGCCGCTTTGTGGGTCTTCGGCCTGCACAATAGCGGTGGCGATGTCATCGAAATTTGCGCCATCTGCGGTCAAGTGCGTGTCTAGCAATTCGCCCAATCGTTCACGAATCACGTCGCAGGCCGCCTGAACATCGGGCCGCTGTTTGACCGGTGTCCACGCGGGCTCAAAAATGAAGCGCTTCAATTCGACCTGCGCCACACTGCGCTCAAACACCATGAAGGCATCGAACACCTCACGCGAAGTTTTTGACGCAAGCGAGGTTGAAAACACAGTGCGACAAATGATGTCTGCGGTCAAGTGGCTCATCGCAAGATCTAGCGAAAACGCCTCTCCCGTGGCGCAATGTTTGGCGAGCGTCTGCTCAAAGTCATCTACCGCCGCGACCATTGAAGAAAACGCGCGGGTCAGTCGCAACTGCGAAAACGCGGGGTCAATCATGCGCCGCTGCTGCCGCCATTTGTCCCCACTTGAAACGAACATCGAGTTACCCACCAGCGGCTCCAGCGCGCCCACCATCAGGTCGTTTTTCGGGTAAGTTTCCGCTCTATCGGTCAAGATGCTGCGCACCAGCGACGGCTCGTTGACGATCAATATCTGCCGTCGTGAATAACCCAGATGACCCACAGGCATGCGGTACGCAGCGGCGGGCAGCAGGCTCAGCAGGTCACCATCGCCCTGTAGCAGTACACGCAATAGCGAAATCACGGGTGGCAGGGCGGTGGGACGCGGCGGAATGTAGTTCGGGAGCGATGTCACCAGCGGCGATTGCGAAACATTTTTTCTCGGCCTAGTGTACATTCAAAAGTGTCAAGCGTTGTTTACACTATGCGTTCTATGAAGCAGTCATTTTTCGTCTTGCCCCGGCTGCGGCCGCACATCGGTTAACCGAGCCACCGGCGTGTCGATATTCGATCTGTTCCACCTATTCGTTACCGCGCACATCGTCACCGGAACGGTGGGACTCGTTACATTTTGGGTGCCTATCGTCGCAAAAAAAGGCGGCCTTTGGCATCGACGCTGCGGTCGCGTGTTCACTCGGAGCATGTTGTTGACCGGCAGCGCCGCAATTGCCATCAGCCTGTGCACGCTGTCAGACCCGATGGCAACGCATCCGCAGCTTGCGGGTCACGCTGTGTTGGGTGACGCTAGATTAGTCAGCGCGATATTTGGCTCAATGATGTTGGGTCTTGCCCTACTCACCATCAACCTTGCTTGGTACGGCTGGCAGTGCAATCGCAACCGTCACAACCATGCTGCAAATCGCGAGTGGCGCAATTTAGCGCTGCAAGCTGCGACGTTTCTCGCGGCGAGCAATTGCGCGTGGCAGGGCTATGTGATTGGTCAACCGCTTATGCTCGGCATGTCATTTGTCGGCTGGGCGACCGTGGCCACCAATCTCTATTTTTTGTATAAGCCGAAGGTGGGTGCCAACGACTGGCTGAAGGAGCACATCAAAGGCTTGGTCGGTGCGGGTATTTCGGTGTACACAGCATTTTTTGCGTTCGGCGCGGTGCGCACTTTTCCCGCGCTGGCGCTGCATCCCGTGGTGTGGGCTATTCCGTTAGTGGTGGGCCTCACGCTGATTCTTTATCACCAACGCAAAGTTTCCTTGTCGCGGCGTACGCAACGTGCCGTGCACGGAGCGCACGACGCTTTGACTGCGCGGCCTCACCATGAGCGCTGATCGCGTGGTGGTGATCGGCGCGGGCATGGGCGGCCTGGCCGCTGCGGTTGATTTGGCGCGGCAAGGTGTTGACGTGCAGGTGCTTGACCGCGCCGCAGCGCCCGGCGGGAAGATGCGCGAGCTGCGCGTCGGCGACGCCTTTATTGACGCGGGCCCAACGGTGTTCACCATGCGCTGGGTATTTGATTCGCTGTTTGCCGACGCGGGTGCCAGTCTTGACGCCGCGCTTGATCTGCACGCGACCTCAGTGCTCGCACGCCACGCGTGGACTGAGGGCGGGCAGCTTGATTTATTTGCTGACGTTGAACGCAGCATTGACGCCATCGGCGTTTTTTCGGGGCCGCGTGATGCGCGTGGCTATCGCGATTTTTGCAAACGCAGCCGTGAGATTTATGAAACGCTGCGCGGCCCCTACATCGCCTCGTCGCGACCGTCGCCATTGCAGCTGATTCAGCGTGTAGGCGTCACCCATCTCGCCGCGTTGTGGCGAACTGAGCCGATGCGCTCGCTGTGGGCCTCGCTCGGTGGGTAT
The DNA here is from genome assembly GCA_043721275.1 of Burkholderiales bacterium. Classification (GTDB taxonomy): domain Bacteria; phylum Pseudomonadota; class Gammaproteobacteria; order Burkholderiales; family Casimicrobiaceae; genus Casimicrobium. Next base: position 38,457 of record JAYSRA010000031.1, read on the forward strand.
TTTCACGACCCGCGATTGCGGCAATTGTTTGGCCGCTATGCCACCTACGTCGGTTCATCGCCGTTGGCGGCACCGGCCGCGCTCATGCTCATCGCGCATGTGGAGCAAGAGGGCGTGTGGATGGTTAAAGGCGGCATGCGGCGCGTGGCCGACGCGTTGCAACACTTAGGCGATCGTCACGGTGCACGCTATCGGTTTAATGCGCATGTGGAAGAAGTCATTGTTGAATCGGGTGCGGTTGCTGGCGTGCGGCTTGTTGGTGGCGAACGCATCGACTGCGAGTCTGTGGTGTTCAACGGTGATGCGTCGGCCTTGGGCGCAGGGATGCTTGGCCGTGCCGTGAGCTCCGCCGCAACATCGGTCAAGGCGAGCCAACGCTCGTTGTCTGCGCTCACGTGGTGTGTGAAGACGCGAACCAGCGGGTTCAACTTGCATCACCACAACGTATTTTTTGCCGACGATTACCCGGCTGAGTTCGACGCCGTGTTTCGTCGCCGCAGCATTGTCAATGAGCCGACGGTTTACGTGTGCGCGCAGGATCGCGCTGACGAGTCAGCCATGGGCGCACGTGAGCTGCCAGCAAAGGAACGTCTGTTGCTCCTGATCAACGCGCCCTCCGACGGCGACCAGCATGCTCGGAGCGCCGACCAAATCGCAGCACTTGCGAACAACACGGTCGCCGTCATGCGTCGCTGCGGCCTTGAGCTTGATGATGACGCACTAATGCCGTCGCACGGTGCGGTGGTCACCACGCCAAGCGACTTCAATGCGCTATTTCCCGCGACTGGCGGTGCGCTTTATGGGCGCGCCAACCATGGCCCGATGGCAAGCTTTGCGCGGCCCGGTTCGCGCACCGTTGTTCCCGGCTTGTACCTAGCGGGTGGGTCGGCACACCCCGGCCCCGGCGTGCCCATGGCCACGCTATCGGGTCGCCTTGCCGCGCAGGCGGTGATCGACGATTTTGCCCGCAGGCCGCTACCATAGCCATGCACGCCGCTCGCAACACGCACGTCACTGCGGCGAACCCCTCACGCTTCACGAGATTAATTTTTTGAACACCCCGCAGTACCCCTCTTTAAACACAGCCGCCACGCCATCGGTGGCCGCTAACGCGCCGCACGCCATCGTCATCGGCTCCGGCTTTGGCGGCTTGGCCGCAGCTGTGCGCCTGGGTGCGCGCGGCTACCGTGTCACAGTGCTTGAAAAGCTGGATGCCCCTGGTGGCCGCGCCTATGTGTATCGCCAAGACGGTTTCGTGTTTGACGGCGGCCCGACCATCGTGACCGCGCCGTTTTTGTTGGAAGAATTGTGGGAGTTGTGCGGCAAAAAATTGAGCGACGACGTTGAGCTGCGCGCGATGAATCCGTTCTATCGAATTCGTTTTGACGACGGCGAAAACTTTGATTATTCAGGCGACGCTGAGGCCATGCGTCACGAGGTGGCCAAGTTTTCGCCGGACGATGTCGCGGGCTACGAGCGCTTTATGGCGCACACCAAAGCCACCTACGATGTGGGCTTCACGCAGTTGGTTGACATCTCGTTTGCCGACTGGAAAACGATGATCAAGATTGCGCCGGATTTGCTGCGGCTCAAAAGTTACCGCTCTGTTTACGGTTTAGTCGCCAGCTACATCAAAAACGAACGGGTGCGCACGGTGATGAGTTTTCACCCGTTGCTGATTGGCGGCAATCCGTTTTCTGCGACCTCGATTTTGTGTTTGATTAACTATCTTGAGCGGCGCTGGGGCGTGCATTTCGCGATGGGTGGCACCGGCAAAATTGTGGATGGGCTCGTCAATTTAATTGGCGGTCAAGGCGGAACGGTGCGCATGAACGCAGAGGTTGATCGCATTGATGTCGAGACGGGCCGCATGCCTGCTAAGGCGCGCCGTGCCAAGGGCGTCACGCTTAAATCAGGTGAGTTTTTAGCCGCGGATGTGGTCGTGTCAAATGCAGACGCGGCGTGGACGTATCAGCAATTGGTGGCGCCGGAGCATCGCACCCGATGGACCAATGCGCGGCTTAAAAAAACCCGTTATTCGATGAGCTTGTTTGTCTGGTATTTCGGTACCAAGCGGCAGTATCCTGACGTGCAGCATCACACCATTTTGATGGGGCCGCGCTACGAAGGCCTGCTCACCGATATTTTCAAAAACAAAATCATCGCTAAAGATTTCAGCTTGTATTTGCATCGACCCACCATGACCGATCCGTCGCTGGCACCGCCCGGATGTGACGCGTTTTACGTGCTCTCCCCGGTGCCCAATTTAGTCGGTGGCGCGGACTGGCGGGTGCAGGCTGAACCGTATCGCAAGTCCATTGAAAAATATTTAAGCGAATCGATTTTGCCGGGCTTGGAGCATGAGATTGCAACGTCCATGATGCTCACGCCGCAAGATTTTCAGGATCGTTTGAACTCTGTAAATGGTGCGGCCTTCAGTATCGAGCCGGTGCTCACGCAAAGCGCGTGGTTCAGGCCGCATAACAAAAGCGAAGAGATTGAAAATTTGTACCTAGTCGGCGCGGGCACCCATCCGGGCGCGGGCATGCCGGGTGTGATTTCGTCCGCCAAAGTGCTGGATCGTTTGCTGCCGAAAGTCAACTGAGGTCAACTGAGGTCAATTGAGGTGAACTGAGATGACCGAGCACACACCCATGCGCGCGGTCGCGGTCGCGCTCGACAACGCTCACGCTGCCCACGCTGCGTATGCGCGACCTGAAAACGCTGACGCGCGCTCCGAGGCGGCGGCTGATGTGAAGGCGTGCCGTGCGCTGCTGCGCGAAAATTCACGCACGTTTTTTGCCGCATCACTACTGTTGCCCAAGCCGGTGCGCGAGCCTGCGCTGGCGCTCTACGCCTTCTGTCGCGTTGCAGATGATGCGGTTGATTTGCATCCGGAAAAAGCGGCGGCAGTGCACGACTTGCGGGCGCGCCTCACGCTGCTTTACGCTGGCGATCCGAAAGATCTGCCCGCTGATCGCGCGTTCGCCGAAATCGCCACACAATTTGCCATACCGCGCGAAATTCCCGAAGCATTGATCGAAGGCTTTGCGTGGGACGCCGAATTTCGTCGCTACGAAACCATCAACGATGTGTTCGCCTACGCCACGCGCGTGGCGGGCACGGTGGGTGTGATGATGGCGCTGTTGATGGGCGCGCGCGATGCGGCTGCGCTGGCGCGCGCCTGTGATTTGGGCGTGGCGATGCAGCTATCAAACATCGCGCGCGATGTGGGCGAGGACGCACGAGAAGGTCGCCTTTATTTGCCGATGGCGTGGTTGCGTGAAGCAGGCATTGATCCCGATCAGTGGCTCAAAGCGCCGGTGTTTTCGCCAGCCCTTGCAAGCGTGGTGCAACGTTTACTTGCGGCAGCGGACGCGCTCTATGAACGGGTTGGACAAGGCGTGGCGGTACTGCCCGCTGCCTGCCGCCCGGGCATCAACGCAGCGCGCGTGTTGTACCGTGAAATCGGCAAACAGGTAGCGCGAAACGGCTTTGATTCGGTGTCGCAGCGCGCGGTGGTGGGCTCGCGGCGCAAGGCCGCGCTGCTCAGCAAAGTGTTGGTCATGACCGTTGAACAAACCACGAGCGCAGCGGTTGCGCCGCTCGATGAAGTGCTGCACTTGATTGACGCCGTGCTGCGCGCCGATGCGCTCACGCAACGCGCAAACCCCGTGCCGCTCGCGGCAACGCTGCGCCCTATTGCATGGTGGAATATGCGCGACCGAGCGCTTTGGCTGATTGATTTATTTGAACGTTTGGAGCGGCAAGATCGCGGGCACGGCAGCCGCCGCGTTTGACGCGTTGCGTCGTGTGTAGAAAGCGAAAGCATTATGGATCCCAAGTACTACGCCTTAGTTGAAATCGTCGCTTTCGCGGTGTTCGCGGGCGGCTTTTGCGTCTACCAAATCTGGAGCGTGCGGCGCAAATCTGATGACGATGTGAAGCCGCCAGAACCCGCCGCTAAACCGCCTGACGCTGAGCGAAAAATTTAGAGCGTTCGGTGTGAGCAGGGCCGCTCATCGGGTAACGTCATGCCGATGTAAATGAATCGTTGTGTAAATACAGCTTTGTTCGCTATCCCTTGTTTGGTGAGGGCTAACCAACGAAATATTGGGTTATCGACTTTAGCGTAAAAACGTGCTTATCCCAGGTGGAATGGGCTTTTCGCAAAAAAGCTGATGGACATTTTGCAGCGATGGGCCGCCCATAACGCTGTGCTATTTGTAGCCCTCTTTTCTGAAACGTTAGCCATCGCAAAACATGCACACCGTTACCGTAGCCGTTGTCGCGAATGCGCAGCGCATTCATGACATCCAGATGCGCGCGTTTGCCGAAGAAGGTCGTCTTAGCGACAACCTGGAAATTCCGCCGCTGATGGAAGACGTTGCCGCCGTCGAGTTGCACATCCGCACGCAAACCGTGCTCGTCGCGCGAGACGGAGAGCGGATCGTTGGTTCCGCCCGTGGCATTGTTGACGGCGACGTGTGCACCATACGCGGGGTGAGCGTTGAGCCGTCGCATCAAGGACACGGCATCGGCGCGTCGCTGCTGCGTACGATCGAAGAGGCGCATCCCACCATCGAGCGATTCGCGCTGACCACCAACACGTTGGTGCCCGGCAACGTGTTGTTTTACGAGCGCCGCGGCTACCAAATCACCGAGCTGACACGCTATACCGACAAGGTCGTATTGGCACACATGGTTAAGGTCGCAAGTGCGCGCGGCGTTTAATGGTTCCATCGACCTGACGCAAAAAAGCTGCGCGTCACAGCAATGCTTGACGCGCTTGACACACCTACTTTTTATTTTGCTCGCTGTGGCGTTGAGTGGTGCTTGCGCCTTACGTGACGCGCATGCGCGCGCCGCGCCAGCGAAGGCAGAGGCTGAGTTTGTGTCATTCGATATGCCGCACGGCAGCTGTCGACTTACGGTGATGTCGGACGGCTCGGCGCGCTTGCAATTTGGCGCGGCAGTGCGATACGTGAACATTCGCCGCGGCAGCTTTGATCTGCCTGAACTGCGCGCAGCGCTTCGTAAATTGGTGCAGCCTGCTGACGCGTGGATGGCCGTGCCGCAGCCGCGCGGTGGCGTGGTATTTTCAGACGATGGCGTAGTGCTACCGTTCACCGATGAGGGCTTTGCCCAACGTTTTTTTCAACAAGCGTGGGACAGGCGGGCCACCACCACCATTGAATTTGAACAGCGCTATGAACGCGACATATTTCGTCTCTGCAAACTGCGCTGAAAAACGCGCTTGGCTATTGATGGTGATGCGACTACCAAATTGAGCGCGACACTAGAACCACGCGCAACTGGGCTACGCTGCAAAAAATTCATGCGCTGCTGCAAACTAGCGCATGAAATCGCCTTGATGGTTGCGGGTCAAAACAGCTAACAGCTTCATGCGGAAACGCCCGTTTAACGAGGGCTGAGCGCTCAGTTTGTGCCTATAGTCGGTTTATGACCAAATAAGCCCGTAGCCCCAATAAAACGGCGCGATCAGCCAAAAGCCGATGCAAATTTCGCCGCCGTGGTGCGGTCAATAAATGCTCTTTGCGCTCGCTGTTGCAATCGCTTTTTTCGGGTTAATCAAGGTGCGCCGACCGTCTGCGGTTTTGTCGGCGGTGCTTGCAATCAGCGCGATCACCTCGACGGGTTTCAACTTCGGATTGATCGCCAAAATTTTGCCCGCAAGACCGGCCACTTGCGGTGAGGCCATCGACGTGCCGGACTCGGCAACGCGGTCGCCACCGGGTATGAAGCTCTCGACCTGATAACCGTTGGCATGCACTTTCACCGTCGGGCCGTAGCACGTGAACGATGCCTCATCGCCCGCTAAATCAACCGCGCCGACGGTCAACAAATTCGGCAACACGATGCCCGCCGGAATCGCCTCACTGAACGTTGAATCCGAATTTTCGTTGCCCGCAGCGGTGACGAACAAGATGTCCGGCGCGCTCGCGAACGCCTTCGTCAACGCGTTTTTGCCGATATCAAAATATTCGCGCGCGAGCTTTTGCCGCTCGTCCGATGTCTTGCCGATGCCGCACAATTCAAGCTCAGATTCAACGTCTTTCACCGTCCCGCCCCAGCTCATGTTGACCACGCGAACGCCTTGCTTTTTGAAGAAATCAACATACGCCTGACTGGCCTTGGCGTCGCGCGCTGAGAGTTCGCTGGACGGGCACGGATTGGGAATCAACGTGTGGCCAAATTCAATGCGTGCCGTGACGATTTTCGCGTACGGATTGCCAGCGGTCGCAATGCCGGTGACGTGGGTGCCGTGCATGTAGTTGCCGGCCAAACGCAGCTCTTCAATCGCGGCTTTGTATTCGTCTTGCTTGAGTGCGGACAAGTAAGTTTTGACCTCGGTTGCTTCCTTGCTATCGATATTCGATTGCAAGTCGGAGAAGCCTTTGGTGCGCGATTTCATCACCGGCAAACGGCCCTTCAACTCAGGCGGAATGGGGTACAACTCACCGGTCGAAAGGTTCGCGAATTTGTCGAACGCGATCACCACCGGCTTGCCGCTCGCGTCCAGTGCAAGTTGATTTTTAAACAGCGCGGTGTCGGTGCCGCTGTCCCAAATGGCGATGGTCACCGGCGTGTACGCGCCTGTTGCGGGAAGCTGCACATCGCGCGCGGCCCAGATGTCTTGTTTGGCCACCGTGTACTTGGTGAGATAGCCGCTGTACGTGTCGATTAACGTTTGCTTCAATGGCCGGGTCACGAGCAGGCGATAGCGCGTGGACACCAGCGCGGGTGCGAGATCAGACGACAACGATCCCGCCTTCGCCGCGGTCGGTTGCAACACTTCGCGCACGTAGCCCAAAGCTAGCGCTTCGCTCGCGATTTCTACACTTGCTTTCATCTCGCGCACATCGTTTTGCACGACTGCAAACGGCAGCGGATCGAGCGCCGCGGACAAGCGTTTGGCAACGTCTTGACGGTACGCGTCCGACGTGCTGTTGCCCGCCAGTTTTTGCGCATCAATATAGGTTTTGATCTGCATACCGGAGAGCAATTTGTCCGCCGGTTTCTCCTGCAAATCGCGCACCGTGGCCACGCCTTTCAACGCCGCGTCATAACGACCTTCAAGGTAGTCCAATTGAATCAGTGACGAGAGCAAATTGCGCAACGTCGCTTTGTCGGCGATGTCGTATTGTGCGAGCACCGATTCAACATTGCCGCGGTACTCTTTCGCGAACGCAGCGAACTTTGCGTTGTCACGAATCGTGTCTTCAAGTTGCCCATCCACCTTGTACGTAAAACGCGGCAGATCGGCGGCTTTTTCAATACGCTTTTTGTCTTGCGCGAACGCGCAAGCAGACGACAGCGACAGCGCGAAGCACAGCGACGCGATCAGTAAACGTGACACCATAAAAAACTCCAAATATTACGGATTTGTTGTGTCGGTAGCCGTGGCGGCTCACCGCAAATCGAGGCCGGAAGTTTACGACGCTTGGCGAGCGCGTCTGGCGCGTAACGGTAGCGGCGGCTCGTTAATCGTCGCCGCGTTCGAGCAAATCCCACTTGTTGCCGCAAACATCGAAAAACACCACCACGTGGCCGTACGCTTCCTCGCGCGGCTCCTCGGCAAACTTAACGCCGTGCGCCAACATGTGCCGATAGTCAGGCCAAAATTGTTGCGAGTGTAGGAACAAAAAAACGCGACCGGCAGTCTGGTTGCCAACGTGCGCTTGTTGATCGGGCGTGGCAGCTTTTGCTAGCAATAACGATGCGCCGCCCGCCGCATTCCCTGCTTGGGGCGGCGCAACCACCACCCAGCGCTTGTCCGCGCTCACCGGCGTGTCCTGCACGACCTCAAAGCGCAATGCCTCAGTGAAGAAAGTAATGGCCTCGTCGTAATCGTGCACGAGGAGGGTGATCAAGGCAATGGATTGCGTCACGGCGCTGAATATTCAGAGGTAATTGGTTGCGTGAAGTGTAGGGCAGTGTCGTAAGGTGGGCAACACCATGCCCACGGGATTTACGCGAAGGGGGAAGCGTGGTGTTGTGGTCGCCGCGTGGGCAACAAGTTGCCCACCCTACAGGGCCGCCTAAGCGCGACAAGTGTTCTTCGCCGTCATGCTCGCCAACGGCGGGAATCCAGAAAGCCCCGCGCGCCTACCCGGCATGTGTCGCGTGCGGAGGCCACGTTTCTGGATTCTCGGCTGCGCCGAGAATGACGTCACCGCGTTGGCAACAAGTTACCCACCCTACTCGGCTGCATACAATTCATTCTTCACTACACGAAAGCGACCCCATGTCCCATGAACCCCGCGTCCTGATTTGTGGCTCTATGGCCTTTGACACGATTTGTGTGTTTCAAGGCAAATTTGGTGAGCACATTGTGCCGGAGGCTACGCACAAGATCAGCGTGTCGTTCATGGTCGACGAGATGCGCCGAGAGTTTGGTGGATGCGCGGGCAACGTGGCTTACAGCCTCAAATTGATCGGCGGTGCGCCGGTGATTTGCGCGACCATCGGCAATGACGCGGCCGGTTATCGTGATCGCATGCAGACGTTGGGCATTGGCCTTGACGCGCTGAAAACCGTTGCGGACACGTTCACCGCGCAGGCCTACATCATGACCGATCTGGACGACAACCAGATCACCAGCTTTCATGCCGGCGCGATGTATCAGTCACAGTTAAATGACGTGACCGGCATCGACAACATCGCGCTCGGCATCGTGTCACCCGATGGTCGCGACGGCATGTTTCGCCATGCGCGCGGCTTTGCGTCGAAAAAAATTCCGTTTATTTTCGATCCCGGTCAAGCGATGCCTGCGTTCTCCGGCGACGAAATTGTTGAGCTGATACGGCTCGCCGATTACTTAAGCGTGAACGATTACGAAGCGGAAATGATCGGCCAGAAAACCGGTCGTGCTATTGAATCTTTCGCGCCTGATTTGAAGGCGCTGATCGTCACGCTCGGCGCGCAGGGCTCACGCATTCACACGCAGGGAAAAGTGATTAACGTGCCGGTGGTGGCCGCACCGACGTTGGTTGATCCAACCGGTTGCGGTGACGCGTTCCGAGCAGGCTTGCTGTACGGCATTGCGCATCAGTGGTCGGTGGAAAAAGCGTGCAAACTGGGCAGCTTGCTCGGCTCAATCAAGATTGGCGAGCGCGGTGGGCAGAACCACCGCTTTACCGAAGCCGCGATTCGCGAGCGGTTCGCAGCGGTGTGGAATGAGGCGTGGTAGCCATCAACGCGCGATGCTTTTTTACCGGCGGCGCAACGCTGACTTTTGCGACACGGTGATGCACATCGACGAATAGCCGTCTTCGTAGCGTGCCATCGAGCCGCCGCTGGCATCCGGATTTAAGTCGTCGAACACGCGCGGCACCACGCGCTTGATGTCGGCGCCTTCGAGTTTTGCTTCTTTTGAAATGATCAGTTCAAGCGCGCGCACCTTGCCGTGAATGATGGCGGTTGCCGCAATTTTTGCCACGCCGCGCGCTTGCAAAGAGCCGTCAAATTCGCCGTGAATTTCAGCGTCCGTGACGCGAATGGATCCGGTGACGCTCGCGCCCTCGGCGATGATTACGCGCTGTGCGTACACCGTGGCCTCCAGCGTGCCGAGCACGCGCAGCGTCTGGCAGTGAATGGGCTGATCGGTGGTCATCACCATATCTTTGCCAACGGTCAACACGCCATCAAGGCCCGACACGGTTAACTCACATTGCCCGTCGCGCGGCAGAATTTTTTTAAGCTCTTCGGGATCAATGTTCGGCTTGGTGGTGAAATCACGAATCACCGGTTCGCCAGCGGGGCGCATGCCCATGCGAGCGCGCAGGCTAGCGGCAACACCATCAGCAGCGCCAGCCGCGGGGAGCGTCACAGCGCCCGCGCCGACCGGCTGCAGCGCCTGCATGCCCGCCATCGGGTTTAACGCGTTGGCGGTGCGTCCCACCGCAGCGCCGACCTTGTTGCCCAACCAGCTATCAAAGAAGCCCATATGCCACCCCACGAATTCCAATTAAGTGTCATAGGGCAATCTCCGTGCCTAAGCTTAAATGGGCCAATTGGGACGTTTTTTACTAGTTTTCTGATGCGTTTAGTGCGCTGTCACTGACAAAAATTGACAGTCGTGTGACGCGATGGGCCGCGCAGGCAGCGCCGCGCAATGCGGATGACGGATTTCGGATAAACAGCTTTTACGTAAAGCGCCGTCTGTACTGGGGCTAGAAGGATAAAACGGCTTTTGTCGACTTACTTGATTTTACGGTAGCAGCCCAAGTAAAACGGTCGTTTTCATGAAAAGCTGTTACAGATTTCCGCGATGCTGGCCACCGTCCACTGGCAAATTCACGCCAGTCAACCAGCTCGCCGGGGCCGACGCGCAAAACAGCACGGCGGCTGCGATTTCCTCGGGACGGCCCATGCGCTTGAACGGAATGCCTTGGCGCGTCGCCTCATAAACCGGCGAGCCTTCAAGCTTTCTCTGCTCCCACACGCCACCCGGAAATTCCACCGAGCCCGGCGACACGCAATTAACGCGAATGTTTTTGCTGGCGAGCGACAGCGCCAGCGATTTTGAATGCGAAATCATCGCGGCTTTCACCGCTGCATACGGGATCGAGCGGGTGCTGCCTTCCATGCCTGAGATTGACGCGATGTGAACGATCGCGCCGCCGCCCCGAGCCGCCATCCACGGCACCACCTGCCAGCTCGCGCGCACCGCCGCCATCATGTCAACGTTGAAGCCCGCCGCCCACCCCGCGTCGTCGTCCGCCATGCCGAAACCGGATGGATTGTTGACCAGCACGTCAATGCCGCCGAGCGCATCGTTCGCCGCTTGCATAAAAGCGGTGAGCGCCGCGGCGTCGCCCACGTCGCACGATTGCGCGAAGGCGTTCACGCCAAGGGCGGCGATCTCGGCGCGCGCCTGCTCAAGCGGCTCCGCGTTGCGCGCGCAGACCGCCACGTTCGCGCCTTCTGCCGCGAACGCCAGCGCGGTTGCGCGCCCAATGCCGCGACTGCCGCCGGTCACGATGACGTTTTTTCCTTTGAGTCCGAGATCCATTTTTTAGCGAGTCCTACAGCGGATAGGCGAGTGAATTGGGGATCAACGCGTTGTCGTAAACCGCGTTGCGAGACGCGAGACGAACGCCGACGGCCGTGCTCGCGAGCATGTCGTGATAGCAGCCCGTGGCCAAGATTTCCGGCAGGTTGGTTGCGACGGTTTGCACGATGATGAACGGCGTTCTTGCGCTGTTGTTTTCGATCACGGGCAGGCCGATCACGTGCCGCGTAAATCGCGGCGCAAACACCAACGTTTTCTCGATCCCGGTGATGCGGTCGGTCATCATGCCGTGACCGTCGAGATAGATCGCGGCGAGCGGCAGGCCACGTTCAAAGTTCTCGCGAGCCTGCGCGCGATACACCGCGGTTGGTGTGAACAGCGCTTGCCACGCGGCCAGATCAAATCGGTCCAGCGCGTCGCCGTAGCGGGCGTTGAGTTCAATGACCTCAAGCAGATTCATAGGCCCAGCGTCTCGCGGTAATAGCGATACATGCCGCGAATCAGCGTCTCCGTGACCATGTGCTTCGTTGCTACGCCGCCGTCTTTGCCGCCGAGCTCCACCACGCATTCGCCGTCGGGATACGCGGTGGTCGCTTGCTGGCAATACTCAATCACTTCACCATCATCAAGCGACACCAAGCCTGCCGGGCCGAACAAATTGGCCTGCTTGAGCCGCCGCTCGGTCATCTCCGGCGTGTCATCAGCAAAGCCGAAATGCGTCCACACAAAATCGAACTCGTCGGAACCACGCGGAATGATCTGCCGAGTGGACAGCGAATTCACCTGCTGCTGAATAATCACGCTCGGAAAAATCGTTTGCATCACCGCGGTCGGCCCGCCCCACCACGGCTCTTGCACCACGTCCATCAGGCGCGGGTCTTCGAGTTTCAGCGACTCCTTAAAACTGCTCACGCCTGCCGTGACTTCCGCGTTTTCACCACCCGAGTTTCGCGTCGAAATCATCTGCGCATGACGACCGCGCGGATCAATGCGCAGCTCGCTTTTTTGATCGGCCCTCCACAGCCCAAATGTCACGAAAAACACATGCAGCAAACCGGGGTGATACGGGTCTTTGATGTTCTCCTGCATCAGCTTCCAGTTGCCGCGAATGCGCTGCCGGCTGTAGCCTAGGAGCGTGAGTTGGCGGCCATCAAAAGTTCGATTAAAAAACGGCATCAGCTCCGCGCTGACAAAGGACTCGAACGGCTCAACATCGGCATCGAAACTCGCGAACACGATGCCGTTGTGAACGTGCGCTTTCAAGCGGTTGAGACCGTGCTCTTCCATCTTGAAGTCAGCACCCATGCCGCCCTGACCGCTCACGCCATTTTTCATCGGCACCCCGGCCAAATCGCCGTTCAAACGGTAGCCCCACTGGTGATACGGGCAGACAAAAACTTTCGCGTTGCCAAACTCCTTCTGGCAAAACTTTGCGCCGCGATGCGCGCAGCGATTCTCCAAAACGTTCACGCTGCCGTCGCGATCCCGCACCACGATTACCGGCTTTTCGCCGATCATCGTGGCCTTGTAGTCCCCCGGCTTCGGTATCTCGCACTCAAGCGCAACGTAGCACCAGTGCGCTTTGTAGAAGAACGCTTCCAGTTCGCGCGCATGCAGTGCAACGTCGCTGTAAATGCGATTGGGAATGCGTTGCGTGCCGTCTTGCTGAAATGGAGAAAGCGGCGCAGGCGACGCTGTTGGCAAATGAGTTGGCGACCATTCGATGCGACCATTCATGATTCCGTCCGAGGATGTTTTGTCCGTCAGTTATTTAGACGCAGCGACGATTGTGGCGGAAACAAAAAAGCCCGCACAAGGCGGGCTTTTCTAAACGTGCGAAGAAACTACTTCGCCAATTCGTTCATCGTGGCCTGATCAAGCTGGCCGCTAATGCTCAAGCGACGGTCACGTTGAAAGGCGCGAATTTGGGCCACCGTGTTTTTGCCCATTTGGCCGTCAGGCGCGCCCACGTTGTAGCTCAATTGATTGAGTTTTGCCTGTGCATCGCGCACCGACATGTTGGCGTTCGCGCCTTGCGGGCCAGCGGCTTGACTGGCTTGCACCGAAGCGCCGTTGGGCTGCGAGGCACCCTCAACGGCCAAACGACCACCGGTGCCCATGCCACGATCACCCATCGATTGTGGGCTGTAATTTTTGACCGCGCCGATGATGTTGTTATACGCGTCGGTAAAGGCAGCCGTGACAACCTTGCCCTGTGGCGTGCTGGTGTAGCCGCCGGCGCCGCCGAAGCCGCTAGAGCCAACCAGTACTGCGCCCAGGTTGAAATCGGTGTTGCTCGACGAGCCTTCAGCCGCCGCCACCTGCACGCCGGAGCGGTTGTCGACCAAGGTCAACATCACGGCGGACTCGTTGGTTTGAATGCCACCTGCGACCGCGCCGAGCACGCCCAAACGACCGCCAAAGCCACCGAGCGCTGCGCCCAGGCCGCTGGTGCCACGGGCGCTGATCAACACTTCAGGCGTCAGTGAATAGTCTGCTGCCACCATTTGACCTTTGCCAAAATTCGAGTTTTGGCGCATCTCGCCGGAGTTTTGCAGCGCGCGCTCTTGCTGCATGTTGGCCATAGCGCGACCGCGCTCAACCACGATGAAACAGTTCGATTGCTGAATCAGCAAGCGCAGCACGGGCGTGGTGGAACCGAGGCGATACTTGTCGAGATAGGCGCGGTACCAATCCAGACCGGTGTCTTCAACCAAGGCGATGGTGCCCGCGGGCTTGTCGCAACGGCCCAATTTGCTGTTGACGTTTTGTGCGGCGGCACCGCCTGCCGAGCCGGTGGCCGCAGTTTTTGCGCTGTCGGTGCCGAGTTTTGGCTGGGTGGCTTCGCAGCCGACCAGTGCAACTAAGGCGCTAGCGAGCCCGAGTGCGAGAATTCGTGACATGTGGGTCTCTCCTGAAAAAATGTCGTTGTACCGGTTAAGACGCAAAGTCAACCAGCAAAGTGTCAATTCACGTGAAATCGCCCGCCAAGCGCTTTCAATCGAGCCTAATGATAATAAAAACCGTCGCGTTGAGCCACCGGCTGCGACCAACGGTGGTTTACGCTGCATGCGCTCATGATTTCGCGGGTTGTGTTCGGCTGGCGCCTGACGCGCCTGACCACGCAAATGTTGTGGGGGCTGCTGCTTTCAGTGACGTCCTTTGCCCGAGGCGAGCAACGCCACCGCCACGCGATCATCCGCACTTGGTCGCGAGAGATTTTGCACCGGGCGGGCGTTGAGGTGCGCACGGTCGGTTTTCCACTGGATGCCGACAAGCCGGTAACGCTGGTTGCCAATCATGTGTCATGGTCAGATATTTTTGCGCTTAACACGCAACACGCCTGCCATTTCATCGCTAAATCTGAATTGAAAAACTGGCCGTTGGCGGGGCGACTGTTGACCAACGTTGGCACCATCTTCATTAACCGTAATGATCGCAAAGACACGCACCGATTGAAGCGGGTGGTGCATGAACTGCTGGCATCGGGCGAAACGGTGGCCGTGTTTCCGGAGGGCACCACCAGTATCGGCCACGACGTGCTGAAATTTCATGCCTCGCTGCTGGAGCCGATTGTGGCTGCCGAGGGCGAGGTGTGGGTGGTTGCGATTAAGTATTTTCGCGTGGCCGATGGCGCACGAACCGATGCCGCAGCCTACATTGATGACATGTCGTTGCTTGATTCGCTGCGCACGATTTATCGTGAAGGGCGCGTGGTCGCCGAGCTGCGTTTTTTGCAAGCGATTGACTGCGCAGGGCTCAACCGACGCGAAGTGGCGCAGCAGGCCGAGGCGCTGATTCGCGCCTCGATTCAGTCTTGAAGTAGCGAGAACGGCTGCTGGCTCGGCACCTGAAACACGGCGCGGTCATGCAGCCGCACGGCAGTCAGCGCGCCGCCCCACAAGCATCCTGAGTCGAGCAGGCTCACCGTGGGCAACAGGCGCAAGCCCTCGCTCGACCAATGTCCGCTCATGACGTGCGTGCTTGCAGAGCGCCGCCCGGGCAGCGTAAACCACGGCAGAAATCCTTTGGGCGCGAAGGACGCCTCGCGTTTTTCTTTGAATTCGATTTCAGAAAACGGAGTGCAGAATCGCAGCCGCGCAAACGCATTCACAATCGCCCTATAGCGGGGCACGCCGTTCAAGTTGTCGTGCCAGATGCGCGGCTCATTGCCAAACAACGTGCGCAAAAAATCACGGTAATTCGGCCCGCGCAGCTCACGCTCAATCTCGTGAGCCAACGCTCGCGCATCAGCAATCGTCCACGCGGGCAACAAGCCTGCGTGCACGATTACCGTCTCATCGAGCTCGATCAGTAACGGCCGATGACGCAGCCAATCCA
Source organism: Burkholderiales bacterium (assembly GCA_043721275.1). GTDB lineage: Bacteria > Pseudomonadota > Gammaproteobacteria > Burkholderiales > Casimicrobiaceae > Casimicrobium. The sequence goes on from JAYSRA010000031.1 coordinate 53,836, forward strand.
CCAATTCGCGCGCGTCGGGTTCGCGCAGCACTTGATCAAGCGTGTCGCCATCATGCAGCTCAGAAAATCCTTCGAGCGCCATGATCAAAAAGAAGTCGTGATTGCCCAGCACGCTGTTGGCGCAACCCGCGTCCGACAGCGCCTTCACACGACGCAACACCTCAACCGATTTCGGCCCGCGATTGACCAGATCGCCGACGAAATAAACGTGATCAAGCGCTGCGTCAAATCGAATCAGCGCCAGCAATTCGCCCAGCTCATCATTACAGCCCTGAATGTCGCCGATAACGTACGTGCTCATCGCGAGGCGCGCTTCGCGAAATCGCGGGCAATAAAAAACGCGCTCAGCAGCGCGTTGATTACGAATAGTGCGTTCATTACTTTAGCTTGGCGAGCTGGTAGTCCACGCTGGCTTTTACTTCGTCGTCAGACAGACCCGCTTGACCGCCCTTAGCGGGCATCCCTTTATAGCCTTTAATCGCATGTTCATACAGCACGTTCACGCCCTGCGCCACGCGTGGTGCCCACAGCGCTTTGTCGCCCGTCTTTGGCGCACCAGCAATGCCCGCGCCGTGGCAGGCCACGCAGGCACCGTTGTAGATCTCTTCACCGCTTTTGGCTTTTGCAACCACGGCAACCACCGATGCAGCAGCAGGAGCAGGCGGCGGCGCGCCGTCAAACTTCACCAATTCACCAATCGGTTTGATCCGCTGCTCGACCAGTTTTTTAGGCTCAGATCGGTCAATATGTTTGCTGCCGCTCAACAATTGCGCACCGAGCAGCGCAATGGCCACCGGAATCACTAGCGCGAGTACGCACACGACAATCAATTGTTTCGGAGTTTTAACCAGCGCACCGTGTTCTTCGCTCATAACCTAGCTTTGGAATAAATTGCTTGAGCGGCTATCCAACGCACACTCTTCAACGCTCAATTATAGCGACGCCCCACGGCGGGTTAGCGCCCCCTATAATTCACGGCAACGCGCCCGTAGCTCAGCTGGATAGAGTATTGGTTTCCGAAGCCAAGGGTCACAGGTTCGACTCCTGTCGGGCGCGCCACCGATTGCATGGATTCTTGTTCGACGGCATACCAAATTCGTGTCAAATCGGCAAAGCTTCTCGCCTGCTCGTCTATTCGCCATACGGCACCCAGATATTCTTGATTTGGGTCGCTTTTTGCAGGAATTCGCGGCCTTGATTGGTCGCTGATCGCCAATCTCGGCGGTGTGAGTTCACCCACGTAGGCTTCAAATTTCCGCTGGACGCGCGCTCCACCATGGCGCTGCCCTCGGCGTTTCCGCAGTACCAAAGCGCGTTGATGTCGTCGTGTTCTGCCATGGTTTTGCCGAGCACGTCGCGCTCGCCGGTGATGATGTTGATGACGCCGCTCGGCACGTCGCTGGTTTCCAACACTTGGTAGAAATCAGTTGCGATCAACGCGGACGCACTGGACGGGACGACGACCGCGCGGTTGCCCATCGCAATGGCGGGCATGAGCAAAGAAATCATCGATAGCAGCGGCGCCTCCGCCGGGCAGACGATGCCCATCACGCCAAACGGCTCTGGCATGGCGAGCGTTACGTTGCGTGTGCGGGTGGGATGAACTGCGCCGTCGTATTTGTCGGCGTACGCCGCGTAAAACATGATGCGGCTGACCGATTGCGCGACCTCGGTTCTCGATTGCGCGAGCGAGCCACCCGTTAGCGCGTGCAAACGTTGCGCAAATTCGTTGCCGCGTTGCTGCAAATTTTCAGCGAGGAAGAACAGCACTTGCGCGCGGTTGTGCGCGGTGTAGCCTGACCAGACGCTCGCGGCGTGCGCGGCTTCAACCGCGTTTCGAATGTCTTTGCGATTGCCGAGTCCGGCTTGTCCGAGTGGTTTGCCGGACGCTGAAAAAACGGTGTAACTGCTGCCACCGTCGGGACGCGTTTGTTTTCCGCCGATGTAGAGTTTGGCGGTGTGATCGAGCGTTGGCGAATGGGTCGTCGAGTTGTTCGCAGCGATGGGTGCAACGGTTGGACTTGATGTTGGCGCGGCTGACTTTGCTTTGTCCGATTTCACTGCAACGGCGCGCGGCTTTAAATATTCGTACAAGCCTTCGCGTCCGCCTTCGCGGCCAAAGCCGCTCTCTCGATAGCCGCCAAAACCCGCCGCTGCATCAAACAGATTGGTCGAGTTAATCCACACCACGCCGACCTTCACGCGCGAGGCCGCATCGAGCGCGACGTTGATGTTCTCCGACCAAATCGACGCGGCCAAACCGTAGCGGGAATGGTTGGCGAGCGTTAGCGCTTCGTCATGCGTCCGGAAGCTTGTGCTCACGAGCACCGGACCAAAAATTTCTTCCTGCGCGATGGTCGCAGCAGGCGCAACGCCGGTGAACAGCGTTGGCGGAAAGAAGAACCCACGGCCGGGCAATGCGTGCTCGGGTTGCCAGCATTCGCCGCCTTCGGCGCGGCCTTGCGTCACTAATTTTTCGATGCGTTTGAGTTGCAGCTCAGAGATGATCGCACCCACATCGGTGGACTTATCGAGCGGGTCGCCAACGCGCAGTTTGCTTGCGCGCGCTTTGAGTTTTTCGTGGAAGCGATGGGCCACCGACTCCTGCACCAGCAGGCGTGATCCGGCGCAGCACACTTGTCCTTGATTGAACCAAATGGCGTCAACCACGCCTTCAACCGCGCTGTCGAGATCCGCGTCATCGAACACGATGAAAGGTGATTTGCCGCCGAGTTCGAGCGAGAGTTTTTTGCCGGTGCCGGCCGTTGCCACGCGGATCGCGCGACCTACTTCGGTTGATCCGGTGAACGCGATCTTGTCCACGTCATGATGCTCAACGATCAGCGCGCCGGTGTGCCCATCACCGGTGACGATGTTGACCACGCCCGGCGGCAGCCTAGCCTCCTGACACAGTTCGGCAAATGCGAGTGCTGTGAGCGGTGTGTACTCAGCTGGTTTCAGCACCACCGTGTTACCCGCCGCGAGCGCGGGCGCGATCTTCCAAGCGAGCATCAACAGCGGAAAATTCCACGGAATAATTTGCCCGCATACGCCGACCGACGTGTAGCCGGCGTACTCGGTCTCGATCAAATCCGCCCAACCGGCGTGATGATAGAAATGCCGCGCAGCGAGAGGAATATCAATGTCGCGGCTTTCGCGAATCGGCTTGCCGTTGTTCATCGATTCGAGCACCGAGAAAAAACGTTCGCGCTTTTGCAGCAAGCGAGCCAGCGCGTACAGGTAGCGCGCGCGGGCGTTGCCGGGCAGTGCCGACCACGCGGGATAGGCGCGGCGAGCGGAGGCAATCGCTGCGTCGACCTCTGGTTTGCCGCCCTGCGCGACCATCGCGAGCTGCTCGCCGGTTGCGGGCGACAGCACTTCAAACTGCGCGCCATCAGCGGAGGGCACGAATTGGCCGCCGATGAAATGTTTGAACGAGTGTTGATGGCCGTCGAGCCATTTCAACACATGTTCATTGCCTTCGGGCGCGACGCCGTAGTCCATGGTTTTCAATATTTCAGTGATTTTGGACATAAAAAATCAAGCCATCGCATGGCGGTTAGCGGCGGAGTAACGACCGGTCACAAAGTGTTCGATTTGTCGTTCGATGTCGCCGAGCATTGAGCTGGCACCGAAGCGGAAGAGATCAGGCTCCAACCAGCGGTTGCCCAGCTCTTCTTTCATCAGCGTCAGCCACGCCAACGCATCTTTTGCGCTCTTGAGCCCGCCTGCTGGTTTGAAGCCGATTTTGGCTCCTGTCACCTCACCGTACTCACGCAGCGCGCGCAGCATCGTGAGTCCCACGGCCAGCGTGGCATTCACCGGCTCTTTACCGGTGGAGGTTTTGATGAAATCCGCGCCCGCCATCATCGCCACCCAACTGGCGCGATACACATTGCGCAGGCTGCTCAATTCGCCAGTCGCGAGAATCGCTTTCATGTGTGCGTCGCCACTTGCTTCGCGCATGGCGCAAATCTCGTCGTACAGCGCCTGCCAGTCGCCGCTAAAAACCAGCGCGCGATTGATCACGATGTCGATTTCTTGCGCGCCTTCATCCACCGCGTAACGAATTTCGGCGAGCCGCAATTTCAGCGGCATCAAGCCCGCCGGAAAGCCCGTTGCGACCGACGCAACGGGAATAGTGCTGCCACGCAACGCCTTGACCGCGGCCGCAACCATCGTCGGATAAACGCATACGGCACCGACGGTGGGCGTGGACGGCAAGCCAAGCGCTTCAACCAGATCGGCTCGCAGCGGCATGCGTGCTTTCGCGCACATTCGCGTGACGCGATCTGGCGTGTCGTCGCCCGAGAGCGTGGTGAGATCGATGCAGGTGATCGCCTTAACCAGCCACGCGGCTTGCCATTCTTTTTTTACCGAACGTCGCGTGGTGATCGTTGCTGCGCGTCGCTCAACGGCGCTTAAGTTAACGCGCACGTTGTGCACGTAATCGAGATTAAGCGGCATGCCGGGGTTCCTCGCTGGCGGCGCGAGTGCCGATTGGGTGGAAGCTTCGGTTGCTTGCGTTGAATCGGTCATGACATCCTCGAGTCGAACGAACGACAGAATGTTAGCAAAATAACATTTGTTGCTAAGAATACAGGAACGCAAGTTCCCGTTCAAGCCACGATCAAACGACTTTTCAATGCAGCGTGCTTCGAGAACGTTCGCGCGATCGCAGCGTCGGTGACAATGCCATCAAAGGCATCAACCGCAGCAAAAAAGGCGGGCTTAACTTGACCGAACTTTGATGAATCAACCACCAAATATTTCGCAACGCTCCTCGCCATCGCCGCCTGTTTCACCGCGACTTCATGAAACTGAACGCAGCTTACGCCGCGCGCCACATCCACACCCGCAGCAGAAATAAACGCCTTGTTGATGCCCAGTTTTCCGATCAAATCAAGGCTTTCGTTGCTGCTGAAACTGGCCGACGACGGATGCCACAATCCGCCAAGCAGAATGACGCGTAAGTCTGCGTTACGACACAAAAGTTCTGCCACATTCAACGAGTAGCACACCGCTGTAGCCCTTGTGCCACGGGCAATACGTGCGGCTAGATGTGGCGTGGTTGAGCCGCAGTCGATAAAGATTGTGTCACCGTCTTCGATGAGTTCAGCGGCGCGAGCGCACACGGCGATTTTGGCGGCGGTGTGACTATTTTCTTCTTCGCTGAGCGCGTAACGGGAGGCCCCGATCACGCCGTCGGCGGCGAGAAGGTGACCGCCCAAATAGGTGAACAGTTCGCTGCGCGCAGCCACGTCCCGACGCACCGTCATTTCAGAAACGCCGAGTAAGGACGCCGCCTCGCGCAAATGCAGCGAACCACGTTCGGCGAGCGCGCGCGCAAGTTCCTGCAACCGATGCGGGCGGCGCAAAATGGTGCCGTTACGTTGAGGTGCTCGGGTGGTCATGACGATGCTTTTTGAGATACAGCTTATGATTGAAACGCTTATTTAATCAGGGCTCAACGGCATTTAAGGCAGATATCGATTTTACGCAATTGTGGGGTACAAGCCCAATTAAAATATAACTTTCGGTAAAAAGCTGTTACTGTCCATCGTCCGAGTCCCGCTAAAAAACGTACACGCGTATTTGACACCAAGTAAGCCATGTGTGATGATCCCAACAAATGGCGGTTGTGCAAAATTGTGGTGATTGCAGCGCAAACATCGACCACAGTAAAGATGACCCTAAGCCGCACTTGCTCGTCGCGCCGTAGCATCAGACTCAACAGAGAAACAAGGAGGCACTGCATGAAATTTATTCACCGTTCGATCCTCGGATTGACCACACTCGCCGCTGCGCTGCTTATGCCGTTCGGCGCCGCCCACGCCGCAGAAACGCTCAACGTCTATTCGATCTGGCCCGAAAACTGGGCGCGGCCGATGCTGCAAGAGTTCGAGAAAACGAGCGGCATCAAAGTGAATTTTTTGCGCTTCTCGTCGGGCGAAGCGCTCGCGCGATTGATCGCCGAGAAGAGCAATCCGAAAGTCGACGTGCTGTTCGGCGGCCCGGTTGAAACGTACGGCGCGGGCGTGAAGGAAGGTATTTTTGAGGCGTACACGCCGCCGTCGGCCGCCGTGCTCACCGCGCGCTTCAAGCACGGCAGCGGCATGTGGACGGCCATCGCGGACGATCCGCTGGTGTTCATGACCAACAAAAAATTTCTCGCCGACAACAAGCTCGCCGCGCCCACATCGTGGAACGATTTGCTCAATCCGGCTTACGCCAACATGTTGCAGATGGCCGATGCACGCACCTCCGGCACGGCCGTTACGCGCATTTTCTCCGTGCTTGAAATTTACGGTCGCGATGAGACCAAGGCCTTCGATTTCATGAAGCGCATGGGCAAGAGCATCCAGACGTACACCAAAAGCGGTGGCGGTGGCACGCTGCCAGTGGGCTTGGGCCAAGCCGCGGGCGGCATCTTTTTTATTGTTGATGCGCTGGACACCAAGGCCAAGGGCTACGACGTAGAAATTAGTTTTCCGAAAGAAGGCATCGGCTCGGCGGCGGAAGGCATAGCGATGGTCAAGGGTGCCAAAAATCCTGAAGCCGCGAAGAAGTTGATTGACTGGGCGACCAGCCCCGCGATGCAATCGCTCTACGCGCCGAACAAAATCAACTTTGTGCCTGCACATCCAAGCGTGAAGACCGAAGCATCACTTGCTGCGGTGTTGAAAGACGCAAAGATCATCCCGATTGATGATGAATATGCTGGAGCCAATAGAAAGCGTATCGTCGAGCGTTGGGTGGCTGAGGTGCTTAACGCGAAGTGATGAGCGCCACCGCGCCGTCACGCTCGCTACTACAGCGCGACCCGTTCATCGCGGGTATCGTGCTGGTGCTGTGGGTGCTGCTCGGCATCTTCGTGTTGTATCCGCTCGCATGCTTGTTTGCGCGCGCATTCGTTGACGGCGGCGTGGTCACGTTCCAGCCGCTGTTGGACATCGTTAACAACCCGAATCATCGTCGCGCATTCGGCAACAGTTTGATATTGGCGCTGGCCGTGGGCATCGGCGGCACGGCACTCGGATTTTTGTTTGCCTTCACTGCCGTACGAGCCGGCTTGTCGAAACGCGTAATGGGATTGATTGATACGGCGACGCTACTGCCGTTGATCTCGCCGCCGTTCACCATCTCGGTGGCGATCCTGTTTTCATTTGGCGCGCGCGGGCTCATCACCTACGATTTGCTCGGCATCAAAGGATACGCGGTGTACGGTTTTTTGAGCACGGCAGGTGCTGAAATCATCACCTATTTTCCGATTGCGTATTTGACGCTTCGACCGATTCTCGCGAGCATTGATCCCAATATCGAAAACGCCGCATTCAGCATGGGAGCGTCGCGTTGGCGCGTGTTTCGCACCATGACACTGCCGCTGTCGATACCCGGCGTGGCGAACGCATTTCTGCTGCTGTTCGCGTGCTCGCTCGCCGATTTTGCGACGCCGCTGATTCTCGCGGGCAACGACTTTCCGGTGCTGCCTACCGAGGCGTTTTTGCAGATCACCGGGCAGTTTGATTTGCGCGGTGGCGCGTTGCTGTCGATCTTGCTGCTGGTGCTCGCCGCCGTCGTTTTCTTCATGCAACGCTTCTGGCTCGCAGGCCGCAGCTACGTCACGGTGACCGGCAAAGCGGGTTCGCGCAGCAGTGTTGAAATCTTGACGCCAGCAATGCGTTATGCGTTGTTCGCTATGTGCGGCGCGGTGGCGCTACTGGTGGCTTATTTTTACGCGTTGCTGCTGTTTGCCTCATTGGTCAACGCGTTCGGTGCCAATCACGCGTTCACGCTCAAGCACTATCACGTCATCTTCACCGAAGGTATCCCGGCGATTCGCGACACGCTGATTATTGCCGCTATCGGCATGCCGCTCGGTGGGCTTTATGGTGTGCTGGTCGGCTACTTGGTGAGCCGCAAAACGTTCTTTGGTCGACAGGCGCTGGAGCTGGTATCGATGATCAATTACGCGCTGCCCGGCACCATCGTTGGCATCGCGTATCTGCTTGCGTTCAACGACAAACCGCTTGAGCTCACAGGCACCGCCACCATCATCATCGCCTGCTATATTTTTCGCTACAGTCCCACCGGAATTCGCGCAACGATTGCGTTGTTGCATCAGATCGACAAGAGCTTGGAAGAGGCCTCCGAGAGCTTGGGTGCAACCACCTTCACCACGTTTCGCCGCATCACCCTGCCGCTGATCATGCCCGCGTTTTTCACTGGGCTTGGCGTAGTGTTCATTCGTTCGATGACCGCGATCAGCGCGACGATTTTTTTGATCTCGATTAACTGGACCTTGGTGACGGTGCGCATTCTTGAGAACATGACCGAGCTGTCGCTCGGGCCCGCAGCGGCGTTCTCGGTGTTTGTCGTCGTGCTCGTTTATGCGGTGCTGTGGTTCATCGGTCGCATGCTCGCTCGTTTGCGTGCGGGTGGAACAGGCGAGAGCGGTCGCGTGGAAAGTATTTTGGGAGGTTGATATGAAATCGACAACAACGCAACGCACAGCGGAACGCGCATGAGCATCGCCGCCAAGCAACCCGTGCCGATCACGCTCACTGCAATATCCAAAGGATTTGCGCACGGCGTGAAGGGGCAAATATTTGCCGTGAATGACGTGAGTCTGACCGTCGTTCCCGGCGAGTTACTGACGCTGCTCGGCCCATCTGGCTGCGGCAAAACCACCACGCTGCGCATGATTGCCGGGTTTGAGCAACCGACCAGCGGCAGCATTCACATCGGTGAGCGCGACGTGACGAGCTTGCGCGCTAACGAACGCAATATCGGTTTTGTATTTCAGAACTACGCCATCTTTCCTCACTTGTCGGTATTTGAAAACGTCGCCTACGGGCTGCGCGTGCAAAACAAGCCAGATGACGAAATCAAACGCGCCGTGCAAGAAGTGCTGGAGCTGGTCGGCCTCGGCGGTTATGCGCAACAGCAACCGCATCAGCTATCGGGTGGCGAGCAGCAACGCGTCGCGCTCGCGCGGGCGATTGTGTTCAAGCCGCGCATTCTTCTTTTCGATGAACCGTTATCGAATCTGGATGCCAAACTGCGCGTGCAAATGAGGAGCGAAATCCAGCAATTGCAAAAACGGCTTGGCATCACCACGGTGTACGTCACGCACGACCAAGAAGAGGCGATGGCGATCTCTGATCGCATCGCGGTGATGAACGGTGGCAAGATTGTGCAGACTGATGTGGCGGAGGATCTATATGATCGTCCGCACAACGAGTTTGTAGCGCGATTTATTGGTCGGGCGAATTTGCTCGATGGAAAATTAATCGGCATTGAAGCTGGAAAAGCGGCGGTGGACGTGCTGGGGCAAACGGTAATCGTAAGCGGCGCACCGCAAGGCTCAAAGGCCGGTGACGCAGTGCGCGTAATGATTCGTCCGGAGCGCATCGCCATCGCGCGCGAAGGCGCGCACAACGGGACGGGTACGACAGGCACGACAGGCACAACGGGCAAAGTGGTCACCCGAACCTTCCTCGGCGAAAAAACGGAATATCACGTTGCGGTAGGCGAGCACAGCATTCAAGCCACGCTGTTCGGCCAAAGCCGAGCGGCGGCGTTTGTTCCGGGCGACGTGGTGCAAGTCATTTTTCCTGCTGAAAACATTCACTTGATTCGGCTATGAACACGTATCTCGCAATCGTCAAATCTGCATTTGTAGGAGCGCCCCGAGGCGCGAAAAGCGGTCGCGCATGGCAAGTGACAATCGCGGCCAAGGCCGCCCCTACAGTTGGTTTATACGCAATCATTTGGCGCGCACTCATTGCCACAATTCTGCTGTTCGGAGTAGGCACTGCACACGCCCAAGCCGCCCCCGAATCCGTACACGGCGCCGACGGTGTCTTCCTTTCGCCCGACGCGGCCATCGTTTGGGCGGTGCTCAAACAACCGGCTGGTGACAAGGCAACCGTCTGGCTGCGCATCATCAACAGCACCCGCAAATTCACCCATGTCGCGATCGACGGCGTCGATCCGTTTAGCAAAAAACGCGAGCGGGTTGCCGCTGGCGTAAAACTTGAATCCGAAGCTCGTCTAGCGTCTGATCGCGACACGTTCAGCGATTTACCGAGCCGCGAAGTTCATTTCTACCGCACCGAGGCCGACCTGCGCGACAACAAACCGACGTTGACCGTCTACTACCTCGGCGTGCCCGACACCACGCCCGAATTCTCCACGCGCGCGGCCATGGATGAATACTTCAACACCGTGCGCTTAACGCCGCACAAGGTTGAGCCTAAGCGTTAGTTGCGCTATGCGGCAAATGAACCACAGGTGGCGCGCTGCTGCGGCGTTGCGGTAATGTGCGCGGGTCGTTTGATCCAACAAGGCGGGGAGGCCACCATGAAACCCATTGATGCACTTGTTCGTGCCGCACGCAGCGCGTGCGTTGCCGCAGTCGCGCTAGTCGCTCTCACCGCGCTTGCCGCCGACTTTCCAGCGCCTAAAGAAGCCAGCGCCATCATCAAAAACTTTCGCTTCAACACCGATGAGGTGATGCCCGAATTGCGCATCAACTATGTGACCGTCGGCGCGCCGACGGGCGAGCCGGTGTTGATTCTGCACGGCACCACGGGCTCCGGCACGGGCATGCTCAACGCGGGCTTTGCGGGCGAGCTTTTTGGTGCGGGCCAAGCGCTGGATGCGACGCGCTATTTTGTGATTCTGCCGGACGCCATTGGCAGTGGAAAATCAAGCAAGCCGTCGGACGGCTTGCGCGCGGCGTTCCCCAAATACAACTACAACGACATGGTCGACGCGCAGTATCGATTGCTGACGGAGCATCTCGGCATCAAGCATCTGCGCGTGATCGTTGGCAACTCAATGGGCGGCATGCAAACGTGGATGTGGGGCACGAAATATCCAACGTTCATGGATGCGCTGGTGCCGATGGCCTCGCAGCCGTCCGAGATGTCGAGCCGCAACTGGATGCTGCGTCGGCTGATTATTGATTCGATTAAAAACGATCCGGAATGGATGGGTGGCAACTACACCAAGCAGCCGAAAAGCCTGCAATTTGCATCGGTTTTTTTCGGCATCGCGACGCTCGGCGGCAATCAGGCGTTGTACAAAGCAGCGCCAACGCGCGAGAAGGCCGACGCGGTCTTGAATCAGCGTTTGGCGGCACCGTTTGCCGGCGACGCGAACGATCATTTGTATCAATGGGACTCGTCGCGCGACTACAACCCGTCGCCCGGTTTAGAGCGCATTCAGGCCGCAGTGCTCGCGATCAATTCAGCCGATGATGAGCGAAATCCGCCGGAAACCGGCATCATGGATCGTGAGATCAAGCGCGTGAAAAACGGTCGTGTATTTTTGATTCCAGGCAGTGAGTTAACGGCAGGGCACGGCACCACGGGGCAAGCAAAATTTTGGAAGCAGCAGTTGGCGGATTTTCTGCAAAGCGTGCCAAAGTAGGCGCGGCATTGCTGCGTCACAACGCAGCGCGCTACGCCATCAACCGCGCATGCTCGTCGCGCTCGCGCTTGGCGATGGATTCGATGAACGCTTTGCCATCTTTCATTTGCGCAAACGCTGCGTAGCCGCGCTCCAAAAACTCGTGCAGCCCGCCCACGCCACCGGCCACGGCGGGCGTACGCATCACGCGCAGCAGCGTGCGTAGCAGGGGCTTCCGCGCAAGTTGATCGAGCGCGCCACCGATCGATTGGGTGAGCGCAATTTGTTGCAGCCGCTCGCCCGGTTGCCCGACGCTGCGGTACGCGCGTTGGTAGCGAGCCGCGTCAATTTTCAACGGCTCTTTATTGTTTTGAACGCTGCGTAGCGCTGCGACCATGTGCCCGTCGAGATGCTCAGACAACGCATCCATTTCAAGCGCGGCGGCTAGCGTTGCGAGTGCTTTGTCGGGCAAAAACCGCACCAGAATTTTGATCACGCGGTCAATGTCGGCATCACGCTGCGTTAGGTCTTCGGTAGAGTAAAGCTCAGTCAAAAAAAAGTAGGCGGCCGGCCCGAATTCACGCGAGCTCAATAGGTCAGCGTGAGTCGCGGCCAAACGCGCTTGCTGATAGGCGCGCACCGCCATGCGATCAGCCGCAGTCAGCGGCGCATCGTTGGCGGCATTGCGCTCTGCGCGAGCGCGCGCGAAGTTGCCGCGCAGTTGTGATTCAAGTGAGCCGACTTTTGCCATGAGCACAGCATAGCGCGGCGGATTTGTTGACGCATTGCAGCACGCGGGCTGTAGGCCACTCACTCTAGCGGCTCTGCCTAAAATTGGACAGCAAATCAATAGGACTCGAAACATGTGGTCTCGGCGCAAATTCATTTTTGTCGGCGTTATCGGCGCGTTGGCTGCGGGCGCGGCGGTGGTGTTGCCGCGCGTTGGCAAGCCGGGTGTTGCGCCGAAGGGCGGCGCGCTGGTGTTGGCGCACGGAGACATGTTGCGCGTGGTGGCAATCGCGGTGCTCGGCCCAGCGCTCTCAACCGATGCAGCGAGTCGTGACGCAGAGCTATCGCGCGTCACCGCCGCCGCCGCCGCGCTGATCGACAACTTGCCGCCGTCAACCCGCAGCGAAGTGGGCGACCTGTTCGGCTTGCTCGCGCTCAAGCCCGCGCGAATGCTGCTCGGCTTCAGTGGTGATTGGGACGCGAGCAATGCGCCTGCCGTAGCGCACACACTGCTTGCGCTGCGCGACAGCAGCATCGGCCTTAAACAACAGGTGTATTTTGCGTTGCACGACATGGTGCTCGGCAGCTTTTACGCAGAGCCCAAAACATGGCTCGCCACCGGTTATCCCGGCCCGCCAAAATTGGCGTGACGTGAATGATTGCGTGCGATTGTGGCGTGTTTTTAGCAGTACAGCTTTACGTGAAGATCGCCGTTTAACAAGGGCTAAGGGGTATTTTATGCCATATATCGACTTTTAGACTTTCTGCGTGTTAGCCCAAGTGAAATAGGGCGTTTACCGAAAAGCTGATAGCTAATTTACTAAACCTTTTGCACGATTCGCACGCTAATTCGCCACCGTTTTTCTTTCAATATTTTGCAGTAATTCACTATGTTTTCTGACCCCATTCGCGAAGGCATCAACAAAGGCTGGCTGCATATCGATGCGTCCCAGTTGGGCAAAGACGCCGTGTTGGAGGCCGACGTGTGCATCATCGGAACCGGTGCTGGCGGTGGCATTGCGGCGGACGTGCTGTCCGACACCGGCCTTAAAGTGGTGATGATTGAAGAGGGGATGTTGAAGACTTCCACCGACTTTCGCATGCTGGAAGCTGAGGCCTATCCGCAGCTGTATCAAGAATCCGCATCGCGCAAAACCGCCGACAAAGCGATCAACATTTTGCAAGGCCGCACGGTCGGCGGATCGACCACGGTGAACTGGACGACGAGCTTTCGCACGCCTGCCCCCACGCTCAAATTTTGGCGCGAACGCTTCGGTTTAACCGAGCTGACCGATGAGCACATGGACGGCTGGTTCAAGCTCGCCGAGAAGCTCGTCAACATCACCGATTGGGCAATGCCACCGAATGAAAACAACGCAGTGCTCGAACGCGGCGGCCAGAAAATTGGCATCAAGGTGGAGCGCATTCGCAGGAACGTAAAGGGCTGCTACAACTTGGGTTACTGCGGCATGGGCTGCCCGACTAACGCCAAGCAATCGATGCTGGTCACCACCATTCCGGCAGCACTTGCGCGCGGCGCGATCTTAGTCAGTCGGGCGCGTGCTGAGCGCTTGATTTTTCAAGGCGGCAAGGTGGAGTCACTTGAATGCGTGAGCATGCAGGGCACGGGCTATGACGTGGGCAGCGCCAAGGTGCGCGTGATGGCTAAGCACTTCATCGTTGCCGGTGGCGCCATCAATTCGCCCGCGCTGTTGATGCGCTCAAAAGCGCCCGATCCGTATGTGCGGTTGGGCCACCGCACCTTCCTGCATCCGTCGCTGTTGTCAGGCGCGGATATGGGGGCTGTAGTTGCGGGCTGGGAAGGCGCGCCGCAAACCACGTACAGCGATCATTATCTGAACACGCAGGCAATCGACGGCGCGATGGGTTTCAAGCTTGAAGTGCCGCCGATTCATCCGGTGCTCTACGCCATCAGCGTGAACGGCATGAGCGAGCATCATCGCAACCGCATCACCAACATGCCGAATACGCAGGTCACCATTGCGTTGTGTCGCGATGGTTTTAACGAACAAAGTTCCGGCGGCAGCGTCAAGCTTTTGAGCGACGGATTCCCGCAGCTGGACTATTCACTCAACCCGTATTTTTTCGACGCAGCGAAGCGCGCCATGCTCGCTATGGCGGAGCTGCAATTCGCGGCGGGGGCGAAAGAAGTATTTCCGGTCGATGAGCGGATCAATGGATTTCGCACCTGGACTGAGGCCAAGGCCGGTCTCGATGCGCTTGACCTAAAGCCGCTGTCGACCCGCGTGGCCAGCGCACACGTGATGGGCGGCTGCACCATGGCCGCGAGTGAAAAAGAGGGCGTGGTGAACGTGTACGGACGGCACCATCAAGTGGAGAATCTAAGCGTGATGGACGGTTCAGTTTTTCCGACATCTATTGGTGCCAATCCGCAGTTGTCGGTGTATGGATTGACGTGGCGCAACGCGGCGCGACTCGCGGGCGACATGCGCCGCGCGTGACGACATGAGTGACAACACACCGCGCACACCCGCGGAAAAAGACGTGGTCTTTCCGATGCCCATGTGGACGTTAGCGTGGCTATTGTTGGGCATCGAATTTTCGGTATATGCAGGTTGCGTGTGGGCCGCGTTTTTCAGGCATGGCGACAACCTTCGCGGCGCGTTGGTGTTGCTCGCGCTGCCGTTTGTTGCGCGGCTTTTAGTGGCGCTCGCGAGCTACGCGTTGTCGCGCTGGAAGGGCATGGTTTTGCTGCCGTCACAGCGGCTCAAGCCCATCGCGTGGCTCAAGTTTTTTCTGGTCGAATATGGGCATCTGTGCATTCAGAATTTGCTGCTGATCCCGAATCGCGGTTTATTTCACACGCGCAGTGAGGGCGGCACCGGCCCGACCGATGGCCGTGTGGTTTTGTTGCAACATGGCTATGTGAATAACGGAGCGGTGTGGTTCTTCACCGCACGCGCTTTGGAGGCGCGTGGATATCGGGTTTTCACCATCGATCAACCGCCGTTTGCCTGCATCGACACCATGGGCGACCTGCTCGCTGAGCGCGTCGATGAGGTGCTGCGCATCACGCACGCAAAACAACTCACGCTGGTTGCGCACAGCATGGGCGGTCTCATCTGCCGCGCCTACTTGCGCCGCCACGGCGGCGCAAGTGGCGACAAAATTGATCAGCTCATCACCATGGGCTCGCCGCACCAAGGCACGTTCCACGCGCGTCTTGCCCGCGGCGCAAACGGCATGCAGATGCGCTCGGGCAATGGGTGGCTAACCTCACTCGGCGAAACGCTGGTCGGCATTCCGTTCACCAGCATCTACAGCATTCATGACACCATCATTGCGCCACAAGACTCGTCAGTGGTGGTGGGCGCAGACAACGTGCAGCTGTCAGCGGTCGGGCACGTCAGCATGCCGAGCGGTTCGATTGCCCGAAAAGCGCTGATTGCCGCGCTTGAAAAAGTGCCGACAACGCATCAATAATGCACAGTTGTAGGCGCTGTCCTACAGCAGTTTGGCGCGCCGTCTATTCACCCAAGACGGTCAAAAATTGTTACGATCAGCGCATGTTGTCGAGGAAAAATTTGCGCGTTGAAGTGCACCGCCTCGGCAATTGGCTTTGCATTTTTTGGTGAGCGTCTTGGCCCTGCGGATTTATCTTGTTGAAGACAACGCCATCATCCGCGACAACCTCGCCGCTGCGCTAGCCGAGCTTGCCAACACCACACTGTGCGGTACCGCTGACGGCGAGAAGGCGGCCATTGCGTGGCTTAAAGCTTATCCCGATGATTGGGACCTAGCCATCGTTGACATCTTTCTGAGAGACGGCAACGGCATCGGTGTCGTCGCTGCGGGCAAGGCCCGGCGCGCTGAGCAAAAGCTGGTGGTGCTCACCAATTACGCGTCCAGCGGCGTGCGAGATCAATGTCTGAAACTCGGGGCTGACGCGGTTTTCGACAAATCTCACGATATCGATAATCTCGTGGAGTTTTGTCTCAAGCAGAGTGCTGAGCCGCAGCAAGCGTGACGCGCGGGAGCGGTCAACGCGGTGCTGGGCTAACGGTCACGAACGCACCACGCGCTCAGTCGATGAGCTTGCCTTTCAGCGCGTAGTAGGTCAAATCGCTGTTCGACGTAAGCGTCATTTTTTCCATGATTCGGGTGCGATATGTGCTCACCGTTTTCACCGACAGCGACAGTGCCTCGGCAATGTCGCCCACCGTCTCGCCTTTAGCGAGACGCAAAAAAACCTGAAATTCGCGCTCGGAGAGTTGCTCGTGCGGCTGACCACCGTCGGGCCGATTCAACTGCTGCGCCAGCAACTCGGCCACCGCCGTGGTGATGTAGCGGCGACCCTGATTAACGGTACGAATCGCGGTCACGATTTCGCTCGGCTCGCACTGTTTGTTGAGATACCCGCTAGCACCCTGACGAATCAAGTTAACCGCATAATGCTCTTCGGGATAGCCGCTCAAAATGAGGATCGCGAGATCGGGTGCCTTGGCGCGAATCATTGCCATCGCGTCAATTCCGGTTTGCCCCGGCATCGACACATCCATCAACAGCACATCCATCTCGATGGTGCGCACCATCTCAACGGCTGCGCGCCCGCTGGCGGCTTCACCGACCACCTGCAAGTCCGATTCGTCTTCAAAGTATTGACGCAGTCCGGAGCGGACAATACTGTGGTCGTCTACGATTCCAATTTTTATTTTGATCATTTAATGTACCGCTCTGATAACTTGTGGTGTGAGTGTATCCGCGCTTGCGCAATCGGAGAGAAATCGTGAAATTGTTCAATCGCCCAAAAGTAGCGTTCATTTTGCCGCTGGTCGTCGTGTCAGTGGCAGCATTAGTTGCGCTCAACGAGCTGGGCTACCGGCGCTCGATCGCGGCGGCCGAAAGTATGGTGAGCGAGCAGGAAAAGCGCGCCACCCTACAACTGCTCATGCAACAAGTGCTGGATGCTGAAACAGGACAGCGCGGGTATCTGCTTACGGGCGACGAAAAATACCTTGTGCCGTACAACTCAGCCACCTCGAAGATCAATCCGACGCTTGATCGGTTGCGCGCGTCGTACGCCAATGATGCGCCCGAACTCAGCCGGTTCGCTGAACTGTCGCGCGTCATTTCGCGAAAGCTGGGTGAAATGGAAGTCACACTAAAAATCCGCGCGATCGGTGGCGATAACGAAAACTGGATGCAAGTGGTGCGCACTGATCTCGGCCGCGACTACATGACAGCAACCCGCGAACTCGCGCTGGATATGATTAATGCGTCCAGTGACCGTATGAAAGTGACGCAGCTGCTGATTGATCGCAGCCTGACTATTTCGCGCATCGGCGTGACGCTCGCCGCGCTGCTTTTTTTACTCGCTTTCGTGCTGTACCTGCGCCAAACTGAAAAACTCGATTCAGCTGGGGAAACGCAGCGGCGGCTGCTTGCCGTTGAGCGTGATGGGCTCGAGCGTCAGGTGCGCGAACGCACCGCGCGTTTGACGGTGCTAGCCAACCACTTGCAAAAAGTACAAGAGATGGAGCGCGAGCACCTTGCGCGCGAACTGCATGATGAACTGGGCGCGCTGCTCACGGCGGCCAAGCTCGACGTTGCGCGGATTCGCTCAAAATTGGTCGGTGACAACGAACCACTTACGCAACGACTGATTCACTTGTCCGACACCTTGAATTCGGTGATTGCGCTTAAGAGAAAAATTGTCGAAGACTTGCGGCCTTCGTCGCTTTCGAATTTAGGGCTGGTCGCGGCGCTCGAAATACTGGTGCGCGAATTCGGTGAACACACCGGGCTCACGGTCACCACCGCACTTGATGAAGTTGAGCTTAACGATGATGCAGAACTAACCGCCTACCGCGTGGTGCAAGAATCGTTGACCAACATTTCAAAGTATGCCCACGCCAGAGAAGTTACGGTGACGATGCAAGCGTACGATCATTACATCGAGCTCGACGTGAAAGACGATGGTGTGGGTTTTGATCTTGATACCCGCTTGAATGCGAGTCACGGTTTTGCCGGTATGCGCCACCGTGTTGAGGCATTGAACGGCACGCTCGACGTTGCCTCCAGCGCGGGCAACGGCACCAGCATTCACGTGGTGTTGCCAAGGTCTATGCCCGATCATGTTGAATCGAGCGCGCTCCACGCCACCGCGCGTTCTTAAACGTTTGCACCTTGCGCTGAATTAGCGCCGACACTGTCAGCGTCGTCCTACGCTGAATCGCTTAGCGCCCTACATCCGCATGCGCAGCTCGCCGATGGGATGGGCCGCGTCGAACGTGCAAACTTCTCTCTACGGTCATCACAGCAGAAGCGCAAAGTTTTCGGTTTGTGCTTCTAGCATTCCACCCTAGGTTCAGGAGAAAAACACCATGTTGAATTACGCAGTCATCTTCCTTGTCGTAGCGCTCGTCGCCGCCGTCTTCGGCTTTGGTGGCATTGCCGCCGGTGCCGTCGAAATCGCCAAGATCCTGTTTTTCATATTCGCCTTCATGGCCATTGCTACGTTCATCGTGAGCCTGATCCGCAAGGGTTAAGCGAGCGTCGACCTACGTCGTCAAATTTCATTTTCATTTTCATACTCATCTACAAAGGTACTCATCATGAATTACAACAAACCCACCTCTGACAATATTCAGGACACTGCCAATAAATTTGGCACACAAGTCACCAACGGCTTAGAGAACGCTATTGATGGTGCGCACGACGCAGCCAGCAGCACGTTGTCGAAAATGTCCAACAAAATTGATGCGTTGCAAGATCAAGCGAAACCTGCGGTAGACCGAATGGTGGCGCGCGGCAAAGAGATGGCGAGCGACGCCATCACCGGCACTCGAGAAGCGGGCGTGCGTGCGAAAACCGCGCTTTCCGGCTACGCAACTTCGTGCGAAAACTACATTACTGAACAACCGATGAAGTCGGTCGCTATTGCAGCGGCAGTGGGTGCGACGCTGGCAGCCGTGCTGCTGATGTCGCGCAATCGGTCGAATCAAAACGCACGTTACGACCGCTAGTTTTTGATTGGCCATCACCCGGGGACAACTGGCACATGCTTGCTGCTTTTATAAACGCGCTTACGAAGTGGATACCTAGTCTGCTGCCGAAGCTTTTGACTGAGCGTCCCGACTTGCTAGTGGATCATGCGCTGGCATACGCCGAGCTCGCAAAATCAGAACTCCAATCGATGAAGCGCGACGCGATTCGCCGCATCGTGGCGGCAAGCGTTGCACTGTTTTCAGGATTGTCTTTCTTCGTGTTGGCTGGCATGGCTTTGATGCTCCAAGCGACGCGCGAAATACGCACTGACACCGCATGGGTGTTGTTCGCCGTGCCGGGCTTCATGCTTGCGCTTACGGTGATTGCGGCGGTTGTGGCGTCGACCAAAGGCGGCGTTGCCGAGCCCGTCAAATCATTAACCGATCAAGTTCGACTCGACATCAGCGCATTTCGCGCCGCGATGGATCAACGTTTATGACGCAGCACACACACACCACGGTTAGCGGCGCTCAAATTGAGATTCAGCACACCCGACAAGAGCTACTTAAGTTTCTCGCAGCTGAGCGTGTCGAGAAAGAAGCAGCGACGCAACAACATGACGCCTTAAGCGGCGTGAAAACGCCTGCCAGCGCAGACAGCGGTTTTAACTGGACGTCGCTACTAGGGGTAGGCGTCGCGTCGTGGTGGCATGAACATCCAGCGCGGTCCGCTGTGCTGTTGATCGAGTCGGCAACCGCCGAATACGCGCGCAGAAAACCGCTTCAGGTGGTGACGGTTGCCGCTGCAGTAGGCGCAGCGGTAGTGCTGCTCAGGCCTTGGCGAATGGTGTCGGCGACAGCGTTGTTTCTCACGCTACTGCGTTCATCAAACTTCACCGGCATGGCGTCATCAGCCCTAGATTCAGCGGCGCAATCGCTCCGGAAAGAACGGCGATGAAGTCTATGCGCTCAAACATGCACACACATGTATCGAAAATCGTTCGACGCTATGCCGACGAGCATACCGAGGCGCAGTGGAGCGGTAACGGGCTAAATTAATTTCACACGTAAACCGAGTTTCGGATTGGCACCTGGTGCGCTGCGACAGTGCGTCAATCCATAAAAATCAATCGCAGCTACATCATTTTTTTTTTCACGTCAACACTAGGAGCACTCTATGAATAAGTCCACAAAAATTATCGCCACCGCAGCATTCGCGGCTGTCACAATCTTCACCACGGGTTGTGCGGTCACGCGCTCACAAGAAACCGTCGGACAGTACGTCGACGATGCCACCATCACCACGCAGATCAAGTCGCGTTGGGTTGCCGATACTACGGTTGACGCAGCCTCCTTCAAAGTGGAAACGCTGAAAGGCACTGTTCAGATTTCCGGGTTCGCTAAAAACGCAGCCGAGAAAGCCCAAGCTGAAAAGATCGCTCGCGGCGTGAACGGCGTAGTGGCGGTGCAAAACAGTATTGCTGTTCGTCCGTAATTTCGGCACTGTGCAGCCCGAGTAAACCGGGCCACACAAAAAAGCCGCTCAAATGAGCGGCTTTTTCTTGCGCGGATGTCATTTGATCGCGAAACGCAGCGTGCTCGGCTTTTTGCCTTCGGGCGTAATCTCAACGACCGCTTTGGTACGCGCGCTGACGTTGAATTTACCTTTGGCTTCCATGCGGCTGTCTCCGGCCGGTATCAATTCGACCTCGGTCTTGTCGGCACCGGTCAGCATCGTAATCTTGCCTTTTGCGCCCTTGGTGACCATCGGTTTTCCGTGGTCGCTCACATGAACGGTGATCAAGTCGGCCTTGGCCACGAGTTCGGCGTCGAACGCTTTCCCCTGCGCAACGATGCCGCCAAATTTGGAGCTGTGGTCGTGGCTGCCCGCGGCGAACGCGACGGGTGATGTTGCGAGGCCAAGCGCCAACGTTGTCACGGCGAATAGTGCGGATACTTTTTTCATGGTCTTTCCTTTTGGGGGGGTAAAAAAACTAGAGTGCTTCGTAGTCGTTGTCGGCCACCAAACGTTCAGCCGGTCGGCGACCAAACAGCCAGAACATGGCAGGTGTGAGGAACGTATCGAGCAAGGTCGAGCTGATGAGGCCAGAGAAGATCACCACCGCAACCGGATGCAAAATCTCGGTGCCCGGTTGCTCCGCTTCAAACAGTAACGGCGCAAGCGCAAATGCGGTGACGAGCGCCGTCATTAAAACGGGCGCTAACCGTTCCAGCGACCCGCGCAAGATCATCTTATGATCAAACACTTCGTTTTCGAAGCGCATCAGGTTGATGTAGTGGCTGACCTTCAGAATACCGTTGCGCACTGAGATGCCCGCGAGCGTGATGAAGCCGATCAGCGCGGCGATTGACAGCGGCTGCCCTGAGAGCCAGAGCCCAAGCACTGCACCCACCAAAGCCAGCGGAATGTTGGCCATGATGAGCAGCGCCAGCGTCGAGCTTTTGTAGCGACTGTAGAGCACGACGAACATCAGGATCAGCGACACGATGGACAGCAAACCCACCAGACGCGAGGCTTCCTCCTGCGCCTGAAATTGTCCGCCGAGCGTCACGAAATAGCCCTCGGGCAACTTGGTTTCATTGACCACTTTGCGGATGTCCGTGACGACCTCGGACAGCGCTCGGCCCTGCGCGTTGGCGGAGAGCACGATGCGCCGCTTGCCATCGTCACGGCTGATTTGGTTAGGGCCGTCGCTGTCTTCAATCGTCGCGATTTTTGACAGCGGGATTCGCCCAGTCGGCGTCTCGATCAGTATTTGACCGAGACCCTCCATCGTGCGCGCAGATTCGGGCAGTTTCACGACCAGTGCAAAGCGACGACCGCCTTCAACAATCTGCGCAATCTTTTCGCCTTCCACGAGGCTTTGTAACGTGGCCAACACTTGCGGTGTTGGCACGCCGTATTGCGCCGCCGCCGCGTAGTCAACGCGCACTTTGATCTGCGGCGCGAGCACCTGTTTTTCAATCGCGAGATCCGCGAGTCCAGGAATCGCGGCGAGCTTCGCGCGCAACACATCCGCCTGCCCGCGCAGCACGTCGAGATCATCGCCGAAGAGCTTGATCGCAATTTGCGAGCGCACACCCGAGAGCATGTGATCAATGCGGTGCGAAATCGGCTGCCCGATCTCAATGGCCGCTGGGAAATTCACGAGCTTTGATCGGATTTCGGCTTTGACTGCGTCCATACTACGAGTGAGTTCTCCCGCAGGTTTTAGGCCCACATCGAGTTCGCTTACATGCACGCCCTCGGCGTGCTCGTCCAGTTCTGCGCGACCACTGCGCCGCCCGACGTGCGTCACCTCTGGCACCTGCTTGATGAGTACTTCCGCCTGCTTAGCGAGCGCGGAGGTTTCTGCCAACGTTACGCCCGGATTCAGACGCAGGCCGATCAACAGCGTACCCTCGTTAAACGGTGGCAGAAACGTCGTCGCGAAGAAAGGAACGGCCGCAGCCGCCACCAGAATTGCCACACCTCCAGCGGCTAGCGCCGCACGCGGTCTAGCGAGTACACGGGTCAAGGTGCCACTGTAGCCGTGCTTAAGCCAAGTCAAAAACTTGGTGTCCCCGTGATCGAGCGATTTCATGTTCGGTAGTAAGTAATACGACAGCACTGGAGTCACCGTAACGGACACGGCGAGTGAGGCAAGCGTTGCGACGATGAACGCGATTCCGAGCGGTACGAACAGCCGTCCTTCGATGCCTGGCAACGCGAACAGTGGCACAAAAACGAGCACGATAATGATCGTGGCGTAAAGGATTGCAGAGCGCACCTCTATTGAGGCGTGTATGACCAGAGGAACGATGGCCATGCGCTCTTGTGCGGGTTTGGCACGATTTTCCTTTAGTCGTCGCAAAATGTTTTCTACATCCACCACCGCGTCGTCCACCAATCCGCCAATGGCAATGGCTAAACCGCCGAGTGTCATGGTGTTGATCGACAGGCCGAAGTACTTGAACACCAGCGCCGTAACGAAGATAGAGACTGGAATCGCGGTGAGCGCGATCACCGTCGTCCGTACCGTGCCGAGGAACACAAAAAGGATCACCGCAACGAAACCTGACGCTGCAATCAGCTTCCCGTTCAAGTTGTTGATGGAACCTTCGATAAAGCTTGCTTGACGGAAAGTGACCTTGGGTTCGCTCAGGCCCGCAGGGAGCGTTTTTTTCATCTCCGCCAACGCGGTTTCGATATTTCGTGTGAGGCCGATGGTGTCGGCAGTCGGCTGCTTTTGAATGCCAAGAATGACAGCCGGTTTACCCTCGTAACCAGCGTCGCCACGCTTGATGGCAGGCGCAAAGGTCGCGTCCGCGATTTGCCGCAGCAGAATCGGTTGCCCCTCTTTCGCAGCCAGCGCCAGGTTGCGTAAATCGTCGAGCTTCGAGGTGCGTCCGAGATTGCGAATCAGATACTCGCGACCATTGATTTCAAGAAAACCGCCCGACGTATTTGAAGAATGGCCCTTGAGCGCTGCCTCCATCTGCTCGTGGGTGATGCCCAGTTGTGCCATACGCAGGGTATTCGGCTGCACTTGATATTGCCGCACTTCACCACCAATCGGGATCACCTGCGCGACGCCAGGAATCGCCATCAATCGGGGCCGCAGCACCCAGTCCGCATACTCGCGCACCGCCATCGGCGAAATTTTTTCGACATCAATCGGGATGGCCACCTGCATGATCTCGCCCATGATCGAGCTGATCGGCCCCATGCGTGCGATGACGCCTGCGGGCAAACCTTCTTCCATCGACGACAACCGCTCCGACACCATTTGCCGGGCGCGAAAAATCTCTGTGCTCCAGTTGAAGGTGACGTAAATGAACGAAAGTCCAGCGCTGGAAGTGGAGCGCACATTCTCAACCCCGGGCAGGCCGTTCATCGCGGTTTCCAGCGGAAAGGTGAGAAGCTGTTCCACCTCTTCAGCGGCCATTCCACCCGCCTCGGTGATGACGGTCACCGTCGGTTTGTTCAAATCAGGGAACACATCCACCGGCATCTTTGACAGGGTGAATGCGCCGTACACCATGAGCACCACGCTGCTGATCATCACCAGCAAACGGTTGCTCAGGCTGCTTTTTAGAAGCCAATTAAACATCGTGAGTCGTCCCGATCAACGCACTTGGTTGATCAGCGTTGAGCCACGCGTTGCCACGCGATCCCCCGCCTTCAATCCTGCGGTTACCGCCACCGACACACCGTCCAGCGCCTCAGTCATGACCACGCGAGGTTCAAACTTTTCAGGCGCGGTTTTGACCCAGACGATGGTCTGATTCGACGGGCTTTTCACTAGCGATGAAGCAGGCACTGCGATCGCGTTCACTTTAGTCTTGCTCTGCACAAAAACGCGCACGGGTTGCCCAATGGCAAGCGTTGAAAGCGACGCATCATTGGCCTTGAACAGCAGCGGCAGTGCCTGCTCGCGCAGTGTTCGAGTTGCTCCCACGAATGCCAGCGCCGTGCGCTTGTCACCAATAGCCACCGTCGCCGCACCGATGTCAGCGGCCATCGCAGGATCGAACGCGAGCGCCTCAATGCGCAGGCGCGTCGGATCAATCACCTCAAACAATACTTCGCGCGCATCCACCACCTGCCCGCTGACCACGTTGGCCGAGGCGATGATTCCGCTGATCGGTGCGACCAGTGTGTCGCGATTGCTCAGTCCGCCGCCCAGCGCATTGGCGCGAGCGGAAAGGCTGGCGATTTCGTTTTCTGTCGCCTCCATTTCCTTGCGCGGAATGGTGTCGGCCAGTTCCTTTTGTCGCGCCAGCCGCTTTTCAGCCAGCGCCTTGTTGCCGCGTAATTCTGCGATCAGCGCGGTTTGGTTGGAACGCTCAATCTGGCCAGACGACGGTATGACGTAAGCCAGCACCTCGCCCTTGCGCACCGCCTGTCCTGGGCTTGGTAGTCCGCGCGGGCCGGGTTCTATGCGCCCAGCAATGGTTGGTTGTACTTTGCCACCCGCATTCGGATCCATCATGACCTTTCCGGCCAGCTCCGTCGTACGCGGCAAATCAGCGGTCGCTGCGAGCAGGGTGCGCACGCCGAGTTGTCGTTGCGCGGGTTTCGGTAAGAACACGCTACCGTCGGGTTGACGTTGTGGGCCATTGGCGTTGGTCGCGAGGCCGCTGTCGCCGTGGTCATGGCCTTCGCCCGCCATTAATGGCGCGGACATCATCAATGAAGCTGATAGCAATGCAATCGTGAGTAGGTTACGCAAGTTCATGCTGCGACGCCCGGACGATTGCGGCCATTGCGGCGATTGACGATGAGTCGGCGAACACCAAAAAACAAAAGTAGCGCCACTACGAGCCCGCCGCCACCCCATTGGGCTGCGCGCTGCCAGCCGTGCGCATTCGCGCCGGACGTCGTAGTGGATGCCCCTGTTCCGGCGTCATGAACATCAAGCTCACCTGTAAGCAAATCGCTGTCGGCACCTGCCTTGATGGTGAGCGTGATTGGGTATTCGCCCGCTTTCGCAAACGGCTTCGCGTCAAAACTGTAGTCGGCGTGATCCGCATGAAATTTTCCAATCAATTTCACTCCTCCACTTTCCAGCTCCACGGTCGCGTTCAGCACCGGTTCATTGCTGTTGGTGCGGTCAATGAGCAGTGAGAACTCGTCCGATAGCAGCACTCCAACGGCCTCGAATAAGTCCGACTGAGCGATAAATCGCGGTGTCGCGGGGCCAGATGCCGAGGGCTTGGCCTCGCCATGATCGTGGTCTCCACCAGCCACAGCGAGCGTGACAAACAGGGTGCTTGCGACGACTGCGCAGGCTTTGATAACAATAGAAAAAATCATGGCAACAGCCCCAGAGATTGATTGACGCGAGAGATCGCATGTTTGAGTTCGATGCGGGCACGGTTCAACGCCAGATTGGCGTTTGCCCGCTCACCTTCTGCGCGTAGACGGGTGGGCAAATCCAGTTCGCCCAGCCGATATGCTTTGGCGTAAAGGGTCGCGACTTCGTTGGCTAAGCGACCCCGCTCGACCAGTACTTCGATGCGTCGTTCTGCGCTAAGCAGCGTGGCTTGTGCGTTTGCGGCCTCAGCTTCAAGCTGTCGGCGCAACAGGACAGTGGCCGCTTGCGCCTCAGCCAGTTCCGCGCCCGCCTGCGCGATGCGCGGTGCTGCGTGTTGCGTGCCGCCGAACGGGACAGAGACGCTAATCCGTGCGGTGGATGCATTGGCGCTGCCGTTGCTACGCTCATTGGTGAGCGCGAATGACACGGTGGGTGCGCCGTTGGTGAGCGTGGACGCTTCGTTCAATTTCGCGCGCGCCAGTTGCTCCGATTGAGCGGCAAGCCGCAGCGACGGATGATCGTTTAGCGTACGCGGCGCAACATTGCCTCGCGTTTCAACCGTATCCGCAAGCCCACGATTTGCAGCGTCGCCGATCAATCCGCGCATCACTTGCTTCGCGGCGTTCAATCGCCGCTCCGCTTCGACGCGCGTTGACCGCAGCGTCTGCACCGTTAGCTCAGCCTGCAGCGTGTCTACACGCGCGGAGTCGCCCGCTGCGGTGCGTCGCGCTGAATCCGTCGTGACCAGTTCCGCGCGCTTGACCTCGTCATCTGCCAGCGTCAGCTCGCCTGCTGCCAATTGCACCGCCCAATTAGCATCGCGAACGTCGCCCGCGAGTTTGAGCGCGAGCTGCGCGAGGTTGGCTCTGTAAACGGCGGATTCGCCGCGAGCGCTGGCAACCTGCAGTGATCGCCGAGTAGCGGTGGTAATCGGCGCGCTGATCTCGATTTCAAATTCGCGCAGGCCATCGCGGTTGCCGGTTTTGAGGCCGGACGCGATGGTCGGGCTATCAGCTAACCACGAGTCAGCGAGCGCTTCGCGCGATTGCTGTTCGCGTTGCCGCTCGCTCGCAGCGAGTGTCCACGGTTGCTGCGCCAGCGCGAGTTGAAAGGCGTCCGCTAGCGTGAGTGACGCGGACGACACCGTTGCCGCAGATGTCGCGGTTACAGTGTTCTGCGCGACGGCGTTGAAGTTGCTTAGGCCGACGCAGATCGCCAACACCAGCAGGGGTCGAGCACGCGATGGTGCCCGGTGAAACAAGGACATGTTCGGTTCTCCAAAATCAAAATGATCAGGCGGGAACCGACGGGGGAAGCGTCTGACGCGGCTGCGTCAGACGAGTGAATTAATGTGTATCCCCGTCGGCTAGACGAGGGCTGACCAGTTGGGGCGTTCTGGGCGAACGGTTGCGGCGTTACGATGCTGCGCATCGCGACCGTTAGGGTCAATGGAGGCAACACAAGTCGGGCGCGTGAGATCAGCGCGCGTTCCGAGCATCGCTACAGAGTGGCAGGAGTGACAAGCCCCGCATTCGCCGTGCGAGCGTGACGATGATTCATCGGCGTTAACGGTGTCAGGCGCTGAGTCAGCCACCACGTCATGCGTATGCGATGTGTCGTCATGATGATGATGGTCGCTGCCCGCGTGCAAGCGCGCATCCGCGCTTGCCGCCAGCGCAAACTGGAGCGGCAAAACGCAAAGTAAAAGAAGGATGATGAGCCGACGCATAAGCGCTTAGTGTAGTGACTGTCGCGAAAGTTCCGGCGTTCGCAGCAGCCGTAAGCCATTGAATACCACCAACAAACTCGCGCCCATGTCGGCAAACACGGCCATCCACATCGTTGCGCTGCCGAACAGCGCGAGGCCCATGAAGACTACCTTGATGCCCAGCGCCAGCGTGATGTTTTGCCACAAAATATTGTGTGTGCGTTTTGACAGACGAATGGTTTCCGGGATGCGGCGCAGGTCGTCGTTCATTACCGCGATGTCGGCAGCTTCCATCGCCGTGTCGGTGCCAGCCCCGCCCATCGCAAAGCCGATGTCGGCTTGCGCGAGCGCAGGGGCGTCGTTAATGCCGTCACCAGTCATTGCCGTTGGGCCGTACTGCCGCTGCATGTCGGCAATGGCTTTGAGCTTGTCTTCGGGCAACAAATTACCTCGGGCGTCTTTGATCCCGGCGACAGCTGCAACGGTGCTCGCTGTGGCCGAGTTGTCTCCGGTCAGCATGACGGGTGTGATGCCCAAGGCAATCAATTCGGCGACTACCTGTCGGGAGGATGCCTTGATCGTGTCGGCCACTGCAAATAGGGCGATCACCTCATCAGCGGTTGCCAGCAAGGTCAGCGTGCGGCCCTGATTTTCGTGTTCCCGTAGCTTGGCTTCAATTGCAGGGCTACAGATTCCGTGCTCTTCAATCAGGCGATGATTGCCCAACCAATGCTGCGCACCGTCGATGCTGCCGCTGACCCCTCGACCAGCAATCGCGGTAAACGCTTCGACCGCTTGTGGTGTTTCATTCAAGCCTGCTGCAATCGCCTTCGACACCGGATGATCTGATTGCGCGGCGAGGCTATACGCCAGCGTTGCCGTGGCTTCACGCGTGTGGCTGTCCGCTAACATTTCAAAGGCAACCAGCTTTGGTTTGCCCTCAGTGATGGTGCCTGTCTTGTCGAGCGCGATGGCTTTGATGTTGCGCGCTTCCTCCAAGTACGTGCCACCCTTGATCAAAATGCCGCGTCGTGCGGCGGCAGCGAGACCACTCACCACCGTGACGGGGGTCGAAATCACCAGTGCACACGGGCAGGCGATCACCAGCAGCACCAGCGCTTTGTACGCCGCGAATGTCCACGTCCAACCGAGCGCAAACGGGGCGATCAATGCGACCGCGAGCGCTAGCGCAAACACTGCCGGGGTGTAGATGGACGCGAAGCGATCTACAAAACGCTGCGTCGGTGCGCGCGTGCCCTGCGCCTGCTCGACTGCGTGGATGATGCGGGCGAGTGTGCTGTTGCTCGCGACCGCGGTGATTTTGATTTCAAGCGTTGCCGTTTCGTTGATGGTGCCTGCAAATACCGCATCATTCGGTTGCTTGTCGACCGGGATACTTTCGCCCGTCACCGGGGCCTGATTGATGGCGCTGCTGCCGCTGACGATGGCGCCGTCCAACGGAATCCGCTCACCCGGCTTCACCCGCACCACCGCCGCGAGCGGCACGGCGCTCGATAGAACGCGCGCAAAGCTGCCGTCGGGTTGCAGAACGTCCGACTCCTCGGGGGCCAGCGCCATCAGGCCTTTGATGGCATTGCGCGCACGATCCACGGATCGTGCTTCAATCAATTCTGCAATGGCATAAAGCGCCATGACCATCGCAGCCTCGGGCCATTGACCAATGAGGAACGCACCGGTGACAGCGACGGTCATCAACGCATTGATATTCAATCGTCCGTGACGCAGCGCGCCGAAGCCTTTGGTGTACGTGGACAATCCCGCGAGACCAATGGCAACGGTCGCAAGTGCCATACCCACGATCTTCCACGGCATCGCGCCGGGTGCGAAGAAAGAGAGCGCTTCTGCGGCGACGGCAAACGCGAGCGCGGCGAAATAGCGGACTACATCGGACCAGCCGCTTGCCGATTCGCTGCCATGATTTTGGTCGTCATGACCGTGTGATTCACCGCCGGCGGCGTGTTTGGCGTCAACTCTGCCAGCGGTGTCGGCAACGGGTTGCGGTGAGAACCCGGCACTGCGAATGGCTTCAAGCGCGGTCGGCAACGTCGCTGCGTCGGCATCAATCGCAAGCGTTCGTGCACCGAGCTGAAACGACAAAGACCGAATGCCTGCAAGCGGCTCCAGAGCGCGACGAATTTCGCCTTCTTCGGAGGCGCAGTCCATCGTAGAAATTCGCCAAAGCGTGCTGTTCGGCGAAGCAACGACATACGATGGATTGGTCAACGCGACGGGCGAAAGCGCGTCGCAGCATGCGGCACTGGCGCACGTTGACTGGATTTCAGAAATGTTTTCGGAAGACATAGCTAGCTCGATTTAGCGAGAGAACAACTGCAGTAGAAACCCTGTAGCCGCTACAGAGTCAAGCGTAAAATTACAGCATCAAAATCGCTCGGTTAAAAAGGCGCAAATGCGTATCGGTGAGCTAGCGGAGATAACCGGCGTGGATGTAGAGACGGTTCGCTACTACGAGAAATTGGCACTGTTGCCCGCGCCAGCGCGCGAAGCAAATGGCTATCGAAGCTATACCAAAATGCACCTGGAGAGGCTCGCGTTTATTCGCCACTGCCGCGCGCTCGACATGGCGCTCGCTGAGGTGGCGCGTTTGCTGAAATTCGTTGAAGCGCCCGCGTCAGATTGCGGCGACATCAATGCGTTGGTGGACGAACAACTCGCACGGGTTCGCGCCCGGCTAACGAGCATGCGTGCGCTGGAGAAGCAATTGCTGGCATTGCGCAACCAATGTAGCGCGCCACAATCAACCACGGCGTGCGGCATCTTGCACGAGTTGGTGTCCGCTGCGCACGGTGAGGCGTGTGCGTGCCACCCGTCGCATTGACGATGCGTGCGCACAGTGCGCCGAAACTATTCAAGGCCGCGATTTAGCTGGTCTTAACCGTCAACTTGTTTTCCACGCCAGAAACGCCCTTTACGGCTTTTGCAATTTCTGTAGCGCGCATGCGCGCCGCTTCGGTCGGCGCTGGGCCGTAAAGGCTGACCACGCCCCGCTTGGTATCAATATCAATCTTGATTGCGCTTAAGTCCGAATCTTTAATCAATCCCGCTGCGACCGACGCGGTAATGGCGGCATCGTCGCTGCTGCTGCTGACGCTCGCCGAGGCCTCTTTAGCCGCTGCCTTGGCCTGATCCGCGCCTTCGCGTAGCGCGACTCCTGCGGAGTTAACGGATGCCTTGGTCGCGTCTTTCACTTCGGTCGCGGCCTGCTCGGTTTTGGCGATGGCGGTATCCAGTTTTTGTCCGACCGTCTTAGTTGAGTCGGCGTTGTCGCATGCCGCCAAAAACGGCAAGGTCGCTAGCGCGCACGCGGCAGCGGTCACGCGCAGACGAAAGCTGCGGGGGAATGATTGTGGTGCCAACATGATACTCCCTAGTAAGTTGAATTAAGCCGACAAACAACGACGTGTTGACCGTTTGACAGGCGAAGCTGGCGCTCTTTGCGTCGCTGTTTTCGGGCGATGCGCGTGCGCTGGTGTGGAGCCGCGCACGTTGCTCGCGTTCGCTGAATTGCTACAGCTTGTTACTAATGTCTTTGGCTTTGTCTTTGACGGCTTCTTTGGTGTCACCAAAATTTGCTTGCACTTTGCCTGCCACTTGCTCGGCCTTGCCGCGTGCCTGCATCTTGCCGTCGTCAATGACCTTGCCGGTAACTTCGGCTACTTTGCCCTTGACTTGCTCAACGCGGCCTTTAACTTGATCTTTGTTCATGATGCATGTTCCTTGGGTAAATAAAGAGGATGGCTGCGCGAAAAACTGAGCCCGCCGCGCCGCTCTTGTAATGTACTTTTGAACGCCGCGCGCTGCTATCGGCGAATGCGTAAACAGGTGTAGGACAACGGCTTGCGCGCGACCCTAGGCCACAACGTGAACAAAAAGCGGGCGAAAAAAAACCGGCGCATGCCGGTTTTTTTAAAGCGAGACAAATCTCGCTAGCGCTTGAACAACCTACTTGAGCTGGTTTGAAATCAGCTTGGTCATCTCAAACATCGAGACCTGCGCCTTGCCGAAAATCGCGCGCAGATTAGCGTCGGCGTTAATCATGCGGCGATTGACTGCATCTTGAAGGCTGTGCTTCTTGATGTAGTCCCACACTTTTTTCGTCACTTCCGTGCGCGGCAGTGGCATGGCACCAACCACCGCAGCAAGAATTGCTGATGGCGTCATGGGCTTCATGAAGGCAGCGCTTGGAGCGCGCTTAACGGCAGGTTTTTTTGCGGCGGCGGGTTTCTTCGCGGCTGGCGCTTTGGCTGCTGCTTTGGCGGCGGGCTTTTTGGCTGCGGGCTTCGCGGCGGCTGCTTTAGCGGCGGGTTTTTTGGCCGCAAGTGCTTTGGCTGCGGGCTTTTTTGCTGCGGGTTTTGCTGCGGCTTTAGCGGCTGGTTTTTTGGCGGCTGCCATGATTTGATTCTCCTTGAATTCAATCGATTAAAGATTCGGGATTTGGAACACACACGCTACGTTGAACTTAAGCAATTGCTGCCCTGATTTCGCTCTGGCGTGCAATGAAAAGATCAACGCGATTTAAGACCATTTCAATCCTGCTGCATAGAGGAAATCACGCCGATTTTGCTGATTTATCGTGAATCGTGCCCTCTAAGCAACACTTTTCGCACAATCAACAGCTTTTTCCGGCTCCCGGATGAGCGATGCGGGCTAGATAGTTAAAACACTTGAAGTCGACTTCAGGCATAAATCGACGCTCTGCCCAAATGAAATGGGCGCTCCAGCAATAAGCTGTAGCGCCCAGATCAACGGTTGCTAGAAGTGAATGCCGCGCATCAAATTCGACAGCGCGAGTTGATCGCTGGACGGGCCGACCACTTCGTTTTTCTTACCCTTTGCTGCCTCGGAATCGCCGAACATTCTGAAGCTGGTGTTCATCACAATCTGCGCAATTCGCGGCGCGATGGCGTGCAGCACCTGCATCGCGGTGCCCAAACGCGTCGCAATGCTGACCGGTTTGTAGACGATGGCGCGAATGATCATGTCGGCGGCTTCATCCGGATCAAGCGTCGGCACGTTGTTGTAGATGGCGGTGGGCGCGATCATCGGGGTTTTAACCAGCGGCATGTTGATGGTGGTGAAGCTGATGCCGCGATCTGAATACTCGGATGCCGCGCATCGCGTCCACGCATCAAGCGCAGCTTTCGATGCGACATACGCCGAGAATCGCGGTGCATTGGTGAGCACACCAATCGAGGAGATGTTGATGACGTGACCTTTTTTCTTCGCTGTCATGCCGGGCAATAAACCCATGGTGATGCGTAGCGCGCCGAAATAATTGACGTCCATAGTGCGACCGAAATCATGGAAGCGGTCGTAGCTCGCCTCCAGCGCGCGACGGATTGAACGGCCGGCGTTGTTCACCAGAATGTCGACGCCACCGTGCTTCTCTTCCAGCGTTTTTACGAACGCTTTGCAGCTCGTCTCATCGGCCACATCGGCCTGATACGCCAGCACTTTCACGCCGCGTTTTTTGGCGAGCTTTAATGTCTCGTCAATCTTTTCCTGATCGCGCCCGCACACGATGATGGCCTTTGCCGTGCCACCCTCGGCGAGCTTCAACGCGGTGGCCTGTCCAATGCCTGACGTGCCGCCGGTAATCAAAATAACTTTGCCGGTGATCTGGCCTTTCAGCGTGTGATCGATGAACAGATCGGGATCAAGATTCCTCTCCCAGTAGTCCCACAATCGGTAGGCGTAATCCTCGAGCGCAGGCACGGCAATCTTGGTGCCTTCAAGCGCCTTCAACGTCTCGCGACAATCAAAGCGCACCGGGTAATTGATGAACGACAACGTGTCGTCCGGAATACCCAAATCTTTCATCACCGCATTCTTGATGCGACGCACCGGCGGCAGGCTCATCATGCCCTTCATCACGCTCTGCGGAATGAAGCCGAAAAGGGCCGCGTTAATGCGCAACGCCATTTGCGGCGCATGCGCGGCGCGAGCAAAAATATTCAACGAGTCACCAATGCGCAGCGGCGCAGGATCGGTCAAATGGAACGCTTTTTTATTGTGACCTGCAGCGTGCGCGATGTGATCAGTCGCGTCAACAACGAAGTCCACCGGCACCATGTTCATGCGACCGCCTTCGATACCGAGTGACGGCATCCACGGCGGCAAAATTGCGCGCATTTTTTGCAGCAGTTTGAAGAAATAATACGGGCCGTCAATCTTGTCGATTTCGCCGGTGTGTGAATCGCCGAGCACCACACCTGGGCGATACACGCGCCACGGCATCAATGCGTTGTCGCGCACGTGCTGCTCGCTCTCGTGCTTGGTCTGCATGTACGGGTGATCGAGGTAATCTTTGGCCTCGTTGAACATGTCCTCGCGAAACACGCCTTCGTAATTGCCGGCCACCGCAATTGAGCTCATATGATGAAACAAGCCCGCTTTCACCTCGTTGGCAAGTGCCACCGCGCTTTGCGTGCCGATCACGTTGGCGGTGTGATTGTCAGCCGCGCTTGCCTTCATGTCGTACATCGCGGCAAGGTGGAAAAAGTGCTTAATCTTCCCCTTGATCTTGGTCTTGTCAGCGGCGGATAAACCGAGGCTTGGCTTTGCCAGATCGCCCACAATCGGGATGCAACGCTTGGCGGCCTCGTCGCCCCAAAAGCTCATCATTTTCGCGACCTTAGCCTTGCTTTCGGCGCGAATTAAAAAGTACACGGTGGTGTTTTTGCGGCCCAGTAATTTCTTGACTAGACGCTTGCCGATGAATCCGGACGCGCCGGTTACGAAGTAAGTCATGTGGCCTCCTTTGCCGTTATTTGTGTGCTGCATGAGCGCTGTTGCGTGAAATGCGCTCAATTCATTCTAGAGCGAATTTCCTAGGTAAATAGCGGGTTTCTAGGGAGCGCGCTCTATGGACGACGCATAAAGTTCATCTATCGTAACTTTCAACACACAGGGAAAAATCAAATGGTTAAGAAGTTCAGCAAAGCCGCCGCCGAATCAAGCAAAGCAGACAACAATCTGCTCGCTACCGTTAAAGAATCGTCAAGCCACATTTGGCTTGCCGGTCTCGGTGCATTTTCTAAAGCTCAAGAAGAAGGTTCTAAAGTGTTTGAAGCGCTCGTTAAAGAAGGCACCGGCCTGCAAAAGAAATTTCGCAAATTTGCTGACAATCAGGTGAGTGACGTGACCAACGAAGTGTCCGGCAAGATTACCGAAGCCACCAGCAAAGCTGCTGGCGCATGGGATCGCTTGGAAACCGTGTTTGAAGACCGCGTAGGCCGCGCCGTAGGCCGCCTAGGCGTGCCCACCAAGGCCGACATCACCAAGCTCACCACGCGCGTTGAAGAGCTGACCAAGATGGTTCAAAAGCTCTCCGTTGGCAAGGCACCGGTTGCAGCTAAAGCAGCCGCAGTTGCCAAGCCTGCCGCCGCAAAACCGATGGCTCGCAAGCCAGCGGCTAAAAAGCCCGCTGCCAAAAAATCGGCCGCTAAGTAAGCGTTTGATCGACACGTTTTTTCAGAACTTGCGTTTCTCCTCCTCGGGGTCACTGCGCATGTTTTGAATTTTGAACGGCCACTTCGGTGGCCGTTTTTCTATGATGCGCAGCATCGTCAATTTGTTTTCCGTTCCACCATGCTTGATTCCGCGCCGTTCGACACCCCTCCCATCGCCTTGGCCCTAGCCGGTGGCGGCCCGCTCGGTGCGGTGTATGAAGTGGGCGCGCTCGCTGCCCTGCACGATGCGTTGCCCACGCTCGACTTCACGCGCCTGCATTCGTACGTGGGCGTGAGCGCCGGTGCGTTCGTCACCGCGGGCCTCGCCAACGGCATCACGCCGCGCGAGATGGTGCAGCTCTTTATCGAGAACGAAGGCGCGGACGGCGACGCGCTCGCACCGGGCGTGTTCATGCGCCCTGCGCTCGGCGAATACGCATCGCGTTTAGCGCTCGTCCCGACCACGCTTTTGGCCGCGATGTGGGCCAGCGTGCGCTCGCTCAAACCCAGCCGCGCGCTCGCGGAATTGCAACGGCTGAGTGCAGTGATTCCGACCGGCCTATTTGACAATCGCGCGATTGAACGTGCGATGCGAAACCTGCTCTCCAAACCGGGTCGCAGCAACGATTTTCGCGAACTAAAAAGCAAGCTTTTTTTGATTGCCACTGATCTCGATTCCGGCGAGACGGTCGAATTCGGCTCGTCCAGCATGAACCACGTGCCCATCTCGCAGGCCGTGCAGGCCAGCAGCTCGCTGCCCGGCATGTACACGCCGGTGAAGATCGGCGCGCGGCATTATGTGGACGGTGCGCTCAACAAAACGCTGCACGCGTCGAGCGCGCTCGATGCCGGGGCCAAGCTCGTGATCTGCGTCAATCCGCTGGTGCCGTTTAACAGCACGGTGGCCGCTCGCGCGCAATCGCATTTGGCCGAACGCGGCCTGCCGACGGTGCTGTCGCAAACGTTTCGCGCACTGATTCACTCGCGTCTTGAAAAGAGCATCACCAGTTACGCCACGAGTTATCCCGATTCAAAACTGATCGTGCTCGAGCCGTCGAAAGGCGACGCCGACTTGTTCTTTTCGAACCTGTTCAGCTACGGCAATCGTCGCCGTCTCGCCGAGCACGCGTACCAGCACACCCGCGCGCAACTGCTCGC
The DNA here is from genome assembly GCA_043721275.1 of Burkholderiales bacterium. Taxonomy (GTDB): domain Bacteria; phylum Pseudomonadota; class Gammaproteobacteria; order Burkholderiales; family Casimicrobiaceae; genus Casimicrobium. Next base: position 90,128 of record JAYSRA010000031.1, read on the forward strand.
TCGCGCCGATGTGTTGACCGCTGAATTTGCGCTTTACGGCATCAAACTCAACCTGCGTGCGCTGGAAGACCCGAGCCGAAAATTGCTGCCCACGGCACGTCGTTTTTCACGCGGCGACACGGGCGCTGCGGCGTCAAAATTGGCGCAAACGCTGGACGAATTGGAAGTCGCTTTGCTCCGCTAAAGCAGCTACAGCTTTTACGTGAAACGCTTATTGTAATTGGGCCTGACGGCATAAAAGCTATTTATCGACTTAACACGATTTACGGCATTAGCCCAAGTGAAACGGGGATCGCAGAGAAAAGCTGTTGCCATCACTCTAATTTCTTGCGCTGCTCCAATTCTTCCTCCACAATAGGCGCAGAGGACGATTAAAGGATGGAGTTCATGAATGGAACGTAAGGCGCCCCGGCGCACCAAAGAGCGCATTCTTGAGGTGTCGCTGGCCATGTTTAATTCGTTCGGTGAGCCGAACGTGACGACCAATGCGATTGCGGACGAAATGAACATTTCGCCGGGTAATTTGTACTACCACTACCGCAGCAAAGACGAAATCGTCACCAAGATTTTTGCGCAGTTTGAGCGCGAACTGGACGAGCTTTTTGCGATGGGCAAAGACCGCCCAGCGAACGTCGAAGACACGTGGTTTTGGCTACATCTGCTGTTCGAAAAAATCTGGAAATACCGTTTCATTTATCGCGATTTGAACGACCTGCTGTCGAAAAATCGCATCATCGAAACGCACTTCAAAACCATCCTGCAAAACGCGCAAAAAAACACCGTGCGCCTGATGACAGAAATGCGCTCCATTGACGAGATCAAAGCTACCGACGGCGAAATTCAAGCCGTGTCCACCAACTTGGTCATGCTCGCCACCTACTGGCATTCGTACTCATACGTGATGAATCCACGCAAGCTCGATGAGGCCAACGCAATGGGCCAAGGCGTGTTTCAAGTGATGGTGCTGCTCGCGCCGTATTTGCACGGCGACGCGCGGTTGTTGTTTGAAAAATTGGCGGCGGAGTATCGTTAGTCAGTGAAAAGTGACGAGTGACGAGTGACCGAAGCGAGCGTCACCTGTCACTCGTCACTCGTCACTTTTACGGAGGAAACTATCATGGCAAAAAAAGGCGGCTGGGCCGCATTCCCACACGACAACGCAGCGTTTGTTTACGACGGCGCAGCGCTTAAAAAAAACTGGGCGCGCCTGCACCAAGGCGACGCGGAGCCGTTCCCTGCGGATAAGGCCGTGGAGCAAGCGTGGCGGCTCTATCACGCCGGTGATTTTGAGGGCGCGTGCGAGGCGGGAATAGCTGCGGGATTGGACGGCTACAACGCCGCCAATAAAGCCGCGTGCATCTATAACAATTACCTAGAAACCAGTGACGCCAAAAAGCAAAAAGCTTATGAAGAAATCGCCGCTCGCTGCGAAGAATTGCAAGCCGCACAAAAGAAAAACGCCAACGCTTTTTATCTTCACGCGTACGCACTGGGCCGTTACGGGCAACTCATAGGCGTGGCAAAAGCGCTCACGCAAGGCATAGGCGGCAAGGTCAGCAAAGCGCTAGAAGCCACGCTAAAGCTTGAGCCGAAACACGCCGACGCGCACATCGCCCTCGGCACCTTCAACGCTGAAGTGATCGAAAAAGTAGGCGCAATGATCGGCAAGATGACCTACGGCGTAAGCAAAGATGCGTCGGTAGAAAACTACGAAAAGGCACTAAAACTCAACCCCGAATCAGCCGTCGCACGAACCGAAATGGCGGACGGGCTTTTCAAGCTGTTTGGCGACAAGAAGATGAAGGATGTTGAGGCGCTCTACGCTGAGGCCGCAGCGTCTGAGCCCAAGGATGCGATGGAGTGCCTTGATGTAGCGGCGGCCAAGGCGGAGATGGAGGACTAGCGCTACTGCGCGGATCGATCTCGTCGTTGGAGGGCTCCTTGCGTACGTTCGTACGCGGCGTCGCCCTCCGCCTAGACCTCGGTCCGCTCGCTACGCGCTAGTCGCTGAAAATGTGGATCGCGATTTATGATGCAAGTCTCGACATTGCGTGGTCTGACAGTTTTCGCACTCGCTTTGACTGCTGGCGTACTCGTTTCGACCATTGTTAATGTGCATATTCGCTTGGCTGGTTCACCGGGGGAAATGCATCCTGCATTTACATATGTCTTCGCCGCCGCGTTCGGTTTGATCGGACTGATAGTGTTGATTTCGGTGCACGCGCTTTTCGGCAGGTACTTTGCTTATCAAACTGAATCGCATTGGACCGTTGCCGGTCTGCTCTACTCCGGAACTTGGGCTGCGTTCATATTCGGTCAATTCTGGCTGGCGTTCGCGTTCGCATTTGCTCCATTGATTCTGCGACTGGCGCGAGCTATGCCTTGGCGGACTGTCTAGCTAAATTGAGGCTACGTCGGTGCGTCACGCCGCCTGCACCTTCAACGTCAACGGTGCTTCCTTGATCGGCGTATGAATTAGCGCCGCGCCGGTGGCGAGAATGATCTCTGAAATCCAGATGGTGTCGTAGCTGGCGCGCATAGTAAAAAACCGTGCCACGCAGCCATGCACCGAGAAAGCCGCCGATTTAGTTGGGCAACCGCGCGGCGCGCACCCAATGGTCTAAGCCAGCTTCGCTACCCGCATCTGCAACCGCTGGACATCAATACGCAAGCGCTGAATATCCGCGACGAACTGCGACACGTCGTCGCGTTCGGCAACCAGTTGCGCTTCGTCATGCAAGTAGCGTTTTCCGGCTTCGTGCAGGCTTGATTGTGCGTTGTCGCCAAGCGCCTTCAACGTTTTGAAAAAACGCACGGCTTCTGTGGCCAAAATCGGCCCGACCACGCGCTCAAGCTCTGCCTCTGCGGCCAACGGCAACGACGCAAAGGCCTTCGAAATATCTTGCAGCAGCGCCGCTTGCCCAGAAATTTTTGCGCTGCGGAGCGCTGCGTCGGTGCCTTGCGCGATGAGCGGCAATGAGGTCAGCGGAAATTCGACGCTGACTGATAAATCCTTGTCACTTAGCGACGAATCCCCGGCGACGAAATCGCCGATATCGCTGATCTTGAGCGTTGTGGAGAACGGCGGCATGCGCACCTGCAACGTCTCGCCCGCGTGCGTGGCGAGGAGCTTCCTCGCCGCGTCGTCGTGTGACAGCAGCTTTGATAGGGCGCGGGCGATGAGTGAGGAAGGAAGCATATTCAAATTATCTCTATATCGTCACAAAAGAAAAAGCCGACACAAGGTCGGCTTTTCGGTGTGAAGTCAGTTACGCCTGCTGAATGCCAGCCAGTAACCAGCCCTTACTGCCATCAACCGGTTTGGTAAGGTTCCATGTTTCGCGGAAGTCTGAGGCCAACACCATGCCGTCTTCACGCATTTTGCCGGTGAACTGGACGCTCGCCCAATATTGGCCGCGTTCAGTTTCGATGCCCATCAATTCGGCGTGCAGGTCGTCAACGTGGGTGGCGTCCTTGTTGCCTGCGACCACGTCTTTGGCGATCTGGTTGTAGAACTTGTCGGTGGCGAAGTTGCGCACGGCGTCAAGATCCCCCTTGTCGTTGGCGACTTGCAACGCGATGAATTGGCTCTTGGCGTTGGCTTCAAAGCCCGCTTTGTCGAAATCAGCGGGAATACCGAATGTGGACGCTGCGGCCATCACCGGCGCTGCTGCACCGCCCATCGCGCCGGTGCCTGAGAAGGCAGTGGGTTCAACACGTTGCTGCGGCGCGCCAAATGGGTTAGGGCTTGCTAGTCCGTTAGGGGAGGCCATCGAGGGATTCTGCTTGCGCATAAACATCCGCACAGCGATGAACAAGCCACCGATGACCAGCGCCGCCAACAGCACCATCATCAACATGCTGGCGGCGCCGCCGCCCAGTTGCGAGAACAAGTAACCCAAGCCGAGACCAGCAGCGATGCCAGCGAGTGGGCCTGCCCATTTAGCCATGCCCGTTTTTGGCGCTGCAGCAGCGGCTGCGGCGGGTGCTGCCGCTGCAGCAGGTGCGCCCGCCGTTGGAGCTGCTGCGGGCGATGCGGCAGGAGTGCTGCGCTGTGCGCCCACGGACTTGCCGCCGCCGAATTTTTTGGCTTCAACCGAAGCGGCACCACCGAGGGCGAGCGCCACTGCGATGATCGCTATAGAAATACTTTTAAACATAAATCCTCCAAAGGATGGGTTGTTACGTGACAAGAAGAATATGGGGAGCAGCGCCAAGAAGTCAAGCGAAGCTTAACAGGCTTTTGTCTACGACAAGCCGGATGCTTACCCTGACTGTAATCTGACCGAAAAATCAAAACCTGTAACCGCGATGCACCGCGACGATGCCACCGGTCAAATTGAAATATTCAACGCGCTTGAAGCCCGCCGTCTCAAACATTTCCTTCAGTTCGTCCTGCGCCGGATGCATGCGGATACTTTCCGCCAGATACTGATAACTGGCCTCGTCGCCAGCAATTTTCGCCCCGAGTTTAGGCAGGATATTGAATGAATACCAATCGTACGGCATCTTCAGCAGCGGATTGGGCCGCGAAAACTCCAGCACCAGAGCGCGGCCGCCAACTTTCAGCACGCGGTGCATTTCCGCCAGCGCCAAATCTTTATGCGTGACATTGCGCAAACCGAATGCAATGGTGACCGCGTCAAAGCTGCGATCTGCAAACGGCAGCGCCTCGGCGTTGCATTGCGTGGTTGGCGTCATCACACCGTGATCGAGCAGCGCGTTGCGACCCTCGGCCAGCATCGCGGCGTTGATGTCAGTGTGCAGCACCATGCCGGTCGCGCCTACCTGCGGTTGCATCAGTCGAATTAAATCACCTGTGCCACTCGCCAGATCGAGCACGCGCTCGCCTTGGCGCAATTGCAGTTGGTCCACGGCGAAGCGCTTCCAAATGCGATGCAATCCGCCGGACATCGCGTCGTTCATCACATCATATTTTGATGCGACGGAATCGAACACGCCGCGAACTTTGCCCTGTTTTTCAGCATCGAGAACGGTCTCGAATCCGAAATGCGTTTTGCCTTGCTCAGTCACGCGACGCTCCCGCCCGCTCCATGCGCGCCAGATATTCCTTCCACAGCAGATCCTTTTCGACGCACAATTTATTCAAGTAATCCCAAGAAAAAATGCCCGAGTTATGACCGTCGCTAAACGTCGGTCGTACCGCATACATGCCCACCGGTTCAAGCTCGGTGATGTCCACGGCACGTTTGCCGACTTGCAGCACTTCTTGCCCCGGCCCGTGGCCGCGCACTTCGGCTGAGGGCGAATACACGCGCAGCAATTCAAAACTCAATTCCTGTGATTTGTCCCCGTAGGCCAGTACCAGCAGGTGCCGCTTGCGATCCAGCGTGATTTCGGTGGGAATCGGCGTGTCGTGTTCAAGACCGGGCATGGTGGCTACGAAAAAAGCGGTGAATCGCTATTTTCGCTTAAGTGCTCGCGTGCTGATGCGCTTATGCGGCACGCGCCACGTGAGCGTTGGGCCAGGTCGCAAGGACGACGCCCGCCAGCGCGCAAACGAATGCAAGTGCGTGCGCCACAGTGAACGATTCGCCCAAAAATAGCACGCCGACCAGCGCCGCGGTGATCGGCAAAAATACCGTGAAAATGCCCGCCTGGGTTGCGGGCACCTTTTTGAGCCCGGTCATCCACAGCCACACCGTCAACATGCTCGCCGCCAGTGCATACAGTACCAACCCGCCCCAAATGTTCACGCTGACGGTTGCAAAATCAAACGACCACGCCGCATAAATACCCGGCGGCGTGATAAGCGCCAATCCCCACACGTTGATGAGCGCGCTGATGCGTTTGGGCGACAATTTTCCCGTGAGCCGCTTGCCTATCACCACGTAAGTGGCTTCGCAGAACACCGCACCCACCAGCAGCAACGTGCCCAGCATTGATGACGCGCCCTCGTCCTGCCCGCCGCGCGACACGGCGAGCACGGCAATGCCAGCGACGCCAAGTGCGATGGCGATCATCATACGCACGGACAGGCGTTCCTTTAAAAACGCGCGTGACAACAGCGCAACCGCCGCCGGAATCCCCGCCATGATGACGCCTGCTGAAATCGCCGTGGCGTGCAGCATGCCGAACAGCATGCAGATAGAAAACAGAAAGTTGCCAAGGAAGGATTCGAGGAACACCAGATAGCGCGTGCGAGCATCAAGCGGCGCCTCAAGGGCACCCCGCTTGAGCCACGTGCCCATGGCAATGGCAGCAATGCCGAAGCGTAGCCATGCCAGCAAAAACACCGGAAAAACGGCGACTAACAATTTGGAAAATCCGACGTACGCGCCCACGATCATCATGGCGCTGGCGAGGCTTAGGTAGGCGAGCAAAGGGGATAGCGGTGGTGAAGGGTAACTGGTGACCGGTCAGTGATCGTGGCGCGATGTCACTAGTCACTCGTCACTGCCCTCGTCACTTCCCCACGGTCACTTCATCATGTCAAGATGTTCAAGGCCGGCCAGCATATTGCGGCCTTGCGCCTCATGGCCTTCGAGCTTGATGCGCAGGCGCACGTCGTTCACGCTGTCGGCATTCCTCAGCGCGTCTTCGTAGCTGATGTGGCCCGCCTCATGCAGTTGAAACAGCGCCTGGTCAAACGTCTGCATGCCAAGTTCGTTCGACTTTTTCATGATCTCTTTGATCTCGCTCACCTCGCCTTTAAAGATCAGGTCCGCAATCAACGGCGAGTTCAACAACACCTCAACCGCGGGCACACGACCCTTCCCGTCGCGCTTCACAATCAGGCGTTGCGAGATGAAAGAGCGCAGGTTTAGCGACAAGTCCATCAGCAGCTGTTGACGCCGCTCTTCCGGGAAAAAGTTGATGATGCGATCCAACGCCTGGTTGGTGTTGTTGGCGTGCAATGTGGCTAGACACAGATGGCCGGTTTCGGCAAAGGCAATGGCGTGATCCATGGTTTCCCGTTCGCGGATTTCGCCGATCATGATCACGTCGGGCGCTTGGCGCAGCGTGTTTTTAAGAGCGACCGCCCAGCTCTCGGTATCGCTACCAATTTCGCGCTGCGTGACGATGCAGTTGCGATGCTCGTGCACGAATTCAATCGGGTCTTCGATGGTGATGATGTGACCGCGCGAGTTGCGGTTGCGGTGATCCACCATCGCCGCCATCGATGTGGTTTTGCCGCTGCCGGTTGCGCCGACGAAAATCACCAAGCCGCGCTTGGCCATGATGATGTCGCGCAGGATCGGCGGCAGCATCAATTCTTCAAAACGCGGGATCGTCACATTGATGGTGCGGATCACGATGCCAACGTGGTTTTGCTGCATGAACGCGCTGCACCGAAACCGTCCAGTACCGGGCGGATTGATCGCGAAGTTGCATTCGCTGGTGCGCTCAAATTCGGCCGCCTGCTTGTCGTTCATGATCGAGCGCGCGAGCGTGAGCGTGTGCATCGGCGAGAGCGTAGTTTTCGACACCGGTGTGATTTCGCCGTCAACCTTGAGCGCTGGCGGAAAGCCCGAGGTGATGAATAGATCAGACGCTTTGCGCTGCCCCATCATCACCAGCAGCGAGTTCATAAAAGTGGTGGCTTGTTCGCGTTCCATGAATTTTTCCTTGCCTTGTGCCGAATCCGTTTGTGTGCCGCCGATCAGGCGAACATTTCGCCTTGTCGCGCGGCCAGTTTCGCTTCTTGCGGATTGATGAGATTTCGCTTGATCAACTCCACCAGACACTGATCCAGCGTTTGCATGCCGGCACCAAGGCTCGTTTGAATCACCGAGTACATCTGCGCAATCTTGTTCTCGCGAATCAGGTTACGGATCGCCGAAGTTCCGATCATGATCTCGTGTGCTGCGACCCGGCCACTGCCGTCCTTGCGCTTCAACAACGATTGCGAAATCACCGCAACTAGCGATTCGGAAAGCATGGATCGCGTCATGTCTTTTTCAGCGGCGGGGAACACGTCAACGATCCGGTCAATGGTTTTTGCAGCCGACGAGGTGTGCAGCGTGCCAAATACTAGGTGCCCGGTTTCAGCTGCGGTCAACGCGAGGCGAATGGTCTCCAGATCGCGCATTTCGCCGATCAAAATAATGTCCGGATCTTCGCGAAGTGCCGAGCGCAGCGCGTTCGAAAACGATAGCGTTTGCTCACCTAGTTCACGCTGGTTAATCAGGCACTTTTTGCTCTCATGCACGAACTCAATCGGGTCTTCAACCGTCAGAATGTGGCCCATGATGTTCTCGTTGGCGTGGTTGACCATCGCCGCGAGCGTGGTTGACTTGCCAGAGCCTGTAGGCCCGGTGACGAGCACCAAACCACGCGGCTTTAACGCCAGTTCCGCGAAGATTTTTGGGGTGGCCAGTTCTTCCAGCGTTAACACGCGCGACGGAATTGTCCTGAACACGGCAGCAGCACCGCGTTCCTGGTTGAACGCATTAACGCGGAAGCGCGCCAGATTCGGAATCTCAAACGAGAAGTCGACCTCTAGGTTTTCCTCAAAAATCTTCCGCTGCTGATCAGACATGATGTCGTAGACCAGACTGTGAACATCTTTGTGTTCCATCGCGGGCAGGTTGATGCGCCGTACATCGCCGTCCACACGAAGCATGGGCGGCAATCCTGCCGACAAATGCAAGTCGGACGCCTTATTCTTCACCGAGAACGCCAGAAGCTCCGAAATGTCCATCCCTATAATTCCTTTATGAGCACGAGCCCCCCGCGCCTACGGCAGAGCGGCACATCGTGCACGCTCCTAAGTCGTATCCTGCGTGATTACAAGACAATGCCATTATGACCGTAAGCTTTGAACCTTCGCAAGCTTGTGAGCGTGTGTCGCAGGTTCAAGCGCGCATTGCCGCTGCGATGCAACAGTCGCACCGTAGTCCACCGTCGGCACAGTTGCTCGCAGTTAGCAAATTACAACCGGCCGACAAAATTCGAGCCTTGTATGACGCCGGTCAGCGCGCGTTTGGCGAAAATTACGTGCAGGAGGGTGTCGACAAGATCGGCGAATTCAGCGCCTCACCACAGTACGCCGATATCGAATGGCATTTGATCGGGCCGCTGCAATCAAACAAAACCCGCGTGGTTGCCGAGAACTTTCAATGGGTTCATTCGGTGGATCGACTGAAAATCGCGGATCGGCTTTCGGTGCAGCGGCCAACCCATCTGCCACCGCTCAACATTTGCATTCAAGTCAATATCAGTGGCGAAACGTCAAAAAGCGGGTGCCCGCCTGACGAAGCGCTAGCGCTGATGGCTGCGGCGAGCGCGTTGCCGCAACTCGCGGTGCGCGGCCTGATGGGCATGCCCGAGCCGGGCATCGGCGAGTCCGCGACGCGGCAGCAATTTTTGATGCTTGCCGCGCTTTTTGCCGAGGCTCAGTTGAGGATTGCTTCGGTCGATACGCTGTCTATCGGCATGTCGGACGATCTGGAGATCGCTGTGGCGTGCGGGTCGACACTGGTGCGCGTGGGCACAGCGTTGTTCGGCGCACGGCCCGCCACATGACTTGCCAAGGAAAACCGTGAAGAAAATCTGCTTCGTGGGTGGCGGCAATATGGCCAGCGCCATGCTCGTTGGGTTGCGTAAAAAGCATCCGCTGCTCGCCTGCCACATCATCGAGCCGTTTGCCGAGGCCCGCGAAAAGCTCGCGGGCTCAGGCACCACTCTGCATGCGGCAGCAAGCCAAATCGCGGTCGCGGGTGCCGACGCGGTCGTGCTTGCGGTTAAACCGCAGGTGTTGAAGCAAGTGTGTGCGGAGCTGCGTCCTTGCTTGAACGGCGAGCTCATCGTGAGCATTGCAGCGGGGATCAAAATCGCCTCGCTGTCGCGCTGGCTCGGTGGTCACCCGCGCATCGTGCGCACCATGCCGAACACGCCCGCACTCATAGGGCAGAGCGTCACCGGCGTGTACGCGCCCGCGGGCCTTTCAGCGATAGACGTCGCTACCGCAACCGAATTGATGCAGTCCACAGGCATCGTGGTGTCAGTGGCCAGCGAGGCGATGATTGACTCGGTGACCGCCGTTTCTGGCAGCGGCCCCGCGTACGTTTTTCACTGGATCGAATCGATGTTGGCCGCTGCTGAGGACGTTGGATTCAGTGCCGCGGACGCGCGCACGCTGGTGTTCGGCACGCTCAAAGGCGCAACCGCGCTCGCGGAAGCCTCGCCTGAGCCGGTATCGGTGTTGCGCGAACGGGTAACGTCCAAGGGCGGCACCACGGCGGCCGCACTTGCTGTTTTGAACGATCACGGTGCTGCGGCAACCTTGCTCGAGGCGGTGCGCGCAGCCAGAAATCGCGGTGTAGAGCTTGGCAATCTGCTCGATTTGGAATAAGCCGATTTGCACAACTGCGGCAAAATAGTAAGTAAACCTGCTCAACCTGTCAACGCTCAAGCATCATGACCTACGCTGTAAACGATAGCTGCATCAAATGTAAATACACCGACTGTGTGGACGTGTGTCCCGTCGACTGCTTTTACGAAGGCGAGAACATGCTCGTCATCCACCCCGACGAATGCATCGACTGTGGCGTCTGCGAGCCGGAGTGCCCGGTGGACGCGATCAAGCCCGACTCCGACATCGCCGAGAAGTGGATCAAACTGAACGCCGAATACGCAGTAATTTGGCCAAATATCGCGCGCAAAAAAGCCGCACCGGTCGATGCTGACGACTGGCGCGACAAGCCGAACAAAATCGAGTTTTTCTCGGCGAATCCGGGCAAAAAATAGCGCGCTTTCAGGCGCGGCCGACGTGCCGCCGCCATCTCGCTCATTCGCTTAAAAAGAAATACGTACAGGTTCCGGATCGCACCCACGGTTCAAGGCCCGCAAGGGCTGAACGTGCCGGCAAAACGCTGGTGCTTTGGCAATTTGCGATGCGAGTGATCGTTTGTGCCTGTGCGGGCGTGGTCAGTAGCGCACAGTTAATGCGCGCGTCAGAAGTGGCAAGACTCGCCTTAAACCTCAGATCGAGGTCTGGCAGCGGCGGTGCCGATGGCATTCAAATTAAACACGGGCTGCGCATCTGATTCTGTTTCGCGAGCAATGCATATTCAGCGAGCGGCAGCGCTGCTAGCTGGGCCTCCGTGCCGGTGTTTTTTGCCCAAATAGCGCTCTGCTTGGCGCTGCCGAATGTCGAAATCGCAACGGCGGAAACCACGCTCAGTCGCAATGCCCACAGCAGCCACGCGTTTTTGAACGTTAAACGCGAGAAACACGTCGCACCGATGATGGCAAAGAGCGCGAGCGGCGTGTAGAAAAAGCGCAGCGACATCGTTGGCAGCTCGACCGCATGTCTAGGCAGGGCGGTCAGGGCAACCGGGCTCTGCGCCAGCACAACGCCCGCGAGCAAAATCAACAATGCCGCTAGCGAATTGACGCTCGGCAATAGGCTGCTTGCCGAGCGGCCACCGCGAGCGCATAACGCCGCTGCCAGCGCCACTAGCGCGAGCGCCATTAATGCAACGTGTCCATGATGCGTCTGTAGCGCGACCGCTAAATTTGCAAGCCAAATGGCCGTGCCTGAGACGATCACCGTCGCAGTGACGGGCAGGCTTTCGTCGCCTTTCCAACCGTTTAACGCAGCGACGCGGCAGTAAACAGCAAGCGCCGCAATCAACATCACAGCGCCCGCCGTGAGCAGTCGCGAACCCCGACCGCGCGTGTCGCTGCCGAGCAAAACACACAGCAAGGCGGGTATGAGCGCGAACGCAGTTTCTTTACTGCCAATCGCCAGCAGCGCCATTGCCAATGACGCCAACAGAACGCCACGTTGCGACGTCAGCGCGCGTGTCCACGCGATCATCAAACGTAATGAGCACAACATGGCGGCGGTTGCCAACAAATCGAACCGATCAGACACCCACAGGGCAGTACCAGACGACGCTGGCAACAGCAAAAACAACGTTCCCGCCCACGCCGACGCGACGCGCGCGTGGCTAATCGTTGTTGCCAATGCGAATACCTCGAACGCAACCCAACCGTGTAGCGCAATATTGATGCCGTAGTGCGCGGCGGGGTTGATGCCGAAAATGGCTTCACTGAACCAAAACAGGAACAGCGCAATGGGTCGGTAAAAGTACGCACCCGCAATGTTCGAGCTAAATATGTCGACGGGCGAATCAATGTGCCGCAGCAGCGCGAGGTAGTGCCAATCGTCACCCGTGAAATGGCCGTGTACTAGATTTGCGAAAACAACAATCGTCGCAATCACGGCGACAATCGCAATACCGATCAAATGACCGCGTTCTGAAACCTTAACCAATGAATGTTCACCCACTTTTGATCGCTGCGCAGCGCGTTGTAATGCAACCCCATTCTAGGTTCAGGTTTGCAGCAGTCCGTGTGCGCTACAAGCGAACAGTCACGATCCGTTTGGGTGGTCCGTGAGAGCTGCAAGGCACCTTCGTGCGCCCGCATTTTTTGCGGCACTTTTGCGCTCAAACCGTCGAACAGCTTTTTTGTGAAAGCGCTATTAGAATTGGGCTGAGCAGCGTAAAACACTAATATCGACTCCTGATTAGCAAGCTGGCTCCGGAAGCCGTATCTGGGATAGCGGATGAGGCTTGGAGGCGACGGCAGCATGGAGCAATCTCGGCAGCATC
>JAYSRA010000032.1:0-14354 GCA_043721275.1 Burkholderiales bacterium
CGCTCGCCCACCTGCTCGTGCGCGGCGAAGGTGCCGGATTGTTTGAGCAGGCAGTCCACGAGCGTGGTTTTGCCGTGGTCAACGTGAGCAATGATGGCGATATTTCGCAGCGTGGTGTGTGCGGTGTTTGACATGAGCTAGGGAGGGGTCTGGGTTGCGAGCGGCGCAGTTTTGCCAATATTTGCAAAAAAATTTGCAAGAAAAACACGATGCGCCGCTGATTTATTGGGCTAACCCTCGATTTTACTGCGTTGCAGCATCCGCGTATATAGAGCCGACCACCTATCGCCTGCCGCGTGCCGCAGAACGCGGCTGTTTTTGCGGCAAAACGCAACCGTCGCGCTACGGCATCAGCCCCCGAAGGTAGGCCTCAATATCCGAGGGTAGCGTGCGCGTCGGCACTTGCGGCGTGGTGGCGAGTGCGTTGGCTGTAAGCGCCGTGCCGCGTAGTCCGAGCAGATAGCGCAGGATCAGCAGGCCGTCGGTTTTTGGGTCGAAGCTGCCGTCGCCGTCAATGTCGAGCTTGGGGCGGATCGCGTCGAGATGGGCTTTGATGGCTGCCGAGTCGGTGCGGGTTGCGGTGCCGCCCAATGCGCCTTCACTGAGCGCGGAGCCGGTTATGCCAGACAGGTAGCGCACGATCAGCAGACCATCGGTGTGGGCGTGATATTTCGTGTTGCTCACGCTGCGGTCAACGTCGAGGGTGGCCACAATCGTCACCGTTTGTGTCACGGGTGTGGCCGCCGGATTGCTGCCATCGGTTGCCTGATTTACGGTGATCGCGCAACTGCCCAATCCGTTCATGGTGATCGTGGTGCCGCCGATGCTGCACGTGGCCACCGGCGCGACGGAATACACCACCGGTGTGCTGGACGCACCCGCCACGGCCAACGGATTCACCGCAAACGTGCCGCCAAGCACCAATGCCAGCAGGTTGGGCACCTGTGGCGCGAACGTGAGGTTTCCAGCGCCCCCCGTGACGGTGTGGGTCACCAATGGTGCAGTCGCGTTTTGATGATTGCTGTCGCCAGAGTACACGGCCGTAATGCTGCGCGCACCAGCTGCGAGCGTCGTGGTCGCGCAGGTCGCCGCATTGCTCGCCACGGGGCGTGCGCTACAGCCGCTGATTGCCACAGTGTCGGCAAAGAATTGCACACTGCCGGTGGCCGCCACAGCCGCGCTCAACGTGGCCGTGAAGGTGACGTTACTGCCGAACGCACTGTTGCCATTGCCCGCGAGCGCCAAGGTCGGGGACGCTTTCAGGATCACGATGTTTGCTGCTACTTGCGCTGCGGCGACGTAGCCCGCTGCCTCAGCCTGGTCGGCGGTGAGGCCGCAGGTGCCCGCGCCGGACACCGTCAGCACATTCCCACTGACCGTGCAAATGCTCGCCGCGCTGGTGGTGGCAAACAGCACCGGGCTGCTTGAGCCGCCGCCGGTCGCCGTCAGCGTGATGGGTGGCGCGCCAAACAGGTAGAACGCCGGTGGCGCGAAATTGGTAATGGTTTGCGTGGCATTGAAATAGGCTGTGACCGATTTTGTCGCTGTGACGTTGGCGAGGCTGCACGCGCCGCCGCCCGTGCAGTCCCCGCTCCACGAGCCGAACGCGAAGCCACTGCTGGGCGTAGCGGTGCAGGTTGTGGTGCTGCCGTGCGGCACTGGATTGGGTGTGCAGGTCAGGCTGCCGCCGCCATTGGCACCGATGGACGTGCTCACCGCGTAGGTGTTCAGCGTGTAGGTCGCGACCACGGTGGTTGCGGCATTGAGCACCACCGTGCAGGTGCCTGTGCCCGCACATCCGCCGCCGGACCAACCGGAAAAGATCGAGCCCGCCGACGGCGTGGCGGTGAGCGTCACTACGCTGCCAGCGGCATAAGTTGCCACGCAGGTCGCCCCGCAGGCAACACCGGGCGATGCTGACGACACGCCCCCAGCGCCGGTTCCGCCCTTGTTCACCGTGAGCACGAAGTCGCCGAAAGGAATGGCGGCGAACACGCGGTGCCCCGGCGCAGAGCCGGGGTCAGCGAGCCGCCCGCTGCCGTTGTGGCCCCAACACTGCACGCCGCCGTTGATGAGCGCACAGGTGTGGGCAGAACCCGCGGTCACGGCAGAAACGTTGCTGCCGCTCGGGATGGCTTGGGCTGGCACCGGGCTATTGGTGGTGCTGTTGATGCCGAGCTGGCCCGTGAAGTTTTTGCCCCAGCACTGCACGCCACCGCTCACCACCGCGCAGGTGTGCTCGCCGCCCGCCGCCACGTCCGTCACGTCGCTGCCTTCCGCGATAGCTTGCACTGGCACGAGACTGTCGGTGGTGCTGTTGTTGCCCAACTGACCAAAATAGTTATACCCCCAACACCGCACGCCGAGGTTGGTATACGGAATGCTGTTGCTGCGGCCCGTCGCACAGCTATGACCACCTCCTGCGGCCACCCGCAGGTAGAAGCTGTTCGCTGTGACAGTGACCGGCACCGGCACCGGGCTATTTGCGGTGCTGTTGTTGCCTACCTGGCCGTAAAAGTTGTAACCCCAGCAACGCAAGCTGCCTAGGACGACCGCGCAGCTATGCGCGCCGCCGCCACTGACCACGTAGGCATTATTGAAAACCGCGATTGTTTGCACCGGTATAACGCTGTTGAGCGTGCTGTTGTTTCCCACCTGCCCGCTGCTGCCCTTGCCCCAGCAGGTCACGCCGCCCACGGCCACGGCGCAGCTGTGGTCAGAACCCGCCGTCACCGCTTCCACGCTGCCGCCGCCGATCACCGTGGCGGCCACCGGCACTAGACTGTCGACGGTGCTGTTGTTACCCAGTTGACCGTAGCGATTGAAGCCCCAACACCGCGTAGCGCCGTTGACCACGGCACAGCTGTGGAGGCTCCCTGTTGCCACGGAAGTTGCGCCGCTGCCCGGGTTGATGGCCTGCACCGGCACGCTGCTGTCCGCGCGGCTGTTATCGCCCAACTGACCGTAGCTGTTGCGCCCCCAGCACTGCACCCCCCCGCTCACCACGGCACAACTGTGGACGTACCCCGCCGCAATGGCGGTTACGCCACTACCTGCACTGATGGCTTGCACAGGCACCGGCGTCGTCTCCGAATCGACGTTGCCCAGCTGGCCTAAATCGTTTGAGCGCCAACACACCACGCCACCGCCCACAATGGCGCAACTGTGATCGCCGCCAATAGCCAGCGCGGTCACGCCGCCGCCCGCAGCAATGGTTTGCAACGGCGCGCGACTCACTTGAAACACACCCGCATTCTCCTCGTTGGTAACAATGCCCCAACACTGCGCGCCCCCGCCCACCACGGCACAGCTGCTGTCGTTACCCGCCGCTACGGTCGTGACGTTGCTGTTAGCCACAATGATTTGCACCGGTGAGCGGCTGAGCGCGGTGCCGTTGTTGCCCAGTTGGCCGTTGTCGTTGGCACCCCAGCACTGCACGCCGCCATTGACGGCTGCGCAGGTGTGCGCCGAACCGGTGGCGATCACGGTGGCTCCACTGCTCGATGGGATGGCTTGCGCCGGTGCAAGGAGTGTGGCCGAGGCGCTGTTGTTGCCCACCTGACCTTCGTCGTTGGCACCCCAGCATTTCACACCGCCGTTCACCACCGCACAGCTATGCGCACGTCCTGCGGCCACCGCCGTGACACCGCTGTTGGCCGCGATTGTTTGCTGCGGAATCGCGCTCAATTGCGTGTTCCCGTTGCCCAATTGGCCAAGGGCGTTGTCACCCCAACACTTGAGCCCACCGCTCACCACGGCACAGGTGTGGTTGTCACCCGCGGCCACCGCCGTCACGCTACTGCCCGCAGCAATGGTCTGAAAGGGCACAGCGCTCACCGAGCCAGCGTTTTGGCCCAGCTGGCCTTTGTAATTTGCGCCCCAGCACTGAAGGCCACCACTGACCACCGCGCAGCTATGCGATTGCCCCACTGCTACCGCGGTCGCACTGCTTCCCGTGGGTATAGCTTGCACAGGGATCGTGCTTTTTGTGAAGCTTTCGTTGCCCAGCTGACCGCTGACGTTGGCACCCCAGCACAGCACGCCGCCGTTGACCACCGCGCAGCTGTGCGAGCGGTTTGCGGCGATGGCGGTGGCGAGTTTTGAATAGCGCGCGACGGTGAGCGGCACGGTGGGGGTGATGGTGCCGCCGCTGTTGGTGGCGGTAACGGTGGTGGTAAACGTGCCCACTTGCGTGGTGCTGCCAGTGATGGCCAGGCTGCCGCTGCCGTTGTGGCTGGCCGTTAAGCCGGTGGGCAGGCCGGTGACCGTAACGCTCGTGGGCACCGGGCTGCCGCCCAGCATGAGGTTCGCCGCATACGGCTCGCCATGCACGGCATTGGGCAGCGTGGTGTTGATGAGCGTGGGTTGCGCTGTGGCCAAGCCTGCCAGCATGAGCCCGCACGCGATCCCCAGCCCTAAGCATTGCAGCCAAGCCGTTTTGGCGAGCGCGAAAGCATGCTGCATGAGGGTGATGCGGGTCGACAGATTCACAGCAATTCCTTTGGCGATAGCGAGCGGGGCGCGCACGCAATCGCGCCGCCCCTTGCACGCAAGAACGAGATTCTGAGCCAAAACACGACACGAATTGTGAAAAATTGGGTTTACGCTCGACTGTGCATCACCACCATGGCTGCGTCACAATGTGCGTGTCGCCTCGCTCAAACATGCTCAACTTCGGCTCACTTTATCAATAAGGCCCTCATGATTCGCGCTGTTCTTGTGTCGTTGACGACCGCAGTGTCTCTTCTCGCGGCGATCAACGTCGCCGCGCAGGCGTTTCCCAGCAAACCAATCCGCCTGATCGTGCCGTTTCCGCCCGGCGGAGCGACTGACATTATTGGCCGCACGCTGGCGCAAAAGCTCTCGGTGCAACTTGGGCAAAACGTGATTGTGGACAACAAGCCCGGTGCGGGCGGCACGCTGGGTTCATCCGAGGCCGCGAAGGCCGCGCCAGACGGCTACACGCTGTTGTTGGCGACCACCTCCACGCATTCGATTGCGCCGTCGCTGTACAAAAATATTTCGTATTCAGCGGACAAGGATTTCACGCCAATCACTGAGGTTGCCACTGCCACCAACGTGCTCATCGTCACACCGAATCTGCCCGCCAAAGACGTGGCCGAATTGATTGCGTTGGCGAAGAAAAATCCCGACGCACTGAACTTCGCGTCAAGCGGCAACGGCACCATCGTGCACTTGCAGAGCGAGTTGTTTAAGCTCGCTTCAAACACCAAGCTCACGCATGTGCCGTACAAGGGCACCGCGTTGGCTATCCCGGATTTGATCGGCGGGCAGACGCACGTGATGTTCGACTCGCTGGTGTCGGCACTGCCGCACATCAACGGCGGCAAGGTGCGGGCACTGGCGGTAACGTCTGCCAAGCGCACGCCGCTGTTGCCGAACGTTCCGACGGTGGTCGAATCGGGGTTGCCGGATTACGTGGTGAACACGTATTTCGGGCTGTTTGCACCACCGGGCACGCCGCGCGATATCGTGCAGCGCTTGCAAAAAGAAGCGGTAATCGCAGTGCTGAGTGCGGATGTGAAAGAGCGATTTGCCAGTCAAGGCGCAGAGCCGGTGGGCGGCACGGCGGAGGCGCTATCCGCGCTGATCAAAAGCGAAACGGTGAAGTGGAAGCGGGTGATCGAAGCAGGGCAAATCAAGCTCGATTAACGGGTTAAGACGCAATCAGCTTTTTAGCGAAAGCGCCATTTTACTTGGGCTAAAGGCAATTTAAGGCGTAAGTCGATTGTTGCCTATTTAAGCGCATAGCCCAAGCGAAATATAGCTTTCAAGGTAAAGCTGTTAGCGAAGCTTATCACCGCAACTGCCATGAATACGGCGCCACAGTCGGCGTCATGACAGCATCATTTTCTCGGGGACAAATCTTAAAATCGTTACTTGACGCCGTTTCGCGCCCATAAGATAGTTTTAACCCATAACATATCGCACTACATCAATTGCCGCGCACCTGCGTCTCATTCAAGCCAGCCGCTCCGTACCCTGAGCGGCTTGAGTCTACCCACAGCGACCTCAAAACGGTTGCTTGAGACCTTCTGGACTTTGCCATCGCGGACGCTACGCTCAACGCAAAACCCTATTTCGGACGCTTTTTCATGCCTATCAACCTGCGCTCTCCTAACCTCTCGCCGCTCGACGCCGATTCGCGCGCGCCGGTGACCGCCGCCAACGACCGCCGCATCGACGTGCGGCAGCCCGCCGCGACCGCAAACCACGCCCCGGCCGCTGAGGCCGCGCCAAGCTCGGATCTCGCCCGCACGCTGCTGGTGGTCGACGCCGCCTGCGACATGCCCACCGAATGGCTGGCGAAAAACAACGTCGCTGTTCTGCCGATCAAAGCTGCCGTCGACGAGTGGCAACTGCTCGATACGCACAACGAATTTGACGCGATGGAATTTTTTCGCAAAGATTTGTCTGCGCGCGGCGCACGCGCGTCCACCACGCCGTTGTCGCCCACTGAAACACGCGAATTTATTCAGTCCAATTTGACCGACAACATCGACTTCGTACTGCAGGTCACCATTGCTGCCGGACGCAGCAAGATCTACATGAATTCGCTGTCGGCCATGCACGCGCTCACCGCCGCGCACAATCGGGTGCGCCGCGGCATCGGCAATCGCGCGCCGTTCAAAACCTGGGTGGTCGATTCTGAGACCGGCTTCACCGGGCAAGGCGTCATGGTCTTTGAAGCGAACCGGCAGTTGAATGCGGGCATCAGCGCACCGCGCGTGGCCGCTTTGATGGAGCAAGTTCGCCACCAGGTTCACACCTTTATGGTGCCCAAAGATTTGTTTTATCTGTATAAACGAGCGCGCGCAAAAGGCGACAAATCGCTGTCCTGGCTGTCGTACAACGTGGCGCGTGCACTCGATGTCAAACCGGTGATTCACGCGCACGCTGGCGTGACCGAACCGGTGATGAAAATTCGCGGCCATCACGATGCGCTGGAGCGGGTGTTGGCCATGGCCCAACGTCACGTAAAGCAGGGCCTCACGGTGCCTGCGGTGTGCGTGAGCTATGCCGGCAATCTCGAGGATGTGCGCATCATGACCGCGTTTCGCGACCTGCGCGACACCTGCAAGTGGCACAAGGTTGAACTGATCCTCTCGACCATGAGCATGACCGGCGGATTAAACGTCGGCGCAGACGCGTTCGCCATCGCGTTCGCCTGCAAAAAACTCGATCTGCGGTAAACACCCCACGCGCCTCATGAAAAACCCGCATGGCACACGCCATACGGGCCACTAGAATCAAGTTGAATGTGCGCGCAGAATTCCTGTTTCAGCGCACGCCCTGACCAAGGATTCTTGAATCATGAAACGCACGCTGCTCACTGCCCTGTTGGCCACCGTCGGACTGGCGCTTTCAGCCACGATGGCACCAGCCTCCGCACAAAGTTTTTTCCGCATTAACACCGGTGGCACCGCCGGCACCTATTACCCGATTGGTGGCTTGATTGCCAACGCAATTTCGCAACCAACGGTGCCGAATTTGGTGGCAACATCGGTCGCATCCAACGGCTCAGTCGCTAACGTCAACGCCATTCAGAGCGGTGGCGCGGAGTCTGGTTTTTCGCAAGCGGACGTGGCGTATTGGGCCTACACCGGCACCGGCACGTATGAGGGCAAGCCGAAGGTCACCGACCTGCGTTTGATCGCCAATTTGTACCCCGAAAGTTTTCACCTCGTGGTGCGCAAAGGGGCGAACATCAAAACCTTCGCCGATCTCAAGGGCAAGCGCGTTTCGCTCGACGAGCCGGGCTCTGGCACCATCGTGAACGCGCGCGCCATTCTCGCCGCGTACGGCATCACCGAAAAAGACATCAAACCGGAATTTTTGAAGCCCAACGCTGCCGGTGAAAAACTCAAAGACAACTCGCTCGACGCGTTCTTTTTCGTCGGCGGCTATCCCGCTGGCGCGATTGCGGAACTCGCCTCCACTGGCGGCATCGACATCCTGTCGATTGCCGGGCCCGAGGTTGAAAAACTGACCAAACAATTCGGTTTTTATAGCGTCGACAATATTCCTGCTGACACCTACAAAGGTGTGGGTGCCGTGAAAACATTGGCGGTCGGTGCGCAGTGGGTGACCAGCGCCAAGCAAGACGCAACGCTCGTCTACAACATCACCAAAGCGCTGTGGAACGACAACACGAGGAAGGCGCTCGACGCAGGCCACGCCAAAGGAAAATCCATCGTCCGAGCGGGTGCGATTGTCGGCGCGGGCATCCCCGTCCATGCGGGGGCGGAGAAGTTTTATAAAGAAGTTGGGTTAATCAAATAGTTGTCGCAGTAAACGAGAAAGGCCGGTTTCATCCGGCCTTTTTTTGTTGTGGCGACCTAGCCCCCCATTTACGCGGCAGTGGTGGTTTAGCCCCCTCCCCCAGCGGGGGAGGGCGGGGGTGGGGGTTAGTTGGAACAAAGTGCGTCCGGCGTTTCTCGCCTTCCCCCGCTCTAACCCTCCCCCGCTTGCGGAGGTGACTAGCGAAAAAAACGTACAAGGCTGAATTTATGAGCACACACATCATCGATGAAAAAGCCGTCGCTGAACTTGAAACCAAGTACGACAGTGAGATGCGCTTTCGCCCGATGGCGAACGTCGCGCTCAAGACCGTTACGGTGCTGCTGATCACGCTGTCCGCGTTTCACTATTACACGGCGGGCTTTGGTTTGCTGCGCGAAGCGACGCACCGCGGTGTGCATCTGGCGTTTGTGCTCGGACTGATTTTTCTAGTGTTCGCCTTCAACAAAAAAGAAGGCGTGCAACGCGTGCCGAGCTGGCACCATCCGCTCGGTTTGCCGCTGTACGACTGGGTGTTTGCGCTGCTCGCGGTCGCCGCGTCTTTGTACATCCCGTATGTGTTTGATGACCTGACGTTTCGCATCGGCAATCCTGATGTGATGGACGTGGTGATGGGCACCATTCTTATTGTGCTGCTGCTCGAAGCAACCCGTCGCGCGATGGGTTGGCCGCTTCCGATCATCGCGATTTCTTTCATGTTGTACGCGATGTTCGGACAGTCATTTCCGGGGCTGCTTAAGCATGCGGGCGCGACGTGGTCGCAGGTGGTCAATCATCAGTATTTAACGAGCCAGGGCGTGTACGGAATTGCCGTCGGCGTGGTGGCGACCTACGTGTTTCACTTTGTGCTGTTCGGTGTGCTCGCCACGCGCATCGGACTCGGTCAATTGTTCCTTGATGTGGCCTCCGCATTCGCAGGCAAATACGCGGGCGGGCCGGCGAAGGTCAGCGTATTCGGCTCCGCCATGTTTGGCATGCTGTCGGGCTCGTCGGTTGCCAATGCGGTCACGGTGGGTTCGCTCACCATTCCAGCAATGATTAAGGTCGGCTACCCGCGCCATTTCGCGGGCGGGGTGGAGGCGGCTGCGTCCACCGGCGGACAGATTACGCCGCCGATCATGGGCGCAGCGGCGTTCCTGATGATCGAGTTTTTGGGCTTACCGTACTCAACCATCGTGATGGCCGCCATTGTGCCTGCGTTCATGCATTTTTTCGGCGTCTTCTGGCAGGTGCATTTCGAGGCCAAACGCACCGGATTGCGCGGACTCACGGCAGACGAATTGCCGAGCGTGAAAGAGAGTTTCGCGAAGCGCTGGCCAACGCTAATCCCCTTGGTGTTGCTGGTCGGCACGTTGATGAGCGGCTTCACGCCGTACGTGTCCGCCTTTGCAGGCATCACCAGCTGCATCATCGTCGGCATGACCACCAGCGAGAAGGGCAATTCAGCACTTGGACTCAGCATTATGCTGGCCCTGCACGCGGTGTTGGCGCTGGTGATTTCCGGGCAGTTGGAGAGTTACAGCGTCGTGTTGTTCGGCGTTGCAGCCGCAGCATTTGTGGCTGCACTCAAAGCGCTACATCTGCCCGCAAGATTCACCCGCGCCGAACTTATTGATGCGTTTTCCACCGGTGCCAAATACGCGCTCGCCGTTGGTGCAGCAGCGGGCACGGTCGGCTTGGTGATCGGCGTGGTCACGCTCACCGGCGTTGGCTTCAAGGTGAGCTACATCGTGAACTCAGCGGCCGGATCGATGGCAGATTTTTTCTCGACGATCTTGCCCGCGTGGCTCATCGGCAAGCAGGCGTTGATGTTGCTCTGCGCGTTGTTCATGACGGGTTTTGTGTGCATCTTGATGGGCTGCGGCATCCCGACCACGGCCAACTACATCATCATGGTCACCGTCGCAGCACCTGCGCTGGTGCAGATGGGCGTGGAGCCCATCGTGGCGCACTTTTTTGTGTTTTATTACGGCGTGCTGGCCGACATTACGCCACCCGTCGCGCTCGCGGCATACGCGGCCGCAGGCATGGCCAATTCCGATCCGTTCAAGACCGGCAACACGGCATTCAGGCTCGGCCTAGGCAAGGCGTTGGTGCCGTTCGTGTTCGTTTTTTCGCCAGCGCTATTACTGGTGACCAAAGGCTTCACTTGGAGCGCGTTTGCAGTGGTTTTTACCGCCTGCATCGCGAGCATTTTGCTGCTCGCAGCGGCGCTGTCGCGCTACCTACTGGTGGAGATGAAAGGCTGGGAGCGCGCCCTCGCTTTTGTCGCAGCGCTGACCATGATCGCGCCGGGCGTGAATATGTTGCTATTGGGGTTAGTTATTGCCGCGCCGATGCTGATAAGTCAGTGGTTACGATACAGAACGGCGTAGGGCGCGATGGACGTACCGAAAACTCTCGTGTCAGCGGAGTTCATCGGCGATTCGTTGTGGGATAGCGCCGACACGCGGTGTCGGCGTTTGCCGACATTTCCGGTGTAAGGTAGCCTGCACAATTCGCCTATGAACATACCTCTTTATCCCCCCTTCGCCCGCGCGCTGATTTTGTCGGCTGCACTAGTCATCGCAGTAGGGTCGGCGCACGCTACCGGTGGCATTACGCCGTCGGTCAACGGCAAATATCCGGTTGCGTGTAGCAACGTGGAGCAGGACTTTACGCGGGTCAAGGCCGGTGCTGCCCCATCTGATTATTGGGAAGGCACGCCGCTCTCCGACGGCTCGCATTACGTCACCGAATTGTTGGTGAGCCCTGCCAATGCGTTGGTCTACAACGTCGCGGTGCCAAAGGTCAGCGAGATTGACGTGTTCGAAAAGCAGGGCGGCAAACAGCTGCCGTATGCCGCCATCGCGTGTTACCCAACCACAGCGGGCAATACGCGCGCTGATTACGTGTTGCCGTCGGGCGTCAAGGTGCCCAAAATGCAGCGCGGTGCGGAAGCGCCGTTGATTGGCACCAACCCCGAAGTGGCCGACGGCAAATGGCCGCTGCTGATGATGAGCCACGGCCTCGCGGGCTCGCCGTTGGGCGACGACTATGTGCAGGTGGCGGGTCGTTTAGCGGCTGAAGGCTACGTAGTGTTTGCGCCGTTTCATGCCGATGCGCGCTATTCGCGCATTCAGCTCGATACCGTGAGCGACGCGATTTATGTGTTTTCGAAGTACGCTGAAATCGCAGAGATGGAATCGATTCGTCCGCTCGGTTTGAAGCAGGGGCTCGATTACTTTTTGACCAAGCCGGAATACACCAATCAGATCGATCAGGATCGCATCGTCGGGTTCGGCGCATCACTCGGTGGCATGGCCATGATGTTGGTGCAGGGAGCCAAAATTACTGCCAGCTGGGGCGGCGCTGAGCGGGTGATCGTGCGCGACAATCGCTACAAAGCGGTGGTCGGCTATGTGCCGTATTCGGGGCAAAATTTCTTGCCGGCATTCGGTGACAGCAACGGCGGCGTACGTTCGGTTCGCGTGCCTTACTTGGGCATCGGCGGCACCGCCGATATGGTGGCCCCGATCAGCCGCTCGTCACAGATGATTGAGGCGCTTGGCGGTTCAAAATATTTCGTGACTATCGAGGGCATGCCGCACGGATTTCGCGTGCAGGACGCGCCGGAGGTATTTGGCTGGACGTTCGCATTTTTAACCGCGCATTTGTCGCGCGACCAGGCTGATCGTGTGGCGTTTAATGCGATCACCAACATCCCTGGCGGCTCTGATGATCGAGTGAAGATTGGTAAGACGCTGGCTTGGGGCTCGCGTGACGAGACCGAAGTGGTGGAGTTCTTCGCCCCAGACAGCAAAAAGTATTTCATGACCGGGCGCGCCGCTGAAGTAGCGCTCTTGGACAGCACGCCCACCGTGTGGCAACGCACTGGGCAGCGCTTTGCAACGCATCGTGTTGACTCGCCAGTTGGCGCTAACGTGTGCCGCTTCTGGGCCAACGATGGTGCATCGCTTAATACCCACTTCTACAGCACTTTGCCGAGCGATTGCGCCCTGCTTCGCGCGCAACCGTGGGCGCGCGACGAAGGCGTGCCGATGCGCGCACAAACGCTTTCAACAGGCGCTACCTGCCCCGCAGACACCGTGAAAGTGATCCGTCTTTTCAACACTACAACGATTAACCATCGCTACCTCACCGAGAGCGTTTTGGCCAAGACCACGCTCACGCCAAACTGGCAAATCGACGGCGCGGTGTATTGCGCGGCAAAATACGGAGATTAGTGTTTATATGCGGAGTGATTGATGGGACGCACTTTTTGGTTAACGGTGGCATTGACGGCCACGCTGCTCCCGCCTACCGCTTTCGCGCAAACCGCTTTCCGTTGCGACGTGAGCGGCGCGACGGTTTATAGCGACAAGCCTTGCCCGCCCGGAAGTGCGGCGAAAGCGGTTACTTCGACGCAGGAAACAGCAGAGCAAAAAGCCGCATCAGCCGCAGCGAATGCGCAGATGCGCAAAGACAGTTCAGAGCTCAATAAACGTTTGACCGAGCGCGAAAAGCTTGATGCTAAAGAGCGCGCTGATGCACGCAAAGCGGCCGGCAAACTGCGCGCTGGTGCGGCAAAGGAAAAGGCTGCCAAAGCGCGCAAAGGCGGCAAATCTGCGAAAGCTAAAGCGCCCAAAAAGTCAGCTGCAAAGAAATCAAAGTCGTCGACTGCCCCCGCGTCAGTGAAGCCCTGAGCAGCGCAGATGGGCCGCACTTTGCCCCCAGCAACGCGCTCGCTAGCACGCGTTGCAGTGAGCGCCGCAATCGCTCTGACGGCGTTGATCGCGTCGATCACGCTCGGCGGCTGCGCCAACCTGATCCCAGCGCTCCGCGGCGTCGACTACCCCGCCCCACCGGTGCCAGCTTCCATACCTAGCCCAGCGCAGGCCGCCCCACCGCTGCGCGAATGGCGGGCGGCAGGCGCCGGGTTGGACGCAGCGTACGAGCGCAGCGCGCTGTTGTCGGACACCTTTTATCGCAACGCCGACGCCTTATTGCGCCAGGTCGAGCGCTCCGGCGCGATGGGCGTTAATCGCGGTCGCGAAACCGGCGCGCGAAAAAATAGCGACTGGTTTATTGAAGAGCAGCGCTTTGCTGACACCGTGATCGGCGCTGGCGTTAATCGCAATCGCGACGATTTGATCGACGCGGGCATGCTCGCGCTTGAATGGGGTTTCGCGCAGCAAAACGCCGACGGCAGTTTTCCGTGCAAAGACAATTACCTTGGCGCAGCGTATTTCGTAGCCGCCACCGCGCACTCGATCTGGCTTTTGGAGTCGACCGGTTACGCGCGTAATTACGCGCAGCGCATCGAGGCCATTCGCGCTCGTTTGCAACGCGCCGCGCTGTGGCTCGCCGACGGCAACCGCAGCAAAGCAAGCGCTGCGCAATACGATCGGTACACGTCGCGCTATCTGCTCACCGGCTACGCGCTCGGTGCCACCGCTCGGATCACCGGCAACCCGGCGCTCGCCGCAGCGGGCGAGGACATGATGCGCACCGGTTTGTCAAAACTGCATGCGTCGGGCTACTTTCCCGAATCCGCAGGCTTCGACGTGAGCTTTCAGGCCGAGGCGATGGTGTACGGGCTGCGCTATTACGACCACGCGGCGACCGCCGAGATGCGCCGCGAAATGGAAGCGCCGATGCGCCGTGCACTGGGTTGGCTGCAATCGCGTGTCGGCGCGAACGGCGTGGTGCAAACCAGTGGCAATACGCGCTCCGGCAGCGGCAAAGAACGTGACCGCACCGGGCAGTTCCGTCGCGTTAGTGCCGTCGCTGTGTCGCGCGCTTTCGGGTTGGCCGGCGCTGTGTTGGGTGACAATAGATATGAAGCGTTGGCGCGCGCGGTGGCATCAGCGCGGCAAGCGGGTTAACGTTCTTTTTCAGAAGCAGCTTTTTCGTGCAAGCCCTATTTAACAGGGGCTAGAGGGCGGATTAGGTATAAGTCGATACCTGATTAGCAAGCTGGCTCCGGAAGCCGTATCTGGGATAGCGGATGAGGCTTGGAGGCGACGGCAGCATGGAGCAATCTCGGCAGC
>JAYSRA010000033.1:0-14309 GCA_043721275.1 Burkholderiales bacterium
TGCTGCCGAGATTGCTCCATGCTGCCGTCGCCTCCAAGCCTCATCCGCTATCCCAGATACGGCTTCCGGAGCCAGCTTGCTAATCAGGAGTCGACTTATTGCTATTTGCGTCGTTAGCCCCAGTGTAGTGGCGGTCTCAGCGTAAAGCTATCGTGCATTTTCACTGGCTAAAATGATGCAACCCTGCTCCGTGTCCACGCAAAAGTACGCCCGCAAATTCGCAAAATACTGCGGATATTCCGCACGCAATAATTCTGGTTCGGCGAAGAATACTTCGCAGCTCACCGCAAAAAATTCTTCGATCATTTCGGCGGCGTACGGATCAACCGCAGTGTCTTCACCCGCATCCACGCGCTTGCAAAAGTCTGCGTAAGCGGCGTCAATCGTGGCTTTGAAGGCCGCACGCGCCGCACCTGCGAGCGGCGGCACGCCGTCAACTTCGCCGTCGAGCATGTCGATCTTGTGCGCAAATTCGTGGATAACCAATGCCATGCCAGACGCCTCGTAACCCTGCTCCACCGCAGGCCACGACAGCAGCACCGGCCCGCCGTCCCAGCTCTCGCCGGCGATGGGCTCGTCTAGCCTGTGCACCACGCCGATGTCGTCTTCAAAATCGTGCGTGCGCGGAAAGTCGCCGGGGTACACCACCACGTTTTCCCAGCCGTCAAAGTCCGTCATCGCGTTCATCACGCTGTCGCCGCGACCGAGTGCGAGCAAGCACGCCTGCAGCGCAATCAAGATGCGCATGTGCGGCGTCACTTCGAGCACATGTTCGCCTGAGGTCGCGCCGCTGACGATGCTTTTTTCGACCAGGAACAAGGTGGTCAATTCGCGCAAACGCGCGAGCGACGACGCATCAAAGTGATCCAGAAACGGCAGCTCGTGCAGCGCCGCGCTCCACTCATCATCGGGCAGCGCGTTCGACGCCAGCGCGCGTTCGCGCTTCTTGGTTTTTAGCCAGGCGAACATGACGCTCGGTGCTTACCCACAGCAGTACCTTTGTAGGAGCGGCTCCGCCGCGTCCCGCACGCACGATGCTCGCTGGGTCGCGGCAGAGCCGCTCCTACAAAAGCCGACGCACAGGTCAAACAGTTCACGATTCAAGCAACGGTTTGTCGGGCGGCGCATCCAATTCCACCGCCTTGATCCGCTCAAAATGCCCGGTGATTTTGCGTGCTGATGTTTGCACCATTTCCGCATCATCATGCGCCTGTTTGATGTGCGTGGCGAGCTTGTCCATACGATCTTGAAAGCGCCCAAAATCGCCACCAAGTTTGCCGAGCTCCATCTTCATCACGCCCAATTGCTTGCGCATTTCGGCGTCGCGAATCACGGCTCGCACCGCATGCAACACCGCCATCAACGTGGTGGGTGAAGTGATCCACACATGTTGCGCCTGCGACTGGGCAACGACGTCTGGATGGTTGCCATATATCTCAGCAAACACCGCCTCAGACGGCACGAACATCACAGCGGCATCGGCATTAGCATCCGGCTGAATGTACTTGCCAGCAATGTCGTTGATATGCTTTTTCACGTCCGTTGCGAATTGCTTTCGCGCGATGTTTCGCGCTGCGTCTGGCTGCGTTGCATCAATCGACACGCGATAATTCGACAGTGGAAACTTCGAATCAATCGCCATCTTCGAGGTGCCGTCCGGCATCGTCAACACGCAGTCCGCTTTTTCGCGGCCTGCACCCACAGCTGCCTGAAACGCGTATACACCGGGCGGCAACGTGTCGCGCACCAACGCCTCAAGTTGCACTTCACCAAACGCACCGCGCGCAGATTTGTCGGACAGCACTTGCTGCAAACTCACCACGTTAGTCGTCAAGCCGTCGAGCTTTTTTTGCGCCTCGTCAATCACTGCCAGCCTCACCATTACGTTGGCAAACGTTTCGTTAGTTTTCTTGAAACCTTCGTCGAGCCGCTCGTTCACCTTACCGCTAATTTGTTCGAGTCGACCGTCCACCGTTTTGGTCATCGTCTCGGCCTGCTGCGCGAGCTGCGCGCCCATGTTGCGCAGCGTGTTTTGCAACAGCTCCTGATTGGCGCGCGTTTGCTCTGCCATCGTTGCGAGCATTTTTTCGAGCACGTCGCGCTTCAGCAAATCTTGCTGCGTCGACAAGGTTTGTTGCAGCAACGCAAGCTGCTTGAGCGACGATTCAGCCTGTGCGGAGAGCGTGTGAATGACTTGCAGCTGCAACGTGCCGATCACCTCGCGCGTGCCCGTGCTCGACGCGGTCAGGTCGCGGCCCACGCGCTCGCTCACTTGATTAAACATGCCGCCGACATCACCAATCATCTCGCGATGTTTGGTTGCAAGCTGGGTACCAAGCTCGTTGTTCATGCGCCGCACGATGCCGCCCTTCTGCATCGCCACCAGAGTCAAAATGGCGATGAGCATAACGACGATAAGAATCAACGCCATTTCAACCATGCTCACGTGTGCCACTCCGTCTCAGCCAGCAGCGCAAATGAAATCAACCAATGCGTGCTCACGTATTCACCGCCGGTGATCGCGTCCTGTGCCGCGCGCAAATGATCGCCGGACAACGTGCCAAACGTTTTCCAGCGCGGCTCGCCAATGGTGAGCACCTGCATCAACCCGCGCATCGCCCATGCACGCGACAAATTCAAGCCGTGGTTGTGAACCTGCTTGGCGTCGTTTTCATTGGTCACCAATGCGGGCGCGAGATGCCTGAAATCGCCCGCCATCAACTCAGGCAAGAACGCAGTGAACCACGCCAGAAATTCATCCTGCGGCAACACGATAGACATCAGCATTGCTTCAGTCAACGCGGGCGACAAAAAATCTTCGCCCGAAAAATCGTACGCCAGCGAATAGTTTTTATCTGCACCGAACCACTGCCGCGCCTTGGCCCCGATCAGCGCCATAAAGTCGTGATCACCCACCGTGGTCGCATAACGCAACGCATGAATCATCGCGAACGACGTGTTTGAATGCTCGCCATGCCGCACCGGTGCGTTTGTCGTTTGCAGATGATGAAACATCGCGTCGGCCAAAAAATCGGCGGGTGGTCGTAATCCTGCACGCCACTTGTCTGCATGCGGGTGTACGCACACAGCTAGCTCCGAATACAACTTCAGCAACCAGCCCCAACCGTATGGCCGCTGCCAGTGCGTCGCACCGCTGCGCGCAAAGTAGGCCACCTCGTGCTCGGCTTTGCGCACATCAAACTGCCGGTCAAACCATGACGCAATCGCCTTGGCGTGGCTGGACGTCGGTTCAAGATTGAGCAAGCGCGCCATTGACCAATGCATGTGCACGCAGGAATGCCAGTCATAACTGCCGAAAAAAATCGGATGCAATTCGGACGGCACGCACGCGCGCGCCTCAGCCGCGTCGTGCACAAAATGCATGGTGAAATTCGGATACTCGCGACGTGCATTCTCAAGCGCGGTGCGAGCGTATGTGACGTGAAGCGCGTGGTTATTGTTTATTTCTGACATAAAGTAGAGTCTAGCGATTCGCGACTAAACTACGGCGCAACCACGGGGTTGTTATCGAACGAGAAGTTTGCCGACGCTCCGTTTTTTACGTCTGTAGATTGAAGAACGCAACCAGCCGCGTGGGCAACAAGTTGCCCACCCTACGAGCAAAGGTATCGCCATGAGAATTGAGGAAGAACTCAAACTAGATTTCAAAGACGTGCTGTTTCGTCCAAAACGCTCGACACTCGGCTCGCGCGCGAAGGTGGAGTTGAAGCGCGACTACACCTATCGGCATTCGGGTCGGCACTCGGAAACAGTGCCGATCATCGCCGCCAACATGGACACCGTCGGCACCTTCGAAATGGCCGCCGCCCTCGCGAAGCATCACATGCACGTCGCGCTGCACAAGCATTACTTGGTTGAAGATTACGTCACGTTCTTCAACGACAACAACCATCCGGTGCATCAGTACGCCTTCTATTCGCTCGGCATCACCGACGCTGACATCGAAAAATTCAGGATGGTTAAAAGCGCCACCGGCAACGCCATCGAATTCGTCTGCATTGATGTGGCCAACGGTTACACCGAAACCTTCATCGATTTCGTCAAACGCTTTCGCGAGGCGTACCCGAAAACCACCATCATGGCGGGCAATGTGGTTACCGCAGACGTCACCGAAGCCCTGATCCTAGCGGGCGCAGACATCGTAAAAGTAGGCATCGGCCCCGGCAGCGTTTGCACCACCAGAAAAATGACCGGCGTGGGCTATCCGCAACTGTCCGCCATCATCGAATGCGCCGACGCCGCGCACGGCCTAGGCGGCCACATCTGCGGCGACGGCGGCTGCACCGTGCCGGGCGACGTGGCCAAAGCCTTCGGCGGCGGCGCCGATTTCGTGATGCTCGGTGGCATGCTCGCCGCCCATGATGAATCAGGCGGAGAGGTCGTGCACGAACACGGCAAAACCTGGCGCAAGTTCTACGGCATGAGCAGCGATTTCGCGATGGAAATGTACTCCGGCGGCGTCGCAAAATACCGCGCCTCCGAGGGCAAAGTAGTCACGCTAGAAGCACGCGGCCCGGTGGAACACACGGTTCAAGAAATCCTCGGCGGCTTGCGCTCAACGTGCACGTACGTGGGTGCGCGGACGCTCAAAGCACTGTCGAAATGCACGACGTTTGTGCGGGTGACGCAGCAGATTAATGAGGTTTATGGGCGGGCGGGTTGAGAGCGCGTTGACGAGTTATCGCTAAAGTCACCCTCCGCGCCTGCGAGCACTGTGACGGCGTAACCCAGCACCCCTGGATCCACCATTTCGTAGTCGATTCTCTGGACAAGCGATCTATAGCCCCAGTAATAGCGAAGAACGCTACGAAGGTTAGCGATCACATTTCCGTTTCGATGCAAGTCGACGATGATGACATCAGGTTCAAGCGTATAAAAAACCGTGCCATTCCTTTCTAGCTTTCGTATGTGATCTATGGCGTAAGTCTCATAGATACCGATACCTTTAGCTGATCGAATTATGTTTTCATCGATGCCATTGAAGTCGACAAAAAGAATCGAAAGCTCCGCATGCAGAAAACTGTGTCGTGCGACGAAAGTCGCAATATGCTCGCGCTTTAGTCGCTCTCCTGATTTCACCTCAAGATAGAGCAACATGTCGCGGAATGAGGCAACGCAATCAAAGTCGCCTCCTTGCGGAGCCTCATCAATTGTCACGCCGAACCCTGCGGAAAGAGCGCCTAGCTCCTTGATGCACAAATATGCCAGCAAAAGCTCGAATGTCTTGCCGTAACGCTGCTGCATCGCCCGGATATTGTCAAAGCGCAGACCAGCGAGCTCATCTTGCGTCGGCGCGACTGATCCTTCAAAGATGTGCTTGCGAAGCCGAGTGCGGAAATCTTTCGAGGCAAACGCGGTCAGGAAATCATGGGTTTGGCGCTTCAATGACGGGACGTCAGCGGCGAAGAAATCACTCGCTTCGTTGGAAACAAGCGTTGCCTCAACCGAACCATCTACGATTCCGGTGAATCCTCGCTGGCCTAATGCGTCTGCAAAATTGAAGATGTCTGGAATGTTTAGCTGCGCCGCGCGTGGCTTTCCAGCTCCTAGGATTTGGTTGAGCGTCGTCATTTGTACATTGCCATCATCGATAAACCTCCCGCCGATTCCCTATCTTAACGACGAGAATTCGCAGCGCACCGTCTTCGATATTGCAGATCAGTCGGTAATCGCCGACGCGATACTTCCACAGGCTTCCGAGCTTGGCGCCTTTGAGCGCTTCGCCGATGCTGCGCGGGTCTTCTAGCGGTGCGACGCGGTCGTTGAGGAAGGTGAGGATTCTTTTGGCGACGGGTTTATCGAGGGCGTCGAGTTCTTTGATCGCCGCTCGATCAATCTCAATCCGCCAGACCATAGCGCTTCATCACGCTGGCAAGTGCCACCGGTTTGCTGCGTCCGGCGCGAATATCTTCGAGCCGCTTTTCAGCAAGGTAGACATCTTCCAGCTCGTCGAGATATTCGGCGATGGCAGCGTTGACGTAGAACGCTTTGGTGCGACCCGTCTGCGTCGCGAGGTTGTCGAGACGACTATCTACATCTTCGGGAAGTCGGATTGAGAATGCCATGGCGCATTGTATTACAACAAATACGTGTAATACAGCAACCGAGCGGCGGCGATGTGGTGAGGTTTTCCCCCAAACTACACCCCGCTCCGGCTTTTATACTGGTGATTAAGTTTTAAGGAGAAACACATGCGTCATTTTCATGCACTCACCATCATCGCCGCAGCACTCGCAGCCAACGCTGCCTTTGCGCAAGACAAAGGCAATTTAAACATTTACTGCTCGATGCAAATCGAGTGGTGTACGTTGGCAGCCAACGAATTTTCAAAGCAGACGGGCATCAAAGTCAACACGTCGTTCAAGGGCTCGGGCGAGACGTTTGCGCAGGTCAAAGCGGAGTCGACCAACCCGAAAGGTGACGTGTGGTTTGGTGGCACGGGTGACCCGCATTTGCAGGCGGCGGAAGAAAATTTGAGCGAGGAATATCGGTCGCCGGTGATGAAGGACTTGCATCCGTGGGCGACGTATCAGGCGCAAATTGCGGGCTACAAAACGGTGGGCATTTACGCCGGTGCATTGGGCTTTGGTTTCAATACCGAAGTGCTCGCCAAGAAGAAAATCGACGCGCCGAAATGCTGGGCAGATTTGATCAAACCGGAGCTCAAAGGCGATGTGCAGATGGCGAATCCAGCCGCGTCTGGCACCGCGTACACGGCGCTTGCCACGTTGGTGCAGGTGATGGGCGAAGACAAAGCGTTTGAATATTTGAAAGCGTTGCACAAGAACATTTCAAACTATCCAAAGTCGGGCACCGGCCCGGTAAAAGCAGCGGCGCGTGGCGAAACGGCGGTGAGCATTTCGTTCATGCACGACGTGCCCGGCGAAGTCAAAAACGGCTTTCCGGTTGGGATGGCCGCCCCATGCGAAGGCACCGGTTATGAAGTGGGCTCGATGAGCATTTTGAAGGGCGCGCGCAACATGGATAACGCGAAGAAGTTCTACGATTGGGCGCTGACGCCGGACGCGCAAAAGCTCGCGGCGCAGGCCAAGCAATATCAACTACCGTCGAACAAAAACTCCGCGCAACCGCCCGAAGCGCCGCGTTTTTTGAACATCAAATTGATTCAGTACGACTTCAAAAAATATGGCTCGTCGGCCGAGCGCAAACGTTTGCTTGAAAAGTGGGAGAAGGACGTGAATTCGCTGCCGCGCGGGTAACGAATTTTTGACATTTTGTTTTGCTTAACCGGGCTAAGCGCTAACACGAACGCGTGGGCAACAAGTTGCCCACCCTACGAGCCTATTTCGCGTACAACGAGCCAATGTCACCGCGTTTCAGGCGAAGCGATTGCTCCTGATAGTTGCCCGCCATCAGCGGCACAAATCGCGCGTATGTCGCGAAGCGCGGTGCGCCTTCTATCAGAAATGCGGCAAACTCGCGCACGTTGGGCCGTGCGTCATACGCGGCCTTACTGACGTAGACGAACAGTAATCGGCTCATCTTCGCGTATTGCCCATTCACCACGGTTTGCGTGGACGGAAGCACGGGGCCGTTGCCTTCATCTAGCGCAAGCGCGGCTGCTTTGCCCGTATGGTCAGCATAGCTTGCAAGACTTACGTAGCCCATCGAGCCGGGTGTCTTTGATACGCGATCAATCACCACGGCGTGCTCCGCTGCCTCTTGATAATCGGCTCGCATGACCTTGGGTGTGCCGCTGATGGCACTCGAGAAAAAGTCAAACGTGCCTGACTTTTGGTCAAGGCCAAACAGCGTCACAGGCGTGGCCGGGTAGCCGCTACGCACCTGGTTCCAGGTGAGTTTTTTGCCGGTGGATTCAGTCCCCCAAAGCAGGCGTAGCTCAGCCAGACTCACGTCACGCAGCCAGCCGTCGTTGCGATTGGCGACGACCACAACCGCATCCCAAGCAAGGGGCATCTCAACGAACGCAACACCACGGGTCTTGCACAACTGCGCTTCTTTCAAGGTTATTGGGCGCGACGCCATTGCGATGTCGGTTTTGCCGTCACAGAGCGCCGTGAACCCAGTACTGGTGCCCTTTGCCTCCAGTGAAATATTGATGCTGCCTTTCGCCTTTTTAAATTGTGCAACGGCTGCCTCAATCAATGGCTCGACAGTGTCCGACCCCTTGATCTGAAAATCGGGCGCAGTTTGTGCAAACGCTACGATCGGCGCACAGACAAATAGAGCGCCTAAATTGCGCAGAAAATAAAGCATGATTCCTCCGGTGACTAAGTGGTCAGTTATTTAATAGTTATTGTGTTCGCTAAGGGCGCTGACTCTCAACTCGGCGCGCACGCGGCGACAAGACCAGCTAAAACCTCTAACTTTCCTTACCTTACACTAGATTTGTGACAACATGATGACAGCGTGATGCGGTGTTTCGCTACGCTCGCATCCGCTGGCGGCGAACACGTTTATTGACCCGTATTCATTGCCCGCGTGCCTCGCTTTAGGCGAGCGTTTGTCGCGCGGGTAGACCGCCGAACTATTTGCCCGCCGCATCGCCCCAGAGCTGCTTTAAGCGCGCGTCGCGACCGCAGCCGTTGCGGTAATACTTGTAGCGCACCGGGTTCTTCACGTAATAGTCTTGGTGATAATCCTCAGCCGGGTAGAACGTCGGCGCGAGCAGGATCTCGGTGACGATGGGCTCCTTAAATGGCTTGGTTTTTTCGAGCGCCGTGCGTGAGGCGAGTGCTGCTTTGAGCTGCTCTGCATCCTGCGCAAATATGGCGCTGCGATACGGCGAACCGCGGTCGCAGAATTGCTGGTCTTTGACCGTTGGGTCGATGGTGTGCCAAAAGTATTCGAGCAGTCGTTCGTACGTGACTTTGCTTGCGTCGTAAACGATCTCCACCGCCTCGGCGTGACCGGTGCTTTTCGCTGAAACCTGCTCGTACGTGGGCTTGACGACGGTGCCGCCAATGTAGCCGGAGGTGGTGGAAATCACGCCGGGAATCTTGTCGAAGTCCGCTTCAACGCACCAGAAACAGCCACCGGCAAACGTGGCTTTGGCGCTTTTGGCTGCGGCCACGGTGGTCGCGGGTGCGAGTGCATTGGTTTGAGCAAATAGCGCGGTGCTGAACGCAAAGACGCCAAGCACGCAAGCGTCGACGAGTGGCCGTATGCGGCGCAGCGCAATGGAGAAGTTCATGAGTTAAAGCCGGAACGATGGAAGAAAATTGATAGTCGCATACGATACGCGAATGCTTGCAAAATGGGTTCGTGACGACGACTTTTTGCTTACAGCTTTTTCATGAAACCGCCATTTAACGTGGGCTAAGCCGCTAAAATGCGATATATCGACTTTATCAAAACAACACGCTTAGCCCAATTAGAATGGGGCATTCAACATAAAGCTATATGAAATTATTCACCCCCACGCGCCGTCGTACATCGTGATTGCTTGCGCCCATTTTTATGTCTGATCTGCATGCGCTTGACGGTCGCCACCACACGACCGGCACGGTGCTGATTGTTGAGGACGAAATTGCGATTGCCGACACGCTGCTCTACGCGTTACGCGCTGCGGGTTTGCTCGCCGCGCACGCCGCGACGCTCGCTGATGCGCGAGCGATGATGCTGCAATCGGTGCCGTCGTTGATCATTCTCGATTTGGGATTGCCTGACGGATCGGGCCTTGATTTGTGCCGCGAGATTCGTCGCGGTGCAGCGCCGACAAGCGACGTGCCGATCCTCATGTTGACGGCTATGAGTGACGAGGTCGATCGCATTGTGGGCTTGGAATTAGGGGCAGACGATTACGTTGCCAAACCGTTTAGTCCGCGTGAGGTGTGCTTGCGCGTGAAGACAATTTTGCGTCGCGCGGGTGCTGTGAATACGCCCGCCGCCAAGCCGCCAACCACTAACGATGCGGCGTCAGTTTTCGTGGTGGATGCTGCGGGTCAGCGCATTAGCTACGCGTCCGCATGGCTTGATTTAACGCGCCGTGAACTGCACATATTGCAATTACTGCTCACCCGACCCGGACACATTTATTCGCGCGAAACGGTGCTTGATCGGGTGTGGGGCCGCGACATTGAAAGCATGGAGCGCACGGTGGACACGCACATCAAAACGCTGCGCGCAAAACTGCGCAATGCCGATCCGACGCGTGACCCGATCCTGACCCATCGCGGTCTCGGTTACTCGCTGTCGCTCGACTGAGCCGCACGCAAAATGTATCTCGGCATTCGCATCATGTTTGCAGGGTTTGTGATGCTGGGTGTAGCCACGTTTTTTGTGCTCAATACGTTTGTTGCCGAGATTCGCCCGAGCGTGCGCGAGGCCACCGAAGAGGTGATGATTGATGCCGCGCACTTGCTCGCCGAGCTGGCTGCCGACGAGCTTGCTAGCGGCCACATTAACGACGGTCGCTTTGCCACTCACGTCGCGCTTTATCAAAAACGCACCCTGAGTGCGGCGATTTGGGGCATTGCCAAAGAGACGCTCGATTTCCGCGTGATCGTATGCGACGCGCGCGGCGTGGTGCAATTTGATTCTGAGGGCAAAGCGCTCGGCGAAGACTACAGCCGGTGGCGCGATGTGGCGCTCACCTTACGTGGCGAATACGGTGCGCGCGCATCGTTTGACGACGGCGATAAATTCGGGCCCACGGTGTATTACGTGAGCGCGCCGATTACTGTTAACGGCGCGCTGATCGGCGTGTTGTCACTGGCCAAATCGATGGACAGCATTGAGCCGTTTATCGCGCGGTCACAATCGCGAGTGCTTAAAAGTGCCGCGTGGTTACTGCTCTGGTCGCTGTTAATTGGCGCTGCCATTACGCTGTGGACGGTGTATGAAGTGCGGCGCTTGGCGGCCTATGCTGAGGCGGTTGAAGCGGGCAGCCGCGTGGCGGTGCCGCAGGTGCGCGGCGAGCTCGGCAAGCTCGCGCGCGCCATCGCCTCGATGCGCGCGCGGCTTGAAGGACAGCAGTATGTTGAGCGCTACGTCACCGCGCTCACGCATGAGCTCAAATCGCCGTTGGCCGCCATTCGCGCCTCCGGTGAATTGCTCGCGGAGCCGATGACCGAGGCGGATCGGCAGCGCTTTGCGGGCCACGTGGTTGACGCAAGCGAGCGCATGCAGAGGAGCGTTGATCGGTTGCTGGAATTAACTCGGCTTGAGCAGACGCAACAGCTCATGGACGCGCGCCCCTGCGCGGTGGCGGCTGTGGTGCGCGAGGTGATTGACGCATTGCAGCCACGCGCCGATGCGGCTCACGTTCGCGTAGCGTTCTCAAACGATCTTGACACGTCAGTGAAAGCATCAATGGATCGGGAATTGATGACGCTCGCGCTCGCCAACGTCGTCGAAAACTCGATTGCGTTTTCCCCGTCTGGTAGCACGGTGATGATCGCGTTGCGCGCTGATGCCGCTCATGTCGAGATCAGCGTGACCGATCAAGGCCCCGGCGTTGCCGCGGCCGTTCTGCCACGCATCGGCGAGCGTTTCATTTCGATGCCGCGGCCCAACGGCGCGCCGAAAAGCAGTGGCTTGGGGTTGGCGATTGTCACGCAAATTTTGGCGCTGCATCGCGGCACGTTCAGCGTTATAAATTTGTCAGCGGGCGCTTGTGCAACGCTACGCATACCGATGGCGCGCTGACTTCACGCCCGGTTCACACACTTCACCGTGTGCGCACGCTCGCCGTTGACACTACAAACCTCGACTTAACACCTCAAGAGGTTGCCTGTGTTGCGAAGTGCATTGCTTAAAAAATCGTTGGCGTTAATCGCCGTTTTGATGGCGCTGGTGGTGGGCCTGCGCATGATTGATGGCGTAAGCCGCGACCGCGTGGCGCAGCGCGCATACGCCGTGCAAAGCGTGCAGCAAAGTGCGGCAGGCCCGCAGACATTGTCCGGGCCGGTGATCTCACGAAAATGCGTTGAAGAATCGGTGGAAACCAAAGTAGTCGACGGCAAAACGGTACGCCAAACGGTGCGTGAGGATCATGTGCTGCGCGCGTTTCCAGACCTGCTCGATTGGCGCGGCAGCATCGGCGTTGAGCCGCGACGCAGGAGCCTCTATACGGTCAACACCTATCGTGCCGCAATGGTCGGTCGCGCAACGTTCAGCAACCTGAAAAGTTTGGCCATACCGGTGGTGGAAGCGCCGGGAAAAATCAGCTGTGGCGCGCCGCGACTTGATGTGTTGCTGAGCCATCAAAGCGGCATTCAGTCGGCAGAAATAAAGTTGGATGGCATTGCGGCGACGCTCGATTCGGGCGTGTCGATCGCGAATGCTGCGGGCTTCTCGACGGTGCTGTCCGAGTTCAAAGAACCCACCGCTACGAGCAACGCGATGAGAGTTGACGTGAAGCTTGATTTGCTCGGCATGGAGAGCGTATCGCTGCTGCCGGTGGGCAACGACAACACGTTGACACTCGCCTCCGCGTGGCCGCATCCGTCGTTTGTCGGCGCGTTTTTGCCGCGTGAAAAAGCGATTTCTGATGCGGGCTTCACCGCGAGCTGGCGCGTGTCGTCGCTGGCCACCGATGCGCAGGCGAGCTTTCCGTGCGGCGTGGTGCGTACTGGGGAGACGCGCTGTGCGGAGGGCATGGCGGTGAACCTGATCGACCCGGTGAACGCGAGCGCGCTGTCGGAACGGGCGGTTAAATATGGTGAGCTATTTATTGCGCTCACTTTCGTCGGCATCGGTTTGTTTGAGTTGTTGCGTCGGGTGAAAGTGCACCCGGTGCAGTACCTGTTGATTGGCGCTGCGCTGGCGGTATTTTTCTTGTTGCTGTTGAGCGTGTCGGAGCATGTGCCGTTTGGGTGGGCGTATTTGTTGGCCGCTACTGGTTGCACGTTGCTGATCGGCGTTTACGCGACCAGCGTGCTCGGTGGAATGCGAGCGGCACTGCCGCTCACGGGCGGGTGCGCCCTGCTCTACGCGGTGCTGTATCTGGTGCTGCAGTCGGAGCAACATGCCCTGCTCGCCGGGTCGCTGTTGATATTTGCGGTGCTTGCCGCAGTGATGCTGTCGACGCGGCACATTCGTTGGGGTGCGGCTACGTTTGGCGCAGCTGACGCAGCAGTGAAATCGTGATGAAACTGCACAACGATGATCGTATTTTTTTCGCTGCGTGGCAGGCAATGAAACACGATCTACTGACCGCCCGTTTAGGCGAGCAAGTGCGCCTCAATGCGCGCGGCGACCTGCTCCGGCACATCATGATGCAGCATGTGCCCAGCACCGTGCATCACCTCGAATTGCATGTGCTGGAATGCAGCGAGGCGTGACGCGAAACTGCCTTGCGCGTGGCCTTCTTTCGAAGCGGAAACGGTGGTGTCGTCACTGTAGCCATTCCACTGTTTTGCCGCCGATTCGCTCGCGCCAAGCCACAGCGTCGGTGCAGTGACGTGGCCCCAAATGGCGATGGCCTCGTCAAGTCGGTACACAGTCGGAAACGGCATTTTGTGCGCCGGGTCAGCGCGCAAATGCCAGCGCCCATCGTCCTTGAGCTCAGCCCAATGTCCGGCTAGCCATTCAGCGCGTTCGCGGGTCAGGCGAACATTGTTTTTCTGCAAGCGATCCGCGACTTTGTCCGGCGAATCGTAGGAGGACAGCGTCTCTCCGGTTTTGACCGAATCGAGCCATTTGCCGTAGCGTTCGGCGGCCTTGGCGGGCGACGCTGCGGGCACGCCGAAGCCGTCCAACGAAACGAGTTTTTTGACCCGATGCGGACGAACGCCAGCGTACGTGCAACACACGTTGCCGCCCAAACTGTGGCCTACCAGATTGATCGGTGCGTCCGGCGAGAAGTGGTCAACAACCGCCTCAAGGTCGGCCACGTAATCCGCGAACCAATAGCCGCCACCGGTTTCGCGCGTCCAGTCGCTGCCGCCGTAGCCGCGTTGATCCGGCGCAATCACGTACCAGTCGCGCTGCATCGCGTCGACCAAAAATTGAAAGCTTGAGGCCACGTCCATCCAACCGTGCAGCATGAGCACAGGCTCGGAGCTGGGGTTGCCCCACGTTAGGATTTGCGCCGTGTGGGCGCGCAGCGAGAGTCGGTGGACGGTGAAGGGTTTGATGGCAGGCATGGGTGGAGCGTATCAGCGCGGGCAATTGCGAAGCATGTTGTGCCTCATCATCTTTTCGCCACAAACCCAGCTTTACTAGGGCTAGAAGCGAAAAATGCGTCATATCGACTTACGCGTAAAGCTGAGTTAAACCACGAACAGTCGAACTTAGGTTTTGGGAGGGATGAAGAGAAGCGTTGCGCTACCCTTTGGTTTCTTGAAGACGAAAGGACGGTG
>JAYSRA010000034.1:0-14254 GCA_043721275.1 Burkholderiales bacterium
CGGTTCATGGGCATGACGGTGCTCCAATCGTTCAAATGCGTAACTGTACGCAAATACAGCACTACCGTCAATACTTCATGAGCCAGCTTGCTAATCAGGAGTCGATAAATGATAAAAATGGCGTCTAGCCCCAGTTAAATGGCGCTTTTGGCTAAAAGCTATAAACCGTTACCTAGGTTTATTGCGCCATGTCATCCTGAGCGTCAGCGAAGGATCAGAGTGTGCGCGCCGATATTTATAAGTCGTGGCAATCAGTATGCGCCGCCTGATCCTTCGCCTACGCTCAGGATAACAATGGGTTCATTTCAACGATTCCCTAGGGCGCAGCCCGCCCACCTTACCGCATCCCCGGAATCCGCCCCTTCATGCCCGGCATGCCGGACAGGCCTTTCATCAATTTGCCCATGCCGCCTTGGGAAAACCGCTTCATCATGGTCTGCGTTTGCTCGAATTGATTCAGCAGGCGATTCACCTCCTGCACCTGCACGCCCGCGCCCATCGCGATGCGGCGTTTGCGCGTGGCTTTGATGAGGTCGGGCTTGCGGCGCTCCAGCGGCGTCATCGAATTGATGATGCCCTCCATGCGCGCCACTTGCTTCTCGTCCACGCCGCCCGATTTCGCAGCGGCTTGCTGCAATTCATGCGGCATTTTGTCGAGCAGGCCCTGCATGCCGCCCATTTTTTTCATCTGGCCGATTTGCTGCTTGAAATCTTCCAAATCAAAGCCCTTGCCGCTCTTGACCTTGGCAGCGAGCTTTTGTGCGGCCTCCATATCGACGTCTTTGGCGGTGGCTTCCACGAGAGACAGCACGTCGCCCATGCCCAAAATGCGGCTCGCCATGCGGTCGGCGTGAAAGGCCTCCAGCCCGTCAAGCTTTTCGCTGACGCCGGAAAATTTGATCGGCACGCCGGTGATTTCGCGCACCGACAACGCCGCACCACCGCGTGAATCGCCGTCCAATTTGGTGAGCACCACTCCGGTCAGCGTGAGTCGATCATTGAACGCTTTGGCGGTGTTCACCGCGTCTTGCCCGAGCATGGCGTCGACCACGAACAGCGTCTCGGCCGGTTTGATGGCGGCGCTGATTTGGGCTGCCTCAGCCATCATCGCTTCGTCCACCGCCAAACGGCCCGCCGTGTCAACGATCACCACATCGAAGTAGCGTGACCGCGCCCATTCGATGGACGCTTTGGCAATGGCCACCGGATCGTTGCCGGACGCTGCTTCCGGCTCGTAAAACGCCACTTCAACCTGCGTGGCCAGCGTGCGCAATTGCTCGGTAGCAGCGGGGCGATAAACGTCGCATGGCACCAACAGAACTTTCTTCTTTTGCTCGATGCGCAGCATGCGCGCCAGTTTGCCAGCGGTGGTGGTTTTGCCAGCGCCCTGCAGGCCGGCCAACATGATTACGGCGGGCGGCGTAACGGCGAGATTCAAGCCCGGCGTGTCGGAGCGCATCAGCGCCACCAACTCGCGGTGCACCACGCCCACAAACGCCTGGCCGGGCGAGAGTGAGGTGGCCACCTCGTCACCCACCGCCGCCGTTTTCACCCGCTCGATGAACGCTTTGACCACCGGCAGCGCAACGTCGGCCTCGATGAGTGCTAAGCGCACTTCGCGCAGCGCGTCCTGCAAATTTGCTTCGGTCAGACGGGCGTCGCCGCGCACGGTTTTAACCAGTCGGGCGAAGCGTTCGGTGAGTTGGTTGGCCATTGCAGTGTTTCAGTCGAAGTTTCCCTGATTTTAGGCGTTCCCAGCAACGCGCCATTGATGCGACACTGTGCTCCGGGCAGCGCACATTTCTCTTTACAACCAATTGCTTACGCGGCACACTGCCTAACTTACCTGAAATAAACTTTTTATTGTGGCTACTGCAACTGCCTCCGTTTTGTTATCCGGCTTGGGTCGTGCGCTGGTTCAGAACGAGCTGCTTCGTCAAGGCGAGGCCGAACAAACGCAAACTCAGGCGAACGCGTCGTCGATGACATTCGTCGAGCAGTTGATTGCGTCAAAGCGCATCACGTCTGCCAAGCTCGCTGAATTTGCGTCCAACACCTTCGGCGTGCCGCTGTTCGATTTGTCAGCGTTTGACACTACATCGATCAACCAAGAATGGATCGACGTCAAGCTCATCACGGCGCGCCGTGCGTTGCCGTTGCACAAGCGCGGCAATAGATTGTTCGTGGCGGTGTCCGACCCGACCAACTTGCAGGCGCTCGAAGAATTTCGCTTCAAGACCAGCCTGATCGCCGAGCCCATCGTTGTCGAAGACGAAAAGCTCGCCCGCGCCATCGCGGTGGTTTCCGAGCGCAATGACAAAACGCTTTCATCGCTTGACGTCGGCGACGATATTGACTTTGATCTCAAGACCGATGATGGTCAGTCCGCAGACGACGACAGCGGCGAAGTGGACGACGCGCCCGTGGTGCGCTACATCCAGAAAATTCTGCTCGACGCGATCAACGCGGGCGTGTCTGACGTGCACTTTGAACCTTACGAAAAGTATTTTCGAATTCGCTACCGACTTGACGGCGTTTTGGTGGAAGTGGCCAAGCCGCCGCTGATGATCAAGGACAAAATTGCCTCGCGCATCAAGGTGATCTCGAAGCTCGATATTTCCGAAAAACGCGTGCCGCAAGACGGCCGCATGAAGTTGCAGCTCACCAAAAAT
Organism: Burkholderiales bacterium; assembly: GCA_043721275.1. Taxonomy (GTDB): domain Bacteria; phylum Pseudomonadota; class Gammaproteobacteria; order Burkholderiales; family Casimicrobiaceae; genus Casimicrobium. The sequence continues at coordinate 2,673 of JAYSRA010000034.1, forward strand.
CGCTCGATTGATTTTCGGGTGTCGACGCTGCCGACGCTGTACGGCGAAAAAATCGTGATGCGTATTCTCGATTCGTCAAACGCGATGCTTGGCATTGATGCGCTGGGCTATGACGCCGATCAAAAAGCGTTGATGTTGGATGCGATTGCGCGGCCGTACGGCATGATTTTGGTGACGGGCCCGACCGGGTCCGGCAAGACGATCTCGCTCTACACCTGCTTGGGTTTGCTCAACAAACCCGGCACCAATATTTCTACCGCCGAGGACCCCGCCGAGATCAATTTGCCCGGCGTCAATCAGGTGAACGTCAACGACAAAGCGGGGCTGACCTTTGCCGTGGCGTTGAAATCGTTTTTGCGGCAAGATCCTGACATCATCATGGTCGGTGAGATTCGCGATTTAGAGACCGCTGACATCGCTATTAAAGCCGCGCAAACCGGCCACTTGGTGCTGTCAACCCTGCACACCAACGATGCGCCCGCCACGCTTATTCGGCTCATGAACATGGGCGTGGCGGCGTTCAATATTGCGTCGAGCGTGCTGCTGATCACCGCGCAGCGCTTGGCCCGACGACTGTGCGCGCAGTGCAAGCAGCCCGCCGATATTCCGGTGGAAGCGCTGCTCGCCTGTGGCTTCAAGGAGGCCGACATTGACGGCACTTGGACGCCGTACAAACCGATTGGCTGTGATGCGTGCAAAGGCACGGGCTACAAAGGTCGCGTGGGCATTTACGAGGTCATGCCGATCTCCGAGGACATGCAGCGCATCATCATGAGCAACGGCAACACGCTCGACATCGCCGCTCAAGCCAAACGCGAAGGCGTCAGTAACCTGAGAGAATCAGGGCTGCGCAAAGTGAAACAGGGAATGACCTCGCTTGAGGAAATCGAGGCAGTCACCAATGCTTAGTTTTTCTCTCTCGCTGCTCATGACAACTACTCGTCTCTGGAAGGTATAGCTTCATGGCAACCGCCACATCAGCCCGACCGACCCGCTCAGTGCGGCCCGAGGTCAAAGCAAGCACCTTCGTTTGGGAAGGCACCGATCGCGCCAACAAGCGCGTGCGCGGCGAAATGCGCGCAGCCTCCGAGGCGGTGGTCAGCAACGCGCTGCGCCGCCAAGGCATTAAAGTTACCAAGATCAAGAAGCAGACCTTTAAAGGCGGCGGCTCGATCAAGGAAAAAGAAATCGCGCTGTTCACCCGGCAATTGGCAACGATGGCGCGTGCCGGTGTGCCACTGTTGCAAGCGTTTGACATCGCCGCGCGAAGCACCGGCAATAATCGTCTGTCGCGGCTGTTGCTTGAGGTGAAAGGCGACATCGAAACCGGTAACAGTCTGGCCGTATCGTTCCGTCGTCACCCCATGCATTTTGATGAGCTTTTCTGCAACTTGGTGGCTGCTGGCGAGCAGGCCGGTATCCTCGATTCCATTCTTGATCGCCTCGCGGTTTATAAAGAAAAAACGCTTGCGCTCAAAGGCAAAATCAAAGCCGCGATGTTCTACCCCACCACCGTCATTGTGGTGGCCGTGGTGGTGGTGGCGATCATCATGTGGTTTGTGATTCCGTCGTTCAAGCAGGTTTTTTCTAGCTTCGGTGCCGACCTTCCGTGGTTGACCAACGTGGTGGTCAACATGTCTGATTGGTTCGTCAAGTTTTGGTACATCGTGGCCATTATTCCGCTGGTGGCGGGCTACATCATTTGGTTCTGCTGGAAGCGGTTCCCCGCGTTCGCGCATACGGTTGACCGCATATCGCTGAAGCTCCCGGTGCTCGGCACCATTCTTGAAAAAGCTGCGGTGGCGCGCTGGACACGCACGCTGGCCACCATGTTCGCAGCTGGCGTGCCGCTGGTTGACGCGCTTCACTCGGTGGGCGGCGCATCAGGCAATCAGGTGTTCGTCGAAGCGACCAAACGCATCCAGACCAATGTGTCAACCGGCACCGCACTAACGACCGCGATGGAGGACACCGACGTGTTCCCCAACATGGCGCTGCAAATGACGCGCATTGGTGAAGAAACCGGCGCGCTCGACAGCATGCTGTCCAAAGTCGCTGACTTCTACGAGCGCGAGGTCGATGATGCGGTGGAGGCGCTTTCCTCACTGATCGAGCCGATCATGATCGTGTTTTTGGGCATCGTCATCGGCACCATTGTGGTGGCGATGTACTTGCCGATCTTCAAGCTCGGCGCGGTGGTGTAGGTGCGTTCTTGCTGGAACTTTTGACGCAAGAGCGCTGGGCGCTCCTCACTGCGGCGCTGGTGTTCGGTGCGCTGATCGGCAGTTTCCTCAATGTCGTGATCTATCGGGTGCCGGTGATGATGGAGCGCGCATGGGAGGACGAGCTGGCCCTCGCGCAGGACAAAGAACCTGCGGAGCGTGAGCGATTCAACCTCATCTCGCCGCGCTCCCGCTGCGGTCAATGCGGACACCTAATTACTGCGCTCGAAAATATTCCCATCGTGTCGTGGCTCGCGTTGCGCGGCAAATGTCGAGCCTGCAAGACGCCCATCAGCGCACGCTATCCGCTAGTCGAATTGACCACGGCACTGCTGTTTTTGGCGTGCGCGTGGACGTTCGGCGCAACGCTGCAAACGGTTGCAGCGATGCTTTTCTGCGCGGTGCTGGTGGCACTCACCGGCATTGATCTTGACACGCAATTGCTGCCCGATCAACTCACTTTACCGCTGCTGTGGATCGGTTTATTGCTCAACGTTTTCGGCCTGTTTACGCGGCTGCCGGACGCAGTGATTGGCGCGGCGGCGGGCTATCTCACGCTGTGGTCGGTGTACTGGTTATTCAAGTTGATCACCGGTCGCGAAGGCATGGGCTACGGCGACTTCAAGCTGCTCGCCGCGCTTGGCGCATGGTTTGGCTGGCAGGCGTTACCGATGCTGTTGTTGGTGTCATCGGTGGTCGGCGCGGTGGTAGGTATTGCGATTCTGGTGGTGCAAAAGAAGGGGCGCAACACCGCCATTGCCTTTGGGCCGTATCTGGCGATTGCGGGGTTGATTACGCTATTTTTCGGCGGCCAAATTCAAGCGGCGTTTCTCGGCTCATGACCACACCGTCTCATCAGTTTGTGGTGGGACTGACTGGCGGCATTGGCTCCGGAAAATCAAGCGCGGCTGCGCACTTTGCCCGCCTCGGCGCGTTCGTTATTGATGCCGATGCGCTGTCGCACGCACTGACACAACCCAACGGCCCGGCCATTCCGGACATTGCGAACGCCTTTCCGGGCATTGTGACCGACGGCGTGCTTGACCGCGCTGCACTGCGCGCCCGCGTGTTCGAGCAGCCCTCAGAACGCGCAAAGCTTGAAGCCATTCTGCACCCCATGATTCGCGCCGAAACACAGGTGGCGCTTGCCTCAGTTGCGGCAAAAAAAGCGCCGTATGTAATTCACATGGTGCCGCTATTGTTCGAGTCAAAAGGCTACGTTGACCGCATCAATTGCGCAGTGCTGGTGGACGTTGATGCGGCCACACAAATTGACCGCGTTACGCGCATCCGCGGCCTACCACTGGCCACCGTTGAACAGATTATTGCCAGTCAAATGTCGCGCGCTGACAAACTGCGGCATGCCCAATTTGTAATCGACAATTCGGGGGCTGAATCGCTGCTTGAGCCGCAAGTTGCCAGCCTGCACCGCTTATTTGTGGCCAACGCCGCGCTGGCAAACATGCCGGTGACGGAGGCGCTGTGACGTCACCCGACGTGCTCACCTTTGAATGCCCGCTCACCGAGCGCGCGCGCACGTGGTTGCGCCTTGAAGAGCTGTTTGGACGCACCCGCGTGTTCTCAGCGCGCAAAGACAGCATCGACCATCGCAGTGCGCTGCTTGGCCTGTTTCACATCATTGATACGGCCGGTCGTAGCGACCTGAAAACAGACTTGCTGCAGGAGCTGGATCGGCAGCGCACGGTGTGGGGCACGCAGCTTGACAACCCGGACGTGGCGCGTGAAGCGCTCACCGAATTTTTGAGCGACATGGACGCCGTGATTCACGATTTGCACGGCCAGATCGGCAAAATTGGCCAACACTTGCGCGACACCGATTGGCTGCAAGCGGTGCGCCAGCGCGCGGTTAGCCCGGGTGGAGCGTGCGCGTTTGAATTGCCAATGCTGCACAGCTGGCTGCAACACAGCGAGTTTGAGCGACGAGCGCAACTCAAGGAATGGCTAGACCCGCTGGCCCCGCTCGAAGAGGCGGTGGTGCTGGTGCTGCGGCTGCTGCGCGAGTCGAGCCAGATGGTGGACGAGACCGCACACCACGGCAATTTTCAGCGCGCATTGGCCAACACGCGTCCGCCGTTATTGGCGCGGATTGCGGTTGCATCTGGGCACGCCGTGGTGCCGGAAGTCAGCGCCAATAAATACACCGTGAACGTGCGTTTTCTCGATCAAAGTCCGCAGTTTCAGGGCACTGGTCGCGCTGGTGTTACGGCGCGAAACATTCCGTTCAAACTGGCGTTGTGCGGACTTTAAAATCTGCTGATGAAAGTTGTTGCCTGCCCCCGCTGCGAAAAACCGGTCGCCTGGATCAAAGAAAACGCGTTTCGTCCGTTTTGCTCTGACCGCTGTAAGAACATCGATTTCGGCGCGTGGGCGAACGAGGAGTATCGAATCGCCAACGCCACGCCGCCCGACGGCGACGATCAAAACGCGGGAATTTCGTCCGAATCGGACTGATTTTTTTATATCAGCTTTTGGCTGAACGCCCCATCTGACTAGGGCTAGCACGGCGTTAGGAAGAATATCGACTATTTAGCAAACAGCGTCGGTTGCCCAAGCAGAATGGGCGTTTCGATCAAAAGCTGATGATCAAATTTTGCTGCGCAATCCCACCAAAACGTTGCTCTCAACAGCGTGCAACGCTGGCAGCAACGGCGTCAGCGAAATCGCATCAGGCGACTGCCAAGCAAACGCCTGACCTTCCCGCCCACGTGGCTCGCCAGACCAGTCACTGCTGCGGCAAAAATTGAGTTCGACGTGGGCGTGCTCGTAACTGAAATACTCGGTTCGCCAAAACGTTGCGCTCAAGATGCGCAGGCCCAACTCCTCATCGATTTCGCGGATCAGTGCGTCGATCACCGACTCGCCCGACTCAATCTTGCCGCCGGGAAATTCCCAGTAACCCGCGTACGCTTTTCCGACCGGCCGTTGCGCGAAGAGCACCTGATATTCGCCGTCGATAGTTCGCTCGATGATGGCGACTGCGACTCGGGTCAACGGACGCGCGTCGTTGGCATCGAAGCGCGAAATATCATCCCGCAACATCGGCAACCGTCGCCCGGCCCGCAACATCGCGAGCAAATTGATATGCCACACGGCCCGAACGCGAGCCGCGTTGCAGCGCCCAATTCAGCGCGTCGCGATCAAAAAGCTCGCGCGCTTTTGCCTCTGCGGGAACACCCGCGCCGAGCTGCGTGACCCACGATCTGACCGCAGCCAGATACTCGTCCTGCGAGAACGGATAGAACGAAATCCACAGCCCGAAACGTTCTGAGAGCGAGATTTTTTCCTCGATACTTTCGCCGAAATGAACCTCTTCGCCAACGTACTTTGTCGCTTCGTTTTCGTGAAAATATTCAGGCAGCAAATGGCGACGATTTGACGTTGCATAAAGCAGCACGTTGGGCGTTGCCGCCGCAATTGAGCCATCCAAAATGGCCTTCAATGCCTTGTAGCTGCCGTCGCCCGAATCAAACGAAAGATCATCGCAAAACAGCACGAATCGATACGGCTCGTTGGCGATTAAATCAACGATGTCGGGCATATCGTTCAAGTGCTCTTTTTCGACCTCAATCAGGCGCAGCCCTTCGCCCGAATAGCGCGCCAGCATCGCTTTAACAAGCGAGCTTTTGCCGGTGCCGCGCGAGCCGGTGAGCAGTACGTTGTTGGCCGGTTTGCCGCTGACAAACTGCGCCGTGTTGCGGTTAATCAAATGGTGCTGCGCTTCAACGCCGATCAGCCAATCGGCCTGCATGTGATGCACGTGTTGCACGGTTTCTAAATATTTGTGCGTGCCCGACACGCGCCAGCGCGCGGCCACACTTATCGCAAAATCAGGCGTGGCGTGCGGCGGCGGGGCCATACGCTCAAGCGCGTCAGCAATGCGCAATAACGTTTCAAGAAACTGTTTGCTGGATTGGCTCACGGCAAGTTCAATTTAGCTGCGGTATTCCGCGTTGATCTTCACGTAGTCATACGAGAAATCGCAGGTATAAATGGTCTGCGACGCCGTGCCGCGACCGAGGTTAATGGCCACCGTAATGTCTTCCTTTTTCATCGTGCGTGCTCCGTCGGCCTCTGAGTAGCTGGCAGCGCGTCCGCCTTTTTCCGCAACCAGCACTTCGTTCAAATGCACAGTAACTTTCGCAGGATCGAGATCCATCGGCGCGCCGTAGCCGACCGCTGCCAAAATGCGTCCGAGGTTTGGATCAGAGGCGAAGAACGCAGTCTTGACGAGCGGCGAATGCGCCACTGCGCGCGCGATGCGATCACATTCGGAAAAGTCTTTCCCGCCGCTCACCGCAATGGTCATGAATTTGGTCGCGCCTTCGCCATCGCGCACGATAGCTTGCGCGAGTTCTAGGCTCACTTTTTCGAGCGCGGTGATGAGCGCGATGCCATCAGCGGAGTCGAGCAACGTGACTGGCGCGTTGCCCGCTTTGCCGGTGGCTGCGATGATGTAGCTGTCGTTGGTGGAGGTGTCGCCATCGACCGTAACGCGGTTGAACGTGGCGTCCGCCACACGCTTCGTCAACGGTTGCAGCAGGGCCGGCGCGATGGCGGCATCGGTGAACACGAACGACAGCAGTGTGGCCATGTTCGGCTGGATCATGCCCGCGCCTTTGGCGATGCCGGTGACGTTGATCGTTTTGCCGCCGACTGTGGCCTGCGCGCTGGCCAGTTTGTACACGGTGTCGGTGGTCATGATGGTCTGCGCGACGCGATCCCAGGTGGCGAGTTGGTTCGCCTTGAGTTCTGCCGCTGCGGCGTTGATGCCTGCATGGACGCGATCCATGGGCAGGTGTTCGAGGATGACGCCGGTCGAGAACGGCAACACCTGTGCTGCGGTGACGCCCAGCGCCCTCGCCACGCTTTCGCAGGTTGCACGGGCATTGGTGAGCCCCAGCTCGCCCGTTGCCGCGTTAGCGATGCCTGTGTTGACCACCAACGCGCGAATGCGGGCCGACGTTGCGAGATGTTCGCGGCACACTTGCACCGGTGCTGCGGCAAAGCGGTTCAGCGTGAACACACCACCGACCGCCGTGCCTTCGTCAAATTCAGCGACCAACAGGTCATAGCGATTGGGTTTTCGCACCCCCGCCTGCACGGCAGCAAAGCGCACGCCTTTGATGGGGTGGGCGAGCGATGGGTCTAAGGGAATGTAGGAAACTGGCATCGAATAATTTGATAGTTAAGGTGTGCGCTGTTGCAATTGCCTCGAAACACTAATCGCATCCCAACTATCGCCATACCGGCGAAGGCCGGTATCCACGCCCTTAACCCGGCGTGGGCCCCGGCCTTAGCCGGGGTGACAAATTAGCCAAGGTGACGAGTTATTAAGCGCCTCCGTCGTTAATCCAGCCGCCCGTGACAATGTTTGTATTTCTTGCCCGAACCGCACCAGCACGGATCATTGCGCCCTAGCTTTGGCCCTTCGTTGACGATAGGCTGATTGCCGTTGTCGGATGCAGACGCAATCGCGACCGCCTCTTCGCCCGTCAAACCGTCCACATCGGCATGCTTGTACGACACATTTTGCATCGCGGGCGCGGGCTCAACGGCCTGAGCGTCGGCCTCAGTGCGCACCTGCACCGTCATCAAAATGCGAACGACTTCGGCGCGGAAGCGATCCAGCATGCCGCCGAACATTTCAAATGATTCGCGTTTGTATTCCTGCTTCGGGTTTTTCTGTGCGTAGCCACGCAGATGAATGCCTTGACGCAGCAGGTCGAGGTTCGACAAATGCTCGCGCCACTGGGTGTCCATGATTTGCAGCAAGATGTTGCGCTCGAACTGGCTGAATACGTCGTCGCCCGCGATTTGGCGCTTCTCGTTGTAGGTGTCTAGCGCCGCTTTTTTGCAACGTTCTCGGATGTCGGTGTCGTCGAGATCGGGTTCTTTTTTAAGCCACTCGGCCACCGGCGCATCGATGTGAATTTCGCGCAACGCAGCCTCAAGTGCGGGCAAGTCCCACTGCTCTTCCTGACTCTCTGGCGGCACGTGCAGATTGACCGTGTCTTCAACCCATCCGCCGACCATGTCGCGCACCGTGTCGCTGACGTTGGTGTGTTCGAGCAGGTGATTGCGCTGTTCGTAAATCGCTTTACGTTGATCGTTGGCCACGTCATCGTATTCAAGCAGTTGCTTACGAATATCGAAGTTGCGCGACTCCACTTTAAGCTGCGCCTTTTCGATCTGGCGGGTCATGATGCCCGCCTCAATCGGCTCGCCATCGGGGATGCGCAACCGCGTCATGATGTTCTTCATGCGGTCGCCCCCGAAGATACGGATCAGCGGATCTTCGGCCGACAAAAAGAAGCGGCTCGACCCGGCATCACCCTGGCGACCGGCACGACCGCGCAACTGGTTGTCGATACGGCGCGACTCGTGACGCTCAGTGCCGACGATGCGCAGTCCACCGGCCGCCAATACGGCATTGTGACGCTTCTGCCACTCGGTTTGTAGCGAGGCAATTTTTTCTTTGCGCTGCTCAGGCGTTAGTGATTCGTCTTCACGAATGGCGCGGATTTCGGGCTCGATGGCACCACCGAGCACGATGTCCGTTCCACGACCAGCCATGTTGGTGGCAATGGTGATGATGTTCGGCAAACCGGCCTGTGCCACGATGCTTGCTTCGCGCTCATGTTGCTTGGCGTTTAACACTTGATGCGGCAGTTTTTCCTTGGTCAACATCGCCGCGATCAGCTCGGAGTTTTCGATGGACGTGGTGCCTACCAGCACCGGTTGACCGCGCGTGTAGCAATCACGAATATCGTGAACGGCGGCCGCGTATTTTTCCGCCGTCGATTTGAAGAACAAATCATTTTCATCGCGACGAACCATGTCGCGATGGGTCGGGATGATCACCGTTTCTAAGTTGTAAATCTGCTGGAATTCGTAGGCCTCAGTATCGGCCGTGCCGGTCATGCCAGCGAGCTTGCCGTACATGCGGAAATAGTTCTGGAACGTGATCGATGCGAGTGTTTGATTTTCGCGCTGAATCGGCACGCCTTCTTTCGCTTCAACGGCCTGATGCAGGCCTTCGCTCCACCGTCGACCGGACATCAAACGACCGGTGAATTCATCCACGATGATGACCTCGCCGTCCTGCACAACGTAATGCTCGTCGCGGTTGTACAGCGTGTGCGCGCGCAGCGTGGCGTATACATGATGCATCAGCGAAATATTGGCCGCGTCATACAAGCTGGCACCGGTGGGCAGCAAGCCCATTTCTTCAAGCAATTTCTCGGCGTGCTCGTGGCCCGCCTCGGACAGGTGAACTTGCCGGCCCTTTTCATCAACCCAGTAATCACCGCTCGCGGCCTCATCGGTTTGCTTGACGAGTTTGGGCCCCAATCCGTTGATCTTGTAATAAATCTCGATGTTGTCTTCGGCCTGACCGGAGATGATGAGCGGCGTGCGCGCCTCGTCAATCAGGATCGAATCAACCTCATCAACGATGGCGTAATTCAGGCCGCGCTGGCGACGATCAGCCACCGCGTATTCCATGTTGTCGCGCAAATAATCGAATCCGAATTCGTTGTTGGTGCCGTAGGTAATATCGGCAGCGTAGGCAGCGATTTTTGACGCATTATCTTGCTGTGACGTAACCGTGCCCACGCTCATGCCGAGAAAGCGATAAATGCGGCCCATCCAGTCGGCGTCGCGCACCACGAGGTAATCGTTCACCGTGACCAGATGCACGCCCTTGCCGGACAGCGCATTCAAATAAATCGCCAGCGTGGCGGTAAGCGTTTTGCCTTCGCCGGTGCGCATCTCGGGAATTTTGCCTGCGTGCAGCGCCATGCCGCCGAGCAACTGCTCGTCAAAGTGGCGCATTTCGAGCACCCGGAAACCGGCTTCGCGACACACCGCAAACGCTTCGGGCAACAGGTCGTCAAGCGTTTCACCAGCGGCAATGCGTTGTTTGAACTCCGCCGTTTTGCCGCGCAACTGGTCGTCGGTCAGCGCCTTCAGTCCGGGCTCCAGCGCGTTAATCTTGACGACTTGAGCGCGAAACTGTTTGAGCAGGCGGTCGTTGCGACTACCAAAAATGGTTTTGAGGAATTTATCGATCATGGTCTATGGTCGCGCGGAGTTAGTGCGCAGCGAATGTGGCAATGCCCGCGTGTCGCATCAATACATGATGCGCCAGCGCGGGCGAAACCCTAGATTTTAAGCCGACGCGGCCGGCTAGGCTGATTTGGCGGAGCGGGCGAAAAGTGCCCGCCGATGAATGGCGCTTAGCGGGCCTAAAGCACCGCGAGGAACCGGCCAGGGTTTTGCGCAACGCCATTGAGGCGCACTTCAAAGTGCAGATGCGGCCCCGTGGAGCGGCCGGTCGAGCCCACGCGCGCGATACGCTGGCCGCGCACCACGAGGTCGCCCTCTTTGACCAGCAGTTCCGAGCCATGCGCATAACGGGTGACGAGGCCATTACCGTGGTCAATCTCGACGCATTTGCCGTAAGCGGGATGGAAATCTGCATAAATCACTTTGCCGCTGGCGGCTGCGTTAATGGGCGTCCCGGTTTCAGCGGCAAAGTCCACGCCTTCGTGGAACGTTGAATGGCCGTTGAAAGGGTCGATCCTGTAGCCGAAGTTCGAGGTGTAATTGATATTTTCAATCGGCGGCAGCGTGGGCAGGAATTTGCGCTGCGCACTGCCTTCCACCAACAGCGCCTCAAGCACCGTGAGCTGATCGGCTTTGACGTCAACCGTGCCAGAAAGCTCGCTCAATTGTTTGGCGAAGTCATCAATTGACAATGGCGCACCGGTTGTGGCCGCACCGCCGCGACCCGCGTTGGCCGTGGCGCTCGGCAGTTCTTGCGGTTTGAGCCCGGCGACTTTAGCCAACTTTTCGCCCAAACCATCAAGCCGCAGCATGTGCGCTTGCACCTCACCGAGCTTCACCGCGAGGCTGTTGATATTGTCTTGAATCTGCTGCTGACGTTGCTTCGCCTCGGCGTGTTGATCGGCCAGCAACACACTGCGGATCAGTGGATGATCGCTGGTGGCCGCATATTTAAGCGACAGGTAATTGGCGAGCGTGGCGGTCATGCCCAGCGCCACCAGCAACGCAACGGTCAAACCAAGCACCTGCGGTACGCCGACCGACAAGCTCTTTTTGGTTCGAAAGTCGCTCGAAACAACGATAATCTGCACGTGAAATTCCTCAAAGCTGTGGGCTCGCAACGAGCCCCTACCGTCTATCCCCGACCACTGGGCCTCACCCAGTTTCTGGACCGCATGCCCGCACTGGGCGCTGCGTTGCTACACGCCCGTGAAGGCTCGCGTCAATTCGACGTGTTGATTGAGGCAGTGCCGGAGCGTCTGAAGCGCTTTG
>JAYSRA010000035.1:0-14214 GCA_043721275.1 Burkholderiales bacterium
GGGCATGACGGTGCTCCAATCGTTCAAATGCGTAACTGTACGCAAATACAGCACTACCGTCAATACTTCCTGAGCCAGCTTGCTAATCAGGAGTCGATATTGCCGTTTTTTCGCGCTTAGCCCGAGTTAAATGGCGCTTTGAACAAAAAGCTGTATGTCGGTGGACGGCGTAAATCACGGCGCAGGCATGATCGGATACGGCAGGCGTTTCTGCGGTTTTCCGCCGTGAAATACCGCCAAATCTGCGCCCACACATTCAACCTCAGCGACGTGCTTGAACAGCGTTTCCCAACGTGCAATCTGCTCCCGCCACGCAACCGTGAACAAATAAATCGTCGCTGCACGGCACCCCACACGCTTGAATCGGAACGGGCAAGCGATTTCAGCACCGCGCCGCTCCTACAGGGCAACAGTTTCACGCGGGAACCGCCATCGGAGCAAAGCCAAACTTAACCGATCTTTACCACCGTGCGCCCGGTCACCGCGCCTTTTACATACGCATCAAACACGCTCGGCAATTCGGCAAACGACACGGTACGGCAATGCGACGCAAGCTTGTCGCATTTCCACTCATTAGCAAGCTTGCCCCACAGTTCACGGCGCAGCGTCATCGGGCAATTTACGCTATCGATTCCAAGCAGCGACACGCCGCGCAAAATGAATGGCATTACCGTGGTTTTCACCTCCCAGCCTTGCGCCAAACCAATGCTCGCAATCACCCCGCCCACCTTCATCACTCGCGTCAACCAAGACAGTTGCTCACCACCCAAATTGTCCACCGCACCGGCATAAGTCTCAGCACCGAGTGGCTTCTCAGTCATTTCAAATTGACCACGAATCAGCACGCTTTTTGCACCGATACTTTTGAGCAAATCCACGTCTTTTTCCTTGCCCGTAACGGCCACCACTTCATAGCCCAACTTCGCCAAAATTTCAATGGCCACCATGCCCACGCCACCGGTTGCGCCGTTGACCAGCACCGGCCCCATCGCAGGATGCAGGCCGTCATGTTGCATGCGCTGCACCGCCTGCGCGGCAGTGAAGCCCGCCGTGCCGTAAGTCATCGCGTCAAACGTGCTCATGTTTTGCGGAACAGGAACGAGCCAAGCCGCAGGCATCCGCGCCCGCTGCGCATAGCCGCCATGATGAGCCACCCCGACGTCATACGAGTGCGCAATCACCTTGTCACCGGGCTTAAACGCCGGGTCCGTCGACGCCGAGACAGTACCCGCCAAATCAATGCCACCAATGCAAGGAAACCGCCGAATAATCCGCCCCGCACCGGTCGCGGACAACGCATCTTTGTAATTCACCGTCGAGTAATCAATGTCGATCAACACTTCGCCCGCATCCAACTGATCGAGCGAAAAATCAACCAGTTCGGTCTTGGATGTTTTGCCTTCTTGGGTGGTTAGATAGGCTTTGAATGGGGACATGCGGTGGCTCCTTATTGCTGCGTTTTTTCGCTACGTTGACGTTTGCGTTAATTATGGCGTGGCTAGAGCTATTGCGCTGGTCAGCGGCCTCGGCATCCCCGTGGCGGGCTATCAGGCGGGCGATCTCGCGGAAGAAATGTTGCACATCGCTATGTGACTTCACTCAACAGCAACATTTTTGCAGGCGTTTTGAGCAAGCGTTTAGTTCGATAGGCGCGAACGAATTTTTCGTCCGCCGTCACCATGGGCGCGCCGCGCGATTCAGCGAGTGCGGCGTAAACACAGTCGTAGACAGGGTGCTTGATTTGATTCGCCATCGACAGCGCATTAAGCAGCAGAGCGTCGTCAGCAACAAGCTCGATGCCGACACCAAAGATTGCGCGCAATGCGATGTCGGCGACCGCAGCGTCCATCTCCTGCTTTGAGACCTTATGCCAAAAAACGTTGGCGCATTCAATCTGTAACAGCGCGGGTGCCAACAAATCCTGCGCCAAAAATTCTTCTGCAACGGATGAATGCTGCTCTTGCAGCACCCACTTTACAGCCACACTGGCGTCGATCACCCAAGTCAACGCGCGTCTCGCATCTGTCGAATCAGCGCCGTTGATAAATCGTCGGTGCGACTAGCGCTTAGTTTTCGCAGTTCAGCGAAAAGTCGTTTTGATTCGGCACCGGTAGACTTTTTTACCAGCAGCGCATCACGCACGATGTCGCGAAGCTCGGCGGCCATCGACTGCCCGTGTTGAGAAGCGCGCACGCGGAGCTTTTCTTTCAGCTCGTCGTCAAGGTCGCGCAGGATGATGTTGGCCACTGTTTGCCTTTGATTTGTAACAACGTGTGATATCAAAGATATCATGCCGAACCCGCGATATCAATAGGCGCATTTCAGAGCGCAACCCGCACACCTGCCGCTAAATCGCTCGCCCCACCACGGCCCGAATCGCCGCCGCCTCGCGCTCTGGCGCAAACAATTTTGCTCGCTTGGCGCAGGCTGCCGTCAGTCGTTTCATGAACGGCGCGTCGGTCTCGGCGCGGTGCATGAGTGCGGCGCACGCCTGCGTGTCGCCGAACGGAAAATAGCCGGGGTAATCGTCGCCCAGCATGCCGATGTTGCCGCTGATGTGGCTTGCGATCACGGGCGTGCCTGCGGTGATCGCTTCTACGATTACGTTGGCACCGCCCTCCATCAGGCTTGCGATGACGAGCAGGTGCGCGCGCTTGATGCGCTGCCGCGTTTGTGCGCGCGTGAGCCCGCCCAGCCATTGCAAACGCGGCTCGTCGCGCAGCACCACGGCCATCGTGTCGGCATGATGCACGTCGAGCGCGGTGCCGATTTGGGTTAGGCGAATGCAGCTTTCTGCGGGCAACAAACGCAGCGCGGTGATCGGCGTAAACGGATCTTTTTCATGGCGCAAATGACCGACTTGCACGATGTTGAAATGTCTTGATGATGGTGTGCCTTGCGTCAAAGTGGTCGCTGATTGAAAGATCGTCTCGCACTTGTTGCGCAGCGCGTCGGGCAGCTCGAACATCGCGTTCGGTTGCAGCAAGATCAGTCGATCTGCAAGCCACAACGAGCGCTGCGCAGCCTCATCAGTGTGGATGTCGCCGTACACATCCGTGCCAGTCAGCGCGAGGATCAACCCGCCCTCGGCACGCCCTTGGCGAAACTGCGCCATCGACTCGGCCGAGCGTCGCGCGTGCAGCGCCAGCATCACGTTGGGCCGTGCGTCTCTTGCCGACCAGCTCTGCACCACATTCACCGCATAATCATGGCTCAAAAACCGCGCCCACCGGGCGGCCGTATGCCAATTGCCGTTGTTGGCTTTGGCGTTTGCGGGCGACACGATCACAACACTAGGCTTCATGCAACAACTATCGCACACTGCACTGTTTGACGTCGGATTCCGCGCGCGGCGTTTCAACCGCACCGAGGTGGCAGCGCAATTGCTGCGGTTGCGCGGCTATCTGCGTGACTTTGTGGGCACGCTGACGGACGCACAAATCGCGCCGCCCATAGTTGCCACACTCAGCCCGCCGCTGTGGGAAGCCGCGCACGTGGCGTGGTTTGCTGAATGGTGGTGCGTGCGCGGTGCGTACAACACGGCGGGTGGTGACACGCGAACTGATTGCGATTCTGTTTGGGCTGACTGTGACGGGTTTCTCAATTCGAACACCATTGCCCACGGGGCGCGCTGGAACTTGCCGCAACTCACGCGCGCGGCCACATTTGACTACTTGGATCGCTCGCTCGCGCTGACGCTTGCTGCTCTGGATCGGGTGGATGAAACCGACGCGGGGCTGTATCCGTTTCGCTTGGTGATGTTTCATGAGGCGATGCATCTAGAGGCGCTGGCGTGGTGCGCGCAAACGCTCGGCTGGGCGCAACCCGCTTGGGTGCGGTCGCTGCAGGATATGCATCGCCCCGGCGAAATCGCGCTACACGCGGGGCATCACTTAATTGAAGATCCATCCGCAGGCTTCAATTTCGACAACGAACGTGCGGCGCACCAGGTGAGTGTGAGCCGCTTTAGCATCGACCACACACCGATCAGCAACACCCAATTTTTGCAATTTGTCGAATCGGGCGAATATCAGGCGCGCACCGCAAACCCGCATCCGCGCTACTGGCGCAGCGGCCCGCAGGGCTGGGAGGCTCGCAGCTTTAACGCTTGGCTGCCGCTTGAACCTAGAGCCCCGGTAATCCACGTGAGCGCCCTCGAAGCCGACGAATACTGCCACTGGGCCGGGCGGCGGCTGCCCAGCGAATACGAATGGGCCGCAGCTTGCGCGCGCGGCGCAATCGACTGCGGCAACAGCGTGTGGGAATGGACGGCGTCCACGTTCGCGCCCTATCCCGGCTTTACGCCGGATCGCTACCGCGAATATTCAGCGCCGTGGTTTGACGGGCGGCATCGCGTGTTGCGCGGCGGCTCGCACGCCACCCTCGACATCCTGCATCACGCGCGCTATCGCAATTATTTTTTACCGCATCGGAATGACGTGTTTGCGGGGTTTCGAACGTGCGCGCCGTGAGCGACGTGCCGCGCCGACTGCCGCATGCCGCCACAACCATCGCGGTGGTGCCGCTTACAACGCTGGCAAAGCTGCCACCGATGGCAAAGCTGGCAAAGCGAGGCGAGGTCACAAAAAAGCCACCCGGAGGTGGCTTTTTTTTGCGTGTAGCAGCGTGCTATTGCAGGCTAACCTCAACGCGACGCCCTTCAGCGGCGGTGGTCGAACCCGCCGTCAAATCTTCAGGCTTTTTGAGCTCGATCTTGTCTTCGGCGACGCCCGCTGCCTTGAGCGCATCACGAACCGCGAACGCGCGCAGCTTGGCAAGCTCTGCGTTCTTTGCAGCATCTCCGCTTGGATCAACATAGCCGCTCAACACGAGCTTGCCGTTAGCTTTAGCCTTAAATGCCGCAACCAACTCCGTCACTCCTTTGGCAGCATTTGGAGGCAACTCTGCCGACGCGCTCGCGAAGTAGAGGTTCAACTGCCCCGTACTTTTGTCACCGTCCACTTTTGAAACGATAGTCATCGCACCGGCATCGCTGATACCTGTGATGGACGAAGTTGGAGCGGGCGCCGTAGCAGCGGCAGCGACCACCGGGGCACCTGCCACGACGACTGCGGCAGCCGCTGGTGCAGCAGTTGCCGCTGGCGCAGTAACCGCAGCCATAGGCGTGCTGGCCGTCGTCGCCGCTTTACCCGCATCAGCCTTGCCGCCGTGCAACGAGGCCACCACAGGCACGATCAAAAGCGCAACGATGTTGATGATTTTGATGAGTGGATTGACCGCAGGACCGGCCGTGTCTTTGTACGGATCGCCCACGGTGTCGCCAGTCACAGCCGCTTTGTGTGCGTCGGAGCCTTTGCCGCCGTGGTGGCCATCTTCGATGTATTTCTTGGCGTTGTCCCATGCACCGCCGCCGGTACACATCGAGATCGCGACGAACAGGCCAGTAATGATCGCCCCCATCATCAAACCGCCCAACGCTTCGGGCCCGAGAATCACGCCGACGAGGATCGGCACGAACACGGGCAGCAACGACGGCACGATCATTTCCTTGATCGCGGCTGTCGTCAGCATGTCAACGGCGCGGCCATATTCAGGCTTGCCGGTGCCGTCCATGATGCCCTTGATGTCACGGAACTGGCGGCGAACTTCTTCAACCACTGCGCCCGCTGCACGGCCCACGGCTTCCATCGCCATCGCGCCGAACAAGAACGGAATCAGGCCGCCGATAAAGAGGCCCACGATGACCATGTGGTTCGACAAATCGAACGACACATTCAATCCACGGCTTTCGAGGCCATGCGTGTAGTCGGCGAACAGCACCAGTGCGGCAAGACCTGCCGAGCCAATGGCATAGCCCTTGGTGACCGCCTTGGTGGTGTTGCCCACCGCGTCCAACGGATCGGTCACGGCGCGCACTTCTTTTGGCAAGTCAGCCATTTCAGCGATGCCGCCAGCGTTGTCAGTAATCGGGCCGTAAGCGTCAAGCGCAACCACGATACCGGCCATTGACAGCATGGCAGTAGCTGCCACGGCAATGCCGTATAAACCGGCCAGCCAATGCGACGCCAAAATGGCGATACACACGGCGACCACTGGGTAGCCGGTGGACTTCATCGAGATGCCGATACCGGCGATGATGTTGGTGGCGTGGCCGGTGGTCGATGCCTGCGCGACGTGGCGCACGGGGGCGTATTCCGTCGCGGTGTAGTACTCGGTAATCATCACCAGCGCGCCAGTGAGCACGATGCCGACCACGCATGCGCCGAACAGGCGCAACGTGTTTACGCTATCAACGCCAGCAAACACGATGTTGGTCACAAAATAGAACGCAATCAGCGACAAAATCGCTGCCACGGCCAATCCCTTGTACAGCGCGTTCATGATCTTGCCTTTGCCGCTGTACTTCACGAAGTAGCAGCCGATGATCGAGGCGATGATAGACACCGCGCCGAGCGCGAGCGGGTACACGGCAGCCGCCGCCGCATGCGACTTCATCAAGAGCGCGCCGAGCAGCATGGTGGCGATGATGGTCACCGCGTAGGTCTCGAACAAGTCAGCGGCCATGCCAGCGCAGTCGCCCACGTTGTCACCCACGTTGTCGGCGATCACGGCAGGATTCCTTGGGTCGTCTTCCGGAATGCCAGCTTCAACTTTGCCCACTAAATCCGCACCCACGTCAGCACCCTTGGTGAAAATGCCGCCGCCGAGACGCGCAAAAATCGAGATGAGCGACGAGCCGAACGCGAAGCCGATCAGCGGGCCCATGAGTGTGTGCAGTCCTTCTTTCATCTGGTTCGGCGCGAAATTCGCCGTGCCGAGCAAAAACCAGTAAAAACCAGCCACGCCGATCAGGCCCAAACCGACCACCAGCATGCCGGTGATTGCGCCGCCACGGAAGGCCACCGCAAGAGCTGCGTTGATGCCCGAGCGAGCGGCCTCAGCGGTGCGCACGTTGGCCCGCACCGACACGTTCATGCCGATGAAGCCTGCCGCGCCCGAAAGCACCGCGCCGAGCACGAAGCCGAGTGCGGTTTTGCCATCAAGCACAAAGAAAATAATGACCGCGAGAATCGCGCCGATGATGGCGATGGTGCGATATTGCCGGTCGAGGTAGGCCTTAGCGCCCGCTTGAATCGCGCCAGCAATTTCTTGCATGCGCGCGTTGCCGGCTGAGAGGCCGTTGATCCACGAAATCGAAACAACTCCGTAGACGATTGCCGCCATTCCGCAGACGAGCGAAATGATGAGCCAAGTGGTGGCTGACATATTGTTGTGAACTCCCTTGTAGTGTTGGGTGACGATTACCGCGGCACGGCTTCCGTAGTGGCTGCAATTGCGCTGTGAAACCTCACCCCAGCACAGCTGTCCTCCAGCACTTGGCCCGCAAAAACTCCGCGCCGCCGTCGGTTGAGCCCATTTTTTTTGAGGCTCGTGCGACAAGCCTAGTAATTATAGAAGCCGCACTGTTGCGCTATGGCGACAGGAAAGAGCGAGGGCAGATCAGCAGGTCTTGCCGCGATGAGCGCGCACTACAACTTTTATGTAGAAGCCTTATTACGTTGGGGCTAGACCGCGATTTTACACATTATCGACTTTTCACATTTAAGCGCCTGAGCCCGCAACAAGCCGCGCTTTAAATAAAAAGCTGTGCACGTGATGTTGAACGAAATGAAGCGGCGATGTCCGCTTTTTTGAGTGGCCTGCGTCTAGCTCATTACGATGCTGAGCAACCTCTTGCCTCAGCCGAAACCCTGCGATGCAGAGTCAGGAAATTCATCATGAATCGTTCGCTTAATTTACTGCTCACCGTGGTTGGCGCATTCGCCGTGCTGGTCGCTGCGGCAGTGTCGTTTGCTGCCATCATCGACAGCTCAGAGGCCACCACCTCGGCCAACAACGTCTACGCGGTTGAAACGCTCCCCGTTCCAATGCCCGCCACGCCCGCGTCCACCGTCTATTTCGACGGCATCAATGTGAGCGCGATTGCCGTGGGCGCTTACGAATAATTTGGCCGCTCAAAACCCCGCTTGCAACGATAGGTACGCACCGGCCTGCCGACGATTTGCCGTGAGCGCGCCGACGATCTCGCCGAGATCTACATACGCCGCTGTGATCGAAATATTTTTGCTCGGGAAGTACGCCACGAACACGTCCCACGCCGCCTGTTCACGCAGATTCAGCGCCGGGTTTTTCAGATTGCCGCGCTTGATGCGAGCCTCCGCGCCGATCACTAAATCGCGACGCAACAAGAACGCAACCGATCCTTCAAATTCGGGCCGGTAGCGATGTCCGTCCGGCCCGCCGAAGCCGAGCAATCCGTATTGATTAGCCTTCGAGAAGCGCACCGTGCCGTTTACCAGCACGCTTTGCTCTAAGTACAGCTTGCTCGCGGCGACGTAAAAATCGGTTCCGCTGTTCCGAATGTCCGGCGTGAGCGCCTTCAACGCGCCGTTTAAAAACGGGATCACGGTGGCGTCCTTGTTGTCCTTGTATTGCAGCCCCACTGACACCTGCGGCACCCACGTGTCCTGATCGTAAACGGCATTGCCGAGCACGCGAACTTTGACGCCGAACACATCTTGCTTGAGCTTGTAGCCACGCAGCGTCGGGCTGATCGCCACCAACACATCTTTTGTGTCAAATTGTTGATTCGCGTAGGACAGCTCAACGCGGTCATACAGCCCAATGGCCACGCCGCCCGATTGCAGCGAATAATCGCGCGTTTTGGCTGCGGTGTAATGCACGTTGGCCCCGATCTGCGCGTCGGTGCCGTAGCCCGTGATCAGCGCCCATGTGCTTAACCCGCCGCCGCCCGCACCTTCAATGGTGGACACGCCGCCGGTGGCCAATAAGCGACCACTGGAATCGGCGAAGAGCCGCCCGGTGACGCCATTTCCGGACTGCGCCGAGGCCGCTGTTGCCACCATACCCATCGCGACAAGCGCGGCCAGAATCCAACTTTTATTCGCATTCATACTTGTAAGTCCCCTTTATTTTTGTGCTGGGTTCAACCGGTGCTGCCCCACCTTCCCACGCTACTCGCAGCAATCGGGCCACGTTGTGATGCTACGCACCGTGCGCAAGTTCGGTTTTGCGCCCGCGCGGCGCGACGGCCCCTGTTACGATTCTCTGTCTCCTCAATTTTTAAAGCAGATTCTTCATGCACACCACCGCCTCCGGCCTCCAATACATCGACACCACCGTGGGAAGCGGCGCAGAGGCCGCAGCGGGCGCGCACGTGCAGGTGCACTACACCGGCTGGCTCTATAACGACGGCATCAAAGGAGCGAAATTCGACTCCAGCAAAGATCGCGGCGACCCGTTCGCGTTTGATCTGGGTGCAGGCAGCGTCATCAAAGGTTGGGATGAAGGCGTGCAAGGCATGAAAATTGGCGGCGCACGCACCCTCATCATCCCGGCAAGCCTAGGCTACGGCGCACGCGGCGCAGGCGGCGTGATTCCGCCGAACGCTACGCTGATGTTTGATGTGGAATTGTTAGCGGTTTAGCGCGTGCCTTACAGCGGCACACACATCACCTGCCCTTCGTCAACCCAACCCGCGCGCACGGCGAGCGTGACGTCGTCGCGGCTCGCCGTGTAGCGATGGTTACTAACGAAGCTTCCGTTCGAAGATGACGCGTTGTTGTAGAGTCGGTAGAGCGGCTTGCTGTCGATCGGGCAAGGCTTGCTACCGTCTGCGTTCACACCCGGCATCGGCATGTTCACGGCGAAGGTTTGGCCTTCGTAGTTCAGCGCAGCAATCTTTTTGAGCGCGTCGCATTCTTTGTCGTCCGCGCTGTAGAAGTGAGTATTCGGCCCGCCGTTCTTGCCGCCGTAGAAACGGCACGCACTCACGTAGCCGCCGCTCTTGAACGCGTTTCCACTGCGTTTCCATGCCGGTACGGAATCGAGCAAGGCTTTGTCCTCAGCACGAACCGCGTAAAAGAACTGCCCGCCGGGCTGCGCCGGAAAGTCCGCCTGATTCACGTATTCGACGACATCTTCTTCCACCCACGGCGGCGGAAGTGCCGTGAGCTCAAAGTTGTTCACCGGACTGGGAAAGCGAAAGAATCCCACCAAGTCACCAGCGCGGCCAACGTTGGCATCGTTCCAGTTGCTCTCGTTAGCCACCAGACCCAGGTGATAGCCGAAGAAGTGCGTATACCAAGGCAGGCCGTTGCGCACGAGCTTCATCGGCGACGCATCATATTGACTGCCGTCCAGCGCGGTGCGCCGCATAGGGGCACCAAACGTCATCTCGTCGTTGGTCAATCGGACAGTACCAAATTCGGGCAAAGACACATTACACGTACCATAGCCGACGCCGTAGTAAGGCGGAAGCCTCAGATCGGCCATCGGTGTAGCTGAAGGGTTGTACCAGTAGTTCTCCATTATGGTTTTGCTTGAGTCGGCTGTTGGCGTATTCGTAAACTCCAAACCGCCGTTGCACACGTCCTCACGGAATTGAGTTATCGACACCATGCCATTTCGATACGCGTTGTACCAGACCAAACTGGGTACAGCGTAGGGTCGTTGCAAGGGCACATAGCGAAAGCTGTTGCCCTCCACGACCACGTTTGCTAGCGCTGGCCCGCCGCCGGTGATGTCTGCGCGCGGCACGAGTTCCGCCACCGGGCGAGTGGACGTTGGTTTTGTTCGAGCATCCGAGCTATTTGGAAAGTCGCGGTAGTACTGACTCAGATCACTCTCGGGAAATGCCGCGTGGACTGGGCAGGCGACGCAGACCAAAGCTATCGCGCCGACTGCATTCAGCGCCGACACAAACTGCCTCGACAGCGGTCGACTTTTCTGTATCTCGTTTAACGCAGACGCGCGTCGATTCCGAGCCCTTTTTATTGACCCGGAGCCCACCAAGAAGGCACAACACATCCATGTCCGGACAGTGGTTGCAACGGTCGTATTCATTGCAACTTCACAACGTTAAACGACGTAAATGCCGAATTAAAATTGGCTCGGATTTTTTGCTCGATCGCGCTAGGCGTTGCGAGGTTGTAGGTATCAGCATAGTACGCTGCAGCGGCCGCTACGTGCGGCGCGGCCATCGAAGTGCCGCTAATCGACGCGATATTTGAGTAGGTCGGGCCGACGAGCGTGTTGCCGTTTAACTCACCCCATGTTGAATAGATTGCATTGCCAGGTGCCCAGATGTCAACGCAGGTGCCAAAATTCGACCCGCGATCAGTCTGCGTCAAGCCGTACGGAATGGACGGCGAAAAATATGGCGATGGGCGATTGCCATTGATATTAACTGCACCGACGACCATAATTCCGTCATAAGCGTCAGGGTAGGTAATTTGCCCCACCACCGCATAGGGTAAGTAATGTCTACTAGCGGACTGGTGTCCAGCCAGCGATAAATCGCCAATACAAGTTAGCTCGCTATCGTCGTTGCCAGCGGATTGAGCCACAAAGGCACCGGCAAAATAATAGTCTCGATGCGACTCTTCATACGTGCAGTCATTCTGTGGTCGCGCACATCCGATGTAGACGGATTCCAAAGCGGGTGTGGCAACCTTCTGCACCCGCGCCCAATTCACCTGAGGGTCTCCAGAATCAATTGACAGTCCAGCAGAGTTGATCGAAATATTTACCACGTTAACCAGTTGCGAGGAGTTGTTGTACAGCGTATCCCAGTAAATGTAATCAAGCGCATTGCCGATGCGGCTGTTATAAACGCTGAGAGCAGTACCGGTAGTCTCATTCAGCGCGGCGCACATGTCGCCGCCGGTACGAATCAGCACGCTCAACGACACCATATTCGCGCCTGCATACACGCCGTTGGTGCCGAGCCCGTTGCCGGACTGCGCACCGATAATCCCCGCCACATGCGTGGCATGCGCATAGCAGCCAACGACAGGGTACATCGAGGGATTGGAGCCATTGCAGTTGTATGCGCCGCAGGCGACATTGAGCCGTACTGAAACGCTGTTCAAGTCGTAGTGGGCCGCCACCCCCGAATCGATGATGTAGACCTTTCGGTTGTTGCTGACGGTGCGCACCTTCCCGTTGACGGCCTGATGTCCCCACGATGTGGTTTCCCCATTCACCGTGTTGTCCGCCCATGAAAATCGGTTCGCAACATCGTCATAAATGGTCTTCACGCGCTTGTCGTCCTGAAGGCGTTTGACCTGATCGGGCGTGGCAAAGGTCGTCACACTAGTCCCGACCCAACTGGTCATGCCGGCTACGCTCAAAGCGGTAGGCTTTCTCGAAATCGGCGATGAGCGCTTCGGCCTGTGGCTTGTGAAAAAACTCGATTGGACTGTTTTCACCGTCCGGCTTAGTACGCGGCAGCGGCGTGACTTTGCTGGGATATGTCAGAGCCGCATCGTCGAAGAAGTTGATGGTGATATGTATGCGGCCCTGTTCATCCGTAATTGGCTTATCGGCCTTAATGTACGGGGCTGCGGCCAATGCCAACGAACTGCCGATGGCAGCGGCTGCTACGGCGGCAAATGCCATTACGGCCGCGCTTTTAGTTGCAATACGAATTAGTTCAACTACGGTGCTTTTTCGGGGAGGGGAATCAATGTGCATAGTCACTTTCGCTTTAGAACAAACATGAGGCGGTTTCGCGTTAGCTCGTTGTTCGGGCGATTCAGATTCAAAAGCCACACGTCAAGATAGCATGAATCGTCAAATTTTGGGTGCAGAATTACGCTGACTAGTACCTGACAAACATTAGTTGAACGATCAATAAAAGTGCGATGTTGTCAATTCGACACGTGTACTGCTGTTGTCAAACAACACAAGCCCTCGCGGCAGTTAAATCGCCGGATGGTTCACTCGAAATGATGGGGACTGCGAGCAACAGCGCATCGTCCTCGCAGCGCGAAATCTGTGCGCCGGTCAGGCGCGATCAACAACGGCGATCAATCCGTTCTTCAGACGTAACGAACGCTAACGATCTCAACTTCGCGGGCACCGCCCGGTGCCTGCACTTCCACCACGTCGCCGACGGACTTGCTGATGAGCGCGCGCGCCAGCGGTGAGCCCACCGAAATCTTGCCGATCTTGAAATCAGCCTCGTCTTCGCCGACGATTTGATAGGTGGACTTTTTCTCGGTGTCGAGGTCTTCGTATTCAACCGTGGCACCGAACACGACTTTGCCGTCAGCGTTGGTGGTGGTCGGATCGATGATCTGTGCGTTGCCGAGCTTGCCTTCAATCTCCTGAATGCGGCCTTCGATGAACGACTGCTTTTCTTTGGCGGCCTCGTACTCGGCGTTCTCGCTGATGTCGCCCTGCAGCCGCGCCTCACCAATGGCGCGCGAGGTCTCAATACGGTCAACGGTTTTCAGACGATGCAGTTCAGCCTTGAGCTGTTCTGCGCCAATTTTGGTGAGGGGAAATAGTGCCATATTTTTTAGTGACAAGTGAGAAGTGAGCAGTGACGGGCAAACAGAAAATGTGATCGACGTGTGGCTTTTCACTCGTCACTAACCAAAAAACAAAGCCCGCCGGTTTCGCTCTCGGCGGGCTCAACAACTGCGTTAACCGGTCTACTGTACTACAACTTCTTTCAAAAGCGACTGAAGCGAATACGGGGTTAACTCAGGGCCATCTTGAATGCCCATGGCAGCGGCTTTAGCGCCTGCCATGGTGGTGTAGATGGGCATGCGGGCAGCCAGCGCAGCACGGCGAATGTACGAGCTGTCGGCCACTGCGCCGCGCTTTTCTTCGACGGTGTTAATGACCAATGCGATCTGCCCGTCTTTAATCATGTCAACGATATTCGGTCGACCTTCCTGCACTTTTTTTACCGTTTCGCAAGGCAAGCCAGCGGACGCGATAGCCGCTGCCGTGCCTTTAGTTGCGGTCAGGATGAAACCGACCTCGTGCAGGATGCGTGCGACTTCGGCGACCTTGGGCTTGTCGCCACTCTTGACCGAGAGGAACACTTTGCCCGATGTTGGCAGGTGCACGCCCGCCGCGAGCTGTGATTTTTCGAACGCTTCAGCGAAGCTATAGCCGACGCCCATCACCTCACCCGTGCTCTTCATTTCCGGTCCGAGAATGGTGTCGACACCGGGGAATTTGTTGAACGGGAAGACGGCCTCTTTCACCGAGAAATAGGGCGGCAACGCTTCACCCGTGATGCCTTGCGATTTGAGCGACTGGCCCGCCATGCAGCGCGCGGCAATTTTCGCGAGTGAGCGCCCAGTTGCTTTGGAGACAAACGGTACCGTACGTGATGCGCGCGGATTCACTTCAAGCACATAGACAACATCA
>JAYSRA010000036.1:0-5003 GCA_043721275.1 Burkholderiales bacterium
GCGGCTCGTACGGTAGGTAGCTTGTGCTCATCACGATTCAACGCTTGAGCCGCTTCGTTCGTCGACACTATCCAGCTTCTGCCGCGCAGACTCCTAGCCGCAAAATAATATGACACGGACATAATTTCGTGATCGGAATGTCCACTTTCCTTATTTTCTGGAGTAGCCATGTCGAAATCTGTTTCCCCTTGGAATGTGTGTAGAGCGATGCGTTCTCTCTCTCTCTCTCTCTCTGCGCATCACCACTGTGCGTAATTGCGACGGATGTGCAGGCGGCCTCCGTCCATAAAAGTTCACAGCCAATAAGAGACGCGTCCGGACGGGTGGAGGTGATTGTTGACTTCGACTTCGATCCAGACACGGATAAAGAATTCGACGAAGTCATCTCAGATACGGAATACAAGCCATGGTCTGGGCATCGCACGAAGGCAATTAAGTTTCTAAACCAGTTCCAGAAAAGATATGGCGTTGAGCGCACTGGGATGACCAGCTGGACGACTACGTCCCTCACGGCTTACGTCACAAGCAAGCAGTTCGACCAGATCATCCGCGACAAGCGCGTTCTCATCGTGACCGAAAACGAGCAGCAGCGCTATAGCGGTTTTTTTGTGTCGAGCGACTCTATTGTCCCGGGATCGACCGGCGAATCTGCGTCGTGGGGGTGGGGACTGACAACTAACAACACCTCTCTGTTAGCGGGCTCATCAGAGCGTTTGGTTTACGTTATCGACTCCGGTATCGCGAATCACGCCGATCTCAACGTGGTTAAGCGCACCAACGTTGCGTGTGGCACGGGAGCCGAAAACTGTAGCAACGGCACTTCCACGGATCAGTATCCAGTGGTCGGTTGCTATCCACACGCCACGCACGTCGCGGGGATCATTGGGTCGTACGGCGGCAATGCGACGACCAACAGAGGCGTTTACGCGGGCGTCAAGCTTGTCTCGGTAGCCGTTCAACCCGCTAACGGCTCTGATGTTGGCATTTGCACGTCTTCGTCGTTTATTGTGCCCGGCACGACCACCGTATCCACCATCGGTTACGCGTTTGACTGGATTCGCAAATCAACGCTATTGCGCGTTTCAACGCTGGGCGACACGAGAGTTCCCATCGTGTCGATGTCCATCAATTCTGGGCAAGTGGGCTACGATCATTTGGGTACGACTGAAACTAACCGGTCCAAGCTTTTAAGAATGGTTAATCCCGCACAAAGCGTTTGTGCGCCGTTCCCTTACTGGGAAGGCAAAGTGTGCGCCTACGTGAATTACCCGGGCGCTTTTTTCGTTCAGTCTGCTGGTAATCAAACGGGTTCGGTATTAAGTGGATTCGATGGTCGCGGTCGGAATGTTTGTACGCAATTTTTTTACGGCAATACCGGCAATTCGGGGCCTTCACTTGCGTACACACACGCCTACCCGAACAACGGCACAACAAATCCTGCCGATGGAATCATGGTCATCGGCGCGATTCGGTCCGACGGAGCCGCTGTTGATGTGATTGCCAGTAATGGAGCTACTGTAGCTAGGCAGTTCTCAGCCACCGTTCCATCGGGCATAAACACGCCACCCACGTCATCAAATTATGGAGGCTGCCTCGATGCATGGGCACCAGGTGACCGCATTTACTCCACGTGGTGCCTGCATGCACCGGGGCAAAGTTGCGTTGTGGGTGGTGGCCCCTACACCGGCAATGGAACTTCGGGAACACAGGGTTGGGCGTTCTTGTCTGGCACATCGATGGCAGCGCCACACGTTGCGGGAGCGGCTGCATACCTCGCTGACGCGCTATTGCTAACCACGCCCGCAACCATTGAGCAAGCGGTGCGAGCGCGCTTATATGGCACTGGTTATCTCGATCAGGGAAGTAACGCCGTAAAAATCGTTCAGGTGCCCTGACCGTGTGCCGCAGTGACGTTCCAGCACGTGGGGGTGAGATCATGGATTTTTCTGCCCTAATTTTTATTCGCGTGCTGGTGGGCATTTTATTGTCCTCGCTCGGCTTATCGGATGCGGTTGGCCAAACGCTGTTGAACCCTTACTATCCACGCATTACGGGCCAGCAACCACCTGCAATGCGGGTCGTCGTCGCCTACCGAAAATATCTGGCACAGGGCTTGAGCCCCGTGGTCGCGGCGGAGCGTTCCGGCTCCGTCGCGACTACGGAGTTACCGATATCGGGCGGAGTAACTTTGTTGTTTCTGGGAAGCGAAGGCAGGGGGGGATCTGACGGTCAATGTGCGCCTGTTGATGCGCCAGCGACAATTTGGTCGGGCCTAGTTGCTCCGCGACCCACCGTTTGGGTTCAACAAATTATTTGCGGCCCCAATCAAACTATACCTCCGCCACCCGGTAGGGCATGGGCATTCGCCGATACCTTTGAGTTCAAAGCGCCCGTGCGACGTCAGACGTGGGATGGTGGCGTTTTCGACGCATCGCCTTTGGTCCACAAGCGCAATGGTGAAGCCTGGCTTACGATGTTTTGGGGCTATCGGATGGGGTTGGTCGAGTCACAAATTGATTGGGATGCAGCGCGACTGAGTACGCTTCCCGCGTTCGCGGGATGGCCCCGGTACGCGGAGAAAGACGAAGAATTTGTGTTGGCCGCATTGCCAGCACCTAACATCGAAGATGAGGTGGTGGAGTACGTCAATCGGCTCGACTTTCCTGCGCAACCCGGCGGACAGTTTTTTTACGCAGTGTGGGCGTTAGACAAGTTTACGCTCGACTTTTCACAGCGCTGGTCTCGTACAGGGAAGTCATTTTTAAGTGGCGGATACGTCAGTGTGTGCCGTTTTTATGGTGGCATCAACGGCGGACCCAACACCCACTTTTACAGCGCTGACGACAAGGAGTGTGACGCGCTTCGCAAACTGCCAACACTTTCGTACGAAGGCCAAACCTTCGCCGTTAACCTGCCGCTGCCTGCGAAGACCGTCGTGCAGCAAACGCCGGGTGCCCTTAGGGACTGCCCCAAAGCATCGCGACCGCTGTTCAGGGTGTTCAACAACGCGGATAACACTGGTGGTCGCTTCGTGTCAAACCACCGCTACCTGACGGATAAGGCCGACGTCGCGGCAGCCGTCACGCAAGGGTGGGTAGACGAGGGGCATGTGATGTGCGTACCATCGCCACCCATAACTTTTTAGCCGCGAAAGGCTTTTCCTAAATACCTACGCCGTCAACACGCCCCGTCGAATTTGGTCGAGCTCAATCGACTCAAACAGCGCCTTGAAATTACCCTCACCAAAGCCCTGATTGCCTTTGCGTTGAATGATCTCGAAGAAGATTGGGCCGATCAAGTTTTGCGTGAAAATTTGTAGCAGCATGCCGCCGTCTTCTGGCGCACCGTCGACCAGAATGTTTAGCGCTTGCAGCTTGGCAACGTCTTCGCCGTGGCCCGGAATGCGCGTAGGCAATTGCTCGTAATACGTGGCAGGCGTTTGCTGAAACGGCACTGCTTTTTTGCTCAACGCAGCCACCGAACCGTAGATGTCCGACGCGCCAAACGCAACGTGCTGAATGCCTTCGCCGTGATACGCATGCAGGTATTCCTGAATCTGTGATTTGTCGTCGGAGGACTCGTTAATCGGGATGCGAATCTTGCCGCACGGGCTGGTCATGGCTTTGCTTTTAAGGCCCGTGAGTTTGCCTTCGATATCGAAATAACGCACTTCTTTGAAATTGAACAACCGCTCGTAAAAGCCCGCCCATTCGTCCATGCGGCCACGATGCACGTTGTGCGTGAGGTGATCCAGATACGTCAAACCTGCGCCTGCAGGCACGCGCTCAGCGCCTTGAATCGGCACAAAATCGATGTCGTAAATGGTGACGTTATTGCCGCCGTGCGCGCTGTTGCCGTCATAGCGATCCACGAAATACAGCAACGAGTCTCCAATGCCTTTGATCGCCGGAATATTGAGCTCCATCGGGCCCGGATGCATGTCTACGCCCCAAGCGCCCTGAACGACCGCGCGCTTGTACGCGAACGCGGCATCTTTGACGCGAAAGGCAATCGCACAGATCGACGGGCCGTGCACGCGCGCGAAGCTTTGCGCGAACGAGCCGGGTTCGGCATTCAAAATGAAATTGATGTCGCCTTGCTTGTATTGCAACACGTTTTTTGAGCGATGTTTAGCCACCGCAACAAAGCCCATTTGCTCGAACAACGCGCCCATCGCGACAGGATCGGGTGCGGCAAATTCGATGAACTCGAAGCCGTCGGTGCCCATCGGATTGTCCCAAGTTTGAAACTGTGATGCCATGCTGCCGCTCCAAAAAATGCGTTAAATTGATCAGCGTAAATTCTGTCGTAAATTTCGAGCAATGATGACGCAAACATGGCCGTGAATTGATAGTATTGGGGCTTATAATTGCGCTAATACCGTTTTTAATAGGCACACAAACGATGGATCGCACCGATTTGCGCATTTTAGAGACGTTGCAGGCCGATGGCCGCTTGTCCAACATCGAACTCGCCGAAAAAGTAGCGCTCTCCGCCTCGCCCTGCCTGCGCCGTGTGCGCGCGCTGGAGGAGGACGGCATCATCTCAAGTTACGCCGCGCTGCTCAACCCCGAAAAGCTTGGTCTTGATCTCACTGTGCATCTCGACGTTGCGCTCGACAAGCGCGATGCCAAGGCGCGTGACCGGCTCAAAGCGGCGGTGCAAACGTGGTCTGAAGTGACGTGGTGCCACTCGCTTTCGGGCGAGATGGACTACACGATGCAGGTGGTGATGCCTGATCTGAAGCACTACACCTCGTTCCTGATGGATCGCGTGTTGACGCTTCCCGGCGTGATCAATGTGAAGTCGAGCTTTGTGCTGGAGAAGGTCAAAGAGACAACGGTGTTGCCGTTGACGTATATCGCTTGATCTACCGAGACAACGAGATCAATCGCGCTGACATATGATTAGTTAAATGTTGGCCGCGCATCATTCCCCCGCTGAAAAATCAACAGTGCGTTTGTGTATCGTGCGCCGTGGCCTGGTTGCCCTAGCCGTAACGA
>JAYSRA010000037.1:0-14031 GCA_043721275.1 Burkholderiales bacterium
GAAGCTCTGGGCGAATCTGAAGCGTCAGTGGCGAAACAATGCCCATCTCTCGCTTGATGAGCTTATCGGACAGTGTAATTATTATTAGGAATAGCTATATCGATTCGTATCTGGTCGTCGAGTTTCCAAATGAAGTGGCCGCCAGCTCGGCGGTGAAGCGAATTTCGCAACAGTCGGGTGTGCGATGGGTCGGTGTTTTGGAAAAGGCGGCGTTTTCTCAATCAGCGCCTAGCGATCCTGTTTTCAGCAGCTTGGGGAGTACGCCTTTCTCGTACCAATGGGGTATGTCCGCGATCTCCGCGCCAAATGCGTGGAGCAGCATCGACGGCACCGCGTACGTTGGTATTGCTGACAATGGAATTCAGGCGTCGCACGAAGACTTTGCAGATGTGAGCTTCGGTAATGCATTCAAACCGCAGTTTGCACGCAATGTGATTACGCCCACTTCAACAGTCGACGAAATAGAGGACGGTGCAAGTTACGCTGGCCATGGCACACACGTCGCAGGAATTGTTGCAGCCTGGCACAACGGCGTTGGCTCAGTTGGAGTGTGTCGTGCATGTAGCTTGATGATTGCAAGAGTAAGTAATCGATTTCAAAGGCTTGGCGTCAACTCGTCGAACGTAATCACGGGTATCACTTACCTAGCTCGCTCGGGAAGTCAGGTAATCAATCTGTCGCTAGGAGGTCAGAGTGCGTGATCAAGCGTCAACCGTTGCGCGATGACACCGTCAGACCCTTATTGCGTCGCCCTGCAAGTTGCGGAGTATTACCGAACGGCGGTTGTAGGCGCATCAGGCAACAACATCCTTCGTCCGATTCAGTTTCCAGCGTCTGATCCCCGATCGTTTTCGGTGGGCGGATTACAGAGAAACTCAGACGCGACTGTTTCGACGTGGACTCAGCAAATTGCAATTGCATACCCAAGCGGATTGCTTTCACCCGCCCGCGTCGTGGGAAAACCGCTCAACGACCCAGTCATTCCAGACGATCCAGATGGCGAAACGGGATCAAACCCAGCAGAGGCACATTCGTTTGTTGCGCCTGCCCGCGATGTGCTGTCGAGTATGTACTCAAACTACAACTGGAATGCAAATGTAAGGTGTGGAACAGCTTCAACGTTTGCGACTTCACCGACAGCCTACTTTGCCACGCCAAGCGCTGGGGCGCAAGGATTTACCGGCGCATCGACTCCGCTGTACAGCGGAAAATATGGTGTTTGCACAGGTACTTCAATGGCTGCACCCCACGTCACTGGGGCCATTGCCATGGTTCGGTCGGCCAATCCGCTGCTTAATGTGGCGAGCGTTCGTTCCATCCTAGACTCGACGGCGGACAGCAGCACGATTGCAGGCCAAAAAATTCCAAACGTGAACGCGGCGGTGCAGAGTGCACTCGCGGGCAACGGTCGCCTCACGCCGCTGTTCATTTTGACAAGCGGAAGCAGCGGAAACTATTTGCAAACAACGGTGCCTCAGATGGCAGCCTCGTCGATACAAGGCTATCTTTTACCCCGAGCCACCGTGGGAGTTACTCAGTACTACAGCGACATCACGACGGGCACGCTCGTGGCTAACTTTATCGGTTACGGCGGCGAACCCATTCCAAGGCCAAAACCACCTCAACCTACGGTAGACGTTCGGGCAATTGCCAACATGCGCATATTTACTACTCCGCGGGATGCCTCTGGCGTTGTGTTAGTCCCCCTATTTCGTATGAGCTACGCCGATACGTCTGCTAGCGGAAGCCTTGCCAGGCATTATTTGGCCGCGGGGAATGCGGAGAGGAATGCGCTGTCGACCGCCATTTGGTTTCTAGACGGTATTGAGGGATACATTTATCCGTCAAACATCGCTCAACCGCCGGGAACCATTCGCGTCGTGCGCGGACACGATGCCGCTAACCTTCGCTGGACGGTCTACCCGGAGTCACAAACAGCAGCTTGGCAAGCTAGGGGATACACATCAGGAACCACATTCATTGGTTATGCCTATCCAAACTAACGAAGGAGAGCACATGACACACTCTTTTTTTTCGCCGCGCAGGTGGCTTGCTGTTTTGAGCATCATGGCGTCAATTACCATAACCCCCGAATGTGCGGCGGTGTCCATTCAACTCAGCCCCGCGCTTCCGGTGCCCGGAGATAGCGTGAATGTGCGCATTGAATTTGGATCGTGCATTGGCTTTGACCGCTGGGAAAAATCAGTCAATCGCATCATTGTGTACAGCCGACTGGCGAACTTCTCGCCATGCCCTGGGGGCGACACGGCAAACATTCCACTCGGTGCGCTTAACGCGGGTTTTTACTCGATTGAAGTGTTCGGACGAAGCACCGATGCGCCGTTACCGCCGGATGGCAATACGAAGATCGCTGAGCAACGTTTCTCTGTTGCGTTTGGAAAGCCGAACGCGGGCAAGCCCTCCCAAATTGTGTTGGTCGGACCCATGACTGCGGTTCAAAACTACGGTAGCCCAACACAGATGACATTTACCGTTAAAGATGCTGCGGGTATTTCGATCCCCGATGTTCCGCTGGGCGTTGCCGCCGCAACGGCGGGCAGGCTGTTGCGGGAGTATTCGTGCGCCGTTTTTGCCATCAGTAGCGATTGCCCTGCTTACCAAACCGTTGGAAGCGGCGGGTTAACGGTGTCTCGTCCGCCGCCTTCAGATGCCGAAGGCGCGCAGGTAATAACCACCATCGGCAGCACGATCATTAACGACCGCGCGCAAAATGCTTACGCCACCGTTGGCTACATTGATGCGCTGCGGCGCGACAGTGTGGTGCCGGTCGTCGAATACGAGATTGACACATCGATTACTGCACTGCCAACGCGTTATTTCCTGTCGGCCAATGACGCCACGAGTCTAGCGTTAGACAACACGCCTAACGCGTTTCGGCGAACCTATGCCGCTTTTTTTGGCGTTAAACCTAACACGCTAGGTGCGGTGCCCGTGTGTCGATTTTTTGCCAATGGAAAAACGGGCGTATCGCTCACGCATGTGTTTACGGCGGACGCCGCTGACTGTGCGGCAAAAAAAGCAGACGCGCGCTATGCCGACGAGGGCGTTCCTTTCTGGGCGTATCCGGCGAGCGCGAGTGGCGCGTGCCCGGTGGCTAC
Organism: Burkholderiales bacterium; assembly: GCA_043721275.1. GTDB lineage: Bacteria > Pseudomonadota > Gammaproteobacteria > Burkholderiales > Casimicrobiaceae > Casimicrobium. Next base: position 3,120 of record JAYSRA010000037.1, read on the forward strand.
GCGTGGCGTAACGCGTTACGTGTTGACGCACGCTGCAACTGCAGGTGCAGGTGCAGGTGCGAGTGCCAGTGCCGCCAACACGTCGTTTCGCTATTCAACGCTGCTATCCATGAAAAATCGGGCAGCGATTGCCGGCCCGACTGCAGAAGGCGCAACGGTGAAAAATGATGGCGTCGCGTTTTGCGTGCCGGACTGAACGACACGCCTACACTTTTTGATCAATACGTCGCCGTAACCCCAACAAACACACTGCGCCCCGGCAGTGGTGCGAAGTCTTTCAAAAACGAGGTGTGGACGCGCAGGTCGCGGTCGCTTAGGTTCTTGCCGAGCAGGTAAATATCGGCGCTTCGATTGGACGCATAAGCCCAGCGATAACGCACCGATGCGTCAATGCGCGTGTAGCCCGGCGTTGTGGTTTCAAAGGCGGCGATGCGGTCTTGTTTAAACACGTGCGTGGCGCCGCCGTCGATGTACCAGCGATCACTGCGCCACGTTAATTTGCCGCCGATTCGGCTGGGGCTGATTCTTGGCAAGTTTCCACCATCAAGGCTAGTAATCGTGCCGCGAACGGTGTCCGCCATTGATGTGAAACCGAAGCCAAGCGAGGGCGCATACGCGAGAGAAATTTCAGCGCCGGTGAAGCGTGCGTTGACGTTTTTGAATTCGCGTTTCAACAGCTCGGCATCGGGCGCAATCTCGCCTTCATCGTTGACACGATCGGCCACGCCGTCACCGTTTTCGTCCACACTCGCGCCGTAAATAAAGTTCTTGATCGTGTTGCGATACACCGAAGCGCGCACGCTCCACGCGTTGCTTTGCAGTTTGTACGAGAGGTCGAAGTTTTGCGAGCGTTCTTTCGCTAACTGCGCGTTGCCAAGGTCGTACGTGAGCGTGGCGATGTGCGCGCCTTTTGAGTACAACTCTTCGATGGCAGGCGCGCGCTCGGCGTGGCTGAATGATGCGGTGATGGCGCTGTTTGGAGTCAACACATATTGGTAGGCGATGGAGCCGTTGCCAAGTGAGAAATTGCGCCGGGGCATCTCGACGCCTGCGCCCGGCGTGTGTTTCACGTTCTCGATTCGTGCGCCCATTTCGATGCGTCCGGGGCCAAGCGTGCGCTCAGTCACGGCGAACAACGCTTCGCTTTTGGTGCCGGTTTGCGGCACGATGGTTTCTTCACCTACGGCTGAGAATTTGCCCTGCTCAAAATCCGCGCCGACCACGGTGCGCCAGCCCGAGATCGGTCGTGTTTGCAGGTCAAACCGAGCGCTGCTGGACTTGTTGCGAAACACCGTGCCGATGTCGCCCGACGATTCAATTTCGGCATGCTGATAGTTATTGCTCACCGCGCTGAAGCGGATGCGCTCAAGGCCCGACACGTTGTTGAGCTCGCCCTGCAATTCTGCGCGATCACGCTTTAAATCGATGGTGGTGGCGTCGGGAGAGGGGATGCCGTACACGCTCTGAAATCGGTTTAGCCCAACGCCGATAAAGCCGTTGCTCAAAATGTAGGACGCGCCAATGCTTGCGTTTTGGGTGCGCGTGGCTGAGTTCGCGAGCTCACCATTTTTGGCGGTTTCAAAGTCTTTGGTCGTGCGCCGAGAAAACTCACCGGTGAACGCAATCGGCCCCTCGCTGGTTCGAAGTTGTGCGCCGAAGTCCCGAGTGCGCTCGGCGCTTGAAAACCGCGCGTCGGTGAGCACGCGCAGGCCGTCCGTATGCGCTTGCGGGATGCGGTCGGTGACCACATTGACCAACCCGCCAATCGCGCCGGAGCCGTACAACAACGTGGCCGGGCCGCGCAAAATCTCAATCTGCCGCGCGCCGAGCACCTCGGCGCTCACCGCGTGATCGGGGCTGATGGTGCCCACGTCCATCGTGCCAACGCCGTTTTCAGCGGTTTTGACGCGCGGCCCGTCAAGGCCGCGAATCACCGGTCGCGACGCACCGGGCCCGAAGCTCGATGACTGAACGCCAGCCTGCGTGGTGAGCGTGTCGCCCAAGCTCGCCGCGCGGTCTCGCGTCAACGCGTCGCGAGTGATGACCATGCTCGGTTGCACCGCCTGCAATTCGTCCTGATCGGCAAACGGCGACGCGGTGACGATGACTTTATCGACCTTGAGCGGCGCGGTTTGCGCGTGAATTGCAGTGGCGTTGAGCGCGGCGAGCGCGGTGGCGAGTAGCGACAAATTGAAGCGGGACGATGCGGTTAAAAACATGGTGCTTTGCGGTTGATGAAACTAGATTGCATTTTAAGCATAGCGTTGTCTTTAAGCATCTTAGTTGCATTACCGGGCGTGACAATCAAATCAGCTTTTCGCTGAAACGTATATTTAACGAGGGCTAAGCGTGTAAAAAGCATATAGTCGATATATGAAGAATACATTGTAAAGCCCAAATGAATTGGGCGATTCGGCCTAAAGCTGCTTCGTGAAAGATCACCCACGAGCGAACCCGAGTAACCACAGCGGCGATTAAAACGCTGTGGGGTTGCGGTGCCGCAACAGCCGCGCAATTGGCCTGATGCTGAGCGCGGCTTTATGCACCAGAAGGGCACGCTTCCGTGCCACAATTGTGCTTAAGAAAACGTCGACGCAACACCGCCCACACGCACCGGTGGCACGCGGTGAGGCGAACAAATCCACGCTATTGGTCGCGATCGCAGCGACCGCAGCGGTCGTAGTTACAAAAAAGGAGGCCCCATGAAACGCCAGATCACATTCGCCCGATCCGCCGCCACGTTGGCCGCGATTCCGTTGGCTTTTGCCGTGTCCCAGTCGGTCGCGCAAACCGCGAACGTCACGCTTTACGGCGTGGTTGACGTTGGCGTGCAGCATGTGCGCGGCGTTAAGGGCGGTGACATCACGCAGCTCGCCAGCGGCATCATGGAAGGCTCGCGCTGGGGCCTGCGCGGCACCGAAGATTTGGGCGGTGGCTACAAGGCCATTTTTACCCTTGAAAATCGTTTCGAAGCCGACACCGGTGGCCTGTCCAATCGCCCCATTTCTGGCACGCAACTGCCTGACCGCTTCACCGCTGGCTTGCCGCCCGCTGTGCAAGCCGCATTGAACGGCGCCATCGGCTCGTCACTGGGCGTGAATTTGGCCGGTCGCTTGTTTGATCGTCAAGCCTACGTCGGCGTGGTCACGCCGTTTGGCGCGGTGCTCGCCGGTCGTCAATACACACCCTCATTCGAAATTTCTAACCGCTACGACGCCTTCGCTAACGCTAGCGCCGCATCGCCCGGCCAGCTCGCGTCGATTCCCGCTGGAATCGACATACGCGAAAGCAACGCGCTGCTGTATCGCATTGAGCTGCAAGGCTTTTACGGCAGCGCATATTACGCGTTTGGTGAAAGCACCGCCAGCACCAAAGCGGGCCGCTTGGTGGGTATTAACGGCGGCTACCAAAGCGGCAAATTTGGCGCAGGTATTGGCTACAACGAACGCACCAACAGCGCGGGCCAAAAGTCGCTTAATTCGCTGGTGGGCGGTGCCAACTTTGACGCGGGCTTTGCGAACGTGTTTGCGTTGTATGGCCGCATAAAAGAGCCCAACGGCTCGTCAGCGCCTGAACTGCGCGCGGGACTGATTGCAGGTGGCGTGCCCGCAGTGTTGGTCGACAGCGGCATTCTGCCCCGCTTCCAGCAAGACGCGCGACTAATGCACGTCGGCGCGCGCATTCCGCTCGGCGTTGGCCTGCTCACTATCGGCTACTCACGGCTCGACGACAAGCGCGCCACCAATGCCGACTCCACGTCCTACGGCGCGGCCTACACCTACGCATTGTCAAAACGCACCGACCTTAATCTGGCTGTCACACAGGTCAACAACAATGCCAATGCGCAAGTGCTGCCCGGTGGCAACGGATTTCTCGGCGGCGTGAGCGCGTTTGGCGGCAAAGACGTCACTTCTTACCAGTTCTCAGTACGTCACAAGTTTTAACCCGCAGTTGACTCTCTACAGTTAGGCACATACCTTCGGCAGCAAAGCGCCGTGACACCCAAAGGCCGCGTTGGCAATTGCAGCGCGGCTTTTTCTTTTCAGAACCCCGCTCCCGCCTGCCGGAGGGGGGACTACGCGATGCCCCGTAAAATACTCATATGGACAACATCATTTACATGCTCGCGGTCAACGCGATTCCGCTCTTGACGGCGATCACTTTGCATGAGGCAGCACACGGCTACGCTGCGCGCATGTTCGGCGACCACACAGCCGAAATGCTCGGGCGCATTTCGCTCAACCCGATTAAGCATATCGACTGGGTCGGCACCGTGGCCGTGCCTGCCCTAACGCTTGCCATCGGCGGCTTTTTCTTCGGCTGGGCCAAACCGGTGCCTGTGAATTTCAACAATTTGCGCAACCCGAAAACCGACATGATCTGGGTCGCCGCCGCCGGCCCCGCATCCAATCTGGTGATGGCCATCGGGTGGGCATTGATTCTGAAATTCAACGACATCGTGGCGATTGACGCAATTGCGCGCGCGGGTATTGCGTGGAACGTGGCCCTCATGCTGCTCAATCTGCTGCCCATTTTGCCGCTGGATGGCGGTCGAATTCTCGCTGGTTTGTTGCCGGGGCCGCTGTCGTATAAATTTTCGCGTCTTGAGCCGTACGGCATGTTCATCGTGCTTGGCCTTGCAATTGCTGGCGTGCTCGGCGTCATCTTGTCTCCGCTTTATCGAATCACGTATCAGGCGCTCGGCGCGCTGATCGGCGTCTAGAAAGCATGCGAATTTATGTTTAAAGACCGCGTACTCTCAGGCATGCGCCCCACGGGCTTCATGCATATTGGCCACTACCACGGCGCACTCAAAAACTGGGTGAGACTTCAGTCCAAAATCGAGTGCTTTTTCTTCGTCGCTGACTGGCATGCATTGACCAGTCATTACGACGATCCGAGTGTGATTTCCGGGGCGACCTTCGACATGGTGACCGACTGGTTGGCCGCCGGGCTCAATCCAAACCAGTCGACGATCTTCCTGCAAAGTCAGGTGCCGCAACACGCGGAGCTGTCATTGCTGCTCGGCATGATTACGCCGCTCGGCTGGTTAGAGCGAGTGCCAACGTACAAAGAGCAACAAGATAATCTCAAAGAAAAGGACCTGACCACGTACGGTTTTCTCGGTTACCCGCTGATGCAGACGGCGGACATTTGTGTCTACCGTGCCAATCAGGTGCCGGTGGGTGCCGATCAAGTGTCGCACCTCGAAATCAGTCGCGAAATCGCGCGCCGCTTCAATCATATTTACGGACGGGAGCCGAAGTTTGAAGAGCGCGCCACGGCAGCGATCAAGAAGCTCGGCGGCAAACCCGCGAAACTTTACGCAGAGCTCAAAACCGCGTTCAATCAGGACGGAAATGCTGAGGCGCTGGCGCAGGCGAAGGCGCTGGTTGCCGCTGCGGGATCGCTCTCCAACGACGAGAAAGAATTGCTGCAAGGCTTTCTCACTGGCGCTCGCAAAACGGTGCTGCCTGAGCCGCAGGCGCTGTTGACGCCGACCTCAAAAGTCATCGGACTCGATGGCCGCAAGATGAGCAAGAGCTACAACAACAGCGTCGATCTGCGCGACCCGCCTCTAGTGGTCGAGCAAAAAATTAAACGCATGCCGACCGACCCGAAACGCGCGCGCCGCTTTGATCCGGGCAATCCCGAAGACTGCCCGGTGTGGACGCTGCATCAAATTTATTCCGACGAGGCACGCCGAGCGTGGGTGGTTGAGGGCTGCACCACCGCAGGCATTGGTTGCCTCGAATGCAAGCAGCCGATCATCGAATCGATCAACGCGGAGTTGGCCCCCATGCAGGAGCGGATCAAAGCAATCGAAGCGAAGCCGGGCTATGTCAAAGAAGTGCTTCACGACGGCTGCGCCAAGGCGCGGCGCGTAGCGGAAGAGACTATGCAAGACGTGCGCACTGCGATGGGTTTGGCGCGGGTCTAGCGCAGGTCTTGGGCACCGCGCACTGAGGAGAAAATCATGAAAACATTCGTTCAACACCTGAGCAAATACGCGGCCTATCACCGCGATAAGCGAAACGTTGCCACACACTACATCGGCGTTCCGATGATCGTGGCGGGTGTTGTGACGATGCTGTCGCGACCTGCCTTCATGCATATTGACGGCATGGCGATTTCGCCCGCGACAATCGGCGTGGCGATCACTGCGCTGTTTTATTTGAAGTTGGATATTCGCTTTGGCATCGTGATGAGTGTGTTTCTCGCCGCGTGCTTGTGGTTTGGGCAATTGCTTGCGGAGCAGACGACGGCGATTTGGCTCGTGTGGGGTATTGGCGTGTTCGTGGTCGGCTGGGTGATTCAGTTTATTGGTCACTATTTTGAAGGCAAAAAACCGGCGTTCCTCGATGATGTTTTGGGCCTTGTAATTGGGCCAATTTTTGTGGCCGCTGAGTTGGCGTTTGAGTTGGGCCTGCGCAAAGATGTGCAGGACGCGGTTGAAGCGCGCGTTGGGCCGACGTTTATTCGGCAGACTGAAGTTGCGTAAAACGTTACGCGTGGGAGAGCCTCTCGCCGCTCTTAAAAAAAATTAGTTAATCGATGAACGTTGCCGCCGAACCCAACCCCGAAATCCCCATTGCTGCCGAGCACGCGCTTGCCAAAATCTACGGCCAGCCGATGTCGCAGATGCCGAAGGACTTATACATCCCGCCCGAGGCGTTAGAGATATTTCTCGACGCATTTGAAGGCCCACTCGATCTGCTGCTCTACCTGATTCGCAAAGACAATCTGAATATTCTTGATATTCCGATGGCCGCGCTGACGCGGCAGTATCTGGAATATGTAGAGCGAATGAAATCGTCGCAGCGCTTTGAGCTGGCGGCCGAATATCTGTTGATGGCCGCGATGTTGATTGAGATCAAATCGCGCATGCTGTTGCCGCGTCCGCCTGCGGCTATCGCGGAAGAGATCGATCCACGCGCCGCGTTGGTCAAGCGCTTGCTTGAATACGAGCAGATGAAGCTCGCTGCGGCCGGGTTGGACGAACTGCCGCAAGCCGAGCGCGACTTTGCCGTGGTTCACGTGATCTTCGAAAAGCAATCGTCGCTACAGATGCCCGACGTTGAGCCCGAGGACTTGCGTCGCGCCTGGGCGAGCATTCTGGCGCGGGCAAAACTCAACAAGACGCACATCATTACGCGGAACGAACTCTCCGTCCGCGCGAGGATGAGTTACCTGCTGCGCACGCTGAAACCAGGATTGCATGTAGAATTCGCGCAATTGTTCGAGGAAGCGGCGTCCGTGCCACTGGTTGTTGTGACCTTCCTCGCGATCCTTGAGTTAGCGCGTGAACGACTAATAACGGTTGCGCAAACAGAACCCTTTAGCCCCATTTATGTACAGCTCGCCGGTGACGGTGGCGTGATGGTTGCGGCCACACCCACAGTGCACGAAGCGCATGCGGCGAACGACGAAGCGGCTTAGCGGCTGCCGTCGTCTTATCGGGGCCCCTATTCACCGTAAGCAATGGCGGCAGAGCATTGCGTTAATAGAAAAAAGTCTTCATTGGACGAACTTACCCACGCCAAACGTGTACTCGAAGCGGTTTTGATGGCAAGCCACGAACCGCTTCCACTTGATGAAATCGTCAAGGTCTTTGATCCTCCGGTGCCCACCGAAACGGTGCGCTTGCTGCTGGCTGATCTCACCAACGAGTGGAAAGATCGTGGCTCGCTTGAGATTGCCCAAGTGGCCTCGGGCTACCGCTTTCAAACACGACCTGAGATGCAGATCAATATTGAGCGGTTGACCCCAGAAAAGCCGCCAAAATATTCGCGTGCTGTGATGGAAACGTTGGCGATCATTGCCTACCGGCAGCCTGCCACGCGTGGCGAGGTCGAAGCGATTCGCGGCGTGCAGGTGTCGACCAACATCCTGAAAGCGCTTGAGGATCGCGGCTGGGTTGAAGTGATCGGCCACAAAGACACGCCCGGCCGACCTGCATTGTTTGCCACCACCAAAGCCTTTTTGAACGACCTGAGCTTGCGCTCATTGTCTGAACTGCCGCCGCTGGCCGAACTCGACGCACATCCCGCGTTAGAGCTGCCCGAAGTGTTGTTTGAACCGATTTATCCCGAGCAGGGCCGTATTGACACATCGCCTCGCGATCCCAATGCAGATCACGCAACGGAAGCCCTGCCCGAAAGCGCTGACGCAGAGCTGTTTGAAATTCCGTCTGGAGACGCAATGAATACGACCCCGACCACCGCCCCTTTTGTTCCACCTACAGTTCACTGAGATGAATGACATGCACGATAGCAACTCTGGCAGCGGCGACGGCGGTCACGACGATCACGAACCGGGCGACGTTAACGGTAACGTGGATCCGGCCTTTGCTAAAGCGCAGCGCCAGCAACGCGCACCGCGTCAAGGTGGACAGCCTCGTCCCGCAGCAGGTCAGGGTCAGGGCCAAACCCGTCAGGCGCGAGCACCGCGCGACCCGAATCAGGCACGCCCAGCGCGACCGCCGCGTCAGCCTCGTGTGCCACAAGATCAAACAATGGTTGCAGGCGAAGCCGGTGCGGTCACCGTGCCCGATCAACCAGACGGCAGCGTGTCGAATGTTGACGCGCAAGCGCCGAGACCTGCTCGCGCACCACGTCCACCGCGCGAGCCGCGTGCCGCACGACCACCGCGCCAACCACGTCCAGAATACACATCGAGCGAGCCGCCCGCACAAATCACCAACTGGTTAGATGCCGACAGCGGCGCACCGCGCGAAACCAGTGCCACCGTGAGCACAGACGGTGTCGCCATCGTAAACACGAACACGATGGGCCCGAACGGCGAGCAGCAGGATCGCACCCGTGGCCCGCGTCGCAATCGTCGCGGTGGTCGCGGACGTAACGGTGGCAATGGTCGAAATGGCGAGCCGCGCGAAGGTCGAGGCCCACGTAGCTCGAACCCAAATGGCGCAACCACGGACGGCGCATTCGTACCCAACGATCCCGCATTTGCCGCTGAAGGTGCAGCGTTTGCTGAAGGCGAATATCGTCCTGAAAACAATCCAAACCCCGGTGCATTCGGTGACCCCGGTCGGCCGATGGATCGCGTTGGGCGGCGCAATCGCAATCAACGTGATCGTCGTGAACAGGCGCATCCGGTGCGTATCGGCCAACGCCATGCGAGCGAATACGCCGCGCCGCGTTTTGATTCCGAAGGCTTGCCGATTGCGGCAGCACCGGCGTCTGACGAGCCCGCAATTTCTGGCGTGAATGATGCTGGTGAACGCGATGGCGAGCGGTTGCACAAAGTCCTTGCCCAGCAGGGCCTCGGCTCGCGACGCAACATGGAGGCAATGATCGCGGCGGGCGAGGTGCAGGTTAACGGTGCCAAGGCGCGCGTCGGTCAGGTGGTCAACGAACACGACCGCGTGCATGTGAATCGCCGTAAGGTCACGGTGAAGCTCGGTGACGACAATCCGCGCATCCTGATTTATCACAAGCAATCCGGCGAAATTGTGAGTCGTGATGACCCGGAGCAGCGCGACACGGTGTTTGATCGTTTGCCAAAGCCAGATCACGGTAAATGGGTGGCCGTGGGTCGTCTCGACTACAACTCAGAAGGGTTGATGCTGTTCACCACGTACGGTGAACTGGCCAATCGCTTCATGCATCCGCGCTACGAAATTCTGCGTGAATATTCGGTGCGCGTGCTCGGTGAATTGACGCCGGAGCAAGAAGACCAATTGATGGACGGCATCGAGCTTGATGATGGCCCGGCGCGCGTGCTGTCGTTGGATCGCATTGACCGCGATAGCGATGCGGCAAACCACTGGTACAAGATCACGCTGAACGAAGGCCGCAACCGCGAAGTGCGGCGCATGTTCGAGCATCTCGGTTTGACGGTGAGCCGCCTGATTCGAATCAGCTACGGCGTGGTGCAAATGCCGTCGTGGCTGAAGCGCGGGCAGTCGAAATTGCTCGATGAGGCCGAGACGTTCGAAGTGCTCGAATCGGTCGGTTTGCGTTCGAAGAAAAAGCTCGAAAAAGCAGCGCGCTTCGGTGGCAAAAATCGCATTCCACAACAACCGCTCGGGCCGATGCGGTCGGCGGCTGAGCACGAAGCGGTGTGGACGGGCTTGCCTGCGGATGCGGGGGCAACGCAAGGGCGAGGTCGCCGTCAACCGGGTGGTCGTGGCGTGCCGGGGCAAGCGGGGCCGGGCGCCAATGGTCGTCAGGGTGGACGATTCAACAGCGGCAATGGTGGTGGCCGTGGACGTAATGGTGGCAATGGGCCCGCAGCGCCGGTCGCCTTACAACAGCAGCAGTTCCCCGGCTTCGGTGGTGCGACTGAAATGCCGGTCGCTGGACGCCGTCAGCAACGCACGCCCGGAAACCGCGTCAAGCGCGACGGCAACGGCGAGGTGAATGGCAATGTGGCACCAGGCTATCGTGGAGCCGCTGGTGGCGGCAATACGGGCAACGGCGGCGGGCGTAACAACCGTCGTAACGCCGGGAATGGCGGCAATGCCAACGGAGCAAATGGGGGCGGTGCCGGTGGCGGTGGCGGGGTCAACGCTAATGGAGCCAATCGCGGTGGACGGCAACGTCGCCCCGGTGGTCGCGGTCCGAACGCAGGGGCGGGCGGTGCCGCGCGCGCTGAGGGCGTGGCTGCGGGTGCGGCGACGATGCCGGATATCGAGTAGCGAATCGCGCGTTGTGCAACGCGAACCCGCGACGCGAGCTACGTTTTACGTGCGCTTCCGATGTTTTTCGCAGTCGTTTTTCGTGGCGCAGTTTGATCTATAGCTTTTGATTCCACGCCCCATTTAACGAGGGCAGTGCGCCCGTTTAGCGAATTATCGACTCCTGATTAGCAAGCTGGCTCCGGAAGCCGTATCTGGGATAGCGGATGAGGCTTGGAGGCGACGGCAGCATGGAGCAATCTCGGCAGC
>JAYSRA010000038.1:0-4960 GCA_043721275.1 Burkholderiales bacterium
ATACGCGCGAGTGGGGTCAGACCGAGTTCTTTGGCCTTTTTCGCTGACATCATCATCACGCCAGCCGCGCCGTCGTTGAGGCCAGACGCGTTACCTGCTGTGACCGTACCAGCCTTGTCGAAAGCGGGACGCAGCGCGGCGAGTGATTCCGCAGTCACGCCCGGTTTGATGAACTCGTCTGCATCAAACAGCACCGTGCCTTTTTTCGACACGATTTCGACTGGAACGATTTCGTCCTTGAATTTGCCCGCTTTTTGTGCGGCTTCGGCTTTGTTTTGCGATGCCGCTGCAAACGCGTCTTGCGCCTCGCGCGAGATTTCAAATTTTTTGGCGACGTTTTCCGCCGTGATACCCATGTGGTAATGGTTGTAGACGTCCCACAGGCCGTCAACGATCATGGTGTCGGTCATTTTCCAGTCGCCCATGCGCTGGCCGTCGCGCGAGCCGAGCAGCACGTGCGGTGAAGCGCTCATGTTTTCCTGTCCGCCCGCGATGATGATGTCGGCGTCACCACACATGATGGCTTGGGCGGCGAGGTGCGTTGCCTTGAGGCCGGAACCGCAAACCTTGCCGACGACAAACGCGGGCACGTGGTTGGGCAATCCCGATTTGATCACCGCCTGACGCGCCGGGTTTTGCCCGCTGCCGGCTGTGAGAACTTGGCCCAAAATCACCTCGTTGATTAGCTCCGGCGACACGCCGCTGCGCGCGAGCAAAGCACGTATCACGGTCGCCCCGAGATCCGGTGCCGCTACCTTGGCGATGGTGCCGCCAAATTTGCCCACGGCGGTGCGTGCCGCTGAAACGATAACTACGTCTTCCATGATGTGCTCCTTGAGTGGTTGTTTGTGAGCCTAAAGCCCTGCTGCAAAGCAGTTTACCCGCGCCTCCTGTTGTGTGAGTTGCGCCATCCGATTGGCGCTCCGTTAGAATTTATCTTTCCCGCTGGTGCCCTATGACCAAATACGTATTCGTGACAGGTGGGGTGGTGTCCTCTCTCGGCAAGGGCATCGCCGCCGCTTCGCTCGCCGCGATTCTCGAATCGCGCGGCCTCAAAGTCTCTTTAGTCAAGCTCGACCCGTACATCAACGTTGATCCGGGAACCATGAGCCCGTATCAGCACGGTGAGGTTTATGTGACCAACGACGGGGCCGAGACCGACCTCGACTTGGGTCACTATGAGCGCTTCATCTCGGGCAAGATGACCACGCGCAATAGTTTTACCTCCGGCAAGGTTTATCAAAACGTGATCAACAAGGAGCGCCGCGGCGACTACCTCGGCGGCACGGTGCAAGTCATTCCGCACATTACTGACGAGATCAAGGCCGGCATCAAAAGCGCTGGCGAAGGTCTTGACATACTGCTGGTTGAAATTGGCGGCACCGTGGGTGATATTGAGTCGCTGCCGTTTGTCGAGGCCATTCGCCAGATGGGTGTGGAGGTGGGCCGCAGAAACCGCTGCTACATCCATCTAACGCTGGTGCCCTACATCGCTAGCGCCGGGGAACTTAAAACAAAACCGACGCAGCACAGCGTGCAAAAACTGCGCGAAATCGGCATCTTCCCCGATGTGCTGTTGTGCCGTTCTGACCGCACGGTGCCCGAAGACGAGAAGAAAAAGATTTCGCTTTTTACCAACGTTGAGCAGCGCGCGGTGATCTCGGTGCCCGACGTTGACACCATCTTCAAAGTGCCGCAAATGTTGCATGAGCAGTTGCTCGATGAGATCGTGCTGCACACGCTTGACATCGTTGCCAAACCGGCTGATCTGGCGCCGTGGGCCAACATCGTCAAACGCACGCTCGAGCCTAAGTGCGGCGAAGTGAACATCGCGTTCGTCGGCAAGTATGTTGAGCTGATTGATGCGTACAAATCGATTAACGAGGCGCTGAAAGCAGGCGGTATTCATAACGACTGCCGCGTCAACATCAGATACCTTGAATCAGAAAAAGTCGAGGTCGACGGTGCCGTTTCCTTTGCAGGCATGGACGCGATCTTGGTCGGCCCGGGCTTCGGTGAGCGCGGCACTGAAGGCAAGATTCTCGCGGCGAAATATGCTCGTGAAAACAAAGTGCCGTACCTCGGTATTTGCCTTGGCATGCAGATCGCCATCATCGAATTTGCGCGTAATGTGTGCGGCTTGGCGGACGCGCATTCCACCGAGTTCGATCACGACACCAAGAACCCGGTGATCGGCTTGGTCACCGAATGGCAGGATGCCACGGGCGCGGTGCAAAAAAGAAATCTTGCGTCCGACAAAGGCGGCACCATGCGCCTAGGCGCGCAGAACGCCACGCTAAGCGCGGGCTCGCTGGCAGCGCGCGTATACGGCAGCACCGAAATCAATGAGCGGCATCGGCATCGCTTTGAGGTCAACAGTAATTACGTCGGCCAATTTGAGGCGCAGGGTTTGGTGGTTTCTGGCCGCTCGGCGGTGCAGGATTTGGTCGAGGTGATGGAATATCCGGCGGCAGCGCATCCGTGGTTTATTGGCGTGCAATATCACCCGGAATTCAATTCAACGCCGCGCGCTGGACACCCGCTGTTTAAAGCTTTTGTGGCCGCGGCGATGGCGTATCGTGATCAGTTGTCCGCATCGAAAAAAGCAGGTTCGCCTGCCGACATGGAGCAGGCATGAATCTGTGCGGTTTCACCGTAGGACTCGAACATCCGATTTTTCTCATCGCCGGGCCTTGCGTGGTTGAGAGCGAGCAACTACAGCTCGACACGGCCGGCACGCTTAAGGAAATGACGCGAGCGCTCGGCATCCCTTTCATATTCAAGTCCAGTTACGACAAAGCCAATCGATCCAGCGGCAAAACTTTTCGTGGGCCGGGCATGCGAAACGGTCTGCGCATTCTCGCGGAGGTCAAGCGTCAAATCGGCGTGCCTGTGTTGACCGATGTGCATTCGATTGATGAGATCGCCGAAGTAGCCAGTGTGGTGGACGTGCTGCAAACCCCGGCCTTTTTATGCCGCCAAACGGATTTCATTCACGCGGTCGCCGCCAGCGGCAAACCGGTGAACATTAAGAAAGGGCAATTCCTCGCACCCGGCGACATGAAAAATGTGGTCGACAAGGCTAAAGAAGCTAACGGCGGTGCCGACACCATCATGGTGTGCGAGCGCGGCGCGAGCTTCGGTTACAACAATCTAGTGAGCGACATGCGCTCGCTCGCCATCATGCGCGAGACGAATTGCCCGGTGGTGTTTGACGCCACCCATTCGGTGCAACTGCCGGGCGGGCAGGGCACCAGCAGCGGCGGGCAGCGCGAGTTTGTGCCGGTATTGGCGCGTGCGGCGGTGGCTGTGGGCGTGGCAGGGTTGTTTATGGAAACGCATCCGCATCCGGATCAAGCTTTGTCGGACGGCCCGAATGCGTGGCCGCTGCCGCGCATGAAGGCGCTGCTTGAACAACTGGTGGCGCTGGATCGCATCGTTAAATCGCAGCCTTTTGCTGAAAATCAACTCACCGGAATACACAAACTATGAGCGCTTATGTGATCGCATCTGTCACCGTGACCGATGCCGAAAAGTACAAAAATTACATGGCGCTTTCGCCCGCCGCAGTGGCCGCAGCGGACGGCAAATTTATTGTGCGCGGCGGCAACATGAAAGTGCTGGAGGGCGCATGGGCCAACCCGCGCATAGTGATTATCGAGTACGCAACGCGTGAAGCAGCCGAGGCGTTTTATGACACGGCGCTGTACGTTGCGGCGCGCGCCGAGCGTGAAGGCGCGGCACAGTTCAACATGATTGTGGTGGATGGGGTTTAGACCGAACTTTCATCCTCAAATTCGAGTAACGCGCCAAACGGCTCCCCGCTCCCCTTGAGGGAGAGGGGCTGGGGGAGAGGGGGAAGGTGGGACGCGGCAACAAATTTGCTCCGACGTCAAACCTTCCCCCTCTCCCTAGCCCTCTCCCTCCGGGGGAGAGGGGACAAATCAGCTGATCTGCATGTGCGGAAATTACTGCAAAAATTTACACAGCGACACACAGGAAACCCATGAGCGCCATTGTTGACATCATCGCCCGCGAAATTCTTGACTCGCGCGGCAACCCAACGGTTGAGGCCGACGTCGTTTTAGAGAGCGGCGCAACCGGTCGTGCCGCCGTGCCAAGCGGTGCGTCCACCGGCTCGCGCGAAGCCATCGAGCTGCGCGACGGCGACCCGAAGCGCTACTTCGGCAAAGGCGTGTTGAAGGCCGTTGAATACGTCAACACCGAAATCGCCGAAGCGCTGCTCGGGCTTGATGGCGAAGAGCAAACTCGTATCGACCATATTTTGTGCGAGCTCGACGGCACCGAAAACAAATCTCGCCTCGGCGCAAACGCCATGCTCGCCGTTTCATGCGCAGTTGCCAAAGCATCAGCGGAAGATGCAGGCCTGCCGCTGTACCGCTATTTCGGCGGCGCGGGGCCGATGAGTTTGCCGGTGCCGTTGATGAACGTCATCAACGGCGGTGCGCATGCCAACAATTCGGTGGACTTGCAAGAATTCATGATCGTGCCGGTCGGCGCGCCGAGCTTCAAAGAAGCGCTGCGTTGGGGTGCCGAGGTGTTTCACACCCTCAAAAAGATCATCGGTAACAAAGGCTGGCCAACGCAGGTGGGCGACGAAGGCGGCTTTGCGCCTGATTTGAAATCGAACGAAGAAGCGTTGACGCTGTTGATGCAAGCCATCGAAACCGCAGGCTACAAGCCGGGCGAGCAAATCGCGCTGGCGCTCGACTGCGCGGCCAGCGAGTTCTACAAGGACGGCAAGTACGTCCTTGAAGGCGAAGGCCGCTCGCTGAGTAGTGCAGAACTCACCGACCTGTGGGCCGACTGGGCTGCACGTTACCCGATTATTTCTATCGAAGACGGCATGGCCGAAGGCGATTGGGATGGCTGGAAAATGCTCACCGACAAGCTCGGCAGAAAAGTGCAATTGGTCGGCGATGATGTGTTTGTCACCAAC
>JAYSRA010000039.1:0-100992 GCA_043721275.1 Burkholderiales bacterium
GAAACAACCGGGTCACACCGGCTGAGGACTCACCCATGCAAACGCTCAATCCGTCCGAAATCAGCGAACTGATCAAGACCCGCATCGAAAAGGTCAAACTGGCCGCCGAAGCGCGTAATGAAGGCACTGTTACCTCCGTCTCCGACGGTATCGTGCGTATCCACGGCCTGGCCGATGTGATGCAAGGCGAAATGATTGAACTGCCGAACAACACCTTCGCACTGGCTCTGAACCTCGAGCGTGATTCGGTTGGTTCGGTGGTGTTGGGTGATTACAAAAATATCCGCGAAGGCGACGTGGCAAAAACCACCGGCCGCATTCTGGAAGTGCCTACCGGTCCTGAATTGCTCGGTCGCGTATTGAACGCACTCGGCGAGCCAATCGACGGCAAGGGCCCACTGAACGCAACTTCTTCTGCTCCGGTTGAAAAAGTGGCTCCAGGCGTGATCTGGCGCAAGTCGGTGTCGCAGCCTGTACAAACCGGTTACAAATCGGTCGATGCCATGATTCCCGTCGGTCGCGGCCAACGCGAATTGATCATCGGCGATCGTCAAACCGGTAAAACCGCCATGGCAATCGATGCCATCATCAATCAGAAAGGTACCGGCGTTAAGTGCGTGTACGTCGCGATTGGCCAGAAAGCATCGACCGTTGCCAACGTGGTTCGCAAACTCGAAGACAACGGCGCGCTCGCCCACACGATTGTTGTGGCTGCAACCGCTTCCGAATCTCCCGCGATGCAATACATCAGCGCCTACGCTGGTTGCACGATGGGTGAATACTTCCGCGACATCGGCGAAGACGCCTTGATCGTTTATGACGATCTGTCCAAGCAAGCCGTGGCCTATCGTCAAATTTCGCTGTTGCTGCGTCGACCACCAGGTCGCGAAGCCTATCCCGGCGACGTGTTCTATTTGCACTCACGCCTTCTGGAACGTGCAGCCCGCGTCAACGAAGAATACGTTGAGAAGTTCACCAACGGTGCCGTCAAAGGCAAGACCGGTTCGCTGACCGCATTGCCGATCATCGAAACGCAGGCCGGTGACGTTTCCGCGTTCGTTCCAACCAACGTGATTTCGATCACCGATGGCCAGATCTTTTTGGAAACCGACCTGTTCAACGCCGGTATTCGTCCTGCGGTCAATGCAGGTATTTCGGTGTCCCGCGTCGGTGGTGCAGCGCAAACCAAGATCATCAAAAAGCTCGGCGGCGGCGTGCGTCTCGCACTCGCGCAGTACCGCGAACTCGCGGCCTTCGCCCAGTTCGCATCCGATCTCGATGAAGCAACCCGCAAGCAGTTGGAGCGTGGCCGTCTGGTGACCGAGCTCATGAAGCAGGCGCAATACGCGCCGCTGTCAGTGTCGGAAATGGCGTTCACGCTTTTTGGTGTTAACAACGGCTTTTTCGACGATGTGGATGTCAAGAAAGCGCTCGCCGCTGAGAAGGCGCTGCATAAATTCATGCAGGCGAAATACGCCGACCTGACCAAGCGCATTGAGGACACCAAGGATTTGTCGAAAGACGACGAAACTGCACTGACCGCTGCGATGAAAGACTTCAAAGCCAACGGCTCTTACTAATCGTGCGAACTACTGCGCTCGTTGATGCTTCGTTGTCGATTTCGTTGCGTACAGTCGTACGCGGCCTCAATCGACGCCTCGCCTCAACTTCGCTCGCTACGTTCGCACTGATTGAATTGGCGAAAGCAAAATAATGGCTGGCTCAAAAGAGATTAGAACCAAGATCAAGAGCGTGCAAAACACGCGCAAGATCACCAAGGCGATGGAGATGGTCGCCGCATCGAAAATGCGCAAAGCGCAGGAACGCATGCGCGCCGCCCGTCCCTATGCGGACAAAATTCGTAACGTTGCCGCACACATGGCCGAGGCCAACCCCGAGTACCGCCATCCGTTTCTAGTGAAGCGCGATGCGGTGAAAAACGCGGGCGTGATCGTGGTGACGACGGACAAAGGCTTGTGCGGCGGTTTGAATACCAACGTGCTGCGTTTGACCGTTGCCAAGTTCAAGGAACTTGAAGCCGCAGGCGTGAAGATTCAGGTCTCAGCCATCGGCAACAAGGGTTTTGGCTTCATGAATCGTCTCGGCGCCAAACTCGTGTCGCACGTGATTGGTCTGGGTGACACGCCACATCTTGAAAAGCTCATCGGTGCGGTAAAGATCCAGCTCGACGCTTACGAAAAAGGCGAAGTAGATGTGGTGTACCTCGCGTACACCAAGTTCATCTACACGATGAAGCAGGAATCAGTGGTTGAGCAATTGCTGCCATTGACCGCCGACAAGTTCACGCAATCCGCCGCCGAGAAGCAAGCGTATAGCTGGGACTACATCTACGAGCCTGATGCGCAAACCGTGGTGGACGAATTGCTCGTTCGCTACGTTGAGGCCCTCGTGTATCAGGCCGTTGCCGAGAACATGGCGTCCGAGCAATCGGCGCGCATGGTGGCGATGAAGTCAGCGTCCGACAACGCCAAGAGCGTGATCGGCGAACTGCAACTGTCGTACAACAAAGCGCGGCAGGCCGCGATTACCAAAGAACTCTCCGAGATCGTCGGCGGCGCCGCAGCTGTGTAGTTGCTGCGCAACGCTGTCTGACGAATCGAATAATTTTTAGCTATTGAAAAACAGGACAAGACGATGAGCACAAATCAAGGCAGTATCGTTCAGTGCATCGGCGCCGTGGTGGACATCGAGTTCCCGCGCAGCGCGATGCCGCACATTTATGACGCGCTGACGCTCGACAAATCGGCGGAGCACGCGGGTATTGAGTCGGGCCTCACCTTCGAGGTGCAGCAGCAGTTGGGCGACGGCGTGGTGCGTACCATCGCCATGGGCGCGTCCGACGGTCTGCGCCGCGGCATGAAAATCAACAACACGGGCTCCGCGATTTCGGTGCCAGTGGGTACGGCCACACTGGGCCGCATCATGGACGTGCTCGGTCGCCCGATTGACGAGGCTGGCCCGATCCCGACCGGTGAGCGTCGCTCGATCCATCAAAAAGCGCCGCGCATGGAAGACCTCAAGCCAACCACCGAGTTGCTTGAAACCGGCATCAAGGTGATCGACCTTGTGTGTCCGTTCGCCAAGGGCGGCAAGATCGGCCTGTTCGGCGGCGCGGGTGTGGGCAAGACCGTGACTATGTTGGAGCTGATCAACAACATCGCGACGCAACACAGCGGCTTGTCGGTGTTTGCAGGCGTCGGCGAGCGTACTCGTGAGGGTAACGACTTTTACCATGAGATGGCTGAGGCTGGCGTCATTAAGCTCGACAACATTGGCGAATCAAAAGTCGCCATGGTGTTCGGTCAGATGAACGAGCCACCAGGCAACCGTCTGCGCGTCGCGCTGACCGGCCTCACCATGGCTGAAAAATTCCGTGACGATGGTCGCGACGTGCTGTTCTTCGTGGACAACATCTATCGCTTCACACTCGCTGGAACTGAGGTGTCCGCGCTGCTCGGTCGTATGCCATCCGCCGTGGGTTACCAGCCGACGCTGGCCGAAGAAATGGGTCGCCTGCAAGAGCGCATCACGTCGACCAAAACCGGCTCGATCACCTCGATTCAGGCCGTGTACGTGCCAGCGGACGACTTGACCGATCCGTCACCTGCCACGACCTTTCAGCATCTCGACGCAACGGTTGTGTTGTCGCGTGACATCGCTTCACTCGGTATCTTCCCGGCGGTGGATCCGCTCGACTCTACGTCGCGCCAGATCGATCCGCTGGTGATTGGTGAAGTGCACTACAACTGCACCCGTGCCGTGCAAGCCACGTTGCAACGCTACAAAGAATTGCGCGACATCATCGCAATTCTCGGCATGGACGAGTTGGCACCGGAAGACAAATTGGCCGTGGCTCGCGCCCGGAAAATCCAGCGCTTCCTGTCACAACCGTTTTTCGTCGCCCAAGTGTTCACCGGCGCGCCCGGCAAATACGTGTCGCTCAAGGACACCATCCACGGCTTCAACATGATCGTGAACGGCGAATGTGATCACCTGCCAGAGCAGGCGTTCTACATGGTCGGCACCATCGAAGAAGCGTTCGAAAAAGCAAAGACACTCAACTAGTCGCATCGCCGCTAACCAGCACATTGCCGAGGCTGAGCAGGAGAAACCACTATGACTGACAAGCTCCCAGAACACGACCTATTTGATTTCGGCGGGAGCTTTTTTCCGTCGGACAGCGTGGTCGCGTTCTTTAACAGCGAGTCCGATGCCAACACGGTAAAGGCAGAAATTAACGCCAAGCTGCCTGCAGCGCGGTGCGAAGTGTTTAGTCCGACCAAGGTTCACGAGTGGGCGTCAGACGGCCTGAAAAATGCCGGTTTCATCGCTTCGCTCGGTTATGGCATCAAAATCGTCGAGAAACACGAAGAATTGTCCAAAGCGGGCAAGTGGTCGATCATCGCGCACGTGCCGGGCGAAGCGGGCACTGAAACCGCCATGACGGCCATCCGCAAAAAGCCGTTTTTCCAAGCCAACAAATACAACACGGTCACTGTTGAAGACCTGAGCTAGATAGATCAATTCCTATGTCCACTATTCATGTCGATGTCGTCAGTGCCGAAACCCTGATCTTTTCCGGTGAGGCTAAGTTTGTTGCGCTGCCCGGTGAATCGGGTGAGTTGGGCATCCTGCCGAAACATACGCCGCTGATCACCCGCATCAAGCCGGGCGCGGTTCGCATCGAAAAAGCCGATGGCACGGAAGAATTCGTGTTCGTGGCAGGCGGCATCCTAGAGGTGCAGCCCAACGTCGTCACGGTGCTCGCAGACACTGCCATTCGTGGCAAGGATCTCGACGAGGCCAAAGCCGAAGAAGCCAAGAAGCGCGCCGAAGAAGCATTGCGCAACAAAGACGCCTCGATGGACTACGCCGTGGCTCAAGCGGAACTCGTCTCCGCGGTGGCACAACTGGCTGCGATTCGGAAGTTGCGCGCGAAGTAAACTTCAAACGTACGCTACAAAAAAGGCGACTGCGGTCGCCTTTTTTCTTGCTCATTGATCGATGCCTTTCGTGGGAGCGGTTCCACCGCGATTGCTCGTACGTTGATGTGGCGGTGAACCGCTCCCGCAGTAAAGCGTGTTGCCCCCCCACCTTCGCTACCATTGAGCCATGCAGCCGTCACAACCCTCAGCACCCACCGTTGATCTTTTAGTCATCGGCGGTGGCATCAACGGTGCGGGCATCGCGCGCGATGCTGTTGGCCGTGGCCTGTCGGTGCTGCTTGTTGAGAAAGATGACCTCGCGGCGCACACCTCGCAGTGGTCGTCCAAGCTCATTCACGGTGGCTTGCGCTACTTGGAGCAATACGAATTTCGTCTCGTCGGCGAAGCGTTGGCTGAGCGTGAAGTGTTGCTGCGTGTTGCGCCACATTTGATTAAGCCGCTGCAATTTGTGTTGCCGCACGAGCCGCATTTGCGGCCTAAGTGGATGCTGCGTGCGGGTCTGTTCTTGTATGACCGGCTTGGTGGTTGGAGCGGTCAAAAGCAAACGTTGCCCACGTCGTTTTCGACATCGCTCGAGCAAACTGCACACCCCCATTGGGGCGCGGGACTCAAGACGCAATTCGTCGAAGGTTTCGTCTACTCAGATGCGCAAGTGAACGACGCGCGGCTCGTCGTTGAAAACGCCAAAGACGCGCGCGCACGCGGTGCCGACGTTCGCGTTGGCGTCATGTTCACCGGTGCAAAGCGCGTCGGTGACATCTGGCAGGCGATTATTCGCGACGGCAAAAACAACGTCGAACAAACCGTGCACGCCCGCGCCGTCGTCAACGCCGCCGGGCCGTGGGTGAAAGAACTGCTCTCAAGCATCGAGACGCCCGCCACGAAGGAAACCGTCAAGCATATTAAGGGCTCGCACTTGATCGTGCCGCGCGTGCATGATGCGCCGCACGCGTACATTTTGCAGAACAAAGATGGCCGCATCGTGTTCGTGATTCCGTACTTTGAACGCTTCTCGTTGATCGGGACGACGGACGTTCCGGTCACCGAGTTCGATGCGCCGCAAATCAGCGCGGACGAAACGCAGTATCTGCTTGATCTGGCCAACACCTACCTCGCCAAGCCGCTCACCCATCAAGACATCGTGAGCAGCTACGCTGGGGTGCGCCCGCTGTACGACGACGGCGACGACAATCCGTCGCAGGTCACGCGCGACTACACGTTGAAGCTTGACCATCAAGCGGGCCGCGCGCCGTTGCTCAACATTTACGGCGGCAAAATCACCACCTATCGCAAGTTGGCCGAGCATGCGATTGAGAAGTTGCTGCCGTTTTTCCCGAACGCAACGAAGGCCTCGTGGACGCACGCGCCGTTGCAGTCGGGCGCAACTTCCGCGACGTTGACCGCGCTCATTGCCGATATCGAATCGCGTGGCCTGACGCACGGTTACGCGCAGCGCCTCGTCAATCGCTACGGTCTGGCGGCGACCACGATTGCGTCAAAAGACATGGGTGAAATCTTCGACGAAACATTTTCCGAAGCCGAAATCCCGTATCTGCGCGATCAAGAATGGGCCGGAAGCATTGACGCGATGTTGCAACGACGAACGAAGACAAATTTACTCGCCTCGCCAGCCTCGTTGCCACGCATCAAGTCTGCGATAAAAGCCGCGCTGCGATGAGCGTGGCGTCCCGCATGCGCCCGCTCAGCGCAATCTCTCACGACGCTCTGCGCGCCGTTGAATTTTTGCTGTTCGATGTGGATGAAACCTTCACCACCCACGGACTGCTTCTCCCGCAGACCTATGCCTCACTGTTCGCATTGCGCGATGCGGGCATCACGGCGGTACCCGTCACGGGCCGCCCGTCCGGCTGGGGCAATGTCATGCTGTCCACGTGGCCGATCAAAGCCTGCGTGACTGAAAATGGCGGCGTGATTTCCTGGAAAGATGGTGACGGCATTGCGCGCCAACACATCATTCACGAGGTCCATCGCGGCGACGGCTACATCGAAAAGCTGCGTGACTTGGGCCGCGCGATAGCCGCGCGCTATCCCGAGGTCAGAATCAGCGCCGATCAACCGTACCGGCTCACCGATCTGGCCATTGACTACGCCGAACAATCGCGCAATGTCCGTGATGAAACGGTGGCCGAAATCGTTAACTGGATGCAGGGCGCGGGCTACCAGACCGCCGTCAGCAGCATTCACATTCACGCGTATAAACCCAGCAACGAAAAGGCCGATGGCGTGTATCCGTTGATGCAAGCTGCGTTCGCGATGAACGCAGACCAGGTGCATGCTCGGTGCGCGTTCGTCGGCGATTCGCCGAACGACGCGTCGTTGTTTGCCGCGATCCCGATGTCAGTGGGCGTGGCCAATGTGGCCGCTAGTGTCGCAAAAATTGCCGTGCCGCCGGCCTACGTGTGTGCGGCAGAACGCGGCGCGGGCTTTGTTGAATTTGCCACCGCGCTCATCGCTGCGCGCCGATAAATCACCGCAACATTTCAGGAGAAACACATGATGATTTTGCTTCGCATTCTGGGTCTAATACTGCTCGCAGTGCTGATTGCGTTTGGCCTGTGGCTCGCCTTCGTCAACATCACTAAACGCGAAAATTCCATGTGGTTTGGCGGTCGGCCATCTACGCTCGGCGTCAAAGACGGCAAGCTCGGCGACCCGCGAAAAACGCCGAACAGCGTGGTTAGCGAAGGCATTGAATCCAGCCACGCAGCCTACGCCGCGCCGATCGCTTTCACCGGGGATCCGAGGGCGGCATTGGCCAAACTAGGCGCGGTGTTGCAGGCGCTGGATCGCGTGACCATCATCAAGGTAGACGAGACCTACCTGTGCGCCGAATTTCGCAGCAAAACGCTCGGCTATGTCGACGATTTTGAAGCGCGAGTTGACGCTGCCGCCAGCGTCATCCACGTCAGATCGTCATCCCGCTTGGGCTACAGCGATAAAGGTTTCAATCGCGCGCGCATTGAACTCATTCGCGCCAAGCTCGCAGCGGCGTAACAGCTTTTCGCTCATATAGCTTTTTGCTGAAACGCCCGCTTGACTGGGTCTGAAAGCAGAATAGGGAAACAGTCGATAAATGGTCTTTTGAGCCGCAAGCCCTTATCAAATAAAGGTTTAATCAAAAAGCTGAATGCCCTAGGCAGTATCACCTAAGCTCATGTTTTTGACAAACAACGCTCAATCCGCAACAATCACGGGCTTCGCTGCGAAAACACGAAAATTCGGGAGTAGTGAACACGGCGCTTTAGCTCAGCTGGTTAGAGCGATGGAATCATAATCCACAGGTCCGGGGTTCGAGTCCCTGAAGCGCCACCAACAAATTCAATGACTTAGCTCAACTCGGAGCTAAGTCGCAGACCCCAAAGTCGACATTTTTGTCTCACGCGTGAGACAAAAATGATTTTGCAGGGTCGAATTAGTCGCCAGTAATCTTCCGATTGAGCGGCTTCACTTTCTCCCCCAGTCGCTGCCGAACATAGTGCTCCGTCATCGCGCGAGACGCATGGGCCAGTCGCTTTTGAGCGAGCGCCAAATCATCTGTATCCGTTGCGTTCTTCGCTCTGAGATCGCGCAGTTGAAACTGAACGCCCGCCGCGTTTCGCGCCTTGTTAAATCGCTTTTTGAACATGCCCGGTGTGAACGCTTCACCACGCTCGTTCACGACGAGCGCGCGTACGCCAGGTCGTCTTACTCGTGCGCGAATTCTTGCCAGCACTTGCGTCAATTCACCTTCGTTTTCAATGCGAATTTTGCGGCCCGTTTTGAGTTGCTTGATTGACACGAGTTCTTGGTCGATCTTATCGAGCGTCAGCGCGTAAACATCTTGCGGACGCTGTCCTAGCAGATAGGCAACATCGAGCATCTCTTGCGCCGGCCAACAGGCAGCGTTCCAGACCGCCTTAAGGTCGGCGTCCGATACATAAATATCGCGACCTGGAATGGGCTCACTAAAACGGACGTCATGACGAAGGCGCGCTCCACCGCACTCAGTTCGCTGTTGCAGAAAGGCAAAGATCACCTGCTCGTGAACGCCGCAGCCGATGAAACCGAGCAGGCGACTGCCAAAGCGAGTCACTGTCGCGCTTTTCACGTCATTTTGCGGACGAACCCGAGCGTTGCCATCACGCAAAAACGCACATGGAACGGGCGTTGCACGGCCGCAATGGTCTGGATTTACCAATTTAAGTATTGGTTGCTTCGAGCCACTTTTTCGGTGGCCCATTGATCGTTACGCAGGCACCAAAAACACGGCCGTTAGCGGAAAAGGCGCTATTTTTTGTCGCCGACCAGCAACCCAAAGTGCGTAAATTTCCGCCCCAACCGCGCCCTCGATTGGGCTAACGAGTCCGCCGCCAGTGCCATTGTCATGCCGATGGCATGCACCTTGCTTGCTACGTGCGCTGGCATCAATCTGGCACGTCTCGCGTTTAGATTAATCTCAGGGTGTGATCTCACCACGGTCAATCGCCTAGGGGCGGAAAACTTACCAAAAGTTGGAATACGGTTATGGCATTGAATTTTTTCGGCGCGATCTCCACCGCATTGCTTGTGCGACCCCGCCGTTGGGCCGCCTTGCTGACGGCGTCGGTGCTGTCCGCCAGCGCGATGGCGCAGCCGGTGGCCACAGCCATCATCCCCACGCAGCCGGGCAGCCAATTCATCGGCGAAACGTTCAAAACCCAAGCCTGTTTCGACAACACCGGCATCGCTACCGGCTTTCAACCGGTGCTGCGGATTCGCGTGCCCAACAACCTCACCCTCGCCAGCGCCGCTTTTCCAACCGGCGCGGCCAACAACATCACGCCTGAGCTGGTGGGGACCGGTGCCGGCACGTTCGTAGATCCGATCACCGCAGCCTCGATCACGCTGCTTGCCAACGAACGGCTCTACATTCTGCGCTACCCCTTGGGCTCAGTCACCGGCCCGCAGCCCGTGCAGTGCATGGACATCAACGTCGCCATTCCGCTCAGCGCCACCATCGGCACGCCGGTGAATATCGCCGTTACGCCCATTTTTGCGCTAGGTGCCGACGCGCTCGATAACCCCGCCACCGATCCACCCATCGTGGGCACTGGCGCTAACGTACAAAACATCACGGTCACCCCCACCGTGTGGAAGCTCGCTAAAAAGTTTTTGCCGCCCGAGAACGAAACCGCCACCGGCCCCGACTGGCCGCGCACCTTCACCTTAACCGTTGACGTAGCCGCTGGGGCCACCATGACCAGCGTGGTGTTGGACGACGTGTTGCCCGCGCAGATGCAATTCGTTTCATCGTCGGCGGGTGCGGCCACCTGCACTGCCACCGCGCTCAACACCGCTGTCACCACCACCCCCGGTGGTCGCATCAACGTCAACTGCGGCAGCGTGACGGGCACCGCGAGTACGGCTGATTTGGTGCTCACCGTCACCTACTTTGTGCCCAAGTGCTCAACCGGCACGGGCACCGCAGGCGGGGCCTGCACGGGCAGCAAAGTGCTTGATCCGGTGAGCGGCGCAGCGCTAGACATCAACAATACTGCCACTGCCAATGGCAGCTACAACGGAAACGCTCAGGGCGCGCTCAGCAGCACTGATAAGTTCACCGCCAAATCGCAAACGGTGCGTAAAACCGTCAAGATTTTGACCGACACCGGCCCCACTGGGCTCAGCTCGGGCGACACCCTCGAATACACCATCGTGGGTGAAATCTCCGACTACTTTCAGTTTCAAAACATCGTCGTTAAAGAATCGGTGGGCGATGGCCAAACCTTGGTGCAAGGCTCAGCCACATTGAGCTTTGCCAATAACGATGCGGCGCTTGCCGCGGTAACGTCAGCCACCGCCGCCATTGCCAACGCCAACATCACCACCGGCGCTAACAGCGGCGCGGCGATTACCAAAACCGCAGCGGGCATCACCCCATTTCAGGTAAACGTTTCAGCTGAGGCGATCACCCGCGCCGCAGGCAACCCCGCCGCCGCCGGTGTGTTTCGCGGTCGCGATAGTTTTGCCGCAACACGCGCCGCGCAGGCCGCGCAGTACACCATCGTTTATCGCACCATAGTAGACCGCAACTACGTCAGCCCAGTGCCAGTGGGGGCCACGCAGGCATTGAGTGCGGGCGATAGCGTCGTCAACAACGTAGCCACCGATGCCAGCGTGTCGAGTGGTGGCGCACCCGGTGCGCTGGTCACCGATGTTTCGGCGACCTCGCTCACGGTGGTGGGTGGGCAGCTAGGCAAAACCATTGTTGCGGTGAATGGCGCGCCTGCCGCTGCCAGCGCCCGCGTAAAACCAGGCGACACCATTACCTACAGCCTGTTGCAAACCATTCCGGTTGGCACCTACGAAGACCTAAAAATTAACGACTTTTTGCCGCTGCCTACGTTAAGCGCCAACGAGATAGTGGCCACACCAAGCGCCGTGGTGCCTGCCACCTGCAGCAACCCCGTCGCGGGCACCTGGTGCCTGGGCCCGGCCACCTCCATCACCACTGCAAACGGCTTTCCGGCATCGTGCCTAACGGGCCCACCCGCGATCAGCTTCAACAAAGACGTGGCCGCCAACTCAATGCAGTTTGACTTCCCCAGCTGTGAGCCAGCGGTGATTCCCGCCGCCGCTGCGGTGATCGAAGTTCGCTTCACTGTAACGGTACGTAACGACCCGATTGCTGACGATTTAAATCTCACCAATCTATCCAACGCGCAAATCAAAAACAGCGGGGTGGCCACCACCAGCACCACCTCCCTGGTGCAAATCAAAATTGATGAGCCGAAGCTTGAACTTAAAAAGACCATTGTGTCGTCGAGCAACGCAGCGGCAACCCGGGTCATCGTGGCCGGTTTCAACGATGCGTTTAAAGACGACGACGCGGGTGACGTCATCACCTACCTTGCCCGAGTATCAAACCTTGGCCGCGGCCCGGCCTACGCCATTCGCGTGCGCGACGACTTTGGCGCGGGCGCTTATGGCGTGGCGGGCTGCACCGTAACCAGCGTAAAAAACGGCGCTGGTGCCACGCTTGCGTTCACCGGTAATTTCTTTGATCCGGTTGCCACCGGTGGCCTCACGATTACCGCGGCCCCCGGTCTACCCGGCAATCCTGACGGCATTGTGCAAGCCAACTCGGCCGAGTATTTTGATGTGCTCTACACCTGCACCATTCCGCAAACGGCCACACCTAGCGCCACCAACGTTATCAACAATACGGCATCGATTGCCAACTACACCAACTCCACAACCACCTCTGCTGCCACCGGCACGCCGCAAAACTTTGCCACCAACCAAACCGTAGGCGGGCTCAATGCGAGCGCGGCCCAAGTTGCGCTACGAAACGTGCAAAGCGTGCTCAAGAGCATTGTGGGCTCTGATTTGGCTGACACCAGCAACTCGCCGATTAACGCGGGCGAGCAAATGGATTTTTGTATCGTCACCACCCTCTCCGAGGGCACCTACAGCAATTTTGCGCTGACCGACACCACCAACGTGGCGAGTCCCGCGAGCATCGCGCTGCCCGCGCTCAGCGGCTGCGCAGCAGCCGCCACCACCACGCCCACCTGCGCCAGCGCCCTCACCTCAAACAGCTGCGTGCTCGGCTCCAACGTGACCTTTGCCAGCAGCACAGTTACCGTTACCGGCAGCAGCGGAAACACCCCCGGCGTGATCGTGGTGAGAACCCCGATGACCGCGTTCACCACCTCAAGTAATACCGGTGTATCGGTAACGAATACCGCCAAGGTAGCCGCCGACAACATCGCCGCCGTCTCGGGCAGCACCACCTTCACCGTAGACCGCCCGAATCCTGCAATTACCAAGAGCATTGCGCCCTCCCCCGCTGACGCGGGCGACACCGTCACCGTCACCTTAACGTGGAAAAACAACGATGCCGACAACCCGCAATATCGCTGCGTTATCACCGATAACTTAAACGCCACCGGCACCAATCCGGTCACGCCGGCCGGTCCGTTTGATGTGACCAGCATCGCAGCGGCTACTACGCCGCTGGGCTACACCTTCAACCTCGCAGCGGGCGTGGTCACCTACACCAAAACCGACACCACCACCAAGTGCGATGCCACCGCCACCGCTACGTTCACCGTGAACCTGCTCAACAACGTGCCCACGGCCACCACTTACACCAACACCGCGAAAGTGGATGTGAATTCGCTCCCGAGCAATCACCCGAACGCCGCTGCCGGCGTTTTAGAGAGCGCCACCGGCACCGGCACGATCTCGGTGAGCGCACCTACCGCACCGACCAAACTCATCACCGCCACCAGCGTTATCGACACGCTCATGCCGACCGATCCGCCGCTGGCAGTGGGCGAAATTGTGACCTACCAATTGGCCTTCAGCTTTTCGGAAGGTGTGACCAACAACGTAACGCTGATTGATGATGTCACCACCGGGTTCACCGGCTTTGAATACGTCGCGGGCAGCGCAAAAATTACCCGCGCTAACGGCAACATCACCTGCGCCACTGCCGCAAATTGCACCTTTGCCAGCAACGTGGCGACGGTTGCGCCCATCACCAGCGGCACGCAACTGCAATTTCCGCTTGGGGCCGTGACCAACACGCCGGGCAACGGCAACGCTACCCTCACGGTAGAGCTGCAATTGCGCGTGACCAACGTGGCCGGTAACGTGTCGGGCACTGCCATCAAAAATACAGGCCGTATCAGCTACGCCAATGCGCTGGGCGTGGTTTCGTCGGTCAGCACGGCCGCTGTTGCCGCACACGTTGCAAGCCCGATCGTAGTGATCGAAAAAACGGCCAGTCCCGCAGCACCTACTGGCGGGGATGTGGTGACCTACGTAGTTACCGTTAGAAACACCGCCACCGGCATCAATGCCGCCCCCGCTTACGAGTACATTTTTAGCGACACCTTGCCCGCCGCGCTCACCCCGCTGGTCGCGCTGCCGGTGTTGGCTGTGGGTGCCACTGGAGCCGTTGCAACCGCCGCGTTTACCGGGCAGGTACTGAATGGCGCCATCGATAAGCTTGATCCGGGTGAGTCAATCACTGTGACCTACAAAGCAACGCTGTCGACCGCAGTCGCGTTTGGTCAGATCATTAACAACGATGCCAAGGCCGCCGCCAGTTCACTGCCCTCCGGCCTCACCGGCACACAAACTGGCGTGGCCATCGGCACGGGTGCTGAGCGCACCGGCAGTGGTGGCGTAAACACCCTTGCCAGCAGCGTTAAAACCCCGATCACCACGCAGGTGCTAACGATTGACAAAGCGATTTTGAATGCGAAACCCGCCTACGCTGTGGGCGATTTGGTGAGTTATCGCATTACCGTGAATGCCCCAGTCGGCAGCACGCAAAATTTGAAAATTACCGATTCGCTGCCGCCGGGTTTGAGCTTTAACGGGTTCACTGCGGCCTCGCTCACGGCACCCGCTGGTTTTAGCGCTACTAATAATCCACCTACCTCTGTTGCCGCACCGGCAGGCTCGTGCGGCGGAGTCGCGCAAAACGTAACCTTTGATTTTGGCGCAACTTTCGTGACGCCAACCGCCGGTGCTGTGAGTTTTGACATCACCGCCGTGGTGTGCAATATTCTCAGCAATCAAAGCGCACAAACGCTCGCCAATAACGCCAGCGCTGTGTACGCCAATCCGAACGTGGCAGGCGGCACCTTATCGGCGAGTATTCCAACGCCACCGCCCACCATCACGGTGGGCGAGCCAAATTTAACGGTTAACAAAGCAGTGACCTCGGGCGCGACCGGTGGCACCGCAGGCAGCATCGTGGGCTACAGCGTGACCATTGCCAATAGCGGCACCACAACCGCGCAACAGGCCACGTTAAACGAAGTATTGCCCAACAATAAACTGGGCAACATCACAGCGGTGACGGTTGCCACCGCAGGCGCAGGCGCGTTTTTAAATGGCACCACCACCTCCGTGACCGCCGCCAACACCGTGTTGAGCACCACCAACACCGCTAATGACACGCTGGCGTTTTCAGGGCCGATCTCAATAGCCGCTGGAGGCAGCATCACCGTCACTTTTAATGCGGTGATTTTGAACGGCATTCTTCCTGATGAAGCCGTGACGAACACGGCACGCATGGTCTACAAAAGCCAAGCCACCGACACCGCGCAAACTCGCGATGCCAGCGGCGGCCCCACCACGGTTGATGATGACGACAACAGCGCGCTCAACAACTACGGCGAACAAGGCAGCAGCACCTTCGTGGCAGGCAGCAACATCGGCCTTCAAAAGAGCGTGACTCCGAACAGCGCCGTGGTGGGCGAAACCGTTACCTACACAGTGCGGGTGGACACCGAGCAGGGCACCGTGCCCGCTGTGTGTGTGTCAGACACCCTCCCCGCTAACGCCCTGTTCCAAAGCGTGTCGGTGAGCAAAGGCAACCTTGGTATCAATTTCAGCGATCCGTCGTATTTGACTAATCTGGGCAGCGGGCAAACCGTGAAGCTTTGTTTCGGCAACGTGATTAACGCTGCCAACGCCAACGCAAGCGATGATTTTTTCGAAATCGCCATCGTCGCAAAAGTGCGCAACACTGTTGCCAACCAAGCTGGCGTGACATTTAAAAACGGTGACGGCACCGGCGCCGGCCAGGCCACATCTACCGTGTTTTTGACCTGGGGCGCTACCCCCACGCAGGTCAACTTTGATGCCGATCCGGTCGCCGCAGGTTTTCAAGGTGTTCCGGTCACGGTGAAAGAGCCCAAGCTCAAAGTGAGCAAAGAGGCGAACCCCGTTTCCACCTCGCTAGGCGACGTGGTCACCTACAAAGTGACGGTCGCCCATGATGCCGGCAGCAGCGCCACCGCGTTCGACCTTGCGCTCACCGATCTCTTGCCTGCGGGGGTGGACTACGTGCCCGGCTCGGCAACGCTGCCCGCGATTGATGTCGACGCCACCGCTGCGCCCACACTCAAATTTTCAATCAGCTCGCTCACGCAAGCCGAAGGCAGCAAAACGTTTACCTATCAGGGCCGCATTAACAGCACCGCCGTGGTGGGTGCAACGCTCACCAACACGGTCAACATGGCATGGAAGAGCTTGTCAGCGGGCACTGGCGCGGCGGATGACGCACGCACCGGGGCTGACGGCACCGGTGGCGCATTAAACGATTACGCCACCAGCGGCAGCGCCGCAGTGACCGTCAATGCCAAAGCGTTTTTGAGCGCCGCGAAAACAGTGGCAATCACCACCGACAACGCGCCCTTGGGCCAGCTCGACGCAGGCGATACCGTTGAATGGACGGTGCTACTCAAAAATACCGATCTCGCGATTACCGCCACTGGCGTGGTGTTTACCGATGCGATTCCGGCCAACACCACTTACGTAGCAAGCTCGCTGACCAGCACCCGGGGCGTAGTCAATGCGAGCTTTGATCCACTGAGCGTGGCGGTAGGCGTGATGGCCCCCGGCGACACGGTCACTATCAAATTTAAAACCACGATCAACGCAGGCACCGCTGCTGGCACCATCATCAGCAACCAAGGCGTGGTGGACTCCGATCAAACCGTGCCCGCCCCAACCGATGCAGACGGCAACCTCGGCAACGGCGCGCAGCCCACCACCATCCCGGTGGGTCCCGCAACCCCCGTGTCGCAGCCGCTTTACGCCACCAAGCAGGTTGCCTTGTTGACCGATACCGCGCCACTCGGCCAAATCACCGCAGGTGACACCATGCGCTACACCGTGGTGATTTTCAATCGCGGCAACGCAGCACTCACCGGCGTTGCGTTAAACGACGTGCTACCCGCCGGCTTAACCTACGTCGGCAACACCACCACCAGCGGCACTGCCACCTACACCACCGGTACTCGCGCGTTGGCTTGGACTGGCATTGCCAGCATTCCCGCAGGCGGTCAGCAAAAGCTCACCTTTGATGTGACCATTGATGCGTTCGCCACGTCCACCGCGAGCTTCATCAATCAAGCCACGGTGAGTTCAACCGAGACGCCAAGCACCCGCACCGATCAAAACGGCGATGCAACGGACGGCAACCAACCCACCCCGTTTATCGCTGTGGGCGCGTCACCGCCTACTGTCACCAAGCTCGATGCGCAAAAGCGCGTTCGCCTCATTACCGACATCAACGGCAACGGTGCTGTTAACGAAGGCGACACCATCGAATACGAAATTCGCGTGACCAACACTGGCGCGATTGATGCAACCAATGTGCGGCTGAACGACGTGCTACCGGGCAACGCAACCGTTGACACCACAGCCTCGCCTGCGGTTACCACCAGCGTCGGTTCTGTCACCAGCTTTGTGAGCCCGATTGCAGTAAACATCGGCACGCTCACGCCAAACCAAACCGCACTCATCGTGTTCCGCATGAAGGCGAACGTGGGCTCTGCCGGCAGCGTGATTGCCAATCAAGCTACGCTCACTGCCGCCAATGCGCCGAGCACCTCGTCTGACGACAACAGCAGCGCGACAGACGGACTAAACCCCACCACTATTCCGGTGGTCGGTGCCGACGCAACGGCAGCACAGCCCTCGGGCCTGAGCAAAACATTGGTCGCCACTTCAGAGGCAAGCTCCACCGGCAACAACGCCCTAGTCGGCGAAGTGCTCACCTATGAAGTCAAGATGGATCTGCCTACCGGCACCACGCGCGACGTGACCCTGATCGATACCCTGCCCGCTAACTTGGCCTATGTGGCGGGCAGCGGCCAAATCAAGCGGGTGTTCAACACCGGCCTGCAATCGGCGGCTAATCCGGGCGGCGTAAACACCACCACAACCAACACCTATGTTGCGCTCACCGATGGCACCGATCTCGTCGCCACTGTGACCGCCGTCACCACGGTAAGCGTGCGCTTGGGCGACGTGATCAATTCCGATAACGATATTGATGCTGAAAGCTACGTGCTGCAAATCAAGGCGGTGGTTAAAAACATCAACGCCAACCAAGCCGGCACCACGTTTAGCAATACCGCATCGCTGACCTACTTGAACGGGTTGAACCAAGCGCAATCGCTCACCCCCGTCGCGGGGCTCACAGTCAGCGTGATTGAACCCGTTATAACCAGCAGCAAAACCGCAAGCATAGGCACCCTGCTGACCACCGGCGGCACCGTGCGCTACACCCTCACCATTGAAAACGCAGCGGGCGGCTCCGTTGCCACCGCCTTTGATGTGACAGCGAAGGATGTGCTGCCTGTGCCCTACACCTCCGCGACCGTGGTTTCCGTCACGCCAACTGGCGGCGTGACTGGAGCGAGCGCTGCGTTCACCAGCACCACGTTAAATGTGTCAGCC
Organism: Burkholderiales bacterium; assembly: GCA_043721275.1. Classification (GTDB taxonomy): domain Bacteria; phylum Pseudomonadota; class Gammaproteobacteria; order Burkholderiales; family Casimicrobiaceae; genus Casimicrobium. Next base: position 18,222 of record JAYSRA010000039.1, read on the forward strand.
ACCAGCATTCCTGCGGGCGGCAAGATTGTGATTGTTTACGATGCCACGGCACCGGCCACCGTCACCGCGAGCAGTTTGCTCAACACCGTAGCGGTCGCGTGGACCAGCCTGCCGGGCGCGTCGGGCACGGCATCTGCCACACCAGGCGTGGCGGGCAGCGATAGCGGCGAGCGCACTGGCAGCGGCGCAGGTGCCAACGACTACACCACCACCCCAACGGCCACGGTGAAGGTGGGCGATCCACAAGTCACCAAGACCATCACCAGCAGCAACACCCGCTACGCCATTGGTGACACGGTGAGCTACCAAGTGCTCGTATCGATTCCACCGGGCAGCCTGACTAACGCCAATTTCGTAGATACGTTACCCGCGGGTTTGAGCTACCTTCCCGGCACGTTGAGCTTTACCGTATCAAACGCCGCGCTCACCAAAACCGGCACTGCTACCGACTTCACGGTCACCGGTGCCACCCCCGCCAACGGCGTAGAAACACTCACCCTACCGCTTGGCAATCTCGCAAACACCGACGCCGCACCGCAGAGTTACACGGCCACTTACAACGCCATCGTTGACAACATTGTTGAGAATCAAAACGGGCAGACCCGCAGCAATAAAGCCGATCTGAATTTCAACACCCCGGGCGGCACCGGCACCACCACCATTACCGATACAAAGTCGATCACCGTGGGCGAACCGGTGTTGACCATTGTTAAATCAGTCACCTCGCCGATCACCAATCTTGATGCGGGCGATGTGGTGAGCTTCAAAGTGGTGCTCACCAACACCGGCACGACCACCGCGTTTGATGCGGTGGTGACTGACAACCTGCCTACCGGATTGGCTGGCCTCACCGCGCTTTCGCAAACCCTCACCAACACCAGCGCCGCGAGCGTTGCACCCACGCTTAGCGGCACCGCCACCAGTTTTACTGGCGCCGGCCTCACCTTGGCGGTGGGCGATCAACTTGAAATCACCTTTACCGCCGTGCTGCAAACCGGCGTGCAGCCGGGGCAAACGATTCAAAACAAAGCGGGCGTGACCTACAGCAGTCGCGCTGGCACCGATGCCAATGAGCGCACCGGCGCTGACGGCGCGGGTGGCGCGTTGAACGACTACGCCGCAAGTAGCCTCGCCCCGGTGATCACCGTGCGCGACCCCATTGCGATTGAGAAAGCCTTCTTCCCTGACGCGGCCAAAACGAGCTACGCAGTGGGCGAAACGGTCAGCTATCGGATTAAGGTTTCGCTGCCCGAAGGCACCATTAACAACGTCATCGTTACCGACACGCTGCCGGTGGGCCTCACGTTTATTTCCGCCACGGTAAGCGCGGGCAACGTTGCCATGACGCTCGGCTCCAGCGCGGTCACCGGCCCCGTCGTTGGCGTGCTTACCGCCAACATCGGCACCGTGACTAACCCCGGCGATGCGGACAGCAGCAACGATTTTGTGGTGCTCGATGTCACGGCTCGTGTGTCCAACATCGTCGCCAATCAAAACAGCAGCGTGCTCGTGAATAATGCTCGCGTCAGCTACAGCGACGCGCTTGGAACTACGAAGACCATCGACTACGACCGCGATAGCGGCGCGAGTGGCATACAAGGCCTGCCGCTCGCGGTGGCCGAGCCCGATGTGGCGTTGACCAAGGTGGCCACACCCACATCAGTGTCGCTGGGCGACGAAGTGATCTACACCTTGAAACTTGACCATTCCGCGACCTCCACCGCTGATGCCTACCAATTGGTGGTGATCGACACGTTGCCAGCTGGCTTAAGCTATGTAGCCGGCACAGCCTCACTAGCGCCATCGTCAATTGCGGGCCAAGTTATCACTTGGACTGTGGGCGCGCTCACCCGCGTAACTGACATTCTTGAGATCACCTATCGCGCCAAAGTGAGCAATACTGTTGCCTTGGGCGCAAGTCTTAACAACAGCGCCACCCTCAGTTACAAATCAACGCCGGTCGACAACCCCGACACCCGCACCGGTGCCGATGGCCCGGGAGGCCCGTTAAACGATTACGCCGGTGCCGCTAATCAGACGATCACCACCAACATCAACATCATCGAGGCCGATAAAACGGCGAGCTATCTTGATGCCAATGGCAACGGTCAGCTGGATCCGAGCGAAGTCATCACGTGGACCATCGTGCTCACCAACGACGGCAGCGCAAAAACGAACGTCGTTTTCACCGACACGGTGCCCGCCAACACCACCTACGTGGCCGCATCGCTGAGCTCCAGTTCACCGGGCGCAGTTGATAGCGGCGCGCCGCTACTCAGCGTGAATGTGGGGCCGATGATCGCGAATGCGACCGTCATTATCACCTTCAAAACCACCGTCAACCCAGGCACGCCAGCAGGCACCGTTATCAGCAATCAAGGCGTGGTCGATTCCGATCAAACCGTGCCCGAGCCGACCGACAGTGACAAAAACGACGCCAATGGCGATCAACCCACCACCTTGGTCGTGGGCCCTGTAGCTGCGCAATCGGCACTAGTCGCCGCAAAAACGGTGGCCCGACAAATCGATGCCGACGGCAGCGCGAGCAACACCTCAGGCGACACCATGCGCTACAGCATTGTGCTGCGTAATGCGGGCGCAGCCACGCTCAGCAACGTGGGCTTTGTCGATCAAATTCCAACCGGTCTGACTTACGTTACGGGCTCGCTCACACCGACGGCGATTGCAGGCGGTACGGCTTCGCAAAGTGCAGGCATCATCAGCCTCAGCGGCGCAAGTCTTGTCTCTGGCGCATCGCTTAGCCTCACCTTTGATGTGACCATCAACGCGTTTAGTGCCGCCAGCAAAGATTTCACCAATCAAGGCACGGCCACCAGCGATCAAACCCAGCCGACCCGCACTGATAGCAACGGAGACGTATCCGACGGCAATCAGCCTACCGTGTTTACTGCCGTGAATCCGGACGCGCCGCCCGCCACGCTGCCTGCGCTGAATGTGCAAAAGCGCGCAGCGATTAGTGTGGATGCCAACGGCAACGGCATAGTCAACCCGGGTGACCGAGTGACGTTCAGCATCACCGTTAAAAACACCAGCACGGTTACCGCCACCAACGTGCGCTTTACCGATGCGCTGCCTGTAGGCGAGTTGACCTACATCGGGCCAGTGACGGTGAGCCAAGGCGTAGCGGTGACGTCCGGACCAAGCTCGGTGGACGCGAACCTTGGCACGCTAGCAGGTGGCGCAACCGCCACCATCACGTATTCGATGGAAGCCCGTGCCGACAGCGCTGGCAAAGTGGCCAGCAATCAGGCGCGCGTCACGTCGGCTGAAACTGGAGCAACGCAATTTAGCTCGGATAACAACGGCGACCCAAGCGACGGTGTTAATCCCACCCTAGTGCCCATTGAAAACCCGGCCGTACCGGGTGTGGGCTCCCCCGCCGGGCTCACCAAATCGATTATCAATACGTCGGAGTCGGCATCAATCGATCCGACCGTTTTGATCGGTGAGGTAGTCACTTACCGCATCGGCGTGAACCTGCCCGCAGGGCTCACTCGCAACGCCAATATTATTGACACCCTGCCGCTGGGCATGGCCTATGTTGCAGGTTCGGCTACCTTGTCACGCACGTTTAACGTGGGCCTCAGCGCGAGCGGCAATCCTGGTGCGATCAACGCAGCCGCAAGCGGTGTCGCGGTTGCGCTGACCGATGCGCTACACGTAATCACCGCCGCGCAAACCGTGACCCTCGCACTGGGCGACGTCACCAATTCCGATAACGATGCGGATGCCGAGTCCTATACGCTGATCTACAAAGCGGTGGTGCAAAACAACGCCAGCAACAACGCCGGTTTTGACCTTATCAATTCAGCCACACTGACCTACAGCAACGCGCTTAACCAGCCCGCTGCGCTCCCCCCGGCTACCACCACAGTGCGCGTGACCGAGGCGCAGCTAGTCACCCAAAAATCAGCTAACCCCGGCACTTTGTTGCCCTCGGGCGGCGACGTGACTTACACAGTTACGGTAACTAACCCAGTGGGTGCTGATCGCGCCACCGCGTTTGACGTGAAACTCACCGACACCCTGCCAACGCCGCGCGTGACTGCGGTCACCTCGGTGAGCTGTGTGGGCGCACCGGGTGTGGTGGTCAGCAACACTGCCGCCACCTTGCCCACAGTGGGTTGTGACGTATCAAGTTTTGCTGTGGGCGGCAGTTTGACCCTGACCTACACCGCCACCTACAGCGCCGTATCTCCCACCGCGCTGGCAGTAGGCGACACGCTGCCCAACACCGCAAACACCGCGTGGACGAGTCTGCCCGGAAGCAACGGCAGCGCTAGCGCCACTCCCGGCGCGGCAGGCACGCCGACCGGCGAGCGCACTGGAGGCGGCACAGGCTCCAATGACTTGACCAGCAGCGCCACGGCTAACGTGAACGTGGGCGTGGTCACCCTGGCCAAGAGCATCGTCAATCCAAAATCGGCCTACGCCATTGGCGATGAAGTGGACTACAGCGTGTTGGTGTCGATTCCAGGCAACATCAATCTGGTCACGGTGCTTGACACCTTGGACGCCGGTTTGCTCTACAAAGCCGGCAGCCTCACCGTAGCCAAGCAATCGGGTCTCACCTTCACGCCCGCCACCCCGGCTGATTTCACTGCGGCTGGTCAAAACCTGTCGCTCGCACTCGGTGCTGCCGATGTGGGAACACCGGTGTCCGTGAAAACCGTGACCCTCACCTACAAAGCTATCGTGCGCAACGTGATTGGCAATTGGACGGGCGCGAGCCTTGGCAACGCCGCCCGCGCCACCTACCAAGATCCCGGCAATCCCGCAGCGACCATCACGACCTCCACGGATCGTAAGGTGGTGACCGTCGGCGAGGCTCTGATTGCGCTAGCCAAGGCCATTGTGAGCGCCCCGACACCGGTCAACGCGGGCACTGTGATTACCTATGACGTTACGGTTGCCAACGCCGGCACTACGGCAGGCTTTGAGACCATAGTGACCGATCTCTTCCCGGCAACGCTCGCCAACGCCACGGTGCTTTCAGTCACACCAAATTTCAGCAATGGCTCGCCTACTGCGCCCATCATCACTCCAAGCGCGACTGGCTGGGCAAGCAGTCCATTCACCTTGAACGCCGGCGATAGCGTGGTCATTCGTTTCACCGCCGTGGTGCAAACCGGGGTGCAGCCGGGTCAGGCCATTGTGAACGCCGTGGCCGCAAGCTTCAGCTCGCAATTGGGCGCGAATCCGAACGAGCGCACCGGGGCCGACGGCATCCCGCAAAGCGACCGCACCGCGCCGAACAATTACAACGCGAGCGCCACTGCGCCTGCTGTTACCGCGATTAACCCGGTCACCCTTAGCAAAGCCATCTTCCCAGATGCAACGCGCACCCGTTACGCCATTGGCGAAACGGTGGGCTATCGTCTGCGCGTGGCTTTGCTTGAAGGCACCGTGAATAACCTTGTGGTGAGCGACGCGCTGCCAGCTGGCTTAAGCGTGGTGTCGGCGGCACTTTCGTCGGGCAACACCGGCATCACCACCAGCAATCCGTTTAGCGCACCTGCCGTAGGCGCAACTGGCACGCTCACCTTTAATTTAGGCATCGTCACCAACCCCGCCAATGGCAACGTTAGCGATGATTTCGTGAATATCGATGTCATCGCGCGTGTTGATAATGTGCTCGGCAATCAAAGCGGGACGACGCTCGCCAATACCGCAAGCCTCGACTACAACACCGCCTCAGGCCCTGCGCCCACGGTCACCACGCCGCCGGTCGGTATCGCGCTGAAAGAGCCCGTGATGCAGCTGCTCAAAACCACCAACCTCACTGCCGTGTCGTTGGGCGATGAGATTATCTACACCCTAACCCTCGATCACACCAGCGCCAGCACATCAGACGCTTTCAACCTCGTGGTGAGCGACACCCTGCCCGCCGGACTCACCTACAGCGCAGGCTCTGCAAGCGTTGCTCCGACGAGCGTGGTTGGGCAAACAATCACTTGGAACATCGGTGCGCTGACCTTGGCGCTAGATCAAACCAGCATCACCTTCCGCGCGCGGCTCGCGCTCACCGCCGCCATCGGCGCGCCGCTAACCAACAACGCCACACTGACCTATGCTTCGATCGCTACTGGTACGGGTACGGGCACAGGTGGTCGCACCGGCACTGATGGCGTGGGCGGATTGAACGACTACGCCAGTGGTGCCACAGCCCCCATCACTCCATCGGATATTCGCAGCATCAGCGCCAGCAAAACGGTGGCAATCGCCCTCGATGCCGACGCTTCCGGCGGACTCACGGCGGGCGACACTTTGGAATACACCATCGTGCTCACCAACCGCGCGGCCACCGCCCAAACCAACGTAGTGTTCACCGACAGCGTGCCGCTCAACACAACCTACGTGGCCGCCACGCTCAGTAGCAGCAAAGGCAGCATCAATGATGTGGCTGCGCCGCTTTTGGTGAACGTGGGCAGTATGGTGGCCGGTGAAGTGGTCACCGTGAAGTTCCGCGTCCGTGTGAACTCGAACACCGCCCCGTCCACCGTGATCCGTAATCAAGGCAGTGTCGACTCCGATCAAATCGTGCCTACCCGCACTGATGATCCGACCCTGCCCGGAACCGTTGACCCCACCGATATCGTCGTAGGCGGCCTGCCACCGGTGAATCTCACGCCAGCCATGACCGTGAGTAAAACGGTTGCGCTCAGTAATGACGTGGTGGCTCCCATCGGCACGATCAACGTGGGTGACAGCGTTACCTTCACCATGATCGTGCAAAACAGCGGCAACGTGGCGCTCACTGGAGCTACGTTGACTGACGCCGTACCTGCGGCCTTCACGGTCACAGCCACCTCAGCAAACGCAAGCTTTGTGGGTAACGCCGTCACCGCCAGTATCGGCAACTTAGCCGTGAATGCGCAGGTTGCTGTAACGGTGACTGCAATCACCAACTCGGCAGGCAGCTTTACCAACCAGGCCTCGGTCGTGAGCACCCAAACCACAGCGCCCACGCTCAGCGATTTTGATCCGGTGCAGCCCGGCGCGCAGCCCACCCCGGCGGTGGTATTGCCCGCCAACGCCACCGGTGTGCCAGCGCTAGCGGTGAGCAAATCGGTCGCCACCAGTGTTGACGCAAACCTTGATGGCCGCTTGAACGCAGGTGAATCGATTCGCTACACCATAGTCGTCAGAAACAGCGGCACCGCGCTGGCTAACAACGTGGTGCTGTCAGACACCTTGCCGCCCGGGCTCACGCTAATTGATGTGTCGCCTTCGCAGGGCGCAGTGGTCAGCGGCACCAGCACCAACATCGTGGTTAACTTAGGCAGCATCGGCCCGAGCGCGCTGGCAACGCTCACCATCACCGCCGGTGTGCCGACCACCGCGCCTATCGGTGCCACGTTTACCAACACCGCCACGGCCACCGGCACCGGCATTGCGCCTGCGCCGTCCAACCCGGTCAGCATCGTGGTGCAAGCCCCGGCATCGGTGGCCCCACCACTGGGCACCAAGCAGGGATTTGATCGCGGCTTTCCGGTGATTGAATGGCGACAGGTGTGGATCAACGCCGGCAGCGGCAACCCATTGCGCATGCGCATCGTGGACCCCGTTGACGCAAGCCAAACATTTAGCCCAGGCACCCTCATCTGCGCCCCAACCGGCAGCACCATCGTCACAAGTTGCGCCTTTGATGCGCTCACCAAGCGAGTCATTGTTGAGGCAACGGTGGGACCCGATTTGGGCAACACCACCGAGGCGAGCGCGGCTAATGAAGTAGTTATCACCTTCCGCGTGAACGTCAGCACGGCCGGTAGCTTCAGCAACACCGCAGGCGCTTACTGGGACCGAAACGGCAATGGCGATATTAATGACGACGTGTTGTTCGGTTTGTTGCCGATTAACGCCGCTGCTAGCGTGGCAACAGCCCCAGTAGACATTCCAACCATGAACCGCTACGGCCTTTGCCTGCTGCTTTTGGCGCTTCTCCTCTTGAGCGTAAGCGCACCGCAACGCGAGCCGCGCAGGCGCGCGGCGAGTGAGCGGTAGCGTGGCTGCAGAATGTTGAGGTGTGTCGTCCACCCGTCCGACGAGCCCCACCCTCACAATTTGACGTGATTTATTGTGTTGCAGCGTCAGTGGTTCACTGGGTTTTTGCCAATTCGTTCGGTTTTTGCCTCAAGCGAAACCACTTTCAGGGCCACTTTGACGAGTCTGAACGCAGGTTCACCCGCCGCCTAGTGGACAGCGTTCGTTCAATCGTTTTTTGTGCATCGACATCAAGGCGGGATATAAAACCCGGCCAACAATCCATTCATCGCTTGCACGAACTCGGGCGGCTTTGGGTCGCCACTGCGTGGCGGCACCACCGAAATTTCGTGCCACGTTTCCGCAGGAGTTCGGCCTTGTAAATTTTGATGCGGTTGCATATGATTGTGAAATTACCTGAATTCATCGAGCGCGATTTGCAGCGAGGCGCGGCTGGGAATCGCGAGTTTGCGCAGCAGCGGTTTCAGTGATCCAAACAAGCGCTCAATGCGCCCGTTCTGCCACGGCGCGCAGTTGTCAATGCGCTGATGCGGAATGCCAGTGAGCCACAGAAACGCCCGAAACGTGAAGCTCGTAAAAATAGCTTCGTTGTCGGTGCGCAGTCGCTTTGGCTTGCCGTGCTGACCAATGGCGAGACAGAGGTGACCGAGCAGCGTCCATGACTTGCGGTTGATCGCGACCACCAAACGGGTGACCCGCCGTGAGCCGTGGTCGAGGATGCCAACGAGGATGTGTTGCTGCGCCTTGGCATTGGCAAAGGCATTGGGATTGGCATAGGTCGTGTCGCGGTGAAACGATAAATCCATCGCCCAGATGGCGTTGACCTTGGTCGGTCGTGGTGGTCGGCTCCGCAGCTCGCGGCGCAGGGCAACGATTGCGTGTTGGTGCGCGGCAATGCCATTGGCGACAAAGCTTTTGCCGACCGTGGTGTTCGTGGCTGCGTGTAGCCGGTTGAAGGTCATGGCGATGCGGCACACGCCGCTCCCCGGCATCAGCGCTTTGAGACGAAGCACCTCCTGCAACACCCAATCGGGCTTGCGTCGAAAACGTAGCGTGTTGCATGTGGCGTTGGGGTCGGTGCGTTCTCGGTCAACGTACGCGGCTGCGGTGATTGGCAGCGTTTGCCGATGGCGTGGCCACCACCGACGCACAGGCCACCGTTGATGCGAGACGGCAGCAAGGATGAAGAATAGCGTCAGCACGAGCAAAAATGGGCGGAAAGGGGTTACTACAGAAAACGGATTCCAAAGTTCGTTAAGCCCCCTCTCAACAGACCGTGACCACGCTTGTCACCCGCTTACACCGCACCCGAAACACCGCACTATCCTCCGGCCGCGATTGCCGGCGGTCGTAGAGGCGGGTGGTGGAAATGTTGGCGTGGCCGAGCATTTTTTGTACTTTTGCTATGTCGGCTTCGTGCAAGAGGGCGTTGGTGGCAGCGGTGGCGCGTAGAGAGTGTGCGCCGAAGCCCGTGATATTGATGCCTGCTGTTCTGGCGTAGCGCTTGATTTCGCGGCAGATGCCATCTGGGGTGATGGCGCGTTGGGTGTTGTCGCGCCCGGTGGCGGTGTAGCCCTGCATGTTGCGGCCCAGGGTACAGAACAGTGCGCCTTTGTTGTCGTCTCGGTGGCCAGCGTGTTCAAGGTAGTGATCTATCGCGACGGCGCTCGCAGAGTGGAGCGGTATGTAGCGCGTCTTTGAACCCTTGCCGAAGACCTTGAGCTGCGGCACGCCGGAGCGGTGTTGAATGTCGCCGACTTTTAAGTTGGCAAGCTCTTCACGGCGCAGGCCTTTATACAGAAACACCGAAAGAATGGCACGGTCGCGTTTGTCTTTGAGGGCGTCTTTCTTCGGCGCGATGAGCAGGTCACGGGCGTGGAAGTCGCCGAGGGCGGGGGGGGGGTGCCTTCGTTCGAGTCTGCGCGGGGTCGCTTGGCTCCTTTGATTGGATTGGACTCGACAGCATTCTTTTCGCAAAGGTATTCAAACAGCGACGAGGTCGCGGCCATCTTGCGGCGAATGGTGGCCCCTGATAGGGTTCGCACTTCAAGGCTTTTGCGCCACGCGAGAATGTGACCCCGAGTGACGATGCGAAATTCAATCGAGTCTTGAATGCCTGCGAAGCTCATGAAGTCGGTGAGGTCTGCGCGGCAGGCACGTCGGGTATGCAGGTTGTCGATACCGGCGAACCATTCATGCTCAGGCGGCAGGTCGGCGAGCCCAAAAAACTCGGAGCGCGTGAGGAGTCGGTCGTTCTTCTCGCCCACGATTTGCGGCGCGGCCAACGTGTTCGCAGATGACGCAGATGGGATAGCGAGCACTTTCATGGTCGGTAGAGCGTTGGAAATAGCTACTTTTCTGGGGACGCTTTCTGCGTGCTCGGAGCTGTTGAGCCTCTGGAACCAACAAAGTCCCCGGGCGACAGAATAGCTATGCCACGCCACGGATGCAGGACAAGCAGGTCTTGATCGCCGGAAACAAAGAGGAACGACCGACTGTCTAGCGCGAGCGACAGAAACTTGTTATCTCGGGTGTCGCGACAGTCATGCACCGCGGTGGTCGGTTCGGCCATATCGATGCGACGAGCCATTTCAGCAATGATTTGAAAGCGTTGGCCGCGAGGGAGTGACTTATCAAATTTATCGCGCTGAAACACCTCCATCAATTCATCCCACGTCGGAGTCGAGAAGACGGGTTGAAAGTGATCGAAGGCAAGGCGCACTGTTTCACGCAGTATTTCGCCTTTGAACAACAGTCCACTGACGAGGGTGTTGGTGTCGAGAATGATGCGTGGTTTAGTAGCGTCGGCTGTCATCGACGAGCTGGGTTACTGCTTCAGGTGTAAGCGCTTTTGTATCAAGCGCAGGGTCAACTTCGCGTTCCAGAAACGCGCCGAACGATTCGGTGGGACGGTTTTCTGGGAGGCGATTGAGCTGGCCATTCAATAAGAGCAGCCGACCGATGAGCACACTCGGATCGCTCGCACTAACTTGTCGATCCGACACTGCCCAAAACAGTCGTCGACCGTGCCGAGTGACGCATACCAAATCGTCTTGAACCGATTCAACGAAATCACCATAGCGACTTTGAACATCTCGGGATGTGACAGTTTGCATGGGCATACCTATTGTGTTAACAATTACTACAACACACATTGTATCTACTTTATCTACAAATCGAATAAAGCGAGGCTTTTGTTATTTTCACCCGCAAAATGTCCGATCAAATTTCGCCACCCTACTCCGCCTCATAATATTCGGATAATATGTTTATAAAGAGTATTTTTATTACCAACTAAGTGCACGATTTTCACTGACCAGATCATCGTAAATCTGGATCAAACGATAAAGCAACAATGATTCTGTAATCTCGCGAAATCTCTTTCGTTGCGAGGTGTCGATGTTGTCGATAAGTTGTTGGGGGTTTTTGGCTTGACTACATCGGCGCGCTGTCGGGTTTCATAGTGAGATAGATTTTTCCGCTCAACCAATCCTCATCTTGCTCAGAAAGCAGCGCGCTGACTAGTCGCAAGCAGCTCTCGGGGTTGGGGAACAAGGTGGCCACCCGTGCGCCGTTTGATCTCTTTGTTGAGTCGCTCCAGGCCATTGGTGGTGCGCATGCGCGCCCGGTGAGGCTCGGGTAGCCCGAACACGGCAAAGCCCTCGGACAGGTTCTCTTGGGCCCACGTGGCGAGCATCGGATGCACGCTCTGCCAGTGCCTCACGGCAATCTTTAATTTCTCGTTGGCCTCGTTCACGTCCCCTTGCGGTAAAGACTGCCCGGATGGTGCGTGCCACCGGCTCCCGTTCATCTGCGCGCGTTACGTAGCCGCTGCCACGGACTTGCGGGACGGCAAAGGTGATGGCTCCCAGACGCGTGAGCATCGTCTTGTTCTTGTATCAGTTAGCGTGATCGACGCGAGCCACAGTCCGCTCAAACGGAGCGTCTTTCAAATACGATGCGCGCTCGATCACGCTGGCCTCGTTGACGAGGATTCGCAGTGCTTCGGCGGCTCCATCGAGGCCATGCTCCAGCAGATGCGCGTAGGCTTCATTCAATGAATTCTCAGTTTACGTGCGTAGCGTCATGGAGGAGATTGTTTCTGAATCAGGGATTACTTCGGAGGGGGGCTTCACCCATGAAATTTCGTTCCGAAATTCCGGGAAGAGGCTCGCTTCGCTCGCCTTCCAATTAAAAATGATTTACAGAAAGAATGTTGCATCACCACGTTGACAGGATGAAGGCAGCGTGTGTGTCAGACATTTAACTCGTTGGGCACTGATCAGAATAGGTTCTGAAAAGGAATTAAGGCTTTTGGAAAAAATCCATTCCTGCAATATTTTTTTTCGTTATTCCGGATGTCGATAATTGAAGCGTCAAAAGGCTCTAAGGCGCAGTACATTTTTTTAACAGGCCAATGTACGGGTCGATCAGAAATTGGGGTCAATTTAATATCGGCCGACGCGTGAGACAAATGCAAAAACTCACAACGCGGCGATGCGGGTCGCAGCCGGAAGCCTTGCCTTGATTTGTCTCACGCTTTCGAACCTAAGAGATTGATTTACTTGACGTTAGTTATAGAGTCGTAATGCACAGGTTCGGGGTTCGAGTCCCTGAAGCCCACCACATTCAAAGCCCCGCTCGTGCGGGGCTTTTCATTTTCAGCGCGCAATGACCGAGCCGCTCGTCGCAACAGTGGCGTGCATTAATTCGTGTTGCGCAGGGCCGATTTGGCCCAACGTGTGCAGCCGCGCGCTCGAGTTTTCCAAGCCTTGCCAAGGATTCATCATGAACGATCTTGCCGCCTTCCCCATTACCCGAAAATGGCCTGCGTTGCACCCCGACCGCATTCAGCTTTATTCGCTGCCCACGCCGAACGGTGTCAAGGTCTCGATCATGCTGGAGGAAATCGGCCTGCTGTACGAGCCGCACCTCGTGAATTTCGAGAAGAACGACCAGATGTCGCCCGAGTTTTTGTCACTCAATCCGAACAACAAAATCCCCGCGATTCTTGATCCGAATGGGCCGGACGGCAAGCCGATTTCGCTGTTCGAATCCGGCGCGATCCTGATCTATCTCGCGGAGAAAACTGGAAAGTTCATGCCGCAGGATGCAGCTGGTCGCTACGAGACGATGCAGTGGATCATGTTCCAGATGGGCGGCATCGGCCCGATGTTCGGCCAGCTCGGGTTCTTCCACAAATTTGCGGGCAAGGACTATGAAGACAAGCGTCCGCGCGACCGCTACGTCGCTGAAGTCAAGCGCCTGCTCGGCGTGCTCAACCAGCGCCTCGCCGCGCGCCCATGGATCATGGGAACTGGCGAAAGCGACTACAGCATCGCCGACATCGCCACCTTCCCGTGGGTGCGCAACCTCATCGGTTTCTACGGCGCGGCCGATCTCGTCGGTTTCGCAGATTTCCCGCACGTAGCGCGCGCGCTGGCAGCGTTCGTGGCGCGACCTGCGGTGGCGAAGGGACTGGACATTCCGAAGCGGAGTTGAGGATCAATCCTGATCTAGCGCTAAAACTGCGGTTCAGCTTACGCGGAGGCTGCTTGTCAACTCACCAGCCTGAGCTTTTGGTAGGTGCTTCCTTGGCCTAGTTGCAAAAAACTGCTTGGATCAAACAATTCTGAGTACGAAATGACTCGCTTTCTCGCCAGAACTACCCATTCACTATTTGCTTCAATTTCATCTTTCCTAAGCCATAGATTGAGGACGAACAAACCTGCTAGCCCTTCAAGCACGTTGCGGTAAGTCGCTAGGCGAAAATTTGCAGCGCGATCATGTTTCAAGCCGTTGTATGCGACGTACCACGCAGGGTTGGTACTCGTCCCGGATGACCATGAACTGAATGGCGACAGCAATTTATTTGTTAACGACTGATAGATCCAGCGCACTTCAACCGTCTTTGTGTGCAATGGAACGGTAGAACACAACAACGTACCTAGCTTTGGGAAGTCGAGTTTTTCAATTCTTCCGGACAGCGGAGATATGCCGAGTTCCTTTGCCAACGATTTGCCCACGTTCTCACACTCTTGCCCGATGCGAAGCACCAATTCAGCAAGGTATATAGAAAAGACGTTCAGATTTGCGTCGTCAAGGCTGATGCTGAATGTCAGTTCACGAAACTCCTTTTCTAATCGCTCATAAACGGGCCAATATTGCGTCCACACGGCGATTCTCCCCTCAGTGATGTGCAGAGCAAGGCATCATGACTACGCCACAGCCCGCAAAGCATCCGGGTTTGTTTGCGCGATTTTCAGCAGTGTCTTGGCAGCGCCAGACGGTTCAATGCGACCTTGTTCCCAGCCTTGCAGTGTGCGTACCGAGACACCGAGCAGTAAGGCGAATTGCGCCTGACTCAGCCCTACCTTTTGCCTTGCTGCGATGGCGGACGAGTAGACGACGCGAACTTCACCGCGCTTCATCTGCTTTACTGATTCGAGCAATTCCGCCCCGATATCGCGTTTGGCGTCGCGTTTAAGCAATTCTTTTTCGGTCATTGCCATGTCAAAGTTCCTTCACAATTTTGCGCAATACGTCCGCGCCGATGGAGTCGCGAGCGCTCTTTGCGTAGATCAGTAGCAACACTATGTCTCCTCTGGCAAGACGGTTGAAATGGATAACACGCACACCGCCTGACTTGCCTGTACCTGCGCGAGCCCAGCGTACTTTGCGACAACCGCCAGAGCCCTGAATCACGTCGCGCACGTCGGGATATGCAGCGAGGTAAGCAGCAAATTCAGCTCGTTCGTCTTCCGTCCAATAGTCAGGCCAAAGTCTTGAAAAGAGGGCGGTTTCTACTATCGTCAGCACAGTTAACTATACGCTTTAATAGTAGTTTTTGCAACCAGCCCATTCTCGCTATCTAGTCGCAACAATAAACAATCGCCGAAACGGAAACAACGTTTTTCCGTCGGTGCGCGTTGGGTACGCAATGCGAACACGTGCTGCGTACTCCGCCTCAAACGCAGCGGCTTCGGGCACATTCAGCGCGTCGAGAAACTGTTTGAGCCAAGTGCCTTTCGTCCATTCCTTCACCGGATCAACGCCTTCGAGCACTTGCAGATATTCGCTCTCCCAGATGTCGACGTTGTCGACGAGTCCGCTCAGCATGTCGTAGTAGACCTCTGGAGTGGCGACAGGTGCAGGCTGTAGTAGCGGTTCAAGCTTTGCGCGCCAAGGCCCTGCCAGCACAGTTTCGGCAATCATCGTGTGCGACGGCGCGCCAAAATTTCGCGGCATTTGCACGGCAAGCACGCCGCCCGGAGTAAGGTGGCTGACAAGGCGCGCAAACAGCGTGCGGTGGTCGGGCAACCAGTGCAGCGCCGCGTTGGAATAGATGACGTCGGCTGCGTGCATGGGTTGCCAATGGGCGAGACTTTGTTGCACCCAGCTTACGCCTGCCACGCTCTTCGCGGCACGCGAGAGCATTTCGGCGGAGTCGTCGACGCCCGTGATCTGCGCGTCGGGCCAGCGTGTTTTGAGCAGGCGGGTGACGTTGCCCGCGCCGCAGCCGAGATCAAACACGCGAGCTGGATTTTCCGCGTCAATGCGCGTGAGCAGATCGATTGCAGCGCGCAGGCGCGGCTCGGCGAACTTGAGATATTGCTCTGGGTTCCAGCTCATGTTGCGTGCTCCCGCGTTGACTTTGACGAGATTGCTATTGTGCGCGAGTTCGTGCGGGCGAAATTTGTTGATTCAGTTCAAAATAACACTCTACAACATTGACCGTTTCGGTCTGGATTCTCGCGGCTGCGAGAATGACATTTGTCTACGTCGTGGGAGTGCTCCATGTCTATTTCGCTAAACGTCAACGGCAAAACGGTTTCCGTCGGCGTTGATCCTTCCACGCCAGTGCTCTGGGCGCTGCGTGACAACCTCAACCTAACCGGCACAAAGTTTGGCTGCGGCATAGCGTTGTGCGGCGCGTGTACGGTGCATATGGACGGTGTGGCGATTCGCTC
Source organism: Burkholderiales bacterium (assembly GCA_043721275.1). Classification (GTDB taxonomy): domain Bacteria; phylum Pseudomonadota; class Gammaproteobacteria; order Burkholderiales; family Casimicrobiaceae; genus Casimicrobium. The sequence continues at coordinate 34,217 of JAYSRA010000039.1, forward strand.
GTGCGTGACGCCTGTCTCTGCGGTTGCGGGTAAGCGCATCACGACCATTGAGGCGCTGGCGACGGATACCATTGGCAAGGCGGTGATTGAGGCGTGGGTCAAGCACGACGTGGCCCAATGCGGCTATTGCCAAAGCGGTCAGGTGATGAGCGCTGCGGCATTGTTGCGGACGAATAAAAAACCGACTGACGCAGATATTGATGCGGCGATGGCGGGCAATGTGTGTCGCTGCGGGACGTATCAACGCATTCGCGCGGCGATCAAAGACGCGTCCATGATGCTCGTTAAAGCGTAAGGGGCGATGAACATGATGATCGAAAAATACCTCGCCGTTTCCAACAACAGCGCGGCGGACGCGCTTCCGCGTCGTCGCTTCATCACCATGATGTTGGGTGGCGCGATGGGTGTGGCGTTGATGCCGTTGACGGCCTCGCAGGCGGCTGAACATCCGAACCACGTCTACATCGCACCGGGACAAAAGCCGTCCGAGGAGCCCGCCGCGTTTGTGACCATCGCCAAGGACGGCACCACGACCGTGCTGTGCAACCGCATGGACATGGGGCAGGGCATCGAGACCGCGCTGGCGATGATCTGCGCGGAAGAGCTGGAGGCCGATTGGAGCAAAGTGAAAACCGGGTTCGGCAATCAACAATCGCACTATGTTGACCCGATCATGGGCATGCACATGACGGGTGGCTCCGGCAGCGTGAAGAACAGCTACGCGCAATACCGCGAACTTGGCGCGCGCACCAAGGCGATGCTGATTGCGGCTGCCGCAAAGCAGTGGAAAGTGGACGCCAAGACCTTGAAGGCCGAGAACGGCGTCGTGATCGGCGGCACGCGACGCGCGAGTTATGGCGAACTGTTCGACGCTGCGATGAAAGAGCCGATACCGGAAGAGGTGACGCTCAAGAATCCAAAAGACTTCAAGCTGATTGGCAAGCCAACAGGCCTCAAAGTGTCTCGCGCGAAGGCGACGGGTCAGCAGAAATACGGCATCGATGTAAAGCTGCCGGGCATGTTGACGGCGGTGATCGCGCGGCCTCTGGTGTTTGGCGCAAAGTTCAAAACGTTTGATTCATCTGCTGCGATAAAGGTGAAGGGCGTGCGCGCTGTGTTGCCAGTGGATCTGGATCGCGGCGCACGCGGCATCGCCATCATTGCGGATGGGTATTGGCCCGCAAAGATGGGTCGAGATGCGCTCAAGGTTGAGTGGGACACATCAGGCGTCGACAAGCCCGACACCACTGCTTTACTCAAACAGTACAGAGCGTTGGCGAAGACCGAAGGCATGCTCGCCACCGGCAACCAGATGCGTGCCGATATGGCGAAATTGGCTGGCGCGCCGAACAACCTCACCGCCGAATTTGTGTTCCCGTATTTGAATCACGCGCAGATGGAGCCCATCGCCTGCACGGTTGACTTGAAAGCGGACAGTTGCCACGTGTACACCGCGTCGCAAATGCCGGGCCTTGACGCGGCTGCAATGGCCAAAGCGAGCGGTCTTAAGCCCGAGCAGGTCGAGATTCATGTGCAGATGGGCGGCGGCGGTTTCGGTCGACGTGCGGTGCCGTCGAGCGAATATTTGGTGGAGGCGGTGAGCGTGGCGAAAGCCATGAATGCGGCTGGAAAAAACGCGCCAGTAAAAGTCGTGCGCAGTCGCGAAGATGATGTGAAGGCGGGCTACTACCGACCGATGGTTGTGCATCGCGCCGAGATTGGTTTTGATAAGGACGGCACCGTGCTCGCATGGCGTCACCAGATCGTCAGCCAAAGCATCATGCGCGGCACGCCATTCGAGGCGTTCACCATCAAAGACGGTGTGGACGGCACCATCACCGAGGGCATGCGCGAGCCGTACAACCTGCCGATGCGCCTGTCCGTGCATCGAACCGAGGCAAACGTGCCGGTGCTGTGGTGGCGCTCAGTCGGCAGCACGCACACCGCTTTTGTGATGGAAACGTTGATTGACGAGATTGCCACTGCGACCAATCAGGATCCGGTCGCCTATCGTCTGAAACTGATGGGTAATGACGTTAAAAGCGCCCGCCACCGCGCTGCATTGCAGTTGGCGGTTACCCGCTCGGGTTACGGCAAAAAAACGCTGCCAGCGGGACAGCATTGGGGCGTGGCCGTGCATGAGAGCTTTGAGTCGGTGGTGGCCTACGTCGTCGAGGCCAGCGTGAAGGACGGCAAGGCCGTGGTCAGCCACATCACCGCTGGCGTGCATTGCAACTTTTGCGTTAACCCGCGCACGGTGGAAGCGCAGGTGCAGGGCGCGGCGCTGATGGCGCTGGCAACCACGTTGCCGGGTCACGCCATCACGTTAAAAGACGGGGTCGTCGAGCAAAGCAATTTTCACGATTTTCCACCGCTGCGCATGCCGGATGCGCCGACGGTGGCGGTGCATATCGTGCCGAGTGATGACCCGCCAAAAGGAATGGGTGAGCCGGGCGTGCCGCCGCTGGCTCCGGCGTTAGCCAACGCGCTGCGACGGGCAACCGGTAGGCCATTGCGGGAATTGCCGTTTAAGCTGGTGTAGCAAATGTTGCGTTCCTATTGTTTGGGTATTACAGTAGTTATTACGCGCAGAAAGCGCATGATCGCGTCACGACCCGGCGATTGAATAAGAGTTGCGCATGGGCATCGAGTTCGTGCGCGAATTCCGCGACACGTTCCGAGCGCTCGCCAAATAGGTTTGTGATGGGTTGGAAATGGGTCAACCGGCAAGCACTGGTGACACTGCGTGACATGAGCCTCGCCGAGCATGGCGGCGCTTCCGGCATTCGCGATCAGGGATTGTTGGCGTCCGCGTTGGTCCGCCAGAACATTTGGCCGCATATGGCGAGCGCGTCGCGTTTCTGTCGGTTGGGCTATTTCTGTTCAAGAAGGGTTACAGACTCAACGCTACGCAGACCGAGGCAACGCTGGCGATGCTTGGCGTTGCCTCGGGCGATCTTGACGACGCGGCCTTAGCTAACTGGATACGAACACACAGCGTGGCGCGCGTTTAGTCGTACCCATGGCGCTACCGCGCCGCAAACATTTCCGGTTCGCCCACCTGCCAGCCCCAATCGTCGTCTGGCGGGTAAAGCGGTCGCGGGATGTACTCGTAAGGCACGTTCTTGAGCACCGGTGTGGTGAGCCCTGGCACGTCCACTTCGATGATTCGTTCATCAGGATAGAACTCGTCGGCCCACGCGCGAAAGTGACCGCGTGACTTGATGATGAGTGAGCGTTGTGCTGCGATGTCGACACCTAGAGCTTCCATGAATATCGGGTCTTTTGCCTGTTGCCGCACAGTTACTGCGATGACCTGAATACCGCCGACGATGAGCCGAGCGCACGGGCCGAGGCTGATCGCGTGCCCGGCTGCAATGCCGCGACGGCCGATGAATTCGCCGTCGTGCAGTTGCGCGACGGTGGCCGGAGCGCTGAATTTTCCAGAGAGTGGATGTACTTCATCGCGATTAAATTCGGCGTTGAAAGTCGCACCGACACCGAGTCGATGCGCCTCGGCCGCGAGCGCCGGATCGTAGAAGATGGCGAGCGTGCAGCCGGTAACACCGGATTCGTAGAACGCCTTGAGAATCCACACCGTGTTGGCGCGGCCACCACCGCCTGCGTTGTCTGCAACGTCGGCGAACAGTAGCGATGGTTTGCTCGCGTTGTGTGCGACATCAAGCGCCATGCGCGTTGCGTTGTCGAGTGACGTGAGTCTGGGCACGTAACGCGCGCGGTCCGCCCATGCCTGCGTTGCGACCGTCTTTGCCGCAGCACGCGCGCCTTCGTCAGTGCGTGCCGAAACGATCACACTCATGCCAGCTTTCGGCGTGTCGCCGAGCGTGAAACCGGACAGTACGCTGACGTTTTTCACGTCGTCGCTGAGTAGGCTCTGGCCGAAATAAATGATGTCGCCGTACGGTGTGTTTGTGCCCAATTTGCGTTCGGTGTTTTGCGTGACCGACGGCGGAATGAACGGCAGCTTCACGAACGCGCGATGCCAGCGTTGCCCGCTCGCGAGCGCGTCGAGCAGCGCCCTCGCGCACTCAGCGCCGCGCTGGTGCGTGTCCACGTGAGGGTTGGTGAGATACGCCGACAGATAGTCCGCGTGTTGCACCATCGCGCTTGAAATGTTGCCGTGCAAATCGAGCGTGGCAAGGATCGGAACACGCTCGCCAACGATTGCACGCACAGAGGCGAGCAACGCGCCGTCAGGGTCAACTTCCACCGTTGCAATTGCAGCGCCGTGCAGTGAAAGAAACACCGCGTCGAGCGGGTCACCCTCTAGCGCATGCTTGAGTGACGCAACCATCGACGCAACAATTTCGTCAAACCACGCCTGATCAATCGGCCCGCTCGCACCGACCGCCGCCGCGATCATTGGTACGGGCGTCCAGCCCCCGATGCGCTGCATCTCATCGTAAAAACCTGCGAGGCAGCCCGGAGACTTCGGATGCATGCTCGCCAGATCGGCCAGCAAATGCTCGGGCTCGATCAGCACATTTTGCACAAATTCCTCTCGCGTCGAGACTGGCGAATGCGCGTTCGATTCGAGCATAAAACTGCCGATGGCGATACGTGGAATTTTTGACGTTGACTGCATGGGTAATGGTGTAGCTTCACAATGCCGTCATGCTCGCGTAGCGGGGATCCAGTCGTTAACCACAGCGACGCGCAAGCTCGCCGCAACTCGTAACGTGACTTTCTGGATTCCGGCCTGCGGCGAGAATGCCGCGAATTTGGACAGCCTCTTTCAAAATTTTTGCAATTATGAATATTCCACCCATCGCAATCCTCTTCGCGTTTCTATCCTGCGCACTTTCTGCGCAAACGTTGACGCTTGGTACCAAGCTTGAGCTCAATACGCTTGACCCGCATTTCTTCAATGCGTTCCCGACCGGTTCGTCGCACGCAACGATCTACGAGGCGCTGGTTTTCAACGACGAGAACCAGAAGCTTCAGCCCGCTTTGGCAACGCAATGGAAAGTGGTGAACGACACCACGTGGGAGTTCAAGCTACGCAAGGGCGTGAAGTTTCATGACGGCAGCGAGTTCACGGCTGACGATGTGATCGCGACGTACGAGCGCGTGCCCAACGTGCCCAATTCGCCGAACTCGTTTGCGCAGTTCGTACGCGGCATCGCCAGCATTACGAAACAAGGTGACGACGCACTCATCATCAAAACAAAAACGCCGAATCCCAAGCTTGCGTTCGAGCTGGCGCGCGTGTTCATCGTGCCTGCAAAAATTGCGAAGAGTGCAACCACCGCTGACTTCAATTTTATGAAGGCGGCGATTGGAACCGGCCCGTACAAAGTCACCGAATGGGTGAACGGCGACCGGCTCGTGCTTGCGCGCAACGATGCGTATTGGGGGACGAAACAATACTGGGGGAAAGTCACCGAGAAAGTCATCGCGAAAGACCCGACGCGTATGGCCGCGCTGCTCTCGGGCGAAGTGGATGCGATTGATCTGCCCGCCATCGCCGACTTGCCGCGTCTGCGCAACGACACGCGCTTCACGCTCACAAAGGGCGCGGCGGGGCTGGTGCATTACATCGCGCTCGATTCAGCGCGTGACGTGTCGCCGAACGTGACCGCGAAGGACGGCAAACCACTCGCCAATAATCCGCTGAAAGACCCGCGTGTTCGCAAAGCGCTCTCAATGGCGATCAACCGCAATGCAATTGCTGAGCGCCTGATGGAAGGCAGCGCGGTGCCCGCGTCGCAATTGCTGCCGCTGTCGTATCCGGGCACCAGCCAACGGTTAAAACCCGATGCATTTGAGCTGGCCAAAGCGCAGGCGTTGCTCAAAGAAGCAGGCTGGGGCGACGGATTTCGCATCGTGCTGTCCGCCACCAATGATCGCTATCCGAACGATGCTGCGGTCGCGCAAACCGTGGCGCAAATGTGGACGAAATTGGGTTTGAAGGTGGAAGTGGAAGCGATTCCCGGTAGCGTGTTTTTCGGTCGTGCCAGCAAGCAAGATTTCAGCGCGTTCGCCGCGCAATACGGCTCGGAAGAAGCGGGCACCGGCATCCGTGCGCTGCTCATGACGCCGGACGCGTCCATCGGCGCGGGCACGGCCAACCGCACGCGCTATAGCAACAGCAAAGTGGATGCGTTGGCGCGCGAGGCGCTGATGCAGATGGAGGAAACCAAACGCGGCGCATGGTTGGAAAAGGCCATCGAAGTCGCGATGGACGACCAAGCGTTCATCCCGATTTTCTATCCGATCTTTGACTACGCGGCGAAGAAGGGCCTGAAAGTCACGCATCGACCCGAGCGGCGGTTCAATGCGCTGATGGTGAAACCTGAAAAATAGGCACGAGTAGAGCAGCATAGCTTTTTGCTGCACGCCCGGTTTAACGAGGGCTATCGCATCAAAAGGTGCTAAGTCGATAAATAGCAGTTTAGCGGTTTACCCCAAGCTTACAGGCGCTTTCACGTAAAAGCTGTAACCCTTGGGTCGTGAAATTTGCGGCCTAAAGTCCGCTTATTGCGCGCTCGCTAGAGCTCGCTTTCTACCGAAATCGCTAGGTAAAGGCTTGCTTTCATGCAAAATCGAACAATTGTTTGAATCGTTCGATTGAAGGAGGGGCGTCCGATGAGTTTTGACATGCAGCTCGCGAGTCAGTTTCCAGCGCTGAAAATCCGTGAACGCGAACCACGCAACGAGGGCCGCGTCGCCACCAAAACGCGCATCTTGGCCGCGACCGAAAAACTCTTCGTGATCCACGGTTTCGACGCCACCAGCTTGCGCGCGATCACCACCGAAGCGGGCGTGAATCTCGCCGCCGTCAACTATCACTTCGGCAGCAAGGAAGAACTTTTTGCGCTGGTGCTGACCCATCGTCTCGATGTGCTGAATCTGGAACGCGTTCGCCTTCTCGGTGCGCTCGAAGCCAAAGGTTTCGACGCGGAACACACGGTCGAACAACTGATCGCCACCATGTTTTTGCCGGCGCTGCAACTCGCGCGCAATCCCGAGCGCGGTGGTGAAGATTTTCTGAAATTTCTCGGTCGCGCGTACGCCGATCCGTCGCCGTTCGTGCGCGATCTGCTCGCCGATCGCTACGCTGCGCAGGACACGCGCTTTGTGCAAGCGTTCGCTAAAGCGTTGCCTGAGTTGGCCGCGCAGGATTTGTCGATGCGTCTGCATTTCATGCTCGACGCGATCTCGTCCACGCTCGCCAGCGAGGACGCACGCAAACTCATGTCCGCACTCGCCGCCACGAGCAAGGACGCGGTCGAAGAAGACGCCGCCGTGCTCGCACATCTCGGCCCGTTTCTAGCGGGCAGCCTGCGCGCGAAGGTGAATCTTTTGGCGCAGCAGCGCGCGATCGCCGCCGTGTTGGCGTTTGCATAAAACCACTTTAGAAAAGACTCGGTCATGGCATCTGCTCTAAGAGAACCTATTTACGTCGTCGACGGCGCACGCACGCCGTTTTTGAAAGCGCGCAACGCGCCGGGGCCGTTTTCCGCGTCCGATTTGTCGGTCGCTGCGGGCCGCGCACTGCTGTCGCGTTTGCCGATTGATCCCACGCAGATTGATGAGGTCATCCTGGGCTGCGCCAACCCCTCGCCGGACGAAGTCAACATCGGTCGCTATGTCGCGATGCGCCTCGGCTGCGGTGACAAGGTCACCGGATGGACAGTGATGAGGAACTGCGCCAGCGGCATGCAGGCCATCGATTCCGCAATAAACAATATGCTCGCGGGCCGCTCTGAACTGGTGCTCGCGGGCGGCGTCGATGCGCTGTCACGCGCCCCACTGCTCTACAACGAAAAAATGATGCTGTGGTTTGCCGCGCTCGCGAGTGCGAAGACTTTCGGCCAACGTGCGGGCGTGTTCGCGAAGCTTTCACCGGCTGCGATGTTTTCACCGATCATCGCACTGATGAAAGGCTTGACCGATCCCAAAGTCGGCTTGCTGATGGGACAAACGGCAGAGAACATCGCGTATCGTTTTGGCATCACTCGAATCGAGATGGACGCGTTCTCCGCCGAGAGCCACAAGCGTGTGTTGGCGGCGCTTGCGGCGGGCACTTTCAAGGGCGAAGTCATTCCGTTGATCGACGGCAAAGGCAACGTTTACAACGACGATGACGGTGCGCGCAGCGATTCAACGCCGGAGAAACTCGCGAAATTGAAGCCGTTTTTCGACAAGAAATATGGCAACGTCACCGCTGGTAACAGCTCGCAAATCACAGATGGCGGCGTGTGGCTGATGCTCGCGACGAAGGCTGCGGTTGACAAACACAAGCTACCCGTGCTCGGCAAGATCGTTGACACGCAATGGGCGGGTTGCGACCCAGCGCAGATGGGCCTCGGCCCGGTGTACGCGTCGACCCCGATTCTTAAACGCAACGGCCTCACGCTCAACGATCTCGACAGCATCGAAATCAACGAAGCCTTCGCCGCGCAAGTGCTCGGCTGCAAGCGCGCATGGGAAGACGAAAAGTTCTGCAAGGAAGAGCTCGGGCTCGATGGGGCGATGGGCTCGATAGATATGAACAAATTAAACGTTGACGGCGGCGCGGTTGCGCTGGGTCATCCGGTCGGTGCATCGGGTGCGCGTATCGTGTTGCACGCGTTGAATGTGCTCAAGCGCACGGGCGGCAAACGCGCGTTGGCGACGATCTGCATTGGCGGTGGGCAAGGCGGTGCCATGCTAGTGGAGGCGGCTTAGCAGTACGTCGTTGACGTAGCCTCGATGCAGAAAAGCGGAATCGAGGGCACCCCACCAATCCGCGATTCCACTTCGTTGCATCGCGGCTACGACAGTACTCCTTGGGCGCGCTCGCGAAGATTGGGATAACTAACAACATGAACTACGAAAACTTCAAAGTAAAAACCGACGACAACGGCATCACCTGGGTCGGCATTGATGTCGCAGGCAGCACCGTCAACACAATGGGCACGCCGGTACTGGTCGAACTAGCCGCGCTACTCGACCAATTTGACAAAGAGCCACCCAAATCTGTCGTCTTCCATTCATTGAAAACATCCGGTTTCATCGCGGGTGCGAACATCGCCGAATTTGAGGCGATTGGCAAGACCGATGACGTGGCCGCCGCCGAGAAACTCATCAAAACGGGCTACGACTTATACGAGCGCCTGGCCGCCGCGACGTACCCGACGCTCGCGCTCATCAAGGGTTTTTGCATGGGTGGCGGGTTGGAGCTCGCGATGGCTTGCCGCTACCGCGTTGCGGTGGACGAACCGGGCACGCGCATGGGCTTGCCTGAGGTGATGCTCGGCATCCTGCCCGCATGGGGCGGCGTGAAACGCTTGCCGCAATTGCTCGGCGCGCCTTCTGCGTTTGATTTGATGCTTTCAGGCAAAACGGTTGACGCGAAGAAGGCGAAGAAGCTCGGCCTTGTGGACGAAGCCGTGCCGCCGCGCATCATGTGGAACGCCGCGATTGGTGTACTCAAAGCACTGCCCGCACCGCGCAAGTTGTCGTTCGTACAGAACCTGATGACCAACGGAATTTTGCGCGGTTATGTCGCATCACAAGCAAAAAAACAAGTTGCGAAACGTGCACGGCCCGAGCACTATCCCGCGCCGTACGCGATCATCGATCTCTGGCAAAAGTACAACGGCGACGTTCACAAACCGAGCGCCACCGAATCGTGTTCGATGCAGGCGCTGCTGTCGCATTCAACCGCAAAAAATCTGATCCGCGTATTCAGCCTGCGCGAAAAGCTTAAGGCGCAGGCCAAGGGCATCGACTTCAAGGCAAAGCACGTTCACGTGGTCGGTGCAGGCGTGATGGGCGGCGACATCGCGGCCTGGTGCGCATTGCGCGGCATCACGGTGACGTTGCAAGATTTGGATGCGGCAAAAATCGCGCCCTCGATCAAACGCGCGGCGGACCTATTCAAAAAACGCTTGCGCGACGAGCGCCGTATTCGCGACGCGATGGATCGTTTGCAACCCGACATCACCGGCGACGGTGCGAAGACTGCCGACGTGATCATCGAAGCGATTGTTGAAAACCTCGCGGTCAAGCAAAAAGTTTTCGCCGAGTTAGAGGCGAAAGCAAAACCGGGTGCCGTGCTAGCCACCAACACCTCAAGCATTCCGCTCGAACACATCGCCACCGCGCTGAAAGACCCGTCGCGATTGGTCGGCATTCACTTCTTCAACCCGGTCGCACAGATGATGCTGGTCGAGATCATTAGCGGCGCGCAAACCGATGCCGACATCGCGCGCAAAGCCACCGCGTTTGTCGACCAGATCGACAAGTTGCCGCTCGCCTGCAAAAGCGCGCCGGGCTTCTGGGTCAACCGCATCCTCGCGCCGTATCTCACCGAAGCGATGCGTTGCTTAGATGAAGGCATCACGCCGGAAACACTCGATGAAGCCGCGCTCGCCTTCGGTATGCCGATGGGCCCGGTTGAACTGGCGGACGTGGTGGGGCTTGACGTGTGCGCAGCAGTCGGTCAAGTCGTCGGTGGTGAAGAAGCGCTTAAGAATTCGCCAAAAAAACTCGCGGCCAAGTTAGAGGCCAAAGAGCTCGGCAAAAAAACCGGCAAAGGTTTTTACGTCTGGGTCAACGGCAAAGCGCAAAAGGGCACAGCAGGCACCGTCGCCGCAGGCCTCACAGAACGACTGATTACGCCCATGCTTAATGAGGCGAACAAAGCCCTGGCTGAAGCCGTGGTGACCGACGGTGATCTCGCCGATGCAGGCGCGATTTTCGGTTGCGGCTTTGCGCCGTTTACCGGCGGGCCATTCAATTACCAACGGTCTAAAGCAGTCTGAGTGTGTAGCGTGGGCAACTTGTTGCCCACGCGTCGCACTGTTGCATCGCCTGCGACCGAGGTAGAGCGCGATGAAGCCCCGGTGGCCGCACCTTGTCAATGACACAATTCAGCCATGTCATTAGCAGAACTCTCCATTCAGTCGCACGTTGTGGCAAGCGGTGTCGTCGCCATGCGCTATTGTGCGCGGCATCGATGCCAACATGCTGCGTGAGCTCAATTTGACCACCGACGCGTTGATTCAACGCGCCATGCAGGCGCTGCGAGCGGGCACACCGGGTGCGGCCATCGCAGCGATTGAGGCTGCACCGTCAAGCCAACGCAACACGCAAGCGGCGCAACGCACGCTGGCCGCAGCGCTTGCACAAAACGCTGATTTGCCCGCTGCGCAAATGGCCATTCAACGCGCGCTGAGTTATGTGGCAGACACCGCGATTGAGCCCGCCACACGTGCTCTCGCAGGGCGCATCGCGCTCGATCTGAAACAGCCCGCCAATGCATTCGTGCAGTTTGAAGCGTTGGTGCAAATTGCGCCGCAGCAGATCGGTTTTTGGCGCTATCTTTGGGATTCAGCCACCACTCCGCAGGCCGCGCGACGTGCGCTGCAACTGGGTGAATCACTCAAGTTAGATAGTGCTACCGACATTCACGTGGCGTGGGCGATGACGCGCGCGCTGGCCGACGATGGGCGCGTTCCGGAGGCGCTGGCGCTCGCTGAGTTAGTCGCCAAGCGGCACGCCAACACACCCGCCGCGCAGTGGTTGTGGGTGAAACGCCTGACCGATGAAACGCCGCTGACCGCATGGCCTGAACTACAGCGTGTACCTGTTGCAACGCTGACCGCGCTTGATCCTGACGCCGTTGATGCGGCGCTTGCGTTGCCGGAGCAATATGCGGACAACGCGGCGGTCACGTGGTGGCGCGAGCGATACGCCCGCGGCCTAAGCGCGCTCGCTACGGCGCTCATGCACGCGCCGCTTGCGAACGACGCACGAAGCACGCTTGTCCGCCACACCGCGTTTCGGCTCGCGTATCACGGGCGCGATGACTTGAGTTTGCAATGCGCGCGCGGTGACATGTTGAGCGCGCTGATGCTGCCGCTCACGACGGCGCTTGCATCGCGCGCGCGAGGTGGGTCCCAATCGCTTCGGGTTGGTTTCGCATCAAAGCACGTTCGCGATTGCACTGTCGGACACTACTTCAAACACTTTTTCACCGACCTTCGCGACGACCAAATTAGCGTGCACGTTTACGCCTGCGGCCAGCGCGACGCGTTCACCGACGTGGTGCAATCGCACGTCGATCAACTGACGCATTTTGATGATGATGACCACGCACTGATCGCGATGGCCCATGCGATTGCGGACGATGCGCTCGACGTGCTGATCTATCCGGAAATCGGTATGGAGCCGATTGTTGAAAAGCTCGCCGCGATGCGTTTGGCACCGTTGCAATGCGCGTTATGGGGCCACCCCGTAACCACCGGTTTGCCGACCATGGATGTGTTTTTAAGCGCCGCAGCGCTTGAGCCCGCCAACGCGCCAATGCACTACCGCGAACGGCTGCAAAGGCTTCCGGGCCTCGGCACGTGTTATCCAACGCCGCCCGCGCCTTCTTCGCTAAGTCGCGCTGAATTGGGCTTGCCAGCGATCGGACAACTCATCGTCTGCGCGCAATCGCCGTTTAAGTGGAGCCCCGATTTCACGCGCGCGGTCGGCGCAGTTTTGCGTCGATCACCTGATGCAAAACTGGTTGTGTTCGACAGCCCGGTCGCCAGCCGATCACGCGTGTTCGGTGACTATCTGAAGCATTTTTTCACGCCAGAAAATATCAACATCAGCGCGCGCATCATTCGCCTGCCGCAGCGCAGTCGTGAAGACTTTCTGGCCGTCCTCGCGGCCTGTGATTTGGCGCTCGACACGTTCGGTTTCTCAGGGGGCAACACCAGTCTCGACGCGCTCTCGGTCGGCCTGCCCATCGTCACGCGACCTGGCGAATTTATGCGCGGGCGGCAAACGTTTGCGATGTTGAAAACGTTGCACGCAAGCGAATGTGACGCACTGATTGCGAACGACGATGCGGATTACGTTGAGCGCGCCACGCACATGCTGCGCGAGCCCGAACAGCGTTTAGCGGTGCAAGCCGCGATTCGCAGCAACGCGCACAAACTGTTCAACGACCCCGCGCCGGTGATCGCGATGAAGGCGTGGTTGATGCAACAGCTTTCGTCGTAAACGGCGTCGGCGCTTGGGTCAGATGCGTAAAACGCTTATTATCGACTTAACAGGTTTATTAACGGTAGCCCAAGCAAAATGGCGCTTTAAGCGAAAAGCCGGCTTGAAAAAAGTACGCGTAAAAACTATTTAGTCGACGCGATCAATCAAGTTGTCAGCCGCGTTAACGCTTCACGATATTTAGCCGCCGTGCCCTCAATCACTTCGCGCGGCAAGGTGGGTGCAGGGGCCGCCTTATTCCACGGCGCGCCGTTCACTTGCGCGGCCTCCAGCCAATCGCGCAAATACTGCTTGTCAAAACTCGGTGGATTTTTGCCAGCAGCGAACGCCGCGTCGTAGCCCTCAATTGCCCAGTAACGCGATGAATCCGGCGTCAGCACTTCGTCCATCAACGTAAGCGTACCGTGCTCATCCAAGCCAAATTCAAACTTGGTATCGGCGATGATGATGCCCTTGGTGAGCGCAAAATCAGCAGCGTGGGTGTAGAGCAAAAGCGCCGCATCACGCACGGCAATCGCCAGCGGTTCACCAATGATTTCCACCATGCGCGCGAACGAAATATTTTCGTCATGCTCACCCATTTCCGCCTTGGTCGCAGGCGTAAAAATAGGCGCGGGTAACTTGCTCGCATTCTTTAATCCCGCAGGTAAAGCCACGCCGCACACCGATTGCGTCACCTGATATTCCGCCCACCCCGACCCGGCAAGATAACCGCGCACCACTGCCTCCACCGGCAACGGCTTCAAGCGCTTCACCAGCATCGAACGGCCCACCACCTGCGCCTTCTCGGCGTCCGTCACCACGCTTTCGGGCGCATCCCCGGTCAAGTGATTCGGCACGATGCCCTCGAGTTTTTCAAACCAGAACAACGCCATCTGCGTCAACAACTCGCCCTTTCCCGTAATAGGCTCACCCATGATCACGTCAAACGCACTAATCCGATCCGACGCCACCATCAGCAAGCGATTAGCGCCCACTGCATAGTTGTCCCGCACCTTGCCGCGGGCGAGGAGGGGGAGGGAGGTGATGGTCGAGGTGTGGAGGGCGTGCATTTATGAATTATCGCCTCCGCAAATGAACGCACTGCCACGAATCATCGTGTCAACACAATCAGCCTATATAATATTCCCATGTAATCATCCCATATTAAAGGGGAACTTATGCAAGTCGTCAACGTATCAGGCTTAAAAAATAATCCGAGCGAGGCGCTGCGAAGCGCGCGCGATCACGTGGTGGTGGTCATGAATCGCGACCAGCCAGAGGCCGCGATGATCGGCTTGCAGTCCGGCAAATTATTGTCAGAGGCGGGCATGCGTGCGGCGCTCGCAAGTGCGCTTTTTCGCGATGGTGGTTTGTCGCTGGTGCGAAGTGCGCGCGTCGCGCAAATGCCGCTGGCGTTGTTTATCGCGCACGTTTCGCGATTGGGTATTCCGGTTGTAACGCACGACGCGAGTGAAGTGGCGCGTGACTTGGAAACGCTGGATCAATGGCTCGCTGCGTCATAAGTGATGCGAGTCCGTTGATCGGGCTTGCCATAGTGGATGGTCTTGGGTGGTTGCCGCAGTTGTTCGGCGAAGTGTGGACGCCGCCATCTGTGCAACGCGAGGTCTTGCCCAGTGTCGGCGCTCGCGGCGAGGTCGAGATTGCCGCTGCGATCAAACGTAAATCAATCCGTGTTTGGAAAAAAGTCATTCGGCCGCCTATTATGCTGTTGCCCGATCTTGATGAAGGCGAAACAGACTGCATTCACATCGCACTATCGCTTGGCGATGGCGATGCGTTGATATTAATGGATGAACGTGCGGGACGTGCGGTTGCTGCTGATCGCAGCATTCGTGTTGCGGGCACTGCGGCGGTGATTGGTCTCGCAAAAAAGCGCGGACTTATTGACTCCGCGAAGAGCAGTTTTGAGCGGTTGCACGCGACCGACTTTCGAATCAGCGCTGCGGTCATTCAGGCGGTGCTGCGAGATGTCGGCGAATTGAAATAATGGGACGGCGGTGTTGAGGCCCAGCGCTCCGGTTTGACAGAACCTTGCTGGGTTTTCAACCCCGCCTGCGTAATCGTTTTGCCGAGCCGCTCCTACAGTTTTGCTGCTTTCTTCGCTTCAAATTTTTCCGTCCCGGTCACCACGCGCGCGGTTCGGTTGAATGTCATGTATGACCAGGCCCAGTCCATGAGCACGATGAAGCGGTTGCGAAAGCCGATCAGGAAATAGACGTGCACGAACAGCCAAAACAGCCAGGCGAAATAGCCGCTGAACCGAATGTGGCCTAAGATAGGTGCGGTCACGTCCACCACCGCTGATTTGCGGCCAATGGTGGCGAGCGCGCCGTAATCGTTGTAGCGGAACGCTTGCGTGGGCTTGCCCGCGATTCGCGCGAGCACATTGCTGGCTGCGACGCGGCCCATTTGTTTGGCGCCAGGGCTCACGCCGGGCACGGGTTTGGTCTCGCCGTTTTTCTCATAGCTCTTGGCGAGCGCTAAATCACCGATCACTGAAATTTCGGGATGATTCGCTAGCGATAGATCGGGTTCGACGCGAATGCGTCCGGTGCGATCAATGTGATCATCGCTGAGCGCGCAGGTTTTCGCCAGCAGCTTGCCAAGTGGCGACGCCGATACGCCCGCGGCCCACACCACGGTCTTGCACACAACCGTTTGCTCGACGCCGTTGACCATCACGCCAACGCCGTTGGCGTCGATGCGTGTGACTTTGTGTGACGTCAGCACCTCAACCCCAAGCGTTCTCAGTTGTTCCTCCGCGCGCTTCGAGAGCGATGGCGGAAACGCGAGCAACACGCGCTCTGCGCCTTCAATCAACAGAATGCGCGCCTTGCGCGAATCGATGCGCCGAAACTCATCCGGCAACGTGTGCCGCGCGATTTCGGCCATGGTGCCGGCCATCTCCACACCGGTCGGCCCGGCGCCAATCACGGCGAAGGTGAGCCACGGTTCACGGGCGCTGGCATCGGTCTCACGCTCAGCATGTTCAAACGCGAGCAATACACGGCGGCGAATCTCGAACGCATCCTCGAGCGTCTTGAGCCCCGGCGCGAAGGGTGCCCAGTGATCGTTGCCAAAATAACTGTGCGTCGCGCCGCTGGCAACGATCAGATGGTCATACGCAATCGGTTCACCGTTTTCAAGCTTCACGACCTTCGCAGTGGCGTCAATGTCCACCACCTCGCCCATCAGCACGGTCACATTGCGTTGTTTACGAAACAAAAACCGCGCGGGTGCGGCGATGGACGGTGCGGACAATCCCGCAGTCGCAACTTGATACAAGAGCGGTTGAAACAGATGGTGATTAGTGCGGTCAATCAGCGTGATGTCAACATCCGCTTTGCGCATGGAGCGTGCCGCTTCAAGGCCGCCGAAACCGCAGCCAATGATGGCGATATGGGCGCGCTTTGTTGAGGCAATTGTCATGGCGCAAGTCTATGCTGGCAGCGATCAGCACAAACTTCAGCATCGCCACGCCGGAACGCGATTAACACCGAAATTACGCGTTTAGCGAGTAATAGCTTTTCACGCTAAGCGTTATTCAACAGGGCGATAGCCGCTATTATGATATTTATCGACATAAGCTTAAAAAAGCCTTCAGCCCCAGTAAAAGAAGGCTTACAGCAAAAAGATGTAACACAAAATCGAAGCGTTTATGCCCCGGCAACCGCTGCCACTTGTTCGCGCAACCAGCGTGCGGGAGCGGCGGTATGCGTGCGTTCATGCCACAGTTGATAAAAGCGCAGCGGCGGAAAAGCAAGCGGCGCGGGCATCACTTTGATGGGCAAAAACTTGGCGTAGTGTGCGGCGAATCTGCGGCCCGTGGTGAAGATTAAATCAGTGGTGGTGAGCACGTACGGCGCTACGTGAAAGTACGGTAGCGAGACGCGAATATCGCGCTTGATGCCGAGCTTGTGCAGGTGCTCATCAATCGCGCCGCGCACGCCGCCCGCGTAGCGCACCGGTGCCAAGTGGTGCGCCTTGACGTAATCGTCGGCGCTGAGTTCATGCTTTTTCGCTAGCGGATGACGGTCACCAAGCATGCACACCACTTCGTCTTCAAACAGCATGGTGGTGCGCAGATAATCCGGCGGGTTGGGCCAGTTGCCAACCACCACATCAAGCTCGCCTTCTTCCAGCAAACGCTCGAAATCAATGTCGAGGGACAGCGAGCGAATGTTGAGCCGACCGTTCGGCACTTTGCTCCGAAAACGATCAATCAGATTCGAAAGAAAAAACGCGTCGAAATAATCTGGCGCGCCCACGCCAAACACGCGCTTTGACGTTGCTGGATCGAACGGTTGAGCCATCACCAAAATGCTGTCAATCGCGTCTAGCGCGGCGCGTGTTGGCGCAATCAAGCTCTCGGCGCGTTCGGTCGCGGTCATGCCGCTACGGGTGCGCACTAAAAGCTCGTCGCCGGTGATTTCACGCAATCGTTTCAGCGCGCTGCTCACCGCGGGTTGCGTGATGCCGAGCCGATCTGCCGCGCGCGAAACGCTGCGCTCTTGCAGCACCAAGTACAGCACGCGCAGTAAGTGGGTATCCAGCGCCTCAGCCATGGCTGTACCGTCTTCAATGTTGGGAATAAAGATAAGCTTATCAGCGCTGGCACAACGCTCGCTTATAGTCGCCACTAGTTTTGTTTTATGGATAAGTGATGGTCATCACGTTGCGATTTTTGCTGAACGGCAAACGGGTTGAGCTCACGGAAGTAGATCCGCATTTGAGTCTGCTTGATTTCGTGCGCCAACATCGCCAGCTCACCGGCACCAAAGAGGGCTGCGCGGAGGGCGATTGTGGTGCGTGTACCGTGGTGATCGGCGAGCTGACGCACGATGCTGCGGGCCGTGATCGCGTGGCGCTGTCACCGATCAACGCTTGCATTCGTTTGCTGCCCACGCTTGACGGTAAAGCGGTGTTTACAGTCGAGTCACTCAAGGCCGCGAGCGGTGCGCTGCATCCCACGCAGCAAGCGATGGTCGATTGTCACGGCTCGCAGTGCGGGTTTTGCACGCCGGGATTTGTGATGTCGCTGTTCGCGTTGTTCAAGCATGAGCGCGCGCCGAATCGTGCGCAAACCTGCGATGCGATTGCCGGTAATTTGTGTCGCTGCACGGGCTATCGGCCAATCCTAGACGCGGCGCAACTGATGTATGAAGCTGCACCACAAGCTAAGTTGTCAGGCTTAGAGCAATGGATGTTCCTGCCCGCGACAACGGACGCCGCACCGATGCCAGGCGAAGTGGAACTGGCGGCAACATTACGCGAGTTGATGCATGAGGATGCGTTGCAAATCACGTCAAAACACGGCACGTTTATCGCGCCAAAGACGGTGCACGATTTTTCAGCGGCAGTGCTCGCCCATCCCGACGCATGGATTCTCGGCGGTGGCACCGATATCGGCCTGTGGGTGAACAAGGCGTTGCAAACCAACGCAACGATTATTTACAACGGTGAAGTGGCAGCGTTGAAACGCGTCACCGAAACGGCGGACGGTTTGCACATAGGTGCCGCCGTTCCGCTTGAGCCCGCGTTTCGCGCCATGAACCGCTGCTATCCCGAGTTGGCACACGTGTGGACGCGTTTTGCGTCATGGTCAATCCGCGCAAGCGGCACGCTGGGCGGCAACGTGGCCAACGGCTCACCGATTGGCGATTCGATGCCTGCGCTGATCGCCATTGGCGCGCAGGTGGTGCTGCGACGCGGCGACGCACAACGCACGATTGCCCTGGAGGCGCTGTATCTCGATTACAAAAAACAATCGCGCGCAGCGGGCGAATGGATTGAGGCGATTGTCGTGCCGCATCGAAGCCGTCTAGGCGCATTGCAGATCGCAAGCTACAAAAATTCAAAGCGAAACGAGCAAGATATTTCGGCTGTGTGCGCGGCGTTTGCGCTGGGGCTTGATCGCGGCGTGGTGACGCATTGTCGCATCGCGTATGGCGGCATGGCGGGCACACCGAAGCGTGCGTTGATCGCTGAGCGAGCGCTGCTCGGCAACGCGTGGAGCGAAGCCAACGTGCACGCCGCAATGGCAGCACTGAGCGGCGATTTTGCGCCGCTGAGCGACATGCGCGCGAGTGCCGAATATCGCATGCAAGTTGCACAAAATTTACTGCTGCGCTTCCGGCTTGAGTCGTCGGGTAGCGAAGCTGCGGTGAAGGTGTTTTGATGAACGCACGACTGCCCGTTACCGCTGCGTCGGCTGCGCTCGTGATCGGTGCCGAGGTCGCACACGATAGCGCGCACTTGCACGTCACCGGCAGCGCCACCTACACCGATGACATTCCCGAACCGCGCGGCACGTTGTACGCAGCACTTGCCGTGAGCCCGGTGGCACATGGCACGCTCAACGGCATTGACCGATCTGCTGCATTGGCCAGCGCGGACGTGGTGGCCGTCTATACCGCAGCAGACATCGTAGGAAAAAACAGCTACGGCGCCATCGTGCATGACGAGCCATTTTTGGCCGAAGGCACCGTGCAGTTTGTGGGCCAAGCGGTGGCGGTGGTGCTGGCAACCTCAGTGCGCGCCGCGCGCGTCGCCGCGCGAAAGATAAAGTGCAACATTTCGGCGCTGCCGCCCATTCTCACCATTGAGGAGGCCATCGCGGCCGAGTCTTTATTCGGCAGCGTCATCGACATCACGCGCGGCCAACCTGACGCCGCGATGCATGCGGCCACGCATCGTGCGCGCGGCCACGGGCGTATCGGCGCGCAAGAGCACTTTTATCTTGAAGGTCAGGTGGCACTCGCCACACCGCTTGAAGACGGGCAAATGCATGTCAGCGTATCGACGCAACACCCAACCGAAATGCAGCAATCGGTGGCCACCATTCTCGGCACTGATTGGGCCGATGTGGTCAGCGAATGTCGGCGGTTGGGCGGCGGGTTTGGCGGCAAAGAAGTGCAGCCCGCGCAGTACGTCGGCATTGCCGCAATGGCCGCGCGGTTGAGCGGCAGGCCGGTGAAATTGCGGCTGGATCGCGATGATGATTTCATCATGACCGGCAAGCGTCATGACTTCGCGTTTGACTACGACGTGGCCTTTGACGACGACGGTCGCTTGCAGGCGTATGACCTCACGCTGTCATCACGCTGCGGTTTTTCGACGGACTATTCGCATCAGGTGAATGATCGCGCGCTCTGCCATATCGATAACGGCTATTTGCACACGCACCTGCATCTGCGCAACTATCGCTGCCGCACAAATACGCAATCAGCCACTGCGTTTCGTGGCTTCGGCGCGCCGCAAGGCATGTTCGCCACCGAGCACGCTATTGAGAGCATCGCGCGCGCGCTCGGTAGAGATCCGCTCGACGTGCGCAAGGCCAACTTTTATTCGCCGACGCGCGGCATGACCACGCCGTATGGCCAAAAGATTGAAGGCTTCTGGTTGCCCGACATCGTTGAACGTTTGGAAGCGCAAAGCGATTACCGCGCACGGCGCGCAGACATCGTTGCGCATAACGCGAAAAGTCGCGTGCTAAAGCGCGGTCTCGCGCTCACGCCAGTGATGTTTGGCATTTCATTCAACGCATCGTTTTTAAATCGCGGCAGCGCAACGGTGTCGCTGTATCTTGACGGCAGCTTGATGGTCAACCACGCCGGAACCGAGATGGGGCAGGGGCTTTTCATCAAGGTGCAGCAGGTGGTGGCGCATGAGTTTGGCGTGGCGGCAAACGCGGTACGTTCCACGGCGACCAACACGTCGAAGTTGCCCAACACTTCGCCCACGGCTGCGTCATCAGGCACCGATCTCAACGCGATGGCCGCGCTCGATGCGTGCAACACGCTTAAAGCACGACTCATTCCGTTGGCCGCAAAGGCGCTCGGCTGCGCGGACGTGGCGGTTATTTTTCGTAACGGCGGCGCAACCACTGCACGCGGGCCAACCGTTATCGATTTGAAAACGCTGGCCAACACGGCAACTTTTGCCAAGCTGCCGCTGACGGCGCAAGGCTTTTATTACACGCCGAATATCGAGTGGGACAGCGCGGCGTTTCACGGCACACCGGCCTACTATTTTGCGTACGGTGCGGCGGTGTCAGAGGTTGTGGTTGACACGCTCACCGGTGAGCATAAAACCACGCGGGTTGACATCTTGCATGATGTCGGTCAGTCGTTGAATCCGGCCATTGATCGCGGGCAAATCGAGGGCGGTTTTGTGCAAGGAATGGGTTATCTGACCAGCGAAGAATTAGTGTGGGACGAGCTCGGTCGGCTGCGCACGCACGCGCCGTCGACCTACAAAATTCCAACCGCTGCCGACATCCCTGAAATATTTAACGTCACGCTGTACGGTCAACCTAATCATGTGCCCACCATTCATCGCAGCAAAGCGGTGGGCGAACCGCCGCTGATGCTCGCGCTGTCGGTGTGGTTTGCTATTGCTGATGCGGTGTCGAGCTTGAGCGGCTACACGCAGATGCCGCAGCTCAATGCTCCAGCCACGCCTGAGGCGGTGCTGCGGGCGATCAATGCGTTGACTTCAAACGCCGCGCCACGATGAACGGTGTGCATTCAGTAGCCACAAAATTACTCGCACTGATCGAGTCCGGCACGCCCTGCATCTGGCTCGTGGTGGCCGCTGCGCAAGGCTCCACGCCGCGCGAAACCGGCGCGTCAATGTTGGTGACCGCAGGCGACGCGTTCGGCACCATTGGCGGCGGTCATCTTGAGCTCAAAGCCATCGAGCATGCGCGCGCGATGTTGAACTCAGGCACGACTGCGGCCACGCAGCGTCACTATCCGCTTGGGCCTGCGCTCGGCCAGTGCTGTGGCGGCGCGGTCAGCGTGTTGTTTGCGCCGACAGGTCTGGCCGACTGCGATGAACTGCGCCGTCTTTCGCGCGTTGAGCGTGACGGCGGCTGCTACGTGCTGACACGCGTGCTCGACACCGGTGACACGCTCACGGTGCCGCTGCAATTTGACGCGTGGACGGTGTGGATTTTTGGCGCGGGCCATGTCGGTCAAGCAATCGTTAGCGTGCTGGCGGGTCTGCCGTGTCAGGTGAAATGGGTGGATCAGCGCGACGCGCAGTTTCCGTCGACAGTAGCGGACAACGTTGAAGTAATTCAATCGACCTCTCCCGCTGATGAGGTGCGGCACATTGCGCCGGGAGCGCAGGTTTTGGTGTTGACGCACTCGCACGCGCTGGATCTGGACATTTGTTTGGCGCTCGTCAAGCGTGATGATCTCGCTTATTGCGGGCTGATCGGGTCAGCCACCAAGGCCGCCGTGTTTCGGCAAAGATTTGCGCAGCGCGGCGCGTCAGCCGATGCGATTGCCCGTATTATTTGCCCCATCGGCGCGCCGCATTTGCGCAGCAAACACCCCGGTGTGATCGCGGTGAGTGTGGCCATGGATTTAATCGAAAGACAGCAACAGCTTTTGGTTAGAAGCGCGGTTGAATTGGGGCTAAATGCGATTTAATGCATAAGTCGACATATGCGTGAAAACTCGCTCAGCCCAGGTGTATTGGCGGTTACAGATAAAAGTTGTTGACTTAAAAATTGGGGATATGACAAGCAATTCATGAGCGCGCGCCTGGAGATCAAACACATCACCAAACGTTATCCGACGGTGGTCGCCAACGACGACGTAAGCCTCGTCGTTGCGCCCGGTGAAATTCACGCGGTGCTCGGCGAAAACGGCGCGGGCAAATCGACGTTAATGAAAGTGATTTACGGAGCCACGCAGCCCGACGCAGGCGAAGTGTTTTTTGATGGCCAACGCTGCCATATCAAGAGCCCACAAGAGGCGCGTCGGCTCGGCATCAGCATGGTGTTTCAGCATTTCTCGCTGTTCGAAACGGTGACCGTCGCTGAGAACATCTGGCTCGGGCTCGACCGGTCGCTCACGCTCAATCAGGTGCGCGAACAAACCGTGCGCAAAGCAAAAATCTACGGTCTGGATGTTGAGCCGGATCGGCCCGTGCATTCGTTGTCGGTGGGTGAGCGGCAACGCGTGGAGATTGTGCGTGCGCTGCTCACCGATCCCAAAGTGTTGATTCTCGACGAGCCCACGTCGGTGCTCACCCCACAGGCAGTGCTTAAACTTTTCATCACGTTACGCCAACTCGCCGCCGACGGTTGCAGCGTGCTCTACATCAGCCATAAGCTCGACGAAATTCGCGAGCTGTGCAGCAACTGCACCGTGCTGCGCGGCGGCAAAGTGACCGGCCACGTTGATCCTAGAAACGAGAGCAACGCATCACTGTCGCGTTTGATGATTGGTGCCGAGCCGCCTAAATTGCAGCATCGCGAAGTAAAAACAGGCGCGGTGGCTTTGCAAACCAACGGCTTATCGATCACCACGTTGAACCCGTTCGGCGTGACGCTCGACGACATTAACTTTGAGGTCCGCGCGGGCGAAATTGTGGGCATTGCGGGCGTGTCCGGCAATGGCCAACAAGAGTTACTCGCCGCATTGTCAGGGGAGAGCACGCGCGCGCCGCTTGGCAGCATCAGCCTGTTTGGCAACGATATTGCAAAACGAAATCCACGCGTTCGTCGCGCGGGCGGACTACATTTTGTTCCCGAAGAACGCTTGGGGCGCGGTGCCGTGCCGACGCTGTCGCTCGCTGCAAATGCGCTGCTCACGCGGGCCTCAGACGTGGTCGGCAAACCGCCGTTGTCGTGGGTATCGCCGAAGGCAACGGCCGCGCTGGCCGCCACCATAATCGCGCGCTTTCACGTGAAGGCGGGCGGGCCGTTGGCCGAGGCCAAAAGTCTGTCCGGCGGCAACCTGCAAAAGTACATTGTCGGTCGCGAAATCAGCGCCAACCCGAAGGTGCTGATCGTGTCGCAACCGACGTGGGGCGTGGATGTGGGCGCGGCGGCGCAGATTCGCAGCGAGCTGCTCACGCTGCGCGATGAAGGATGCGCGTTGCTCATCGTGAGCGAAGAGCTTGATGAATTATTTGAGTTGTGTGATCGCATGCATGTGATGGCCAAGGGGCGGCTTTCACCGTCGATCAAAACCTCCGATGCGACGGTGGAAAAAATTGGCGAATGGATGAGTGGGTTGTGGGATGCCGCACCCGCTGGAGCAGCGCTTGTTTAAGCTAGAGCCGCGTCCGCAAGCGTCAAAATTCTGGAGCATTGCTTCACCGCTACTCGCGCTCGCGATCACGGTGTTGATCGGTATCGCCATCTTCATGTTGATGGGCAAAGATCCGGTGAAAGGCTTGCTGGTGTTTTTCTGGGAGCCGATCAAGTCGGGCTACGCGCTCTCGGAGTTAGCGGTGAAGGCCACGCCGTTGTTGCTGATCGCTTTAGGGCTCGCGGTGTGCTTTCGTTCTAACGTGTGGAACATTGGGGCCGAGGGCCAGTTTGTGCTCGGCGCGATTGCTGCGGGCGGCGTGGCGCTGCTGGCGGATGCGTCAACCGGGCCGTGGATCGTGCCGCTGATATTGCTCGCGGGCGCGCTCGGCGGCATGCTCTGGGCGGGCATCGTTGCGCTATTGCGCGACCGCTTTAATGCCAACGAGATTCTGGTGAGCTTAATGCTGGTGTATGTCGCCACCATGATCCTTTCGTATCTGGTTTCGGGCCCATGGAAAGACCCGAACGGCTATAACTTTCCGCAATCAAAAACCTTTGAAAAAGTGGCGCAAATTCCGCGCTTGTTTGACGGCTCACGGGTGAACATTGGCTTGCCGATTGCGCTGTTCGGTGTGCTGGCGCTGTGGATTTATATGTTTCGCACCTACATGGGTTTTCAATTGCAGGTGGGTGGCTTGGCACCGGCTGCGGCGCGCTACGCGGGCTTCTCGTCGCGTCGCGCGCTGTGGACGGCGCTGATGATTTCGGGCGGTCTGGCGGGGCTCGCGGGCGGGCTAGAGGTGGCGGGCCCGATTGGGCAACTCACGCCATATGTTCCGGTTGGCTACGGCTTCGCGGCCATCATCGTGGCCTTCGTTGGGCGCTTGCACCCGGTGGGCATTGTCCTCGCTGCAATCTTGATGAGCATGTTCTATATCGGCGGTGAACTCGCGCAGTCTAGGCTCGGATTGTCAAAGTCTTTAACCGGCGTGTTTCAAGGCTTGCTGCTGTTCACCTTGCTCGCGTGTGACACGTTGATTGCGTATCGCGTGAGGTTTAAAAAATGAACGAATTGGCGCTGCTGATTGCGGCCACCTTGAACGCGGGTACGGTACTGGCGATTGCCGCACTCGGCCTGCTGATCAACGAGAAATCCGGCATCGTTAATCTTGGTGCCGAAGGCATGATGCTGTGCGCGGCGATGGCGGGTTTTGCCACCGTCGTGCACACCGGTAGCGACACGCTGGGCTTTGCGGCGGGCATGGTGGCGGGCGCGTTGCTCGCGGGCGTGTTTGGCGTGCTGGTGATTTGGCTGAACAGCAATCAATATGCAACGGGCCTCGCGCTGTCGCTATTCGGCGCGGGCTTTGCGGCGTTTGTTGGCGTCGGTTACGTGCAAGAAAAAATCCCCGAGCGCGTTAATTTTTCGATCCCTTTCTTGGCGGACATTCCGTTCCTCGGCACCGCACTTTTTCAGCAACATCCGGTGGTGTATCTCGCGATGTTGCTCGCCGCGGGCATCGTCTGGTTTTTGTTCAAAACGCGCGCGGGGTTGGTGCTGCGCTCGGTGGGTGAGAGCCCGGAGTCGGCGCATGCGCTGGGCTATCCGGTGCGACGCATTCGCTTGCTGGCGGTGATGTTTGGCGGCGCACTGTGCGGCCTAGCGGGCGCGTATTTGTCGATCATCTACACCCCGTCGTGGGTCGAAGGCATGGTCGCAGGCAAAGGCTGGATTGCACTGGCGCTGACCACGTTCGCCACATGGCGGCCCGTGCGGGTGCTTTTTGGTGCGTACCTGTTTGGCGGCGTGACCATGATGCAGTTTCATTTGCAGAGCCAAGGCGTGGACGTGCCCAGCCAATTTCTGTCGATGGCACCGTATCTCGCAACCATCGTGGTGCTGGCACTAATTTCGCGTAACCCAACCTGGATTCGCATCAACATGCCGGCATCAATGGGCAAGCCGTTTTATCCCGGCTCGTAGAATTCCGCTTTGAACGTCACTTTTTTTCTTAACTGCTTTTCAAAACGAGGGAACCTTATGAACACGAAACGCACTTTACTCGCAGCCGGTGTGAGCGCCGCACTGCTGGCCACACTCGCTGGTTGCGGCAAAAAAGAAGACCCGAAAGCCGCCGCGCCCGCTGCGGCTCCCGCGCCTGCGGTCGCCGCAAAACCCGCGCCGCTGAAAATCGCGTTCGCGTATGTCGGCCCGGTCGGCGACGGTGGCTGGACGTTTGCGCACGACAATGCGCGCAAAGCAATCGACAAAGAATTTGGCGACAAGGTGGTCACGAGCTTTGTTGAAAACGTGCCCGAAAGCGCCGATGCGGAACGCGTGATCCGCGACCTCGCAAGCCAAGGCAACAAGCTTATTTTTGGCACCACGTTTGGCTACATGGAGCCGATGTTGAAGTTGGCACCCGATTTCAAAGACGTGAAGTTTGAGCACGCCACCGGTTACAAAACCGCTGAAAACATGCGCACCTACGACAGCCGCACGTATGAAGGTGCGTACATGGCCGGTGTGATCGCGGGCAAGATGACCAAGAGCAACACGCTCGGCGTGGTCGGCTCGATTCCAATCCCGGAGGTTATCCGCAACATCAATAGTTTCACCATGGGCGCGCAAAGCGTGAACCCAAAAATCAAAACCAAAGTGGTGTGGGTGAACTCATGGTTTGATAAACCGAAAGAAACCGAAGCGGCCACCGCACTCATCAATGGTGGAGCCGACGTGTTGATGCAAAACACCGACTCGCCCGCGGTGTTGCAGACGGCCGAAAAAATGGGCAAACGAGCATTCGGTTGGGACAGCGACATGACCGGTTACGGCCCTAAAGCGCACTTGGGCTCGGCCATCATCAACTGGGCACCGTACTACATCAAAGCCACCCGCGAAACGCTCGACGGCAAATGGGCCACCGGATCAAGCTGGTGGGGCGTGAAAGACGGCGCCATCGACATGGTGTCCATCGCCTCCGACGTGCCCGCTGAAACCAAAGCAAAAATCGACGAAATCAAAGCAGGCCTGAAAGCCGGTACTTTCCATCCGTGGACCGGCCCGATTGTCGGCCAAGACGGCAAAGAGTTGCTCGCCAAAGGCGTGGTCGCCGACGACAAATTCCTAAGCGGCGTGAAGTTCTACGTCAAAGGCGTTGAGGGCAAAGTGCCGGGCGACGGCAAATAATTCGTCATCCGCGCACGCAGCCTTGGCTGCAAAAAGGCCGCCTTTGGGTGGCCTTTTTTTATGCGACAAATCTCAAGAACTCGCCATCAACGGCTGTCGCAAATCATTGTCTGGTTTCAGCAGCAGCGTGAGCACCTCATGCGCCGAGTACACCTTGCCCCAGTTGCGCCCCGTGATCTCGCGCAGAATGCCTGCCGCCTCCAGCGTTGCGATAGCTTGCCGCGCCGATGGGTCTGATCGGCTCGTCACAAGCGCTGCGCGTTTGGCATCCATCAGCGGATTCACAAACAAGGCGTCCACCAGTTTGATCACACCGGCTTGCCCCACAAAACGTTCGCGCCAGGCGTCGCGCAAATCGTTGAGCGCCGTCACCTGCTGTGCGGCCATTCTCGCTGTGATTTCTACGCCAAGCAGAAAGTATTCGAGCCAGCCCGCCCAGTCGCCGTGCGTCCGGGTGCGCTGCAAGCGTTCGTAATATTCCTGTTTGTTGGCCTCAATGTAGGCCGACAGATACAAAAGCGGTTGCGACAGGCGTTCGCGCTCGACCAGCAGCAAGGTGATCAACAAGCGGCCCACGCGGCCGTTACCATCCGCGAACGGGTGAATCGTCTCAAACTGCGCATGCATCAGCGCGCAATCGATCAAGTCCGGCGCATCGCGAACGTGAAGGTGGCGCTCCCACGCATCAAGACAAACCAGCATCCGGTCGGGCGGTGGCGGCACAAATGACGCCGTCTCGATGCGGCTGCCTGACACGCCAATATAGTTTTGGTGGCGGCGAAATTCGCCGGGGTTTTTGTCGCCGCCGCGCACGCCGGTCATCAATTGTGCATGCAGCTCGCGCACCAAACGCAACGACACCGGCAGCGCCGACAGCCGTCGCAACCCGTGCTCCATCGCCAGCACATAGTTGCGCACTTCGGGCGCGTCATTGCCTGGGTTTGTGTCGTCGGTGCGAGCGGGCTTGTCGCGGGCATCCTGCAACTCGTCCTGAAACAAGTCCGACAGGCTCGCCTGCGTGCCCTCAATGCGCGAAGACAGCACCGCCTCCTGCCGCAGGTACGGCGCAATCAGCAAATGCGGGTTCAGCATCTTTCGGCCCAGACCTGACAACTCCCCCAACGCCGCGTCCGCAGCGGACAATCGCTTCACCAGCCGTGGCGTGTATTCGATGGCGGGCGGCAACGGAGCCGGAACAAACGCCCACGCACCCTGCGGCGACTGCACCAGCTCGCCAGCAGCGGGGGCAACAAAGCTTTCAAAGCGCATAAAGAAATTAAAGTTTTTGCATAATTTATTGCAATGCCTCCATAATAATTAAACAACGCATTACTTGTCACGCAGAAATTTAAGTTTCAGGCCGAATATTTTGAATATTCACGGTTCCCGCATCAGGCAGAATCGCTAAATGCCCACACTAGACTGGCTCAACCGCGCCGCCGCTTTTGATATCGCCAAAAAAAACGTCCCGTACCGACTGCTGGAGGCGGTGTCTGAGCATCGCGCAAACGTAACAGCACCAGACCTCAAAGCGTCATTGAATAAGGGCCAAGCAGCTGAAAACACCGAAAGTCGACCTGACCTGTTTTCGGCGCTTGAGCCCACGTTAAATAAGGTAGACAGCGAAAAGCCATTGCCTCCCGTAGAGCATGTAACCGTGCCCGCCACCGAAGACAACCTGCTCATTCAGGGCGACAATCTGGAGGCGCTGAAAGCCCTGCTGCCGTTCTATCGCGGGCAGGTCAAATGCATCTTCATCGACCCGCCGTACAACACCAAAAGCGCGTTCGTGAAATAAGCATGATCAGGTAGCTCGCATGTTTAACCAGCGTTAACTAAAGCGGTCTGTTTGCCTCGATGCGCGGCACCAATTTTCTCGAATAAAGCACATCATTTAGAAGGTCGGCCCGCTTTGCACTGGATTAACATACATGTCAGCTCGTAGCCACCAACGCCAGCCCAACATGAAAAACGTCAGACAAATTTCCGGTGCGCCTGCCTTTCCAGTCGTCTCACTTTTTTCGGGTGCGATGGGTCTGGATTTGGGTTTGGCCAAAGCGGGCCTGCACGTTTCGGTATCGCAGGATTTCGATAAGTGGAGTTGCCAGACCGTTGTCGCGAATGGCCACGTTGGCGTGCATGGCGACATTCGCGCGTTGATAGATGCTGATCCGTCGTGCCGGTTTTTACTGGATCCCGCGAAGCTCGACGCAGCCGATGTATTTGCGGTGGTCGGTGGGCCGCCGTGTCAGTCATTTTCAACGGCTGGCAAACGGCTCGGCGTTGACGATGTGCGCGGCACGTTGTACGAGCAATTTATTCATGTGGTGCGCACTGTCAATCCGCGTTTTTTCATTATGGAAAACGTGAAAGGGCTCGCCTCGATGCCCGCTTCGGCCGATTCGACTCGTACGCTGTTGTCGGTGATCATCGAGCAATTTCGCGCGCTCGGGTATCACACCGTGCATGGCGTGCTCGACGCAGTTCACTATGGAGCGCCGCAATTTCGCGAGCGACTGGTGATCATTGGCAGTCGCGACAACGAGCCGATTTTTTTGCCCTCACCGACGCATTTTCATATGCATCAAAACCCCGACATGCGATGGCGCACGCTGGGCAGTGCCATCGCCGATTTGCAGGAAACGCCAGGCCCGTGTGCCAAGTTTTCGCCCAACATCGCGAAGTATCTCGGCATGGTGCCGGAGGGCGGAAACTGGCGTTCACTGCCGCAACATTTAACCGCAGAAGCGATGGGTGGTGCCTATGAATCGGGCGGTGGCAAAGTGGGGTTCTACCGGCGTCTGGCGTTTTGGCAGCCGTCTCCTACGCTCGTTACCAGCCCCATTCAGAAAGCCACGTTGCTGTGTCATCCCAGAGAGCTGCGACCGCTCTCTGTCAAGGAATATGCGCGCATTCAGGGCTTCCCTGATTCATGGCAATTCAGCGGTAGCACTGCCGAGAGTTATCGCCAGATTGGTAACGCAGTGCCCGTGCCACTCGGCACGGCGCTTGGGCAAATGCTGATGTCGGTTGCTCTGGGCGACTCCGAGGTTCGCGTAAAGCGTATGCGCGGCACTTCTGTGCATGACACCATGAAGCAAATGTCGCTGGCGTTGGCGGGTGGTTAGTCAGATGATTGCCAAGAAAAAACTTGATGCAAAGGTCGCAGAATTGCTTGCGGTTTTGTACGTGCGG
Organism: Burkholderiales bacterium; assembly: GCA_043721275.1. Classification (GTDB taxonomy): domain Bacteria; phylum Pseudomonadota; class Gammaproteobacteria; order Burkholderiales; family Casimicrobiaceae; genus Casimicrobium. The sequence continues at coordinate 64,666 of JAYSRA010000039.1, forward strand.
CGGTTTGCGCAATTGCAGGCGTTGACCTTGACGATGCTGTTGAACAAGAACCCGTATCTGTATCGGGCGATTGGCATTCAGCGGCCTGATCATTTTCTTGATGGATTGCTCGTCGCCCGAATTTCCAGCTCAGACGAAACAATTTTCGGCAATGAATTTTTTGAACCACTCGCACTTTGGGCTGCGGAGCACGCGGAAATTTCTGGGCGCAAAGTATCGGTCGGCGCGGGTGCAGGTCAGGACATTTCTATCGAATCGGCCACGGAATATTTCGCGATTTCGGTGAAGTCTGGCAAGAACATCTTCAACTCTCAGAGCGACAAAGGCCAAAAGGCGGAATTCGATCAACTCGAAGCGCGATTGAAGAAGCTAAAGAAAGCCTTTCATAAGGTCGTTGGCTTCGGCTACGGACGTCAAGCGGCGCCGAAAGTTGCGACGCCAGTCATGAAAAAAGCGGGGCAGGACTTCTGGGAGTTGCTGACCGGAGAGCCGGATTTCTACGTGCGAATTTCCGACGCCATCAGCAAGCCTGCTGCCGTTCACAAAGCAGCGTTTGACGAAATGTTGCTCAAGAAACACTCCGAATTGCTGCGGCAGTTCATGATTGATTTCGTCGATACGGATGGCACCGTGCGTTGGCAAAAGGTAGTGGAGTTCAATAGCGCGCGTGCTCGTCCTGGTCGCCCACGCGCCACGCAAAATACTCCGAGTTAACCAGCTATCTGCCCTCTCGCATCCACCGCGCCATAGGTCAATATCGCGCTAGCCCCCGCACGGCGGAACGCCACCAGTGTTTCCAGCAGGCGCTTTTTGTAGTCGAGCCAGCCATTCGTATGCGCTGCTTTGAGCATCGCGAATTCGCCGCTCATTTGATGCACGGCCACCGGTATTTTGTATTCGTCTTTGACGCGGTCGACGAACGCGAGAAGACGGCGTGGGGAACGTACTACACCAAGAAAAAACTGCCCTTTAAGGCGGTTTTAGAAGAATGAGGTGGCGGGGATATAGGAGCTTGCGAGTGGGTTGCCCCTTGCTCTACTTGCTCACACGGCATGAAGCCGAATTTTGTCCCAACCGAACATGATTTTATGTTTAAGCGGTTAGAAAGCAATGCTTTCTAACCGCGCGTTAAACAACTCACTGTGTGAAATCGACTGCGTAGTGATTTTTGTCCTTTTAAATCAACGGCATAGCATTGTTTAACCGCCCATCGAAAATAGGCCATTTAAACAACTATAAACAATTCACCGCCCCACACCATGCCCCAATTCACCCTAAAAACCTACCAATCCCAAGCGCTCGACGCGTTGACGCTGTTTCTGCGTCAAGCGAGCACGATGGGGTTGGAGGCGGCGTGGGCGCATTCGATGGCGCGGCAGCAGGTGACGGGCGTGCCGTATCGTACCGACGAGCTGGGAGCGGTGCCGTGCGTGTGTCTGCGTATCCCGACCGGTGGCGGCAAAACGTTGATGGCAGCGAATGCGATACCGCGTATTGCAAGTGCGTGGACGAACACGCCGTTTCCAGTGGCGTTGTGGTTGACACCGAGCGACATGATTCGAACGCAGACGGTGGGCGCGTTGCAGTCAACGCATCACCCGTACGCGGCGGCGATGCGTGAGGCATATGGCAACGCGTATCGCGTTATCGAGATTGGCGATTTGGCGACGGTTGCGCCGCAAGATTTTGGCCGCATGGCGATTGTGGTGGTGGCGACGATCCAGACCTTTCGCGTCGAGAAGCGCAGCGATCGACGGGTATATAGCTTCAGCGAGGCGTTCGAGCCGCACTTTCGCGCGTTGAGTGCGGGTATAACGTCCGTCAGGGCGCGTGAGTTGGGCCTTGCAGTGGTGGAGCAGGCCGATCTGGATGAAGAGAAACAATCGTTTTTAACGACCAGCGATTTGGGTCGCGTTAAATCATCCGCTGCGAACCTGCTGGCGCTGATGCGGCCCATCGTGATTGTGGACGAAGCACACAACGCAAAAACGCCGAAGTCGCTGGATATGCTGCGCGCAATTTGTCCGAGCGTTGTGCTGGATTTGACGGCCACACCAGTGCCGAAAAAGACCAACGTGCTCTACAGCGTTTCCGCCCGCGAGCTTGAAGCTGAGCAGATGATCAAGCTGCCGATTTTGCTCGCCGAGCACACGCCGGATCATTGGGGTGACGCGGTGCGCGATGCCGTGCTTCGTCGTCATGCGCTGGAGGCGGAGGCGGTCAACGAGCTGGACTATGTGCGCCCGCTGGTGCTATTTCAGGCGCAGGACAAAGGCGGTGATGTGCCGCCCGAGGTGTTGAAGGCGCACCTGATTGATGTCGAGAAAATTCCTGAGTATGAAATTGCCATTGCTACGGGTTCGCAGCGCGAGCTTGACGGCATCAATCTGCTCGATGCGAATTGCCCGATTCGTTATGTGATTACTGTGGATGCGCTGCGTGAAGGCTGGGATTGTCCGTTTGCCTATGTGTTGTGCTCACTGCAAAACCTGCGCTCAAATACGGCAGTGGAACAGTTGCTGGGTCGCGTGCTGCGCATGCCGTACGCAAGCAAACGCAAGAGCCGGGCGCTTAACCGGGCCTACGCGCAAGTGATTGCGAAATCGTTCACCGATGCAGCAGGCGCACTGGTGGACAAGATGGTTGAGGGCATGGGCTTCAACAGGATTGATGCAGCGACTGTAGTGATGCCGGATGACGGTGACTGGTTCAGCGCGGCGGACAACGCGCCGTCGGCCCGCCCAAGTGCTGACTTTGAAATCGAATTGCCTGTTACAGCGACGGCGGCATTGGCGGCGCACCCGGATATTGTGGTTGCGCCAACAAGCGATCCCGCTCGCATCACTGTGCGCGTGGTGGGCGATGTGACCGATGCGGTGAAGGCGGTTCTTGTTGCTGCGGCGGGCAAAGACGAGGCAGCGCTGGTGGCGGTTCGCGTAGAGCTACACAATGCAATAGCAGCGACGCGGCGCGCCCCGTCAGAGCGCGGCGTTGCGTTCAAGCCGCTATCGCTCTTGTGTCTCAACCGTCAGGGTGAGTTGCAGTTGCTTGATGCCAAATTGCTTGAGGAGCTGGCGGAATTTGATCTCTTGTTGCAGGATCCGCAGCCACGGCTCGACGGATTCAATCTGGTTGAACAATCAGAGCAACTTGAGATTTACCTCGATGGTGAGCGTATGCGCTACGGCCAGGCCAAAGAGCCGCAGCTCAGTCTGAATGCGGTGCCCACAGCAGCGACTGAGAACGATCTGGTGCAAACGCTGACGCAACAGGCGCGTACGATTTACGTTGGTGCGAACGCGATGCAGGCGTACGTGTCGCGACTGGTTGCGCATTTGATCCGCGAGCGTGGATACTCGCTGACGGGTTTGGTACGCGCGCAGTTTCAGTTGTCGCAACAGATTATTGCCCGCGTAGAAACCATGCAGGCAAAGGCGCGGACGACGGGGTTTCAGCAACTCTTGTTCGGGGCGAGTGAGTCAATGTTGGCCACTTCACCCGACTGGACCTTTGAGTTTCGGGCGGGCGCGTATCCGGCGCGAAATCCGTACGGCGGAAGCTGGCGATTCGACAAGCACTTCTTTCCTGTCATTGCCGACTTGAAAGTTAAAGGCGAGGAGTTTGAGTGTGCAAAACTCATCGACCGTCACCCTGCGGTGCTGCATTGGGTGCGTAACTTGAGTCAGCTCCCGCAATTTGCGTTTTGGCTGCCCACCGCGACTGACAATTTCTATCCGGATTTTGTGGTGGAGCTGCTGGATGGGCGACTTGCCGTGATTGAGCACAAGGGCGAAGCCTATGCGACTAACGATGACTCACGCGAGAAGCGGTTAGTCGGCGAGCGCTGGGCGCAGACAACGGGACACCTGTTTGCGATGGTGGAATTGCAACGCAACGGAATGGACGTTGCTGCGCAACTAAACGAGGTGTTTCGTGCGCGATGAATTTGCGACGGCGTGCGGTCTAAGATTTATTTTTCGCCGCGCAACCACCGCGCCGCATCCACTGCGCCATACGTCAATATCGCACTCGCTCCGGCGCGGCGAAACGCTACCAGCGTTTCCAGCAAACACTTTTTGTAGTCAAGCCAACCGTTCGCATGCGCTGCTTTGAGCATTGCGAATTCGCCGCTGACTTGATACACCGCTACCGGCATTTTGAATTCGGCTTTGACGCGAGCGAGGATGTCTAAGTACGGCAGGCCCGGTTTCACCATCAGCATGTCGCAGCCTTCGGCCACGTCTAACGCGCATTCGCGAATCGCCTCGTCGCTGTTGGCGAAATCTAATTGATACGTGTCTTTGCTGCTCTTGCCTAAGTTCGCGCTGGAGCCAACGGCGTCGCGGAACGGGCCGTAAAAGGCGCTGGCGAATTTGGCGCTGTAGGCGATGATTTTGGTGTGGATGTGGCCGTCGGCGTCGAGCGCGCGGCGGATTGCGCCGATGCGGCCATCCATCATGTCTGATGGCGCGACGTAATCGGCACCGGCGCGCGCGTGCGTCAGCGCTTGCTTGACGAGCACGGCCACCGTCTCGTCGTTCATCACGTAACCAGCATCATCGATGAGCCCGTCTTGCCCGTGCGAAATGTATGGGTCGAGCGCCACGTCGGTCATCACGCCAATGTTGGGCACTGCGGCCTTCAATGCGCGCACGGCACGTGGAATCAAGCCGTCATCGTTGTAGGCTTCTTCAGCGAGCAACGTTTTGCTGCCTTCAAACATCGGGAACAATGCGATGGCCGCAACGCCGAGTGCTGCGGCTTCACGTGCGCGCTCCACCAGCAGATCAATCGAGACGCGCTCCACACCGGGCATTGACGCGACGGCTTGCGTGCGTTTTTCGCCTTCAATCACAAACACCGGCCAAATTAAATTGGCGGCTGACAGCTGCGTTTCGCGCACCATGTTGCGGCTGAAAGCGTCGCGCCGCAAGCGGCGCAGGCGGGCGGTGGGGAAGCTGGGTTGGGTCATGCGGCAATTCTAGGGGAGCGCTTGACGCGGCGCGCACTGCCGTTTAGCGACGTTCTTTTGGTGTTCAGCTTTACGCTGAAACGACCGTTGTATTGGGGCTAAGCGCTTATTTGACTAGTAGTCGCTTTAAGCGATTTACCGTGTCTAGCCCTAACATAATGGCGCTTGTAGCTGAAAGCTGTTGCGCATTTTTAATCCGATTTCAGCGTTTTTTCGATGATCTCGCGCACGTTGGCTGACAGGCTTTTTTGCGCGGCGAGCAAAGTAAGCTGGGTTTTTTGCAAACCGCGTTGCGGCTCGGTGCAGCGATGCCAACGCGAAAACGCGTCGCAGAACCGCGCGGCGAGCGATGGGTTTTGCGCATCAAAACGCAAAATTTGCTCGGCGATAAATGCATAACCGGCACCGTCCGCGGCATGAAATCCGCGCCAGTTTTGGTCACCAAACGCATGCACCACGGAGCGCACGCGATTCGGGTTTTTGCCGTCGAACTTTGGGTGCGTGAGCAGCGTACGAACGCGCTGCAAAGCCTCTTCAGGTGAAGCTCGATTGGCGCAAGATTCAAGTTGAAACCAGCGGTTCAACATCGACAAATCGTTGTGCCAACGGTCATGAAACGATTGATAAATTGCGTCGCGCGCGGCGCACGGTTGATCGCGCAGCGCCATCATCGCGCCCATCACATCGGTGAGATTGTCCGCGTTGCTCCACGCCTGCAACGCCAGTTGTTGTGCGTCGGCGTCGGTCAACACATTGGCCAATCCTAGCAACGTATTACCTAGCGCACGATGCGCCATCGGGGCGGCGTCCAGGGTGAACGGTGCGCCGTTGAGCGCCGCTCGTTCGGTCGCATATCGCGCCAAAATTAAGGCGCGATTAGTCGTTGCAATCGCACGCATCACGGCGTCGCGCGCGTCGGCAATCGCGGTGGTGTTGATCACCGCGTCACGATCTGCAAGCTCTGCGTGATTGGGCAGCGCGAGCAGGTGCGCAATCAGCGCCGGTTCGGTCGCAGCGTCGGTAAGCAACGCGGCAATCGCCTGATGCAGCATCGGCGACATCGATTGGCCCGCTCGAACCGCGTCATACGCACGGAAAAACAGGCTTCTGAGCGCTTGCCAGCGCACCACGCCGTCGCTGTCTTTAGCCACCAGCATCGCGAGCTCAGCGTCGCTGTAGCCAAAATCAATTTTGACCGGCGCTGAAAATCCGCGCAGCAACGACGGCACCGGCTTGGCCGCCACGCCGTCAAACGTGAAGCGTTGCAACGCGTCGCTCATGTGCAACACCTGTGCATGCGTCACCTCGCCGCTGGCGTGAACGAGTGCCATCGACAGCGGAATCACCATCGGCCATTTCACCGGTTGCCCCGGCGTCGGCGGCACGATTTGTTCGACGGTTAACGTGTAGCGTTGCGCGGCGGCGTCAAACGCGTCGGTCACCTTCAACAGCGGCGTGCCGGCTTGCGAATACCAGCGCTTGAACTGGGTCAAATCGCGGCCACTCGCATCTTCCATCGCGGCCACAAAATCGTCGCACGTGGCGGCGGTGCCGTCGTGCCGCGCAAAGTAGAGATCGGTGCCTTTGCGGTATGCGTCAGCGCCAAGCAGCGTGTGCAGCATACGAATCACCTCAGAACCTTTTTCGTACACCGTCACGGTGTAGAAATTGTCGATCGCTTCGTATTCGTCGGGGCGAATCGCGTGCGCCATCGGGCCTGCGTCCTGCGCGAACTGGCGCGACTGCATGAAGGCTGCCTCTTCAATGCGCACCACGGCGGGCGAGCCACGAAACGCCGAATATTGCTGCTCGCGAAAGACGGTGAAGCCTTCTTTCAACGACAGCTGAAACCAGTCGCGACAGGTGACACGATTGCCGCTCCAATTGTGAAAATATTCGTGCGCGACGATAGCGTCTACCACCTGAAAATCGGTGTCGGTCGCGGTGTCTTTATCGGCAAGCACGAAGCGCGAGTTGAAGATGTTCAACCCCTTGTTTTCCATCGCACCCATGTTGAAGTCATCAGCCGCGTAAATCATGAAACGATCAAGATCGTATTCACGACCGTACGCTTCTTCGTCCCAGCGCATCGCGGCTTTCAGGCACGTCATGGCCCAGGTGCAGCGCGGTAAATTCGCTGTGGTCGAATAGATTTCGAGCAACACGTTGCGGCCCGATGCGGTAACAATTTGATCTTGCAATCGATCAACTTTTCCGGCGACCAGCGCGAATAAATACGACGGTTTTTTGTGCGGGTCGTGCCACACGGCTTCATGCATTCCGTCATCGAGATCGCGTTCGCTGACGAGGTTGCCGTTTGATAGCAAGACCGGAAAATCCGCCTTGTTCGCGACAATGGTCACCTGATAAACCGACAGCACATCCGGCCGATCCGGGAAGTAAGTGATGCGCCTAAAACCCTCTGCTTCGCACTGCGTGCAGAACGTGCCGTTAGTGACGTACAAACCTTCGAGCGCGAGGTTTGCGCTCGGGTTGAAAGTGGTGATTACGGTGAGCTTCGCCGGATTTGTTCCCAGCAGCGACGCGCTCATCGTGATGCGATCTGCGGCTTTGACGTAATCGCCCGCAGAGAGCGCGTGATCGTTGAGTGAGATTGATTCAAGCGTGAGCCCGTCGCCGAACAGCACCAGATTTGCTGCTGCGTCGTCGGCGAGGTTTTTGCGCAGCGTCAAACTGGACGTGACGCGCGTGAGCAGCGGATCAAGATTGAAGTGCAGTTCGACCGTGTCCATCAAAAAACCCGGAGCACGATAATTATCGCGACGGATGACTACATTTTCCGGATTCTTCAAGTACTGCTCGCCACGTTGAAACTAAATTACTTCGCTGCCGGCACGTACGCTGACGGCTCCGCTGCGGCGTTTTGCGTTTTGCCGATAACCGACATCAGTTCAACGTCAAATAACAGTGTGGCATTGGGTGGAATGTCAGCACCCGCGCCGCGCTCGCCGTAGCCCAAGCTTGGTGGAATGATCAGTGTGCGTTGACCGCCCACTTTCATGCCGGCCACGCCTTCGTCCCAGCCTTTAATCACGCGGCCCGCGCCGACGATAAAGCCAAACGGCACTTTACGGTCTACCGACGAGTCAAATTTTTTGCCTTTGTTGTCGGGTGCAGTGGCGTCGTACAGGAAGCCGGTGTAGTGCACGAGAACTGGGCCGCCGGCCTCGGCCAGCGCGCCCGCGCCGACCTTGCGGTCGATGCTTTTAAGCGCGGTGGGCGCGCCCATAGCCGCCGCCGCAGGCGAGGCTGGCTTGGCGGTCGCAGCGGTGGTTGCAGTTTGCGCGTATGTGCATGCAGACAGAAGCAGCGCCGAGGTGGCCAATAGCGTTAGAACAGGTTGAGTGGTTTTCATAGGTAACTAATAGTTGAGGTGGAGGGTGCGACAGGTCAATGCCACGGTAGAACCAGAAAAATACCGACAATGACTCCATACGGCCCGATAGGGCTTAGCACGGGGCCAGATTGGCAACATGTCCGGCATGCCGGGTGCATGCGCGCGATGCCAGCGTCATTTCGCTTGCCGCAGGGGGAAACGAGGGCTATTCTACGTTTTGATAAAAGCGTATTCTCACCTTCGATTGCAAAGAATAGACCGGAAAAATGCTTCGTTGGCTCAGCAATTTGACCGATTCCCGCCCGTTGGGTTCAGTGGGAGGCGCACGCAAGTTCGCCGCGTCACTCGATCGCGATATTTTTACTGCGTCCGATGTGGTGTGCGCACAGCTGCGCGCGTTTGCCAGCGAGGCTGATCAGCAGGAAACGCTGGCCGCAGTGCCTTTGTTAGAGCTTGATCTGAAGCTAGAGGCGATGACCGCGCGGCTGGAGCGCGACTACCTTGCGGCCTCCTTGCAATCACACTCGCTGCGCGAGCGTTTGTGGGACACCGGTTACGACTGGTCGATGCGTTTTGCCGACGCGTATCGGCTGGTGATCATGCGCGAAACGGCGAGTCTCGCGTCACGCTCCGCCACAGAATTCGCCCGCGTTGCGGCGCGCTTTTTCTGGTTTCGCACGATGGCGTATCGCTACCGTTTGTATCGCCACGAAGACTGGATCCCCGGCATATGGGTGGAGACGCACCAGGTGTTCAGCAAAACCTGTGACCTGGGTGTGGATCATGTGGTGGTGCCCGACAACAGTGGCGTGAGCGCGAACGGCGTGGCCGCGACCACTTATCCGGCGCGTGCTTTTTCGGCGTTGTTGTTGCTGCGTTTGGGCAATGCGGGCGGCTACACGCCGTCGCAAATTTATGCGCTGTATCGAAAAATTGATGAGTTCACGCACGACGTTCGGCTGACTGCGCGGCCCGCGGCGGACGATGGTTTTGCGGTGAATCTGGGCGGCTCGGAGGGCTTGGTGCCGCGTCACGCGGTGCCGCAGGGCGGACAGTTTTTGTATTGCGACACCGCCACCATTCATTCGCGCGCGCTGGCTTGGCTTGATCAAGTGGAGTCGGAAGACGGTGGTCGCAACGTCACGCTCGGTGGTTCGCTGTCGCAAAATCCGCTGCTCGCGTTGCGTAGTGCGGTGTTGCGCATTGACCCGGAATTTAAGCCGCTCGCGCGCGCCAGCACGCGAAACGATGATCGCGGTCGGGTCGCGGCAACGTATGGCGTGACCAAAGTCGCCACTGCGATTTCGTTTGAACCGGGTATGTTGGCGGCGAGCTTGGAGGGCGAAAACTACGACTATGTTGACGCGGCAGAAATCGAAACGCTGGGGATGTTGAAAGACTCCACCATGAAAAAGCTGCGTCGCGATTTGCCGCCCGAGGCAGGCCGGTTGAACTTGCAGTTTTGGCATTTGCGCGACCGCAGCGACACCGGCTACCGCTGCGTGATGCCCAACACCTCCACCCAGCGGCTGCGGCTGCGGGACATTGCGGTGGTGACCGAAGAGGCGCCCGCTGCGGGCTGGCAAGTGGCAACCATTGTGCGGCTGCTCAAGCTGCCCGCTGGTCACATTGAGCTTGGCCTGCAAGTGCTGTCGCGCGATGTCGACATGATTGAGCTGCGCACGTTGCGCTCACGCCACGGCTTGTATCGCGACAACGCGTCGACCATGGTGGCGAGTGCGGTGTTCCGCGCGATTCGGTTGAAGAGCGCGTTTTTTGGTCGCCCGATCATGGGCTCGTCGTGGATCATGAATACGGCGGACTATCAGGCGAGCGTGGTGTATGAAGTGCAGGGATCGTCGCGCCGCTTTGAGGCCAGCGAGATCATCAGCGAGGGCTCGGACTGGGTGTGGGTGAAGCCCAACGAGATCAACTAATTTCGTATTTCAGTCAACAGCTTTGATGGTTTTATGTGCGAAAGCCCCGTTTTACCTGGGCTTTCGTCATTTTAGGCGTCAAGTCGAGATTGGCGATATTGTGCGGCTAGCCCTAGTCAAGACGCCTGTCTAGCCAAAAGCTGATGGTCGTTGTTGGGCTGATTTGAAGCCCAGCTTAATCGCGAAAACTACGCCACGCCGTTGGCTTTAAACCACGCCGTCAACTTCGCCCACGCGTCGTCGGCGGTGGCCTTGCGATAGCTCGGGCGGTAGTCGGCGTAAAAGCCGTGCGGCGTGTCGGGATAGAGCGTGATGTCACTCTTTTTGCCGGCGGCCTTGAGCGCAGCGCGCATCTGCTCCACCGTGTCGTTCGGAATGCCGCCGTCGGCTGCGCCGTACAGACCGAGCACCGGCGCGTTGATTTGCGCGACGAGATCAATCGGGTTTTTAGGCTGCAACGGATTGGTCGCGCCCACCAAGCGGCCGTACCACGCGCCACCGGCCTTCACCGCGGGATTGTGTGCGGCGTACAGCCATGTGATGCGCCCGCCCCAGCAGAAGCCCGTCACCGCCAATTTGTCGGCGTTGGCCTTGCCGCCGGCTTTGGCATACGCCACGCAGGCGTCGAGGTCGGCCATGACCTGCGCATCGGGCACTTTGCTCACCACGTCGGACACAATCTTCGCGATTTCGGTGATTTTTGACACGTCGCCTTGACGCGCGTAGAGCTCGCCCGCAATCGCAAAATAACCGAGCTTGGCGAAGCGACGGCACACGTCCTTGATGTGCTCATGCACGCCAAAAATTTCTTGCACGACCAGCACCACCGGGAAGCCGGAACCGGTCGCAGGCATGGCACGGTAAGCCACCATATCGCCGTCTTTGGTCGGCACTTTAACTTCGCCCGCAACAAGGCCGTCGGCAGCGGTGGTGACGGTTTGCGCTGAAACCGGCAACACCGATGCGGCAAAACCTGCGCCGAGCGAGGTGACGATGAAGCCGCGGCGGCTTAAATTATTTTCGGGCACCAGCGCGTTGACTTCGTCAAGTGCTGCGGCGTGGGTGGATGATGTTTGCGGCATGTGGACTCCTGTTAATGCAATCGAACAACGATGGGTTCGCATGACTGTTATTTTGACCGAAGCGATGTGCGTGCGTGCTTGGTTAGCTTCTACGCGCCTCGGTCACACGCGGATGATTGGCCAAGTCGCGATGCGTCGCAACGTCCGTGAACCCCGCAGCAGCAAGCAGCGCGGGCACCGATTCGCCCTGATCGTAGCCATGCTCAACCATGAGCATTCCGCCCGATTTAAGGTGCCGCTGCGCGCCGCGCGCGAGCTGCCGGTAGCTCTCCAGCCCGTCCACCGCATCGGCCAGCGCAATGGCGGGTTCAAAGCGCAAATCACCCTGCGTAAGATGCGCGTCGCCCGGCACGATGTACGGCGGGTTGCTGAGTATTAAATCGAATTGCGCGTCGGGTGGAAGCGCTGCAAACCAGTCGGATTCGATGAACGCTACGTTCGCGTTAAGGCGCTGCGCGTTGCCGCGCGCAAGTGCTAACGCGTGAGGCGAAATGTCAACGGCGGTGACGATTGTGTGAGGCCGTTCAAGCGCGAGGGTGATGGCGATGCAGCCGGTGCCGGTGCCGATGTCCACGATGCGCGTTGACCCGTTGACGGGCACGTGCAACAGCGCGCGTTCGATCAACAATTCCGTCTCAGGTCGCGGAATCAGCGCCGCGGGCGAGCAGCGAAATACCCGTCCGTAAAACTCGCGTTCGCCGAGCAGATAAGCGATGGGTTCGCCTGCTGCGCGGCGTGCGGTGAGCGCGTTGATGTGGGTGATTTCTTGCGGCGTGAATTCGTAGTCGTCATGCGCCACGAGCCACGCGTGATCGCGCTTAAGCACCAGCGATAACAGCATGCGAATTTCGCTGCGTGGCATTGCGGTGGCGGACGCGGCACTGAGGAAATCGCGAACGTTCATGGGGCGAAGCGCCGCCAAGCGTGCGCTATATAGCTTTTGCGCGAATGCCCTATTTCATTGCGGCTAAAGGGCGAAAAAGCACAAAGTCGATTTACGGCCAAATGAGCCGATAGCCCGCACGTAATAGGCGTTTCAGCCAAAAGCTGCATCGCGAAAACCGCCACTCAAGGCATCGCCCCGTCTTCAATCATTTGCTCCACCACACCACGCGCCGCATGGGCAAAATCGTCACCGCTGCTCGCGTAAATCACCGAGCGTGATGCGTTGATGATGAGGCCCGTGCCACGACTGTCGCGACCCACCGCAACGGTCGCCCGCATGTCGCCGCCCTGCGCGCCCACACCCGGCACCAACAGCGGCATATCGCCCACCACGCGGCGCACGTCGGCAATCACCTGCGTCACCGTTGCGCCCACCACGAGACTGATGTTTTTGTTGCCGTTCCACTGGTTCGCTGCGAGTTTCGCAACGCGCAAATACAGCGGCTCACCGTCAATCATTTGTTCCTGCAAATCAGCGCCGCCGGGGTTCGAGGTGCGACATAAAAGAATCACGCCTTTGTCGGCATATTTCGTAAACGGCGCAATCGAATCGCCACCCAAATACGGGTTCACGGTGACCGCATCGGCACGGTATCGCTCGAACGCTTCCACGGCGTAGAACTCAGCGGTGCTGCCCACATCGCCGCGCTTGGCGTCAAGAATTACAGGCACGTGCGGATAGCGATCATGGATGTAGTCAATGGTCGCTGCGAGCTGATCTTCTGCCGCAATCGCTGCGTAATGCGCGAACTGCGGTTTGTACGCGCAGACGATGTCGTGCGTGGCATCAATGATGGCTTTGTTAAACGCAAAAATCGCGTCCGGTCGATTGAAAATTCGCTCCGGCATGCGTTTTTTTTCAGGGTCGAGCCCGACGCACACCAGCGAGCGTGATTTAGCCCAAGCGGTTTGTAATTTTTCGTTGAAGTTCATTTTGTTGCACAGTCATTAGTGACGAGTGACCGGTGACGAAAGTGGGCGCGTCACGCTCGTCACTTGTCACCAGTCACTCGTCACTGCACGGCTACGCCGTACTCTCCATTGTCGACATCAACTCCGCCTGATGCTCAGAAATCAGCGCGTCGACCATCTCGCCAATGTCGCCGTCCATGATGAAATCGAGCTTGTACAGCGTCAAGTTGATGCGGTGATCGGTCATGCGGCCCTGCGGATAATTGTAGGTACGAATGCGCTCGCTGCGGTCGCCGGAGCCCACGAGAGATTTGCGCAAACCGGCCTCCTTCGCATGCGCCGCTGCACGCTCGCGCTCAAGCAGGCGTGAGGCCAACACCTCCATCGCGCGCGCCTTGTTCTGATGCTGCGAACGACCGTCCTGGCACTCCACCACCACGCCGGTCGGAATGTGCACGATGCGCACCGCCGAGTCGGTTTTGTTGATGTGCTGACCGCCGGCGCCTGACGCGCGAAACGTGTCAATGCGCAAGTCCGACGGGTTGATCGTGATGTCTTTCACCGGGTCGGCCTCGGGCAAAATCGCCACGGTGCAAGCGCTGGTGTGAATGCGCCCCTGCGCCTCGGTGGCGGGCACGCGCTGCACGCGATGCGTGCCCGACTCAAACTTCATTTTTGAATAGGCACCCTGCCCGACGATGCGCGCAATCACCTCGCGGTAGCCGCCCAACTCGCTCTCGCTACTCGACACAATCTCCACCTGCCAACGCTGCCGCTCAGCAAACCGCGTGTACATGCGCAGCAAGTCGCCCGAGAACAACGCCGATTCATCGCCACCTGTGCCGGCGCGAATTTCAAGAAAAATATTGCGATCATCCGCCGGGTCTTTCGGTAACAGCGCGAGCGTCAGTTCTTTTTCAATGCGCTCCAAATCAGCCTTCGCGCCTGCGATTTCTTCACCCGCAAACTCCTTCATTTCAGGATCAGAGAGCATGGCTTGCGCTTCAACGATATCGTTCTCGCGGCCCTGAAATTGTGCAAACAATTGCGAAATCGGATCAATGTCGCTCCTCTCGCGCGACAACGCACGAAAGCGGTTCATATCGTTAGTCACCGACGGGTCAGACAGCAAGCTCTCCACCTCGACCAGACGGCGCGAGAGTTGTTCAAGCTTGATGCGGAAAGTGTCTTTCATGGGACGAGCGCTAACTTCACAAATAGAAAAGCCACGCGGAACGCTGCCTCACCCAAAACGGGCGACTGAGCAGGTGAGCGTGGCTAAAGGTTCATTTGCTCGTATTTTAGGCGATTGGGGGCATAGCTGAGACTCATCCGGAGACGCGCGTTTGTCCATGTTTGAGTTCTATCAGCAGACAGCAACAGTAGGCTTAAGCGGCGACCGCTGTTTATGATTCATCTATGAACAGACCGAACGCCACCCGTCGCTGGATTGTCCGCACCGTAGCGGCGCTTGCCGCGCTCGCCTCTATCGGCTGGGGCGCCACCATCGCCGTGGCTAATCCGCGTTTGCAGGATCACTGGTGGGTTGAGCAGATTCGGTTGGTCGTTGACGTGGTCGCCAAACTGTTGCCCGCTAACGTCGCGCCAGCAGAGCGCGCGACCGTCGTGCCCGCAATTACTGACGCGGTGATCGTGGGCAATGAACCCGCCACTCAATTTGATTCAACCCTTCGCACCTTTTCTTTTCAAGACAAGATCGGCTCGACGCGAGCGAGCGTTTCGGGGCGGTGGGACAGTGAGCCTGATCGGTTAGTTATCTTCTTTGACCGCATTGATGTGGACTACGCAAGCGTCGGCTGCAAATGGTCGAAATGCGATGCGATCAGCCATATGCAATTGCGCCTGCACAATGTGGCAGGCAAGCGCCAAGCCGCCGACGAGGGCTGGGACTGGCGCAGCACGGCGGTGCCGATTGATCCGCCGATTAAGCTCGGTGAGCGACGCCGCTTGCCCGAGATCAGTTTTGAAATTCCGCTGCTGCCAGCCAGCGCCGCACGCGGCGGCGCGGAGGGGTTAGCGCGCTCGTCACTGCCGTTTTTGCAGCCGCGTATCGAACTGGGCGACGCGGCAAAAGACTCGCAGCAGGGCATGCTGCCGCTTGGGCTGTTGCGCGGGCTACCATTTGCGTCAAGCACCGTGCCCGCAGTTCGCAAACCGCCCTGCGCCCGCGAACCGAGCGTGAACGAAGCTATTGCGTGGGGCTGCTCGGTGGAGCTGGTGAGCGCGGTTGCGGTGCTTTCGGACGCGCCGAACGCCACCGAAAATTACGCAGTAAGCTCAGTCAATCGCAAACAAGACGCACCGGGACGATTCACAGAGTTGCCGCCACTGCTCGCCGCGATTGTTGCCGCAGATGAATTGGCGGTGGCCGCACTCATCGCAGCGGGAGCAGATGTGAACTGGGTGAGCGAAAACGGCGAAACGCCGCTGGCATCCGCCGTGTGGCGCGGCTCAAAACCCATCGTGGAGATGCTGCTGAACGCCGACGCCAACGTGAACTTGGCCGTTAATCCCCGAACCGGCAAACCCATCGCCACAGCCCTTCTTAGCGCCGCCTACGAGTCCGATGCCGATCTCGCGCTGATGCTCATCAACCGAGCCGCCGACCCCACCGCCCGCGCCGACACCGGATGGTCGCCACTGGCACTAGCACTCACCAAAACTCACGGCACGCCGCTGGTCAAAGCGATGCTCAAAGGCAGTGCTGACGTCAATAAACCCATCACGTTTGTGAGCAACGCCCACTGGGGCGGCCAGCCCGCCAACGCGCTGCTGATCGCCATCTCTTACAACAGCCATCACACGGTGCGCTACTTGCTCAGCATCGGTGCCGACGCCACCCGCCCCGGCCCGTGGGGCTTTCCGGTAGGCCACTTCGCCCCGTTCTACGGCTTCACCGAAACGATGGACGCGCTGCGCGAGTCCGGCATCGACCTACTCAAACCCATCGCCGCCGACCGCCCGCACGCGGGTGCGACGTATCTGATGCACGCCGTACACGGCGGAAAAATGCACTCGGTTGATTACATGCTGAAACTAGGCGCTGATCCGAAACATAAAGATGCGCAAGGAAAAACCGCTTTCGATCATGCACTGGATTATCGGCATGTCGTGATTGCGGCCAAGTTGAAGGTGTTGCAGTAAATTCTGGCGCGTTTGGCGTTTAACTTTGCCGCACCAAATAGCGTCAAGAAACTTGAGTTGACCGAGCAGCGAGGGAGCTAATCGTACGAAGGCGGACAGCAAATAGACGCCCGACAGATCAGCCTCAAGCCTTCACAAACTCCGCCCGGTTCTTGATCCAGCGATCCAGAAAGGCCGTTTTGTTGAACGAGGCATCGTGTTCGAGTTTGGTCGCAGCGTCCCGCGCGGCTTCGACGAGTTCAATGTCTTCTTCGATATTGGCGTAGCGCAGCGACGGCAGGCCGGATTGTCTTGGGCCGAGTAATTCGCCCGGTCCGCGAATGCGCAAATCCTCGCGCGCGATCACGAAGCCATCGGTGTTTTCGTAGATGACTTTTAGGCGAAGCTTTGCTGTGTCGGAGAGTTTGTCAGCGAACAGTAGGATGCAGGTTGACGCCGCAGCGCCGCGCCCCACGCGCCCTCGCAGTTGATGCAGTTGCGCAAGGCCGAAGCGCTCGGCGTGTTCGATCACCATCCAGCTTGCGTTGGGCACGTCAACGCCGACTTCGATGACGGTAGTGGCGACCAAAACCTGCACGCGGTTGGCCGCGAAGTCGGCCATGATCGCGGCCTTCTCGTCGGTTTTCATGCGCCCGTGCAGCAGCGCGACTTTGACATTTGGCATGATGAGCACAAGGTCGGCGTACAGCGCAGTCGCGTTTTGCAACTCCACTTCCATCAGCTCACTTTCCTCAATCAGCGGACACACCCAATACGCCTGTGCGCCTTGCTGTACGGCCTCATAAATGCGGCTGGCGATTTCGCCACGTCGTGCTTCGCCCACGAGTTTGGTGGTGATCGGCTGACGGCCTTGCGGCAGCTCGTCAATGACTGATACATCGAGGTCGGCGTAGTAACTCATCGCCAGCGAACGCGGGATCGGCGTGGCGCTCATCATCAGCGTGTGCGGGGCGAGGATTCGTTCACTATCCTGTTGCCCACGTTGCCGCAGCTGCAGCCGTTGCTCAACGCCAAAGCGGTGCTGCTCATCGACCACGATCAAGCCCAGTCGCGCAAACGAAACTTTCTTCTGAAACAGCGCATGTGTGCCGACCGCGATATGCGTAATGCCCTTTTTGCATGCGGCCTGCGCGGCCTTTTGTTCGGCGGCGGGCAGGCTGCCAGTGAGCCACGTGAGCGTGATCGGCAGGTCGGCCAGCCAGTGCCGCAGCTTGTTGAAATGTTGCTCGGCCAACAGCTCGGTCGGTGCCATAAAAGCGACTTGATAACCCGCTTCAATCGCGGTCAGCGCGGCCAATGCGGCGACCACCGTTTTGCCGCTGCCGACGTCGCCCTGCAGCAAACGCGTCATCGGCGTGTTGCGTGCCATGTCGACCAGTGCCTCAGTCAGCGAACGTTCCTGTGGTGCAGTGAGTTTGAACGGCAGGCGTTGTCGCAACAGGCCGCCGATCAAGCCGGTGGGTGCAATAGCGGGCGCGCTCTCGCCTGCGCGCAACGCTTTCGCATCGCGCAACGCCATCTGCTGCGCCAGCAATTCATCAAACTTGATGCGCAGCCACGCCGGATGCGAACGCAACTCCAACGCAATCGGCGATTCACTCTGCGCAGGCTCATGCAACACGCGCACGGCGTCGCGCCACGCAGGCAAGTGCAATGCTTCCGTAATGGCGCGAGGCAACAGATCTGTCTGCCATTCGGCGACTTTCCTTGCCTTGGTTGCGAGGGTGCGCAGCGCCGCTTGCGGAATGCCGCCCGCGCTCGGGTACACCGGCGTCAGGTTGCCCGACCCTGTGGCTTCTGCATCCGCTTTTTTGAAAACGGGATGCACCATCTCCAACCCGTAGCGCCCATCGCGAACGTCGCCAAATACACGGGCCGGTGCGCCGACTTTGAGCGCCTGCACGATGTTTGGATAAAAGTTGAAATAGCGGAGCGTCAGTCGAGGTGCGAAATTATTGCTGCCGTCGTCGCCCATTGCGCGCAGCAACACCACGAACTGACGACGCGGTTTGAACTGCGTTTCCGCGTGTTCCACGATTCCTTCAACCACCACCGACTCGCCTTCGACCAGATCGCTAATGGGCCGCACCTGCGTCTGGTCTTCGTAGCGCATCGGAAAGTGCAACAGCATGTCGCGCAAATGCTGTACGCCCAATTTTGCGAGCTTGGGTCGCAAAGCGGGGGGCAAATACGTCTGTTCTTCTGGCTGAGTTGTCACGCGATAAGTTTATCGGTTGCGCCGTTTTTACAAGCGCTGTACAACTCGTGTCTACACAGACTGAAGACGCCTAGATTCAAGGATTTCATGATTCGTACTCTCTTAGCAACCCTGCTAACCGCCACTCTGTTTGCTGCGGCAAATGCGGCCGACCTCCCCGCCCTCGCCGAAACGCGCCCCGCACACGAGGCGATTGATATTGATGAGCAACAGGTGTTCCTCACTCGCGCCAAGGGCCCGGTGGATGCCAAGACGTTCATCGCGCACGTATTCTGCGAGGTGGAGGGCGTGCGCTCAGTGGACACGGTGCGGGTGATCGGTGGTGCCCGAAAAACGGAGGTGCTGAAAGCGGCGGGCATTCCCAACACCGAAAACTGGATCGCCTTCCGCTGCACGCAAAATTTTCCGAGCGGCGCAAATGTGATTATTCGCTGGGATTCGCCGACGGCCATCACTAAACAGGCGGTTGATACGCTGCGCTTCAAGGTGCGGTCGGGCGATTTCTTGGAGCTTACGTGCAGCCGCGAGAACAAAGATTCAGGCTGCAATCCGTTGAGCAACGTTTATGTAGGCTTTAAGCGCTCGATTGATCCAAAAGACGCTGCAAAATTTCGACTGCGCGACGACGCGGGCAAACTGTATTTACCCAAGGGTGACAGCGATGACAGCGACGGCATTAGCTTTACCAAACTGCCGCCGGAGACCAAGTTCACGTTGGTCGTTCCACCCAATCTGAAAGAGTCCGGCACCACCACGGCGCTCACACTGAAACGCGCGATCACGATGCGCACCAGTGCCTATCCGCCGCTGGTGAAATTTCCGCGCAGTTTCGGCATTTTGGAGCGACAGAGCGACCCAGCGCTGCCGATCACGGTGCGTAACCTGGAGCCGGGCACAGGTGGCGCTGCAGGCGTTGGCACAGCGGCAACCATTCGCAAGCTGCGCGTCACGAGCGAGCAGGACATGATTCGTTGGTACGCGAAGACGCTCGGTTTTCAGCAAAGTGATCGCTCAATGGATGATGACGGAGCTGATTATTCCGACTTCGGCGAGCGACCAAAGGGTGACGAAGATGTGCGTTCGCGTTCGCTGTTGAAGGGTATCGCCCAAGTGCAATCGCTGCCGCTCCCGAAGCCGGGTGGGCCGAAAGAATTTGAGGTGGTGGGCTTGCCGCTGGCTGAGCCGGGGCTGCATATTGTTGAGGCCGAATCGGCGGCGCTCGGGGCGTCGTTGTTGGAGAAAAAAGGTTCGATGTACGTGCGCACCATTGCATTGGTGACAAACCTTGCGGTGCACACCAAAGCCGGTGCGGGCGGGACGTTGGTGTGGGTCACGCGGCTCAATGATGCGAGTGTAGTGGCTGACGCATCGGTAAGGATACGCGATTGCAAAGGTGCAGAGTTGGCGAGCGGAAAGACCGACAAAGACGGTATTAGTCGATTGACGCCGAAGCAAAAGATTCGTGAATCCTGCCCCACGATAACTTTTGCGCAAAGTGGCGACGACACCTCGTTTACAAGCAGTGACTGGACGCGTGGCATTGAAATGTGGCGTTTCAATCTGCCTTGGGACTACGAATACGACGGAGAAGGCGGTGGAGGCATTGTTAAGCAGGCCTTCCACACCATCCTCGCGCGCAATCTGCTGCGTCCCGGCGAGACCGTTCACATGAAGCATTACGCGCGCGAATTGAAGCGCTACGGCACCGGCGCGCCGGAGCTCGGCAAGTTGGTTAAAACTGCCTCAGTCATCAATGAAGGCAACAATCAGCGCAGCACCGTGGCGTTAATTTGGAGTGCAAGCGGCAACGCAATCACGGAGTTAAAGCTTCCCGCCAATGCGAAGCGCGGCCAATATCGCATCGAAATAGGTGGGCGCACCACCGGGCGATTCACCGTGGCGGATTTCCGTTTGCCCGTGTACAAATCCGAGGTCAGCATTGCTGAGGCAAACGTGGTCGGCGGCGACAAGGCGAACGTTGATGTGCGCTTGTCGTTTTTGTCGGGCGGGCCTGCAAGCGGCGATGTGGTCACCGTGCGCTCGCGTTTCGATGCGCGGTCTTGGCCCAGTTTCGATGCGCTGCCGGACTACAGCTTCAGCGTGCCGGAATACGATGAAGACGGCGGGGAACGTCGAACGCGGCGCGGCAGCAAACAGCCGGAGGGCGAGGATCAGTCGTTGCCGCTGTCTGCGGCGGGCAGCGCGCGCGTATCTCTGTCCACACCAAAAGTTGACCGGCCGAATTCGCTGGTGGCGGATATGGAATACAAGGACCCGAACGGCGAGATCTACACAGCGCAAGCGCGCACCACGGTGTGGCCCGCAGCCGTGCTGGTGGGCATCAGAACCGCCGACTGGGCGATGGCGCGCGACAAGCTCGGTTACGACATCATCACCACTGATGTAACTGGCAAGCCTGTGGGCGGCGTGAAGTTCAAAGTGAGTGGTCGTAACCGCACTTGGGACAGCTATCGCAAGCGAAATATCGGCGGCTTCTACAGTTACGAATCGACCGAGCGCAAGAGCGATCTCGGCGTGTTGTGCGAAGGCACATCAGATCGCAACGGAAAATACACCTGCACCAGCAGCGTCACCGTGTCGGGTGAGATTCAGCTCACGGCTGCCGTCGTCGACGCGGGCGGTCGCGCAGCCAGCGCAGGCACTTCAATGTGGGCGTCAAACGGAGACGACTGGATGTTCCGCGCGGAGAGCTCAGATCGCATTGATTTGCTGCCTGAGAAAAAGCGCTACGAGCCCAACGAGAAAGCGCGCTTTCAGGTGCGCATGCCGTTCCGCGAAGCAACTGTGCTCGTAACCGTTGAGCGAGAGGGTGCTGTGCTGTCGAGCTTCGTCACCAAACTGTCTGGCAAGTCGGCGGTGATCGAAGTGCCGGTGAAAGAAGAGTGGGCACCGAACGCTTACGTCTCTGCACTGTTGGTGCGTGGCCGCGTCGGTGCACCCGCGCCAACGGCGCTGGTCGATCTCGCAAAACCCGCGTTCAAGCTGGGCATTGCGAACATTGATGTCAACTGGCAGCGATACAGCTTGAACGTCTCGGTGACGCCGGACAAAGCGGAATATCAGACCCGCGAAAAATCGTTGGTGAAAGTAAAAGTCACGCGTAGCAACAACAATCGTGCGGGCGACAACGCAGAACTCGCGGTGTTTGCCATTGACGAAGCGTTGCTCGAATTGCAGGGCAATAACACATGGAAGTTGCTTGAAGCGATGATGAAGCGGCGCGACTACGGCATGACCACTGCGACGGCACAAATGCAGGTCATCGGCAAGCGACACTTTGGCCGCAAGGCGCTGCCACCGGGCGGCTCCGGCGGTCGCGGTGCGGGAACGCGTGAACTGTTCGACACCCTGATTTTGTGGCAGGGCAATGTGGTTACTGACGCCAATGGCGAGGCGACGGTCGAGGTGCCGTTGAATGATTCGCTCACGCGCTTTCGGATCGTTGCCGTCGCTGACGCGTATGGTGAACGTTTCGGAACAGGCGAGGCAAGCATCCGCACCACGCGCGATTTGCAGCTCTTCTCCGGCCTTCCAGCGGTGACGCGAAATGGCGACGACTATCGCGCGGGCGTCACGCTGCGCAACACCACGCAGCGCGCTGTCGTCGCTGACGTGACGGCAGACTTGAATGGCGCGGCGCTACCAAAGCGCGAGCAACGCATCGGCTCTGGCGAGAGTGCGGTCGTGACGTGGGATGTGAAAGCGCCGGCCGATGGCAAAGAGGCGTTGTGGAATTTCGCGGCGGTTGAAAAGGGCAAGCCGCGGGGTGACGCGCTGCGTATCAAGCAGGCCTTGCAAACGCCCTTACCTGAGCGCACCGTAGCGGACGCGAGCAGCGAAGTTAAAGGCAAAACTACGCTCACCTTAAAGCCCGATACGCCGACCACCAAGGGCGACGTCACGGTGTCGCTCGCACGCACGTACGGTGCAGACACCAGCGGCATTCGCGCGTACTTTGCGCGTTATCCGTTCGCCTGCTTAGAGCAGCGCATGACGCGCACCATGGGCACTAAAGACGAGGCGCTGTGGGACGTCATCGCGGGCTCGTTGCCGAACTATTTGTCCGCCTCCGGTCTCGCCAATTACTATCCCGGCGACACCAGTGAGGGCTACCCAATCTTGACCGCGTTTGTGCTCTCAGGCGCACACGAAGCAGGCTGGAAAATTCCTGATGAAGTGAAGTCGCGCATGCTTGCCGGGTTGGAGCGCTACGTCGCGGGCGAACTTAAAACGCAGCGTGCGTGGTTGCCGAGCGATAGCTATTACGTCCTGTCGGAAAAGCTGATCGCATTGGAGGCGCTGTCACGTTACGACCGCGCGTCCAAGCGGCTGCTCGATACCATTCGTGTTGATCCGGTGAAGCTAACGGCGGCGTCGCTGGCCGACTGGCTCGACATTTTGAATCGCACCAAAGATGTCCCCAATCGCGACGCGCAACGCGCTGCCGCGATCAAGGAGCTGCGCGACAACGTGAAGGTCAGCGCGAGTGTGGCGAGCATTGCTCGCAGCGATGATCGTTGGTATTTCATGCGCAGCGACGACTACACGCTGGCGCGAATGTTTCGCTTGAGCCTTGATACGCGTGAACTCAGCGAGTTCAAATTGCCGCTGCTCAAAGGTCTCAACAACCGCATGCAACGCGGCGGTTATTTCTACAGCACGCAGGCCAATTTGTGGGCGGCCTACGCGTTTGAACGTCACAACAAACAGGCCGCCGCCGATGGTCGCACGCGTGTGACGTACAACGGTGAAACGAAAGAAGTGGTGTGGGATGCAGCCACAACTGAAGGCGAAGTGGTCTTCCCGTGGAGCGGCGCCGCGAACGGTGTCGCGGTAGAGCACTTGGGTAAGGGTGAGCCTTGGGCACGTGCGCAGCTACGTGCGCCGGTCGCGCTCGCGGGCAAGGTTGACAATGGCATTAGTGTCGGCAAAACCTTCAAGCCGGTGCAACAAAAACGCCCCGGTCGTTACAACGTAGGCGACATCATTCAGGTAACGGTGAGTGCTGACAATAAAGCGGGCTTAGGCTGGCTGGCTATTGATGACCCGGTGCCTGCGGGCAGCACCGTGCTGGGCGGATTTTCTAAATTAGCAGCGACGGAAGAATCGGCGCAAACATGGAGCGGCTATCGCTATATCGAGCGCACTTTCACCAGTGTGCGTTCTTCGTTTGAATGGGCGGGCAAAGGCAAGCACAGCTTTACCTACGAAATTCGTTTGACCACGCCGGGCAAGTTTGCATTGCCGCCGACGCATGCGGAGGCGATGTACTCTCCAGAAGTGAATGGGCAGTTGGGGAATGCGGTGTTTGAGATTGAGCCGTGAGATTGGGCGGTAACGCGGGTTACCGGGTTTCGGCCCGGTGGCCGATTTACTTTCTTATGCTTCGCCAAAAGAAAGTAACCAAAGAAAAGGCCGAAGTTGCGTCTGCGACGCTTGCCCCGGCCTTTACTAAGGCTCCACCTTCGCTGCGATGCTCGGCAAACGGCGGAACAAAAAAAACTCGCTTCGTTCAAACAGTTTTTTGTTCTGATCGCCGTTTCCCTGCGCTTCTCGGGGTCAATCAACGGGGGCCCCATTCGATAGCTGGAGCGTGCGTTGCTTTGACGGCAGCGCTATTTTCTTCGCTCTGCTTTGGCGCTACACCCATAAGCTTTGAAAACATTCGTGCGTCTTACTCGCCAAGTGACCGTCTCATCCTCGACCGTAACGGCGCGACCATTCAACGCGTACGCGTTGATGACAAGGTCCGGCGTAGCTCATGGACTTCGCTTGATGAAATTTCTCCAGCGTTGATTGATGCGGTGCTCGCGTCTGAAGACAAACGCTTCTTCGATCACGGTGGTGTGGACTTGCGTGCGGCTGCTGCGGCGGCTATCAGCAATCTGCGTGGTGTTGCAACTACGCGTGGCGCGAGCAGTATTTCGATGCAGGTTGCGGCGACGATGGATAAGTCGCTCGCGCGTGCAAGTGACGGTCGTACCGTGGAGCAAAAAATCGATCAGGCGCACGCGGCGTGGGAACTGGAGCGGGCGTGGAGCAAGCAGCAGATTCTTGAAACCTATCTCAACAGCGTCTACTTTCGCGGGGAAATACAGGGCATTGGTGCTGCGGCCGAGGTGTTGTTTGGCAAGTCGCCACATGGCCTAAACGCCGCTGAATCCGCGCTGCTCGCGGCGCTGATTCGCGCACCGCAGGCAGCACGCGCGACTGTTGAACGGCGCGCCTGTGAGGTGATGAAAACGCTTAATGCGGCGGGCGATTGCGGGCAACTTGCGTTTGCAATGGATCGTTGGGGCAATGCAGCGGTAACGCGCAACGTTGTCGAATCGATTGCGCCGCATGTTGCAAAGTATCTTCCTGCCGCCAGCCCCGTCACCGCAACCCTCTCCCGCGAGGGGAGAGGGGGCCAAAGCACGCGCAGCACCGTCGACCGCGACTTGCAACTCGCCGCGCGCGACGCCATCAACAAGCATTTGCAGCAGCTAAGCGGTCGCAACGCGCAGGACGCCGCGGTGGTGATGATCGACAACGCCACCGGCGAAGTGCTCGCCTATGTCGGCTCGTCGGGGCGGTTGTCGGCTGCGGGCGAGGTGGATGCGGCGCGCGCGCCACGGCAGGCGGGCTCAACGTTGAAGCCTTTTATTTACGGCCTCGGCTTTGACAAAAATCTGTTCACCGCAGCGACGTTACTTGACGACGCGCCGTTCTCGGTGGACGTTGGCGGCGGTGCCTACACACCGCAAAACTACGCGCATGAATACGTCGGCCCGGTCAGCGTGCGCACCGCGTTGGCCTCATCACTCAATGTGCCCGCCATTCGTGCGCTCACACTGGTGGGCGTGGCACCCGCGCACGCGCTGCTGCGCCGCGCTGGGCTCAGCACGTTGGTGGATGACCCGGATTACTATGGGTTTTCGCTGGCGTTAGGCAGCGCGGATGTGTCGTTGCTTGAGCTCACCAACGCGTATCGAGCGATTGCTAATGGCGGACGTTGGGCCGCTTATTCCTTCGCGTGTGGGGGCGGTGCCAACGCGACGGGTTCCTGCTCCGCTGACATGCGTCGCGGTGGCAGCGCTCTCGTCGCTGCAACACGCTTTGTTTTCTCCGAATCCACCGCTTGGGTCATCACCGATATCCTCGCTGATCGCGGTGCGCGCTACGTCACCTTTGGCTTCGATAATCCACTCGCTTTGTCGCATTGGGCAGCGGTTAAAACCGGCACCAGCAAAGACATGCGTGACAACTGGACGATTGGTTTCAACACCCGCGTCACCGTCGGCGTATGGGTTGGCAACGCGAGTGGCGCGCCGATGCACAACGTCACCGGCATCACCGGCGCGGGGCCGATTTGGGCCGACGTGATGGAGGCTGCCGTCGCTCAATTGGGCGCGGGCAAACCCGGCGTGCCACCCGCCAGTGTGCTGAAACGTCACATCAAGTTCGCCTCGAATGATGGGCACGTGGAGGCCAGCCGCGACGAGTGGTTTGTTCACGGCACCGAGCCCGCGTCTGCGCTGATTGCAGCGCGCGAGGCAAGCAGTGCAGGTGCACGAATCGTCGCGCCAACTGATGGCAGCATCATCGCGCTTGACCCGGACATTCCCGCTGCCAATCAGCGCGTGCAACTCAAAAGTGGCGACGTTACGCAAGTGCCGTGCTGGGTTGTGAACGACGAACACATGGGTTGCTCTGACGCGCCGCTCGCGTGGCGTCCATCGGCGGGCAATGCGCTGATCAAACTCATGGATAGCGACGGCAAAGAGCTTGATCGCGTGACGATCATTGTGCGCGGCTCCTCAGCGCTGACCCGTCGCAATGCAGCGCCTCGGTTGCCGTAAATTTGCAACCGAATTGTGTCAACAACTTTTTAGTCAACGCGCCACTTTGCTTGGGCTAGATCGCTGAAAAGCGGTATATCGACTTAAGCCGAATATTGCCGCTAGCCCACATTAAATGGCGCTCACAGCATAAAGCCATTAGCCGTTGCCGTGCCGCCTCGCTTAAGCTAAAGCACTACGCGTTATTTGTCGAAAAACAACTGCCGCGCGGCCCACGCCAGCACGCCTAAATCGTCGAGCCAACCGATCACTGGGATGAAGTCCGGAATCAAATCGAGCGGAGACACGATGTAGATAAACGCGAGCAGCACGATGATGATCCTCTTCCACTTGGCCTGCGATTTGAGCGGTTGCCGAGTGCCGGGGATTACGGTTGGAATTTGTGCTGTTTGGGTGGACATGAGGGGCTCCTGATCATGCAAATTTGTGTTACTTCACCGACAACGCAAGCGTTGTGGCCACCTGCATCGGCGTGCTGCTTTTCACTGCCTGAGGTGCCGCGACGCTAACGCGGTCTGCGTCGAATTTGTTGACTGCGGTGAGCGTGTTTTTCACCGCCTCCGCGCGAAAACTGGCGAGCGTGGTGTATGCAATATCGGGCACCGCCTGCTTTGCCTTGAGCAATGTAAACAGTTCCGGGTAGTACTTGTTGCGCGCATCCGTTGCCTCAGTGCGGCCTTTCTCCGTGAGCTTTTCACGTGCGTTTTGCAGCAAACCGGTCACCGCATTTCCAGCAGGTGGCAAGTACTGTGCGCGCAGTTTCATCGCGTCGTCACCGGCGGATGCGGCTAGTTCATCAAGCGCAGTTTGCACTTTGATATCAGTGAACGAAATGATCAGCGGTTCGTTCGCCGCGGGTGCTTTCATGCCGGCGCGTTTGCTGACATCGAGCTTCACAATA
The DNA here is from genome assembly GCA_043721275.1 of Burkholderiales bacterium. GTDB lineage: Bacteria > Pseudomonadota > Gammaproteobacteria > Burkholderiales > Casimicrobiaceae > Casimicrobium. The sequence goes on from JAYSRA010000039.1 coordinate 92,018, forward strand.
TTGTCGGCCAACGCTTCGCGATCAAGCGCTTTATCAAAGCGACCTTCCACTGCGAGTTTTAACTGCGGGCGCTGCTCCAATGCCTTGGCGAGCTTGCCCAACTTCTCGCGTTCGGGCGGCAACAAGCGCGCCTCTCCGGGCTCAAAAATCACCGCTTCAAACTCTTCGCCGCTGCCGCCGAGCAGCGCGCCGAGCGCACGAAACGGCGCGGTGACGATCTTGGTCAGCACGTTGACAATGGCCTTCCAGATCAAGCTGCCATAGTTAAATTGCGGGTCGTCGAGCGAGCCCTGCACTGGCAGGCCGAGATCAATGACGCCGTTGCTATCGCGCAGCAGCGCTAGCGCTAAATCGAGCGGCAGGTTGGTCGCATCTTTGCTGTCAACGCGGTCGCCGAGCGTTAAGTTATCGATGATGATTTTGTTTTCGCCGTTCAATTTGCGCTGGTTGATTTTGTATTCCAGATCGAGCGAGAGCTTGCCCGACACAATGGTGCGGCCAGCAAATTTGCCGGAATACGGCGTGAGATTTTTCATCTCCAGATTGCGAAACGTGGCTTTTAAATCGGTGTATTCGGTTGCGCCGAGCGGTGACAAATTGCCCGCCAGTCGCGCCAAACCGAACTCGTCAACCTTGCCTTCCAGCGACACTTCCGCGCGCGACGAAGGCTCGGTCGACAGCCCCACAATCACACCGGCCAAATCAGAAATGCGCACGCCAAATTGCGGACGCAATGAGAGGTCGGCGAACTCAACGTCGCCACCGGTAACTTGCAGGCGATCTACTTTCACGCGCGGCTTTTTCTGCGCGTCGGTGGGTGCGGGCGCGGCTTGGGTGGGCGCTGCGGGCTGCGGTACGGGCTGCGGTGCGGGCTCCGCAGCGGGCGCATCCACCTTGCCAATCTGCGTGAGATTTACGGTGCCGTCCTGCGCGATGATGAGCCTGCCGCGAGGCTGGTCGAGCAGCAGGTCGGCGAGCAGCACCTCGGTGCCTTGCGCGCCCAAAACGACCTTCATATCGGTGCTAGACAGCTCCGCCCATTGTGCAAACGGCGCAAGGGTCGTCTCATCAATCAACTCAACATTGCGAAGCGCCGTGTTGCCCTCAAAACGTAGTGCTTCGGTAGCGTTTGCGGCAGTCGAAAATTTCACGCGACCGGCAATGGTCGCGTCACCTTTGCCGAGCTTCAGGCGCGTGTTGCGGTTCAAATACGGCGATAGCGCGGCGAGCGTCACGCGCTCCACGGCAATTTCTGCTTCGCCCTCGTTGCGGCGTTGATCGAACTTAAGCTTCGCCTGCACCGCGCCTCCGCTGCCGAGCGTGGCGCTGGTGGTGGCGATGAGCGCTCGCGAGTTGTCGAGCTCAATGCGCTCGGCACTTACTTTGATGGCGTCGATGACATGCGTGACCGCAGTGGGGAGCGTGTTGTCTGTGAAGTTGACGCGACCGCCGTTGATAGCGACGCCCGCAATGCTGATCTTCGGCGCGGCGCTAGTGGCGTTGCTAGTTTTAGCCGCGACAACGACTGGAGTTCGCTCGGCGGGCAGCAGTTTGCGCGCAACATCGATGCCGTCTTTGCCCATGGCAATGCTGACCAGCGGTGAGGTGATATCTATTTTCGGTAGCTCGATTTGTGCGCTGAGCAGATCGGCGTCGAACGGCGCAGCCCGCACTTCTTTCGCGCTAAACCACGCATCCTTTGCCGCGTCGTCGCGCAGCGCGAGATCGTTTAGCGACATGCGCTTTCCGGACACACGCACGCTCGGCACGCTGCTTTTGTCACCCGTAACAATCGCTGCACCGAGCGTCACATCCAGTTTTGCCAATGCCGATTGCGCGGTGCTAAACGATTGATCGCGTAGTGATAATAGTGCCTTGTCGGTGCTAATTTCAATGAGGTTTATCAGCCACGCGCTGGTGGTTGGGCTGCTGGCGGCACCCGGCGTCGCAGTCGCAACTTGCGCAGCCGGCGCGCCCATAAACGGCAACACCAGCGCACCACTGCGCGTCCGCTCAAACGCGGCTTGCAAGCTCGCAATCGTGATCTGCGGCACGTCAACGCGACGCGCCGCGAGGTCAACCTTCACCGGCTGCGTGGTGCTGATTTGTGCGATGCTGACGAGCGCGTCTTTCTGCTCGCCTGACCTCACGGTGATGCCAGACACAGCTGCCGACAGCGGTAACAACGCGAGCACCTGTTGACCGCGTCCATCCGCTTTGGTCTTCGCCCATGACGCGGAAAGCGGCGACACTTTGATTGACTTGACGCTCGCTTCGTCCTTGTTTTGGCTCGCTCGGAAATCAACGATTTCCAGCACGCCGTCGCCGATGCCGGCGGCCGTGAAATCAGTGCCCGCCGCCACGCTGTATGTCGCGCTGAAATTTGCGCTGCCGCCGAGCGTGATCGGAAGGTGCGCGTTGGCAATCGACTGCACCCGTGTGAGCGGCAGATTGGTGATCGCCAGATCGCCCGAACTTTCAATCGGATTCAATCCCACGCGTCCCTTCCACTGCACCCGCGTTTGATCGTTCAACGTGGCTTGCAGCGCATAGTCGCCGCGGTCTTTAGGCAGCGTGGACAACTTATCGAGCTTGAAGGTGAGCGGCGTGAGCTCCAGGCGCTTTTCTTGCGCATCGACACGCTCGTCGTTCAGGCGAACCGACCCATTCTCGATTGCCACGTTGTGCAACACCACGCGCGGCATGGTGTCGCTTGGCGGCTCGGTCGATTTAGGTAGGGCCTCCAAAAATCGCACCCAATCGAGCGAGCCATCTTTGGCGATGCGCGCGTTGATTTCGGGCTTGGTCAACGTCAGGTGGTCGGCCGTCCACGCGAAGTTGCTCAGCGTTTCCCAACTGCCTTTCAACTCCACCGCGGCAACGCTTGCCAGTGGCTTCGCTGCGTCGCTAAGCGTGATGCCGTTTGCGAGTAAGCGCAGCGTAAATGGATTGAACGACGCCTCCTTGAGCTTAAGTTCGCGCCCGGTTTTTTCTTTCAGCCAATTCGGCGCGATGGACGTGAGTGCATACGGCACCAGCCACGCGACGGCCCCGAGCAACAACGCGACTAGCAGCGCGAAAATCAGCGCGGTTTTCAGCACTCGCTTGCGCCAACGGGCACCGCGCGACGGTTTTAAAAGCGGAGCTTCAGCGAGTGTTACGGGCACAGCGGCGGAACGGGCAGTCATCAACCCATTTTCTACATTTGCGGCAGACCACGATCAACGCGTCGTTCGCTGGCGACGGGTTGCGCTGCGCTGTGGCAGTTTTGCGTTGGACAGACCAACGTTTGCTTATTTTGGCACCCAAACTCAACAGCTTTGTATGCTGCCCATCGTGAAAGCGCCGTAGCGATTGGGATAGACCGGTTTTATGGCAAAAAAACAGCTAAAGTCGATATCAGGCAATTTGGCACGCTAGCCCTAGCATAGTTGCGCTTTTACAATAAAGCTGTTGCGCGTCAATCGCGCCGACTACACGCCCGCCAGCTTTGTGCGATACCACTCATGAAAATGCTGCATGCCGTCTTCCATCGGGCTTTGATACGGGCCAACTTCAACCCGGCCCTGGTCGACCAGTGCCTTGCGACCGGCGTCCATACGCAGCGCAATTTCGTCGTCTTCCACACAAGTTTCCATGTACGCCGCTTGCTGCGCCTCGATGAATTCGCGCTCGAACAACGCCACTTCTTCAGCGTAATAAAACTCGACCACGTTGATCGTCTTGTCGACCGCTTGCGGCCACAGCGACGACACGACGAGCGTGTGCGGGTACCACTCCACCGTGATGTTCGGGTAGTAGGTCAGCCAAATCGCGCCATGCGGCGGCGGCACGCCTTGTCGAAATTTCGTGACTGCATCGTGCCAGCGCTTGTACGTGGCCGAACCCGGTTGGTCGAAACCGCGCGAGAGGCCCACCGTTTGCACCGAAAACTCTTTGCCCCATTCCCACGCCAAATCGTCGCAGGTGACGAACTGGCCGAGCCCCGGATGAAACGGCCCGACGTGGTAATCCTCCAGATACACCTCAACGAAGGTCTTCCAGTTGTAGTTGCACTCGTGAACCACGGCGCGATCAAACACGTAGCCCGAAAAATCGAGCGATTGGCGGGTTTGCGTCGAAAGTGCGGCGAGATCTACCGTCGGACTTGCTGCCCCGTCGAACAGCAAACCGTTCCACGCCTGGAGCCCGGAATTGCGCAAATTCAGCTCGGGATTGCACGGAAAATGTGGCGCGCCGATCAGCTGCCCTTCGCCGGAATACGTCCAGCGATGCAGCGGACAGACCACGTTGCCGCCGTTGCCTTTGAGCGAACCACGCCCGTCAAGCATCATCGCCTGACGATGACGACAAATGTTGGAGATAAGATTCACACCGCTCTCAGTGCGAGTAAGCGCTTGCGCATTGCCTCGGCTGGCCAGCACGGCGTAATCACTTAACCCCGGCACCATCAGCTCATGACCCGCGTAACCCGGCCCGCGCGAGAACAGCAGTTCGCGTTCGCGCTGCAACAGGGCAGCGTCGAAGTAGGCGGCGGGGGGCAATTGTGAAACCGGTGCGGACATTTCCGCAGCGGTGAAGAGACGCGTCATGGCTCCAAACCGTTCGAGAAAAAGTTAACCCAACATAAAACCAGGTGCAATTAACGGACCGCACCCAACCCTTGCTAAGTCAACCTCTGCCCGGACGGGCCTCGATCAAACAGCGCGTTGCGCATTCAATCGTGGGCCGCAGTTTCTGGCGTGAGGCTGCGTCGACAAACAACATTATTATCCCACGTGGTTTGCGGGACCGACAATAAACGCGCCAACCGACTGCGGGTTGACGTGTCTTTGTCTTGTGGGAGCGGTGCCACCGCGGCAGCACACCGAGCCGCGTTGTCGCGGTGGCACCGCCCCACAGAATCTGTATTTTCAGGAGCCATCACTTGCCAATTCGAATATCCAGCATAGTCATTGCAGCAATTGCTCTACTCGTCAGCAGTCACGCCCTCGCGGCCCTGCAAATGGCTGAGGGCGCGTACCGCGTCGACTGGAACCGCAAGGTGCGCGATATGTGTGTGGATGTGTTCACCAACGAAGACCTGACCGCCCGCGACTGGCAGGCCGTGATGGCCACGCAGGGCGCGTTGTGCAAGCTCTCGGACGTGCGCGAGGGCAAGCGCGAGGCACGCTGGACGGGCGTTTGCAGCCTGCCGGGGGCGGGGCGGGTGCTCAATATCCAGCACCGGGTGACGGTCAAAATCAATGCCGACGGCAGCTTCGACTTGCTCACGGTGATGACCGGCGACCAGCAGGCGACCATTCCGATTCGCGGCGAGCGTCTCAAGGCCGCCAGCGGCAAATGCACCCAAGAACACGAGTTTTTGCGGCTTTGGAAGTAAATCGCCTCGCAGCCGTGCGGCGCGGTGCGGCGGATTCGTAGAATCGGTGGATTACGTATTTATGACAGTTCATGGCCAAAGCCCCTGCCCAGACCTTTGAAACCGCGCTTGAAGAACTCGAACGCTTGGTCGCCAATCTCGAAGGCGGCAAGCTGCCGTTGGCCGACTCGCTCGCTGCATACAAACGCGGCGCGGAATTGCTGAAATATGCGCAGGGCGAGCTTGCTCAGGTCGAGCAGCAGGTCAAGGTTTTGGAAGGCGACGTGCTCAAACCGCTTTCGTTGGACTGAGCTCGACTGATGTCGCAGGCTGGTTTTGATCTTTGGGCCACAGCGCATCGCGCCCGCGTTGAGGCGGCGTTGACCCGCTGGACGCCTGCGTCTGAATTGTCATCCGGGCGCTTGCTTACGGCCATGCGCTACAGCGCGACCGGCGGCGGCAAGCGGCTGCGCGCGTTGCTTGCGTACGCGAGTGCGGAGGCCATTGGTGCGAGCGCCGAGCTGGCCGATCACGCCGCTGTGGCCGTCGAAATGATTCACACTTATTCGCTGATTCACGACGATATGCCGTGTATGGATAACGACGATGTGCGCCGCGGCAAACCCACGAGTCACGTGATGTTTGGTGAAGCCACCGCGATGCTCGCGGGCGACGCGTTGCAGCCGCTGGCGTTTGCCGTGCTGCTCGGCGCACCCGCCACCGCAACCGGCGTGGTTGCTGCTACTCACGAGTTGGCTGAGGCCAGCGGCGCGTACGGCATGGCCGGCGGGCAGGCGATTGATTTGGCCAACGTGGGCCTGCCGATGACGCTCAACGCGCTCGAAGAAATGCACGCCATGAAAACCGGCGCGATGTTTGAAGCGGCGGTTGTTATCCCTGCGTTGCTCGCCGAAGAAGACGAGGCCACACTCGCCGCGCTGACCATTTACGCGCAAAAAATCGGCCTGACGTTTCAGGTGGTCGACGATGTGTTGGACGCCACCGCCGACAGCGCGACGCTTGGAAAAACAGCGGGAAAAGATGCGGCGAACGACAAGCCGACGTTTGTTTCGCTGATGGGCATTGAGGCGGCTACACGTTATGCGCAGCGGCTCACCAATGAGGCGATTGCCGTGCTGCCGATGAATCTGAACACGCAACGTTTGGCCGATCTGGCGCGCGCGATGGCGAGTCGTAGTGCGTAGGAAAACACTCAATAAAGCACATTTCCCGCCATACCGGCGAAGGCCGGTATCCACGCCCGCATTAAAGCTGACGACTCGGACCGGGCGTGGGCCCCGGCCTTCGCCGGGGTGGCGGGTTAAGGAATGTGCTCCTACCCATGCCGCCGTCAAAATCAGTGAACCCATCAGCGAACCCCCTAGAAAGTCTCGCGCTCATGTCACTTCTTGAATCGATCAATTTACCTGCTCAGCTGCGACAGCAACCGCAAAACGCGTTGGTCACTGTGTGCGACGAATTGCGTGCGTTCGTGCTCGATTCAGTGTCGAAAACGGGCGGTCATTTATCGTCGAATCTCGGCGTGGTGGAGCTGACCGTGGCGCTGCATTACTGCTTTGAAACACCACATGATCGTCTCGTTTGGGACGTCGGCCACCAGTGTTATCCGCACAAAATATTGACCGGTCGTCGCGACCGCATGAACACGTTGCGGCAATGGAGAGGCCTCGCTGGATTTCCGAAGCGAGACGAGAGCGAGTACGACACGTTCGGCGTCGCCCATTCGTCGACCAGCATTTCAGCCGCGCTCGGCATGGCGGTCGCGGCAAAAGCGAAGGGCGAACACCGTCGCGTGGTCGCGGTGATTGGCGACGGCGCGATGAGCGCGGGCATGGCGTTTGAGGCGTTGAACAATGCGGGCGCGATGGACGCGAATGTGCTGGTGATTCTGAACGACAACGAGATGTCGATCAGCGAACCCGTAGGCGCTTTGAACAAATATTTGTCGCGCCTTTTGGCTAGCCACACTTACGACAAAGTGCGTAACGTTGGCAAGAGTGTGCTGTCAGCCACGCCGCTGATGTCGCAGTTTGCGCGGCGCTGGGAAGAGCACATGAAGGGCATGGTTTTGCCCGGCACCATGTGGGAAGAATTCGGCTTCAATTACATTGGCCCGATTGACGGCCACGACGTGAATTTGTTGGTCGATACGTTGAACAAAGTGAAAGATCGGCAAGGCCCACAGTTCTTGCATGTGCTGACGCGAAAAGGCGGTGGCTACGAGCGCGCTGAGGACGATCCAATCCTGTATCACAGCGTGCCGAAGTTTGATCACGCTGCGGGCATTCCGCCCACGCCTGCCACGCCACCGAAAACCACCTACTCAGAAATCTTCGGCAACTGGTTGTGTGATGCGGCGGCCGCTGATCCGATGATCGTGGCGGTCACGCCCGCCATGGGCGAGGGCTCGGGCATGGTGCGCTATTCCAAAGCGTATCCCGAGCGCTATTTCGACGTGGGCATCGCCGAGCAACACAGCGTCACTTTCGCGGCGGGCCTCGCGTGCGAAGGCATGAAACCGGTGGTCGCGATTTACTCCACATTTTTGCAGCGCGCGTACGACCAATTGGTTCACGATGTGGTGTTGCAAAACCTCCCCGTCGTGTTCGCGATTGACCGCGCCGGCTTGGTCGGCGCGGACGGCCCCACGCATGCCGGCACGTTCGATGTGGCCTACCTGCGTTGCCTGCCGAACATCGTACTCATGTCTGCCAGTAGTGCGGCCGAGTCGCGCGCGATGCTATCGATGGCGGTTGCGTTGCAATGCCCGGTAGCCGTGCGCTACCCGCGCGGCGCAGCGCATGGTGCGGCGGATGCGACGATTGCGCCGCTTGAATTGGGCAAGGGCGAAGTACGCCGCAAGGGCGAAAAGATCGCGATTTTGGCGTGGGGTTCGATGCTGCATCCCGCGTTGGTCGTCGGCGAAAAACTCAACGCCACGGTGGTCAACATGCGCTTCATCAAACCGCTGGACGAAGCGTTGCTGCGCGAAATCGCGTTGACACATGACGTGCTGGCGACGGTCGAAGAGGCAAGCGTGCAAGGCAGCGCGGGTAGCGCGGTCGCTGAATTTGTAGCCAGCAACGCGCTGAAAATTCGCGTCATTCAACTCGGTTTGCCCGACACGTTTATCGACCAAGGCGACCCGGCGTTGATGCTCGCGTCGGTTGGATTAGATGCTGCAGGAATTGAGGCGAACATTCAGCGAAAGCTCGCTGCCGACGCATAGGGTCAGCGCCACGCACCCTATAGCTTTTCGATGGAAGCCCTATTTAACGAGGGCTAAGCGGCAAAAACGCTACTTATCGACTTAACTATTTTTACGGACTAAGCCCAAGTGCAGTCGAGCTTGCAGCCGAAAGCTGTATTCGTTCGTTGCGCAAATCAGCCAGATAACGCAGCCCCGCAATCGCGCGCACGCCGTACCAACTCACCATTTCGCCATCGATCAACTGGATCGGTTGCACGAGCCCCATTTCGTCGCGTAATTCTGCGACGTGTTCTTCGCCAAATGAGTACGGTTCCGTTGACAAAAAAATGCGCTCCGCGTCGCGCCACAGCGACTCGTCTGGCGCCACTTCGGGGTAGCGTT
>JAYSRA010000040.1:0-40958 GCA_043721275.1 Burkholderiales bacterium
CCGCTTGCGTAAGTCCTCGCTGTAGGCCATGTCCACACGCCTCATCACTTTCGATGGCGTCAGTTTATCGTGTAATTATATTTGGCGATAGCTATAAATCGCCAAATATCGACTATGGCTGTAAATAGCGCTTAGCCCTAGTTAAATGGGCGTTCTACGCAAAAGCTGTAACGCAGTTCTTGCGTTTTCAAAGTCAAATGCGTTGACGTGTTGCGCCACCGCGTCGAACGCTGGGCCGAGTGCTTGGGCGAGCGCTGCCGCGTTGTCGTGCAGCAAGGCCACCACGGCGGTGTCGTTGTGCGCCAAGAGCGTGTCCAGTTCTGCCAGCAACGACTGCGTTGCATCCACCGATTGCGCAACGGTCTCGCCAGGCGGCAAAGCTTCAGACAACGCGTCCGGCATCGGTGGCATCGCCGCAGTCAACGCAGCGATAGTTGCGCCGAGTGCCTGCACTGCAACGTGCGCCAGTGGAGGCGACACCGGCGACACTTTTGCGTCAACTTTTGCTCGCAGCGCCAACTCGATGTGTGCTGCTGCGTTGGCCACCGATTCAATGCCCAACGTGCCCGCCGTGCCGCGCAACTGGTGCGCCAATCGCGCCGCGCTGTCATGGTCGTCGCGCTCAAGATAGCTCGCAAGTTTTGCCGCATCAGCACCGTGCGATTGCACAAATTGTCGGAGCAGCGCGAGATACTTTTCTGCGTTACCGCGCAGCAGCAGCAGGCCGCGGGTAACGTTGATGCTTGGCAGTTGAGCGGCCATCCCCAGCAACGCGTCACGCGCCGGATCCGCGCCTGCGACCGCTGGCACCGGCACGGCAGCGCTTGCAGCAAGCGCTGCTTCGACCGTCGTGCTTGCGTGGCTCGCGTGGCTCGCGTGAAGTGCATCCGGCGTCGCCTTTCTTGATGCAGATAACCACAACAGCACCGCCTCGTAAAGCGCGGCCGGTTCCACCGGTTTGCTGATGAAGTCGTTCATGCCCGCCTCTTCGCACGCGTAACGATCACCCTCAAACGCGTTGGCCGTCATGGCGAGAATCGGCTTACTTTGCCAGCCGGGCAGAGCGCGAATGGCGCGCGTGGCCTGCGGGCCGTCCATTACCGGCATCTGCATATCCATCAAGATCAATTCATACTGATTTTTCTGCACCCGTTGCAGCGCTTGCAGCCCGTTTTCGGCGGAGTCGATGACCAGTCCCACACCGCGCAATAACTCGATGGCAACTTCACGATTGATCGCGTTGTCTTCCACCAGCAAAACGCGCGCGCCGTGATGGGTGGCGCGCAGTTCGGCCTCCACGTCGGTGGCGGCCTGATGCTGCTGACCGGCCAGTGCCGGCATCGTGCCGTGGCCGCGACGCAGCTTCGCGGTGAACCAGAAGCGGCTGCCGCTGCCAACCGCGCTCTCAGCCCCCACCTCGCCGCCCATCAACTGCGCAAGCCTTCGCGTAATGGTGAGGCCAAGGCCGGTGCCGCCGTACTTGCGCGTGGTGGATACGTCGGCCTGCTCGAACGCCTCAAACAAGCGGCTCATTTGCTCGGCGGTAATGCCCACACCGGTGTCCACCACTTCAAAGCGCACCAGCAATTCGCCGTCGCCTTCTTCGAGCAATTTAGCGCGCAATTCAATGTGCCCGGCCTCGGTAAATTTCACCGCGTTACCGGCGTAATTTAGCAGCGCTTGGCGCAACCGCGTCACATCGCCGCGCAGCCACAGCGGCACCGAATCTTCATCAACTACGATACGCAAACCTTTAGCGCGCGCTGATTCCGCCAGGATCGAGGCAACGTTATCGAGCACCGTGGCGAGATGAAAATCGGTGTCTTCAAGTTGCAGTCGGCCGGCCTCAATTTTTGACAAATCGAGCACGTCGTTGATGATCGACAACAGGTGTCGCCCCGCAGTGTCAATCTTTTGCAGACGATCACTTTGCGCAGGCGTTGCGCCGGTTCTGCGCAGCAAATAACTGAGCCCGATAATGGCGTTGAGCGGGGTGCGAATCTCGTGGCTCATGTTGGTAAGAAACGCGCTTTTGGCGTGATTGGCGCTCTCGGCAAGGCGCTGTGCGGCGCGCAATTCCACGGTGCGTGTGGCGACCAGTTCTTCAAGATGATGGCGGTGTTGATGCAGCTCTTCTGCGGCCAGCCGCTGCTCGGTAATGTCCTGAATGGCACCGAGCAGCTTCACCGTTTTTCCGCCCTCTTGCTCAGCAAAACCCTGCATGCGCACCCAGATAGGCTCAAACTTCGCGTTCGTAATGTGCAGCTCTAGATCAAACGCCGTGCCGTTGAAAATGGCTGCATCGATGGCTGTGCGTACTGTCGCCTGTGCGGCAGGCGGATAGGTGTCGAGCCAGTGCCGAAAGGTCGGCGGATTTAACGGATCAAGACCGTGGATGCGAAAGGTTTGCTGCGTCCAGTACGGCGCGCGCGTTTGCAGGTCAAGTTCCCAGCCGCCGATCTTTGCAATTTCGCCAGTGCGCTCCAGCAAGTTGGCCGACGTGGTGAGCGCGTTGCGCACCCGGTACTGTTCGGTGACATCACTAAACACGAGCACCACGCCAACGATTGCACCCTCGGCATTGCGAATCGGCGCGGCGCTGTCGGCGATTTGAAATTCCTGACCATCGCGGGCCAGTAACGTGGTGTGATTGGACAGCGCCACCACCTTCCCGCTCGCCAGCGCACGGTCAGCCGGGCTCGGCGACGGGATGCGTGTTTCAGCGTCGACAATCCAGAAAATATCCGACAACGTGTGGCCCGCCGCATCGGCCAATTGCCAACCAGTGAGCCGCTCAGCGGTGGCGTTCATGCGCGTGATGCGACCCTCGGCGTCGGTGGCAATCACCGCATCACCAATCGATTGCAGCGTGATCGACAAATTTTCTTCGCTAAGCCGCAACCGCTCGGCATTGCACTCGCGCAGCGTCACATCAGTGGCGAGCACCAGCTCGGCCGAGCGACCAGCGAGCATCATCGAGCGCGATGAGATGTCAACAATGATCAAGCTGGCGTCAGCGCGACGGTGCCGCCACAAGCCGTTTCGCCTTGGTCGCGGCCCCGGTTGCGCGAGGTGATCACGCAGCCGCTGCGCGTCCTCGGGCGGACGAATATCAAACACGCTCATCGCCAAAAATTGCTCGCGACTGTAGCCGTAATGCGCCACTGCGGCATCGTTCACTGCGAGAAAAATAAACGTTTCGTTGTCGTACACAAACATCGGTTGCGGGTTGTCGGCGAACAGCTGCCGATAGCGAGATTCGCTGTCGTGCAGCGCCGTTTCAGCGGCTCTGCGAGCGGTAATGTCGAGACGAATGCCCATCATGCGGCGCGCGTTGCCGCTGGCATCGCGCTCAAGAATGCGGCCACTCGATTCAATCCATCGATAGGTGCCGTCGGCATGCAAGATGCGCGCTTCGTATTGATAGGTTGCGTGCTCTGCGTGGCGCGCTTCCTGCATTTTTTGCAGCACCCCGTCGCGATCATCGGGATGCAAGCGGTCAATCCATATTTGCCGATCAGCAGAGCCCGCGTCCACCGCATAGCCGAGCATGGTGAAGTAGGTGGGCGAGAAAAACCACGTGTCGGATGTGACGTCCCAATCCCACACGCCGATGCTTGCCGCATCGGTGGCCAGCGCCATGCGCTGTGCTGTTTGCAGGCCGCGGCCCTCTTCAATTTCGCGCTGCCGCCACGCCCGCGCGAGCGATGCGCACAGGCTCACCAACAATACCGACGCAATCGCCCAAATACCCGCGGCGAGCGCGGCCAGTCGATGCCAAGGCGCGAGCATCGAATCCATCGACTGGCCCACCGCCACCAGCAGGTCAGGCCATGCCGACAAGGTGCGATAAGCAATGCTTTGTGCCTTGCCGTCAATGGCACTGCTGCTGATGATTATTTTGGCCGTACCCGGCGGCAAGCGCTCGCCGAGCATGGGGCTGGCCCGAAACACTTTGCCCATGATTGAATCGTCAAACGGGCTGCGCATCATCAGCGTGCCATCGTCACGAAACAAGGTGATGGTGCCGCCTTCGCCGATGTTGATCGTCTGCCAAGATGCGTCAAAGTAGCGCGGCTCGATGGACGCAATGATCGCCCCTGAAAATTCGCCGTTAATTTTTGGCATCGGACGCACCGCGTTGATCGTCCACAGCTTGCCGCTGCGACCAATAATCGGATCGGTGATGAACATGCTGCTTGAGGCCGCCGTGCGTGCGCGCTGAAAATAAGCCCGGTCTGACGCATCAACGCCCAACATCGCGGCGTTGCTCGAATACAGCGCTCGCCCGTCTTTGTTGAGCACAGTAATGGAGCGCAAAAACGGCATTTGCCGCGCGTCATCACTCATCAAAAAACGCGCCGACGCTTCGGTCAATCGACCTTCCGATTCAAGCGCCTTGAGGCCCACCATCACCAGCTGCAAACGTTGATCCACCGTTTGCAGTGTTCGCGTGGTTTGCTCTTCGATCACCTGCGCGAACGACTGCGTGAGGCGCTGGCCCGCGCTGATCGCCTGCGTGCGCAAGTAAGCGAGTGTTGCGGCGATGAGCACGCCCGAAATCAGCACCGCGTTTGCAGCAAACCAGAACAATTGTCGGCGCGCCGCACGATGGTTGCTGAGCGCGACGCGTTGCTTCATAACCTGCCGCTGCGTGCGTGCTGTGCGTCACGCGGTGCAGCGAGTGCGTCAATCATTACGCGGCGCTAGCGTCAGCGTGCAGGGCGACGGCATCACTGTGGCGCATCGCGATGTCGACGAAGTCGTCAAAGCCTTCGAGAAACGCATCGGCCACGTCCGGATCAAAGTGCTTGCCGCGACCGGCGCTGATAATTTCTCGCGCCGCATCGTTGCTCATGGCGGCTTTGTAGACGCGTTGCGAAATCAGCGCATCGAACACGTCGGCCACCGCCATTAGGCGCGCTGCCACCGGAATCGCGTCACCGGCCAGCCCATCGGGATAGCCGCTGCCGTCCCATTTTTCGTGATGCCAATGAGCGATTTCTTTGGCCGTAGACAGAAACGCCAACGGCATTTTGATGTCGCGCTCGGCCCGCTCAATGGCGTCGCTGCCGAGCTTGGCGTGGGTCTTCATCACCGCCCATTCGTCCTCGGTGAGCTTGCCCGGTTTGAGTAATATCGAATCAGGAATGCCCACTTTGCCAATGTCGTGCAGCGGTGCCGAGCGAGCCAGCAAATCGATGTAGCCATCGGTCAACGTCTCAGCAAAACGCGGATGATTTTGCAGGCCCACGGCCATGCGCTGCACGTAGCCCTGGGTGCGCAAAATATGGTTGCCGGTTTCCGGGTCGCGCGCTTCGGCGAGATGTGCGAGCGCGCGAATGGTGACCTGTTGCGTCAAGTTGTTTTCCGCCATGCGCCGCGCCACCTCGGCCTCCAGCGCTTCGTTCTCATTTTTCATCCAATCGCGCGCCTGCTTCGCCTCAAGTTGCGCGCGAACGCGGGCGAGCACCACTGCGCGCGTGATCGGTTTGGTGATGTAGTCAGCCGCGCCGAGCAGCAAACCCCATTCTTCGTCGCCCGGATCGTTCAGGGCGGTTAAAAAGATGACTGGAATATCGCGCGTTCGCGGGCTGTCGCGAAGCCGGTCAAACACGGCATAACCGTCGATGCCCTCCATCACCACGTCAAGCAAAATCAAATCGGGTTTGGGTGAATCGTTGGCCACGCGCAAACCGCGCTCACCCGACGTGGCGGCGAGCACTCGATATTCGGGGCGCAACAGTTCGCTGAGAACATTCAAATTCTCAGCAGAATCATCAATAATCAGGACGGTGGCATTGAGTTCAGGCGACATGCATTTCTAAAGGTAGGCCACGATTCACATGGGTTTATACGCAAGCTCAAGCGATTTGGTTGCGCCCGTTGCCGACGCATGGAGCAGCGCGTCGAGCAGGCGGCTGGCGGCTGCGGTAGAAGCACCGCGCCCACAGCGTGCAGCAATTTGTGTGCAAACCGCAGCACATCATCATAAATTTGTTTTGTAGCTTAATGGCTTTGGGCTGAACGCGCCACTTTGCTTAGGCTACGCCGCAATTTATCTAATAGTCGATAAACAGCGTTTTTATCGTTTAGGCCAAGCGTCATCGGGCTTTCAGCTAAAAGTTGTATCGCAAGCTGACGTGCGCATGCTCGCTTTCTACGTCGCGAGTGACAAAGTTGGCCCATCCAAAAGGATCGCAACCATGCCATTCGCCAACCATGTTTTTCACGCGCTAAACAGCGACTATCTCGCCGTCCACAAGAGCAAAGAAGATTTGTTTTGGGCGACTTACATGGGCACCTCTACCGACGACGCTGGCTTCAGTCGCGCGGAGAGTTTGTACAAAAATTTCATCTCCGATCCGGCGTGTTTGGCCACCGTGCGCAGCGCGTTGGCAAGCCTTGCGCCTGCTGCGAGTGGCGCAAATGACGCAGCAACTGACGCATTGCGTCACGGCCTGAACGGCTGGCGCGCGTTGCTCGAATGCAACGTGGTTGAAAGCGATGCAGCGCGCGCCTTAATGGGTGAGCTCATCGCGCTTGAATCTGCGCTGTTCGTAAAGCAGCGCGAGCATGTGCTGCGCCACATTAACGAAGCCGGCGAGCTGGAAGACGCGAGCCTCGGGATACTGGCCACCAACCTGTCGACCAACCAGAATGAGGCCGCACGCAAGAGCTCGCACGACGCGCTTAAGTCGGTTGAAGTGTGGGTGTTGGCGAACGGTTTTCTCGACATCGTGAAGACGCGCAACGCGTTCGCCCGCGCACAAGGATTCGCCAATTTCTTCGATTACAAAGTGCAGAAAAACGAGCAGATGTCGTCAGCACAATTGTTCGAAATCCTCGACGATTTTGAAGTGCGAACGCGGGACGCAAGCGTGCGGGCTTTGAGCGATTTGACGCACAAACACGGTGCCGACGCGACGCTGCCGCGGAACCTGCGCTTCCGCATGAGCGGCGACGTGACGCGGCAACTCGATCCGTATTTGTCGTTCGGCAAAGGCTTGCAACGCTGGGTGCAAAGCTTCAAAAATCTTGGCATCAACTATAGCGGCGCAACCATGCAGCTTGATTTAATGGAGCGCAAAGGCAAATACCAAAACGGCTTTTGCCACGGCCCGATCCCCTCGTTTTTTGACGACACCGGCCGCTGGGTGCCAGGTCTTATCAACTTTACGGCCAGCGCCAAACCGGATCAAATCGGCAGCGGCGCACGCGCCATCGCCACGCTGTTTCACGAAGGCGGGCACGCCGCGCACTTCGCCAACGTCACGCAAAATTCACCGTGCTTTTCGCAAGAATTTGCGCCCACGTCAATGGCGTATACCGAAACGCGATCGATGTTTTGCGACAGGCTGCTCGATGACGCCGACTGGCTCAAACGTTACGCCCGCAACGCGGCGGTTGAGGCGATTCCCGACGCGTTGATCCACGCAAAAATTGCATCCGCACAGCCCTTCGCGGGATGGTTTGAACGCACCACGCTGGTGGTGCCGTACTTCGAGCGTGCCATGTATGAATTGGCGGACGATGAACTCACACCCGAGCGCGTATTCGCACTCGCACGCGAATCAGAGCTTCGCATTTTGGGCGTGGCGGTGGCCCCTCGCCCGCTGTTGTCGATCCCGCATTTGCTCAATCAAGAAGCCGCCGCCGCGTATCACGGCTACCTGCTCGCACAAATGGCGGTCGACCAAACGCGCGCCTATTTCGAACGCGAATACGGCTACCTTACCGACAACCCGGCCATCGGCCCTGCGCTTGCCGAACATTACTGGGCGCCAGGCAACAGCATCAATCACAACGCCACATTGGTGAGCCTCACCGGCGAATCATTCAACGCGAAATACCTGGCTGACAGTTGCAATCAGACGGTGGATCTTGCGTGGCAAAGCGGGCGCGAAAAGATGGCTGCAGCCGCGCGACGCAGCTATCCAAGCGCTGCCAACGCGAACCTAAACGCCAGCATCCGAATCGTTCACGGTGCAGAGCTAATCGCCGACAACAACGAGTCAGACGAGGCCATGTGCGCGCAGTTTGAACGCTGGGTTGCGGCGCGATATCCGGCGACCGTTCAGTAACTCAGCAGCGGCCAATTTTTTTTACAAACTAGCTAACCGACTTTACGCCCGCTAACCAACTGAAAGATGACCATCACCACAGCCACCACCAGCAGGATGTGCAACAAGCCTCCCGCGGTGAACGAAGTCACCAAACCCAAAAGCCACAAAATGAGAAGTACGACGGCAATGGTGTAGAGCATGATGGGTCTCCTATTGGAACGATGACGCGGCGCGAAGTGCAGCCGCATTTTGAGATTTAATTGTTCGTCGGACGGCGGCATTAACCAATCAGCTGGAGGCTCGACACGTTGTAGGCGTTTCGCTAGCTGCTAGTTGCGACAAATTGGGCGCTAGCGCAGAAAACAAAGAAGGGCTACCGCCGATAAAGCTGTAACCCTTTGATTTAAAACGCATATTTGGTCGGTGTGATAGGATTCGAACCTACGACCCCTTGCACCCCATGCAAGTGCGCTACCAGGCTGCGCCACACACCGAAGCTTTGAATTCTAGCAGCCGTGGCCATGCCGACTGCGCTCTAAAACTACTTCGGATCCAGCCAATCGGCAATCGCCAAAAGCTCGTCACGAAGCTGCACGGCTTCGGCTTTAACCACTGCTTCTGCCGCCGCTGTTGCCGCTGCCGACAGCGCCGCGGGAGAGCCGCGTCTACGCGTCAACGGCTGCGCGCCGTTGGCTTCCTCGTCTAGCCGTCCACGGGCACCGATAATGGTGAAGCCTTCGCCGTACAGCAGCTCGCGGATGCGGCGCACCAGCAGCACTTCATGATGCTGGTAATAGCGACGGTTGCCGCGTCGTTTGACCGGGCGCAGTTGACCGAACTCCTGCTCCCAATAACGCAGGACGTGCGGCTTTACCATGCAAAGCTCGCTCACCTCACCGATGGTGAAGTAGCGCTTTGCAGGGATGACGGGAAGCTCAGCGAGCGGTGTGTTCTCGCTCGGCATGGGTTGCGTCCACTTGGCCTTTGAGTTTGTTGCTGGCGTGGAAGGTGACTACGCGGCGGGCGGTGATCGGGATCTCCTCACCGGTCTTCGGGTTGCGACCCGGGCGCTGCGACTTTTCGCGCAAGTTGAAGATGCCAAAGCCAGACAGCTTTACGTCTTCGCCGCGCTCCAATGCCTCGCGCACTTCTTCGAAGAAGTAGTCGACCATGTCTTTTGCTTCTCGTTTGTTTAAGCCCAGTCGCTCAAACAATACATCTGCAAGCTCCGCTTTGGTTACCGAATCAGCCATCGCAAAAAAATTAAGTGCGCAGCGTTGCGCCGTGTTGTTGTGTCGCTGCAAGCAGCATTTGTTGGCAAGCCCCCTCGATCTCAGTATCTGCCAACGTACGTTCAGTATCTTGCATAAGTACCCGAATTGCAACGCTTTTTGTACCTTCGGTAAGGCCCGCACCGCGATAAACGTCAAATACTTCGACGCCCCGAACATACGCGGGCGCGGCTGCACGCAGAGCACTCACTAACGCATCGGAATTAACTGAATTGGCAACCACCAGCGCCATGTCGCGCCGAACCAGCGGAAGCTTTGACACGGCGACGTGGCTGACCATCGACAATTGCTGCAACGGCGCGACGTCGAGTTCAAACACGATCGGAGCGCCTGATAACTCAAATCGCGCCAAGTGTTTTGGGTGCAGCTCACCCAGCCAGCCGAGCGTTGCGCCGTTGTGTACGATGCGCGCGGAACGGCCCGGATGCAAGAGCGGATGCTCAGCCGTCTCAAAACGCACGTTGTCGGGAAGCACCGCTGCCAAATCTGCCTTCACATCAAAAAAATCGGCCACGCGCTTCGGGCTCGCCCATTGCTCGGGTAATGCGCTGCCGAACGCCGCACCGGCCAATCGCAACGGTTGGCTGATGCCTGCGACGGAGAGCGGGCCGTCCACGACGCTCGCGTCACGCGCGAACACCTTGCCCAATTCAAAGACGCGAACGCGATCCATTTTGTGACTGGCGTTGTACTGAATGTTGGCGAGCATGCCGGGGATAAGCATTGATCTCATCACGGCCATTTGGCTGGCGATCGGGTTCAACAGCTTGATCGGATCGACGTTGCCAATCGGCTCACGTTCCCACGATTCGTCGACAAAGCTGTAATTGATGACTTCGAAATAATCTTGCGCCGCCATGCGAGCGCGCAACGTGTGCAGACTGCGCAACGCCTCGGGCTGCGAACGCATCGCGGCGCGGGCGAGCGGGGGCATAGCCGGGATGTTGTCGAAGCCGTAAATGCGGGCGATTTCTTCGATCAGGTCTTCTTCGATTTCAACGTCGAAGCGGTAGCTGGGCGGGGTGACGATGAAGGCCTCGGCGGTGCGCACGTGCGTGAGGCCCAGCCGCGTGAAGATGCTGGCCATCTGGTCCGCGCTGACGGCAACGCCGATGACTTTTTGCGCGCGGTTGATGCGCATCGTGACCGGTTTGCGTTCCGGAACATTGATGACTTGATTGTCAATCGAACCGGCTTCGCCGCCGCAGATTTCGAGGATGAGTGCGGTTATGCGATCCAAGTGCGCGGGGATGGTCGCCCAGTCGACGCCGCGCTCGAAGCGGTGGCCCGCGTCGGTGGAAAAGTTGAAACGTCGTGCGCGGCCCTGAATCGCTAGCGGGTGCCAGAACGCGGCTTCGACATAGACGTTGGTGGTGGCGAGCGAAACGGCCGTGCTGTCGCCGCCCATGATGCCGGCGAGAGACTCGACGCTGTTCGCGTCGGCGATTACGCCGATTTTTTCGTCGAGCTCGACGGTGTTGCCGTTGAGTAATTTGAGCGATTCGCCCTTCTTTCCCCAGCGGACTTCGAGGCCGCCGTGAACGTTATCCATGTTGAAAACGTGAGTCGGTCGGCCGACTTCGAGCATCACGTAGTTTGAAATATCAACCAGCGCGGTGATCGAGCGCTGGCCCGATTTTTCGAGGCGTTCGCGCATCCACGCGGGCGTTGACGCCTTGGCGTTGACGCCGCGAATCACACGGCCTGCGAATTGCCCGCAGAGATCGGGCGCGAGAATTTTGACTGGCAACACCTCGGTCAAAGTCGCTTTGACTGAGCCGATTGGTTCGGCGGCAAGCGGGGCGCCAGTGATGGCATGCACCTCACGCGCCACGCCGTAAACGCTCAGGCAATCGGCTTTGTTCGGCGTGAGTTTGACCAGGAATTTGCTGTCGTTAAGCGACAGGTATTCGCGAATGTCGGCACCGACTGGAGCGTCTGACGCCAGCTCCATGAGCCCCGCGTGTTCCGTGGAAATGCCCAGTTCACGGGCGCTGCAAAGCATGCCGTTTGACTCGACGCTGCGCATCTTGGCTTGCGTGATTTTGAACGGCTTGCCATCGTCTCCGGGCGGCAATTCAGCGCCAACCAACGCGCACGGAATTTTGATGCCCACGCGAGCATTCGGCGCACCGCAGACGATTTGCAGCGGCGCTGCCGAATGCACGCCAACGTTGACGGTGCACACGCTCAGGCGATCTGCGTTCGGGTGTTTTTCGCGCGTGACGATTTCGCCGACGACGATTTTGGTGAACGGCGGCGCGGCAGGCGTGACCTCTTCCACCTCCAGCCCGGCCATGGTCAGCGCATGGGCGAGCTCGTCGGTGGTCATCGACGGATTACAGAAACTGCGGAGCCAGGATTCGGAGAATTGCATGGTGTGCTCGGTGAAAGTATCGGTATCAACTTTTCCGTGAAAGCCTTATTTAATGAGGGCTAAACGGCAATTTAAGGCTAAAGTCGACTTTATGGATCATTCAGGTATATTGCCCATATGAAATGGGCGTTTCAATGTGGAGTTGTATCGGTTTTGCGTCTTGGCTCGGGCCGCGACAACGGCACGCCGGACTACGCGAATTGCTTCAAAAAACGCAAATCACACTCAAAAAATAAGCGCAAGTCGCCAATGCCATAACGCAGCATCGTCAGTCGCTCCAGCCCGGAGCCAAACGCGAAACCGATGTACTTTTCGGGATCGAGGCCGAAGTTTTTGACGACTGACGGATGCACCTGTCCCGAGCCGGAAATCTCCAGCCATTTGCCTTTGAGCGGCCCGCTTTCGAACTTCATGTCGATCTCGGCGGACGGCTCCGTGAACGGAAAATAGCTGGGCCGAAAGCGCACTTGCAATGCATCGGTTTCAAAGAATCGACGCAGGAAATCGGTGTACACCCCCTTCAAATCAGCAAACGAAATGTCCTCGGCGATCCACAAGCCTTCAACCTGATGAAACATCGGCGAATGCGTCGCATCCGAGTCCACGCGGTAGGTGCGACCGGGCGCGATGACTTTGATCGGTTTGCCCTGCGCCATCACATCTGCCGCGTGCATGCGGGCGTAGCGCACCTGCATAGGCGAGGTATGCGTGCGCAGCAGCAGCGGCAATCCATCGGTGCCGTTCATGTCCACGTAGAACGTGTCCTGCATCGAGCGCGCAGGGTGATTCGGCGGATTGTTGAGCGCGGTGAAATTGAACCAGTCGGCCTCGATTTCCGGACCGTCCGCGACATCGAAACCAATGGACGCGAAGATCTCTTCAACCCGCTGCCAAGTCTTCATTACCGGATGAATGCCGCCCATGCCACGACCACGACCGGGGAGCGTGACGTCGATGGATTCAGCTGCGAGTTTGGCGTTTAGCGCTTCGTTCGCGAGCGCGTCGCGGCGAGCTTTGAGGGCTGTTTCAACGGCAGTTTTGACCACGTTGATTTCTGCGCCACGCGTCTTCTTTTCCTCCGGCGTCAGCGCCGCCATGCCCTTGAGCAATTCGGTCACCGCACCGGTTTTGCTGAGGTATTTGGCTTTGGCGTTTTCGAGAGATGGCGCGTCGGCACAGGCTGCGAAATCGGCAGTTGCCCCAGCGACGATTTGTTCGAGAGATTGAGTCATGGAATCTCGGATTCAAGAAATAAAAAAGGGAGGCTTTCGCCTCCCTTTTGGGTTGCTCTAGAGCGTCTGAAGTGGGAGGCAGTTAAGCCGGCTTCACGCGCTCTACGAGCGCCTTAAACGCTGGCATGTCGAAGACTGCCATGTCTGAGAGCACCTTGCGGTCGATTTCACAAAGCGCTTTTTTCATTGCGCCCATGAAGGTCGAGTACTTCATGCCGCACTCACGGCTTGCTGCGTTGATACGCGCAATCCACAGGGCACGGAAATCGCGTTTCTTGTTGCGACGATCGCGATAGGCGTATTGCCCAGCGCGCATCACGGCCTGTTTGGCAACGCGATATACATTGTTACGACGACCGCGGTAGCCTTTGGCCAGATTGATAATTTTCTTGTGACGGGCACGGGCTGTGACGCCACGTTTTACGCGAGGCATTTTTCAGTCCTCCTTATGCGTAGGGCAACATTTGACGAGCGGATTTCTCATCAGATGGGTGAATCGTCAACGTGCCGCGCAGTTGACGTTTGTTCTTCGTCGTCCGCTTGGTCAGGATGTGTCGCTTCGTAGCGTGAGCGCGCTTGATGCTGCCACTCCCGCGGACTTTGAGACGCTTTGACGCGCTCTTTTTGGTCTTCATCTTAGGCATTGCCTAGTTTCCTTCTAAAACTACTCGTCAGGCGCTACAGCAACTACGCTGCAATCTTGGGTGCCTGAGCGGGCAGGGTGACTGCATTGACCACCGGAGCGGGCTTCGCGGTCGCAGCGACAGCCGGGGCGGGCGCTGGTTTTGCTGGTGCCGCGCTTTTCTCGCCGGCCACCTGTTTCTTTTTACCGGCCAGCATCATCACCATGAGCCGACCTTCCAAACGTGGAAACTGCTCAACCACACAGGTCTCCGCAGTTTCTGCACGTATCCGTTCGAGCTGCCGAATGCCGAATTCTTGATGCGCCATTTCGCGACCGCGAAAGCGAAGGGTGACCTTCACTTTGTCGCCTTCCGCAATGAACTCATTCAACTTACGCATCTTGATCTGATAGTCGTTTTCGTCGGTTTGCGGTCGCAGCTTGATCTCTTTGATCTCAATCTGCTTCTGCTTGCCTTTTGATTCTTGCAGGCGTTTAGCTTCTTGGAACTTGAATTTGCCGTAGTCCATGATGCGACACACGGGTGGCTGCGCAGTCGGCGCAATTTCTACCAAGTCAAGTTCAGCATCCTCAGCCATCTGCATCGCTTCTCGCAATGACTTGATGCCCGCCTGCTCACCGTCTTTGTCTATCAGGCGAACCTCGAAACCGGTGATTTCTCGATTGATTCGCGTTTCTTTATCGGCTATGTGAACACTCCAGTTTAATTTGTGATGTGGGCGCCCGGTCGGTTTTGTGCGACCGCTAAGGCGATGAATTCTGCGATGGGCATCACACCCAAATCCACGTTGCCTCTGCCGCGCACGGCGACGTTGCCCGATTCAGCTTCTTTACCCCCGACAACTGCAATGTACGGAAGCTTCTGAATGCTTAGCTCCCGAATTTTATAGGATATTTTGTCGGGCCTCAAGTCAGGTTCCCCTCGCAGCCCTGCGGCCTTGCACTGATTTACAACGTTTTGGGCGTATTCCGACTGGTCTGACGTGATCGAGGCCACCGCCAACTGGCGCGGCGCGAGCCACAAAGGCAGTGCTCCCGCGTAGTTTTCGAGCAGGATGCCGATAAAACGCTCCAGCGAACCCAAAATCGCCCGGTGCAACATCACCGGCGGATGCCGCGTGTTGTCCTCGCCCACATATTCCGCATTCAGGCGAACCGGCATATTGAAGTCCACCTGCATCGTGCCGCATTGCCAGACGCGTCCCAGTGCGTCTTTCAGCGAATATTCGATCTTGGGTCCATAAAACGCGCCCTCGCCTTTCAGTTCTTCCCACGGGGCATTCACCGAATCGAGCGCGTTTTTGAGCGCGGCCTCAGCCTTGTCCCAGACTTCGTCAGAGCCCACGCGTTTTTCCGGACGCGTCGAAATTTTGTAAATGATGTCGGTGAAGCCGAAGTCGGCGTACACCTTCTTCAACAGCTCGTTGAACGCCACGCACTCCGCCTGAATCTGGTCTTCGGTGCAGAAAATGTGGCCGTCGTCCTGCACAAATCCACGCACCCGCATGATGCCGTGCAGCGAGCCGGACGACTCGTTTCGGTGGCATGATCCGAATTCGCCGTAACGCAGCGGCAGCTCTTTGTACGAATGCAGCCCGGCGTTGTAAATCTGGATGTGGCCGGGGCAGTTCATTGGCTTCACGGCGTAGGTCCGCTTCTCGGACTCCGTCGTGAACATCGCGTCCTTGTAGTTCTCCCAGTGACCGGATTTCTCCCACAACGTGCGGTCGAGGATCATCGGCGCGCGCACTTCCTGATAGCCGTTGTTCTCGTAGACCTTCCTCATGTATTGCTCAACGATCTGCCAGATGCGCCAGCCGTTCGGATGCCAGAACACCATGCCCGGCGCTTCCTCCTGCGTGTGGAACAGGTCGAGCAAGCGACCGATTTTGCGATGGTCGCGCTTCTCCGCCTCTTCCAGCCGGAACAAATACTGATCGAGCTCTTCTTTTTTCGCCCACGCGGTGCCGTAAACGCGCGTCAGCATTTCGTTCTTATGATCGCCGCGCCAGTAGGCACCGGCCACTTTCATCAATTTGAAGTGCTTGAGCTTGCCCGTTGAGGGAACATGCGGGCCGCGACACAAATCGGTGAAGGTGCCTTCGGAATAAAGTGACACATCCTCACCCGCGGGAATACTGCAAATGATTTCAGCCTTGTACGCCTCGCCGATGCCTTTGAAATATTCAACGGCCTCGTCACGCGGCAGCACTTTGCGTCCGACCTTCTCGTCTTTTTTCGCAAGCTCCGTCATCTTCGCTTCGATCTTGACCAAGTCTTCCGGCGTGAACGGGCGTTTGTACGAGAAATCGTAGAAAAAGCCGTCCTCAATCACCGGGCCAATCGTGACCTGCGCGTCTGGGAACAGCTCCTTGACGGCGTAAGCCAACAAGTGCGCCGTTGAATGGCGAATGACTTCGACGCCGTCGGCATCCTTGTCGGTGATGATCGCTAGATCGGAGTCTTTGTCGATCACGAATGACGTGTCGACCAGCTTGCCATCGACCTTGCCTGCGAGCGCCGCTTTGGCGAGGCCTGCGCCGATGCTGGCGGCGACTTCCATCACGCTGACCGGCTTATCAAACGGTCGCTTTGAACCGTCGGGGAGTTGTACTTGAATCATTTTCAGCATCCTAAGTATTTATTTTCGTCACCCCGGCGAAGGCCGGGGGCCACGGTAGGGTATCCAGAACCATTCTCCGACAGCTACCGTGGGCCCCGGCCTTCGCCGGGGTGACGAAAATATGAAAATATCGAGGCATAAAAAAAGCAGCCGAGGCTGCTTTTACTAAACACGTCAACATGACGCAGAAAGCCCTAGCCTCGGCGGAAATAAAATCCTGTCGTGGTGCGAGTTCGCGGCATTCTTCGGCATCCCTTTGAAAAAATAACGTGTGAATTCTGGTAGAGACAACTGGATTCGAACCAGCGACCCCCACCATGTCAAGGTGGTGCTCTAACCAACTGAGCTATGTCTCTGCAAGCAATGATTGTAACGCAGTCAAACTCGCTGTGAGCGTCCACCCGCCCAATGCCACAGCGACCGCCGACTCGCTACCAACTCGCTAAAATCATGTCTCAGGGATGCAATTTTTTAATGCTGTTGGTGGTTGTATGGCGATTACTCTGTTCCCGTTCACTCGCGCTGAAGCGCTCCAGCGCGCTGATCGCACTGATCCGCGCCGCTACGCGCGAACCCGAAATTTCCTCACCGGTGACGTCACAAAGCTGTCACCCTACATCACGCACGGGTTGATCACTATCCCTGAATTGCTTGAGCGCGTTCACGCTCGGCATGCGCTGACTTGGGAGGACAAGCTGGCCTTTGAGTTCGGCTGGCGCGAGTATTTTCATCACGCATGGCAACGGCTAGGCGACGACATTTGGCGCGAGCCTCATGCGCCGCCGGCCCGGCGCTATGCAGACGCCGTGCCCGACGACATTCGCACTGCGAGCACAGGTGTGGCCATCATCGATCAGCAAGTACGCGCGCTCTACGCCACCGGTTATCTGCACAATCACGCCCGGATGTGGATCGCCTCTTACGTCGTGCACATTCGCAAAGTACGCTGGCAGGCGGGCGCGAGATGGATGTACTCGCACCTGCTCGACGGCGATCTGGCGTCGAACACGCTGTCATGGCAATGGGTCGCGGGCACGTGGACCGGCAAGCCTTATTTGTTCAACGCGGAGAACGTTCAACGCTATGCGCCCGGCGTGGATTGCAGTGGCAGTGCGATTGATACGAGCTACGAAATGCTTGACGCGATGGCACGCAGCGATAAGCCTGCGTTGGCACCGAAGCAATCGTCAGCCGATCCGGTTGCCGAGCCTGAAACGCATGCGGCTTCGCCTGCGCGGCACGCCGATGCTGTGCTGCACGCCACTTCAGAGCCGGTATGGCTCGTGCATCCGTGGTCGTTGCATGTGCCGGATGAACGTGCCGCCATTGGCATTATCAACACCGATTTTCATGCGCTGTACCCATGGTCGATCGCGCGGTGGCAACCTGTGATGGATGCTATGCAATCTCGCTGCGCAAAAATTCTCGTGGGCAGCACCGATGAGCTGGCCGCAGCGCTCGCGGGCAAAAAATTAGACGCCATCAACACGTTAAATCCGTTCTACAGCATGCTGATTCGGCGTGTTGCGCCTAATGCGCAGCCCGCACCGCTCGCCTTCGCAAACCCGACCATGCTCAAGCGATCATTCACGTCGTTCTGGAATCAGGTGAGCCGCGAAAAGTTTCCGGTGTGAGCGTTGCTGTGAACGTGGTGTGGTTTAAACGCGATCTGCGCATCACCGATCATGCGCCGCTGATACAGGCGTGCGCACAGGGCTCTGTGCTGCCGTTATACGTTTATGAGCCGAGCCTGATTGCGCAGCCCGACGTGTCCGCGCAGCACGTGGCGTTCATCAACGAGTGTTTGCAAACACTCAGTGTCGATCTGAACGCGATGGGCCTCAAGCTCGTCACGCGCGTTGGCGAAATCGTCGATGTGCTGGCAGCGATGAAACTGCGCGCGGGCGGTTTCACGCTGTGGAGTCATGAAGAAACTGGCAGCGGCGCAACCTTTGAGCGTGACAAGCGCGTGGCTGCGTGGTGCCGCGCGAATGGCGTTGCGTGGCACGAGTCACCGAGTGCTGCCGTGGTGCGCAGACTCAAGGATCGCGACCGCTGGTCGTCAATCTGGATGCAGCGCATGAAGAACGCGCCGCTTGCTGCGCCGTCGAAGGCAACGTTGGCGGTGCTTACGCTGGATAGCCACGGCATCGTTGCCATCAATTGCCTGCCCGTAAACGGCACCGACAAACCGCTGCGCCAACGCGGTGGTCGCACCGTGGCACTGGCCGATCTGCACAGTTTTTTCAACGTTCGTGGCCAGCACTATCGGTTTGAGATGTCGAGCCCGCTCACTGCTGCTGATGCCTGCTCGCGTATCAGCACGCATCTCGCTTACGGCACGCTCTCCACGCGCGAGGTGGTGCATGCCGTGTGGTCGCAGCGCGCGAATCTTTTGGCGATGGACGAGCATGACCGCGCGCCGGGTTGGCTCGCTTCACTCAAATCGTTCGAGTCGCGCCTGCATTGGCATTGCCACTTCATCCAAAAACTGGAGCGCGATCCGACGATTGAGTTCACCAACATGCATCGCGCTTACGCAGGCCTGCGCGAGGACAATCACAACGCGCTTCTGCAAACCGCATGGCGCAACGGCGAGACGGGACTGCCCATGTTTGACGCCTGCATGCGCATGTTGGCGGCGACCGGCTGGATCAACTTTCGGATGCGCGCGATGCTGGTGAGCTTTTCGAGCTATCACCTGTGGCAACACTGGCGCGAGCCTGCGCTGCATCTGGCGCGCGAGTTTTTGGACTACGAACCGGGCATTCATTATCCGCAAGTGCAAATGCAATCCGGCACCACTGGCATCAACACGGTGCGCATGTACAACCCGATCAAGCAAGCGCGTGATCAGGATCCAACCGGTGCATTCGTGCGGCGCTGGATCCCAGCGCTGGCGAGGGTTCCAACCGATTTCATCTTCGAGCCGTGGCGCATGCCGGACAACTTGCAGCGCGAATACGGCTGCGTATTGGGCCGCGATTATCCGATGCCTGTGATCGACGTCATTGCAGCAGCAAAGCACGCAAAAGAAACGATGTGGATCAAGCGCAAAGGCCAAGAATTTCGCAAACAAGCGCAAGCGATTTTCGAGACCCATGGCTCTCGAAATCCGGCTAGAGAAGGCGTCAAAGGGCGCAAGGTCAGCGGCGCTCGTCAATCGCAAAAGGCAGAGATTGACGCTAAGCAGTCGTCGCTGTTTTGACAACGATTTCAGCATGTCGTAGCAGAGCCTTTCGCCGCTCCTTCGTGAAATCCTGTATCAGCTTTAAGCTGTAACGCTTATTCTGCTTGGGCTATTCGCCTAAAACTCAATTTATCGAGTTATTGACTAAACGGCATCCCAGCCCAAGTGAAACGGGGCGTTTAGCAAAAAGCTGATAGCCGCAAAACTGCCCGCAATTCAATGCGTTTTCGGAAGGTCTACCGGAAACGGCAGCGACTGGAAAGCGATGCCCTCTTCTCGTAACTCAGCAGCGGTCTGCTTATCGGCGCGACCGCGAATGCCCTTGTGCGGCTTTTCGCCGTAGTGCATCGCGCGGGCTTCTTCGGCAAATTTTTCGCCGACGTACTCGGTGTTTTCGCGCACGCTTTCGGCGAAGCTCGCCATCGCTTCGCGTAGTTTTCCAAAGTCGATTTCGCCGCTCGAATTTGCGGTTTCGGGTGTCGAGTCAGCGGCAACCGTAACCGCCGTACTGCTGCTGGATTCGCTGTTTTCTCGCGCTACACTCGCCGCGCTTTGCTGCGCACCGGTATTGATGCGAGGCGCATGCAGCCTGCGTTCCACGCTGTTCGACCCACACACCGGGCATTCCACTAAGCCCCGATCTCGCTGGTTTTCAAAGTCGGCGGGGGAGCCGAACCAGCCTTCAAAAAGATGCAGGTGTTCACAGGCAAGGTTGTAGACAATCACGACAAATAATTCTTTGAAAAAAGCGCAAATAATTTACTAACGCACTTGCGCATTATGGTGCAGCAGCGCGGTTCATGCGTGCCGCCGACGCTCGCCAACGCTGGCCTGCGCGCGCCTACACGATCAGTCGCGCCTCGTTTGCCGGAAAAGCCAGCCGAATTGCTGAGCCCACGGGATGCGGCGCACGCTGTTTCGGCAGAAACACGAACAGGTCTCCTGCTGACGTTGCCACGACCAGCTCAACGCCTTTGCCGATGAACGCAGACTTCTGCACGATGCCCTCGATGGCCGGGCTCGCCGCTGCATCGGTGGTCACTTCAAACACGTCAGGCCGCAGCGCAATCTTTGCTTCACCGACGGTGGCCGCATCGGTTTTGATGTCGAAACGCGAATCGCCCAGCGTGAGGGTAGCGATGCCATTTTCAAACGACACCACCTGCCCTTGGGTCACGTTCGCTTCGGACAAAAAGTCAGCGACAAACGCGGTGCGCGGTTGAAAAAACAATTGATCCGGCGTGCCCGATTCAGCAATGGTGCCGCGATCCATCACGATGATGTGATCGGAGACGGCCATCGCTTCTTCACGATCATGCGTGACGTAAACGCAGGTGATTTTCAGCCGCTGTTGCAGCTCGCGAATCTCTTCGCGGACGTGACGGCGCAGCTTGGTGTCCAAGTTGGATAACGGCTCGTCGAACAACAGCACTGCGGGCTCAAGCACCAGCGCACGAGCGATTGCGACGCGTTGCTGTTGACCGCCTGAGAGCTCAGAAGGCAAGCGGGTTTCAAATCCGGTGAGCCCGATTAACTTCAACACGTCGTTAACTTTCGCCGCGACCTGAGGCTTTTTCATGCCCTGCACCGTTGGGCCATAGCCGACGTTTTCCATCACGCTCATGTGCGGAAACAGCGCATAACTTTGAAACACCAGCGACACGTTGCGTTGCGCGGCGGACTTAGCCGTGACGTCTTTTCCACCGAGCAAAATTTGCCCAGAGTTCGGCAGTTCGAGGCCCGCCACCATGCGCAGCGTGGTCGTTTTTCCGCAGCCGGACGGGCCGAGCAAGGTGACCAGTTCGCCGTCTTCGATGCGGAAGGTAATGCCCTTAACAGCCGCCTCGCCGGTGCCGTAATCTTTGACTACGTTGATGAATTCGAGGGTGCCTTTGGTCGTTCCACTCATTTGTTGCCCATTTCTTTTTTGACGCAGATTTACACAGATTTAACGCAGATTGCCGCAGATTTTTTTATCACTTCGACGTTTGAACCCGTAAACAAAAATCTGCGCAAATCTGCGTTAAATCTGCGGTAATCTGCGTCAAAAATCTTCACAGGATAGTGTCGGTTCAACCCACCGCCACCGCAGCACTCGGTGCGGCAACCACCGCACCGCGTCGGCCCAACTTGCGTGAGCCGACCAGCCATTGCACGAACACGATCGCCACGATCATGATCAAAATAAGCACCGCGCAGTACGCAATCGCCACGCCGTAATCGCCGTTAATCACGCGACCGATGATGTAGGTGGTCGCCACTTCGGTGTCGCCAGAAACAAGGAAAACGATGGCGCTGACGGTGGTCATTGAGCGCACAAATCCGTAGATCAATGCGCCAACAATCGCGGGTTTCAACAGCGGCATCAGCACACGCCGGAACGTCGTCGCGCCGTTGGCACCGAGCGTGGTGCTAGCCTCATCCAACGATTTGTCCAATTGCGACAACGCTGCGATGCCGCCGCGCACGCCGACCGGCAAATTGCGAAACACGAAGCACAGCACGATGATGAGTCCGGTGCCGGTCAATTCAATTGGCGGCACGTTGAAGGCGAAGATGTACGCCACACCAATCACCGTGCCGGGAATGGCAAAAGACAACAACGTTAAAAACTCGAATGCGCGCTGCCCTTTGAACGTAGTTCGTGCAATTAAATACGCCGACAAAATACCCACAATCGCGGTCAGCGGCGCCGCCGCGAGCGAGAACTGCAACGTGTTGATCAATGAATGCCACGCCGCGCCGGTGAACAGCCATCCGTTCGGGCCCTGCTCAATTGAGAAGCCTTTGACGAAGTGCTCAAGCGTTAACGTGTGGTCGCGTCCCCACACCTTCACGAACGCGCCGAACAGGCTCATGCCGTACAGCACCACCGTCAAGCCCAACCACGGAATACCGACAAAAATCGCGGTGCGCCGAACACCTTCCGGCAGCGGGCTCGGCAGACCGGTGTCGCCTTTGCCGGACACGGTGACGTAGCTCTTTTTCGCGGTGGCGCGACGTTGCAACCAGAACGCAAACAACGCAAACGCGAGCAGGATCAACGAGTACACCGCCGCCTTGCCCTGATCGAGTTGCGCACCGACAATCGCGAAGTAAATTTCAGTCGACATCACACCAAAATTGCCACCGAGAACGACGGGGTTACCGAAGTCGGCGATCGATTCGATAAAGCCCACCAAAAACGCATTAGCAAGGCCTGGCGCCATCAACGGCAAGGTCACGTGGCGAAAGGTCTGCCAGCGTGTGGCGTGCAGAGATTGGCTGGCTTCTTCAAGCGTTGGGCTCACGCCCTCGACCACGCCGATTAACACCAAAAACGCCACCGGCGTGAAGGCAAAAAGTTGCGCCAGCAACACGCCCGGCATGCCGTAAATCCAGCGCGTTTGCGGAATGCCGAACGCGTATTCAAGAAACTGGTTCACCACACCGGCGCGACCAAACAGCATGATGAGCGCCAAGCCCACCACGAACGGCGGCGTGATGATCGGCAGCACGGTCAGCAGGCGCAACGCCTTTTTGCCGCGAAAGTTCGACCGCGTGACGATCAGCGCCAAAAGCAAACCGAGAAACGTTGTGCCAGCCGCGCACAAAAGCGCCAGCCACAAGGTGTTCCACGCCACGCCACAGCCCGATCCGCCCCACAAACAGGCAGGGGTGAACGCCCACAATTTGCGCAGGCTGAAGCGATCCCAGAACGCCATGATCGACAGGCTACGATCTTGATCCAGAATGCCCTCGTACAAAATCCGTACCACCGGAAAAAACACGAACAGCACCACCAGCACCACGATGCACAGCAACGCGGAGGCCACAAAACGATCACCGCGAAAGTATCCCATCGCCGCGATGCCATCGGCGCAGATCAAGATGAAGCCAAAGCCCACCAGCAGCGCGCCCGCGCCCATGCCAAACTGTCCGCCGCTGATCTCGGGCATCACGGCCTTCAAAGCGTCAAACGTGTAGCCCTGCGCACCAATCGCAAAGCCTTGCGCCAGCACATACAGCGCGCCCGCCGCGCCGATCAGCATCACCATGCGCGCCCACGAGCGCACCGCGCCCTCGGCCGCACGGCCCGCGTCGACCGGTCGCGCATAAAGCCCGACGGTGGCCAGCAGCAACGCGGGCAGCAGTATCAACCAAACTTTATTGAAGGTCGCGATCTGGATGATTGCGGGGGCGAAGTCTTTGCCGCCAAATTTGGCGATCCATTTGAACGCGTAAAAACTGTCCTGCAACGCGTACCACGGCACGAGCGTGAGCCCCGCTGCGATCAGCAACAGCGCGATGATGCGATAAGCCGTCATGTCAATCTATCCCCCGATTTCAGTGGCTCATCATCACGCTGATGGCCGACTCGCCACGGAGTTTAGCGGCTGTAGTCAAACGTCGTGGATCGCAATTCGTGGCTATCAGCTTTTCTCTACAAGCCTTATTTTTCTTGGGCTAGAGCGTATAAAAGAGTAAAGTAGACTTTACGCATTTTATACCGAAAGCCCCAGCAATACGGCGCTTTCGTAGAAAAGCTGTTGGCTGTGCGTGGGGTGAACTCGCGTTTGTTCGCGATCAAGCGCGTCCGATGCGTGTTTTCCACACTCACGCTTGGCTTGCGACTTACGTGCGCTATCGCACAGACCTCAACAGCGCCACCGCCTAAAAAACATATAGCAAGCAGCCAACACAGATTGGCTGCGTGGTCAAAAAATCTCACCCTCCAGAAAGCATCCATGAAATCAAAACACGCATTGCGCCTTGTCGCGCTGGCCGTCTTTTCCACGGTAACCGCACCCGCGGCAATCGCTCAGCAAAGCAGCAGTTATTACTACCTCGGCGGCGGCATTGGCCAAGCGCGCGCCGAGATCAACGATGAGCGCATTACCCGCCCGTTATTTGGCACAGGACTGACCGCCACCAACATCAATCGCGACAATCACGACACCGCCTACAAATTGTTTGGTGGCTACCAGTTCAACAAAAACTTCGCGCTTGAAGCCGGTTATTTCAACCTCGGAAAATTTGGCTTCTCAGCCAACACCGTGCCGTTGGGCACCTTCAACGGTCAGGTGAAAATTCAAGGCTTTAACCTTGATCTGGTCGGCACGCTGCCGGTGACCGAGCGCTTCTCGGTGTTTGCACGCGCCGGTGCGCAGGCCGCGAAAACCGGTGACACGTACAGCGGCAATCGCCCGATCAGCGCATTCAACCCGAGCCCGAGCAAGCGCGAGGTGAACTACAAAGCCGGCGTGGGCTTGCAGTACGAAGTGACGCCGTCGTTTCTGGTGCGCGCCGAGGCCGAGCGTTATCGCATCAGCGACACGGTCGGCAAAAAAGGCAATGCCGATATGGTGTCGCTAAGCCTCGTGTTTCCGTTTGGGCGCAGCTATGCAGCAGCTCCGCGCGCACCCGAGCCCGCGTATGTTCCGCCTGCACCTGCCCCGATGCCCGCACCGGCGCCCGCACCCACGCCACCGCCGGTCGTGGCAGCACCTCCGCCGCCCGTCGCGGCGCCTGCGCCAATGCCAGCGCCGGTCGAGCGTCGTCGCGTCAGTTTTTCTGCGGAATCGCTGTTTGCATTCGACAAAACGGTGATCAAGCCTGACGGAAAAACAGCACTTGATCGCTTCGCCAACGAGCTTCGTGGCACGCAGTTTGACCGCATCGGCGTCGAAGGTCATGCCGACCGTTTGGGTAGCACCGCCTACAACCAGCGGCTGTCCACAAAGCGCGCCGAAGCCGTCAAGACGTATCTGATCAGCGCGGGTCGTGTTGATGCGAATAAGATTTCAGCGACTGGCAAAGGCGAAACTATGCCGGTGACCAAGCCGGGCGATTGTCGCGGCAACAAGCAGACGCCGTCGCTGGTCGCCTGCCTGCAACCTGATCGCCGCGTTGACGTTGAGGTGACGGCGACCAAGTAGCGCCATGGCGTGGCGTGGCGTGGCGCGGTGACGCGCCTCGTCCTCCTCTTCGAGGGTGTTTTTTTGACTCGCGCGCCCTGTCAAGCTTCGCAAAGCAGATAGACTCACGCGGGGTCGAAAAGACCCTTCAAACAAAGGAGGACAGCATGAAAAATTTCTGTAAATCGTTACTCGTAGTAGCGCTCGCCAGCGTGAATTTGGCCGCAGTTGCGCAAACGCCGCAACCACCGTCAGTCCCTCAATACGGCACCACGGTGAATTTGGAGCAGGCGCGCAAAGTGGTCGCCGCCGCCATGGTCGAGGCGCGCAAAAATAGCTGGCCAGTGGCAGTGGCGGTGGTTGACAACGCGGGCATGTTGGTCGCTTATGAGCGCATGGACAACACGCAAACGGCAAGCGTTCAGGTGTCGATCGACAAGGCGGCGTCTGCGGCAATGTATCGCCGCTCAACCAAGGTGTTTCAGGACGCTGTGTCCGGCGGCGGCATGGGCGTTCGCGTGCTTGGTTTGCGCGGCGCGTCCCCGATCGAAGGAGGATTGACATTGATGCTCGACGGCAAGATCATCGGCGGCGTCGGCGTATCGGGCGTGAACTCGGATCAGGATGCGGTGGTTGCCAAGGCGGGGGTCGATGCGGTCAAGTGAGCCCCTCTTGCAGCAGCGTCCTCAGCTTTAGCTCCTGCACGCGCACCACCTGCATCGTGCGAGCGGGGAACAACCCCGCTCCGCCGCGGCCTAACTGCAATCTTTCGTCGCAGTGAAAAAAGTTTGTGGACACCTCATCGCTTCTACTCGGCCTCGTATTTAGCGCTATCGGCGCGGGCTTTTTTATGTATGGCCGCAAGCAAACGCGACCGGTGCCGCTGGTGTGCGGATTGGCGCTGATGGTGTATCCCTACTTCATCTCGAACAACGCGCTGCTGGTTGCCATCGGCGTGGTGCTTATGGCCATTCCGTATTTCGTGCGAACGTAATTGCAGGCGGACGAAGTTCATGGGTTGTGGATTTAGCGCACTGGTGTGGCTGCGGACGGCAAGGCGTAATTCCATTTCTAATTCAATACGATACGTTGTTGCTCCTCCTTGCCGTGCTCACGCACTGTCTACGTCGTCGCGCCTAGTCTCCTATTGAATTAGAAATGGAATAACTGCTCCGCGCTGCATCATGAGAGTGCGGTAGCCGCCCGACGCTGAGCGGCGCTCGTCCGATCCATGCTCGCAACGCCAGCGCATCGTGCGCACTCGGCACGTTGTCGCGGCGCATGAGTTCAACGTGGCCCCACGATAGCGGTGTGAGATGAAAAATATCCAGCAGATGCGCGGTTACACGCACCATCCACGCGGGCACGGGGACCGGTATTGCGCGACGTGACTGCGTTCGAATCGCGTGCAGATATTCGCCGATACGGTAGTGCGTTTCGCCACCCAACTCCACGCTGGCGGGCAACGCCTCACGCGGACACACACAGAGCGCGGCAATCGCTTCACCCAAGTCCTGCACACGAAGCGGTGCCACGCTACCGACCGCATCCATCGGCATGAAATGCACCGGCCACTGCGCGACGCGACGCAACCAGCGCGCGCCGAACCCCTCTTCACCGTCAAGCAGCGAAGGGCG
Source organism: Burkholderiales bacterium (assembly GCA_043721275.1). GTDB lineage: Bacteria > Pseudomonadota > Gammaproteobacteria > Burkholderiales > Casimicrobiaceae > Casimicrobium. The sequence continues at coordinate 26,958 of JAYSRA010000040.1, forward strand.
CACGATGCAGGTGTCGCCGCCACGCTGCAGAACGGCGTTTTCACCTTTTAGTTTGGCGGTGATGAAGCCGCTGCTCGCCTGATCGCTTAGGCCGAGCGCGGTGACGTGGATGAAGCGTTTGCCGCGTGCTGCGCACGCCTCAGCGATGGCAATTGGTGCCGCGTGATACACCGCATCATAGGTTTCGCCCCAACGTGCGCGCAAGATACCGGCGCAGTTAACGATCACGTCAAACGGCTCGACGCGCGTTAGCCAATGCTCGGCGCGGATGAGGCGATGCAGCTCGACGCCTTCAACAGCACACGCGCTGAGCGCGGTTTGCCGACGTGCGGGCCGACGCGTGGCGATAACCACCTCAGCACCCTTTGCAATCAGCGCCGCGACGACTGCCCGCCCAATAAATCCTGCACCACCGATCACCATGACTTTCATACGTTCTTTCAAAGGATGCGTTTAGCGCCACATATTTCTTTTACTTCTGTCTTGACAGAAATGTATGAAATAACTAACATTAAGTCAAGTGTGATGAGTTGTCCTCATCACCGCGTCATTCTCGACCCTGAGTTCGTCGAAGGGTCGAGGATGACGGCAACAAGGAAAAACGCCAAAAAATGTCCCTCTCTCCCATCACCGAAAAATTTGTGCTGCACTGGGGCGAAATGGGCTCGCGTTGGGGCGTGAACCGCACCGTGGCGCAAATTCACGCCCTGCTGTTCGTGCTCGGCAAACCGCTCACCGCTGAGGACATTGCTGACGCGCTGGGTGTGGCGCGATCCAACGTGAGCACCAGCCTGCGTGAGCTCGCTAACTGGAACCTGGTGCGCACCACGCACATCATGGCGGATCGCCGCGATTTTTTTGAGACGTCGAGTGATGTGTGGGAGCTGATGCGTATCATCGTGCGCGAGCGCAAGCTGCGGGAATTTGATCCCACGGTCGCCATGTTGAACGACACGGTTGCAGACCCTAGGTTTGCGGAAGCGCCGGCCGAACAACAAAAGCGCATTCGCGACACTCAAGCGTTGATGCGCGACTTGTCCGGCTGGACTAACGACATGCTGAAACTGGAGCCATCGATTTTGGTCAAACTGATGCGCCTTGGCAGCAAAGTACAACGTTTTTTTACCAAGTAGTACCCCCAAAAGATCATGAACTCCGTGCAATACCCACTCACCATTTTTTTCGACGGCTCGTGCCCGTTGTGTACGCGCGAAATCGCGCTGTTGACGCAGTTTGACGACCAGCAGCAATTGCGCGTGGTCGACTGCTCAGCGAACGACTTCGCACCCATCGAAGGCCACGCGCGCGAGGCGATGATGGCGCTGATTCACGCGCGTGATGCGGCGGGCGCTTGGCTCATTGGCGCACCGGTGTTTGCGGCGGCGTATAGCGCGACGGGTTTCGCCTCGATTGCCAGTTTGTGGGGCAGCAAACGGTTGCAGCCGATGTGGAGCGTGGTGTATCCGTGGATTGCGCGAAACCGAATGTGGTTGTCAAAGCTCGGCGCAATTGACGGCATGACGTGGGTGCTGCATCGCCTGCATGCCCGCGCGGCGAAGCGCGCGTTGGCGCAAAGTGTGGCGTGCAAAGACGACCGCTGCGATTTGCCGCCTAAGACATAGGCCGTCGTTGATGTCGTTTGATCGGAATTGCGTAGCCAGCATCGAAATGCGCGTGGAGCAAAGAGTTGCCCGCTTCACGCGCGATACGCAAACCACAAAAAAACGGTTGATTTCAATCAACGGCTTTTTTGTGAAAGCCACACATGATTGAGGCTAGCGCGGTGAATCGTCATAAGTCAACTTTTTGCTAAAAACGCCGTCAGCCCAAGTTGAGCGGCGTTTTAACGCAAAAGCTGTATCGACTAAACCACCACTTTCTGCCCCGAAAAACTGGTGAATTCGAACGATTTCAGCCACCCTTGCTGGCCTTCGACGCACTTCATTTTTTCCGCCTTCAACCACGCCGTGGCCACACTTTCGCCGAGCAGCAAACCCTGCCATGCATCACTGCGCCAATGCACGCCGGCGAAGTTGCGGCCCATCGCCATGCAGGTGGCGAGCTTGTTGAGCTCGGCACCGGCCGTGGGTGCGGACAGATCCGGATTGATGCTCTCCCAGTCTTTGCCGTCGCGTGTGGGTTGAATCGGAAAGCGCAGCTTGCGCTTCTCGTCAAACAACGCTTTGAGCACCGTGACGCACGCGCCGGCCACCGCTGCGTGACCGGACGGATACGCAGGATGCGGCGGCGCGCCCTCGGGATAAGCCTGCGGCAACAGCGCGGAGCCGAACTTTTCGCGCACCCGTTTCACCGCGTCCGATTGCACGATCAGCGGATGCACGCCCGTCGTTTCACCACGCACCGCGCGATCCACCAACGCGCCGTATTCTTCGGGGCGGAGCGCACGGTGACGCAGCCACTTTTCGTTCCAGCAGGCTCGAAATGCGTAGTCGCTCACGCTGCCCATCGCGTTGTGCACATAGGCCGGGCCCATCGACACAAAACCGTTCATGGTGCGCGACGTTTTGTACGGGTTGGTGGCGGGCCAATTTTCGCGCGGGCGATGCGGATTGCCGAGCAGGATGGAGGCCGCGTTGATGAACGCCTGATATGAGAAATCCCAGTGCACATATTCGCCCACGTCCCGGCCCGAACGCAGGTAATACAAATCGCCAAAATGATTCAAGATGCCGGGCGGCCATTCGCCGTTGATGACCTTTAAATAGTCATCCCATTTCGATAAAAAATCGCTGCCTTTGAATGCAGTTTTGTAGCCCTGCCACAGATTGTGCGCGCCGTACGGAATCGGCATCCACAACAGTTGCGAAACGAAATAGCCCTCTGATTCGCCCGGTATGCCGAGCCGAAACAGCGTCGTTGCCGTGACGTTGGCATTCAGTTTTGTTTTGCGCAGCTCGGCCACGGCGTCGCGCACCAAGCTGTTGCGATCATAGTCCCACAGCGGCACATCACGCAGCAGCGCCATCCAATAAAGCTCTAGCGCCTCTTCGGCCAGTTGCTCGGAGGCGAGCGCGGGAAATGCCGGGCACTTCATCACATCCGCTGCCATCGGATCTTTATCCCACGGATAGGCGGCGAGTGGATTGACGAGACGAATTTCGTTCGTCACCGGCAGCCGTTCCCAGTCAATGATCTTGCCGCTGGCGGTTGCTGCCTCAAAGCTCTGCATCGCGCCGGACGCGAGCACGCCGGACGCATCATGGGCGAGCGTTTTGCCGAAAGAAGCAGAGCCGGTGGCACGCAGCATTTCCGTGCTGGCGGCACGCGCAGCATGAGGCAGCACCACGCCTGCGGTGGCCATACCAGCAGCGCGTTTTAGCAAGGCGCGGCGTGCCGGTTTGGCAACCGATGCGTCGTCGGACGGCGGCGTTGTATGAGCAGACATGCGCCCGATTTTAGGCCTTGCTCACCACGTTGGCGAGCGCGTCAAAATACCTTGGAAATGTTTTGTTCACACAGCTTGGATCGTTGATGCGAATCGGCACACCGCGCGGCCCTAGGCTTGCCAACGCAAAGCACATCGCAACGCGATGATCGTCGTAGGTGTCGATGGCAACATTCGCGTTAAGCGCGGCGGGCGGCGTGATGCTGATCCAGTCAGCACCCTCCGCAACCGTTGCGCCCAATTTGCGCAGCTCGGTGGCCATGGCTTTGATCCGATCCGTCTCTTTCACGCGCCAACTGCCGATGTTGGTTAGCCGCGTGGTGCCTTCGGCAAACAGTGCAACCACGGCTAATGTCATCGCCGCATCGGGAATGTGATTCATGTCGGCATCAATCGCTCGCAACCGCCCGTTCACCGGGGCTTGCGCGATGATCGCGTTGTCTTCCCACGTGATCCGCGCGCCGGTTGATGCGAGCGCATCGGCAAATTTCACGTCGCCTTGAAGCGCGGCGCGACCCACGCCCTCCACGCGAATTGGGCCACCGGCAATCGCTGCGGCGGCGAGAAAATACGACGCGGTGGACGCGTCGCCTTCAACCGCGTAGTGCCCCGGCGAAACGTACTGTGCCGCAGCACCGCCATGCACCGTGAACCGTTGCCAGCCATCGCGCTCCACGCGCACGCCAAACTGCTGCATCATCGCGAGCGTGATTTCGATGTACGGCTTTGAGATGAGCTCACCGACCACCTCAATGGTGGCGCTCTGCCCCGTGCGCGCGGTGACCAACGGCAACGCCATCAGCAAACCGGTGAGAAATTGCGATGACACGTCACCACGAATCGAGATGGGTCGCGCAACTTCAATACATCCACCGCGAATGGTCAAAGGCGGAAAACCCACGCTTCCGGTGTAATCAATCGCAGCCCCGATCTGCACCAATGCATCTACAAGGTCGCCAATGGGCCGCTCACGCATGCGCGGCACGCCGTCGATGGCATACGCCGCCCCCGGAGCTGCGGCAAGCGCCAGCGTGCCCACCAGCGAGCGCGCAGACGTGCCGGAATTGCCGACGAAGAGCTCAGCGGTGCGCGTTGCAAACACGCCACCGCAACCGGTCACCGTCAACGTGTCCCTTGTGGTGCTTGTAGTGCTTGTGGCGGTGACTACGCCGAGCTTGGCGAGCGCGTCGCGCATCACGCGCGTGTCATCAGATTCGAGCAGGCCGATTAACGTGGTTTCGCCTTGCGCGAGAGCGGCGAGCAGCAGCGCGCGATTGGAGACGCTTTTGGAACCGGGGAGTGTGATGGTGCCGCGCGTTCGCGCCGATGCAGGCAGGTCTAGAAATTTCATGGCGCGATTGTAGAAGGCGGTTGCGCACGTGGCTTGCTAACGTAGGCCGACGCTACTCCTCTTGCCCGCCGACGTTAAATAGTGGCATCGGCTCGCCGTGCTCGATATGGCGCTGCCACGCGCGGCGCGCGGTGGCAGCGCGTGTGTAGGCCTGCTCGATTGCGCTGATGTCGGCGGGCGCGGCCTCAGCCAACCATGCGTCGAACGCGTCCAACCGTGCGCGATATTGGCGCAACTGGTCGCGCAGCGCCACGCGATTGGCGGCACTAATGTCGCGCCACATTTCGGGCGAGCCTGCGGCGATGCGCGTGAAGTCGCGAAAGCCGCTGGCAGCGTAGTTGAAGTATTGATCCGCACGCGGCATTGCGGCCAGCATGTCCACTAGCGCAAACGCAAGCAAGTGCGGCAAGTGGCTGACAGCGGCGAAAATGTCGTCGTGCTCAGCGGCAGTCATGGCGTGGATTCCAGCTCCGGTTGCGCGCCACATTTCGGCTACGCGCTCGACTGCTGCCGTGTCACTTTCGGCCTCGGCACAGATGACGATTTTTCGTTGTTCGTAGAGCGTGGCGAACGCGGCCGACGCACCGGTTTTTTCAGTGCCGGCGATGGGGTGGGCGGCCACGAATTGATTGAACTTTGCGCCCAATGCGGTGCGTGCCGCAGCGATCACATCCTGCTTGGTGCTGCCCCCGTCGGTGATGATGCTGGTTACACCGAGACTTGGCACCAACGCGGCGAACACCTGCGGCATTTGCGCAACCGGTGTGGCGACAAAAATAATGTCGGCGCGGGCGGCTTCATCAAGCGTCGCAACCGCGTCTATGATGCCCAGTTGCATGGCTTCTTGAAGGTTCGCAGCAGAGCGACCGACGCCGACAACGCGGCCCACCGCGCCTTTGGCCTTCAACGCCAGCGATAACGATCCGCCAATGAGGCCGACGCCGATGATGGCGAGTGTGTTCACCGGAAGACCGATCACCGCACCCGAGCCCGTCGAAGCACCAGTGCCGAGCGACTATGAACCGGCCTCGACGAGCGCAGCCCGAACGGGAACACGCATCGCGTCACTACAACACCGCCGCCGGGTAACTGCCAACCACCTTGAAGTAGCTCGACTGCGCCTTCACGTCGGCGAGCGCTGCGGCGACCTTAGCGTCGGACGTGTGACCCTGAACATCGAGGAAAAAGTAGTATTCCCACAACCGATCCGGCGATGGACGCGACTCGAAATGCGTCATCGATACGCCGTGTCGTTTGAGCGGCTCGATCATGTCAACGACCGAGCCGGGACGATTGGGTGCCGCGAGAATCAGGCTGGTTTTATCGTTGCCGGACGCGCCCACGTCTTGCCGTCCGAGCACCCAAAAACGCGTAGTGTTGTTAGGCGAATCTTCAATGTTGCGAAACAAAACCGGCACGTTGTAGCGCTCGGCCGCGAGCTCGCCAGCAATCGCGGCACTGCCCGGTGTGATGGAGGCGAGCCTCGCGGCCTCGGCATTGCTCGCCACCGGCACGCGAGCGGCATTGGGCAAATGTCGTGCGAGCCATCCGGCGGTTTGCGCGAGCGATTGCGAGTGTGAGTACACCTGGGTGACGGTGTCTAAACTGGGCTCAACACTCATCAAATTTTGCTGCACACGAAAGTCAATTTCGGCACACACCTTGAGTGGGCTTGAAATAGATAGGTCGAGCGTTCGGCCAACAAATCCTTCAGTGGAATTGACCACCGGCACCACCGCGTAATCCGCCGTTTTCGCTTCGACCTGTCGAAATGCTTCGTCAATAGTTGGGCACGGCTCGAACGTCGGCGCGCTGCCAAAATGTTTGGCGGCGGCGGCATGGCTAAACGTGCCTTCGGGCCCCAAAAAAGCGATGACTAGCGGCTGCTCTAGCGCCATGCAATTACTGATGACTTCACGAAAAATTCGCGCTACCGAATCGTTCGACAGTGGCCCCCGATTGGCCGATTGAATGCGGCGCAGGATCGATGCCTCGCGCTCAGGCCGATACAGCGGCGAGCCGGGCACCTTGACGTGCGCCACCTCAAGCGCGATGTTGGCGCGCTCGCAGATCAGCTTCAACATCTGATCGTCGATGGAATCAATTTTTGTGCGGAGAGCGGTGAGGTCGGTCATGCGGAGCGGGGAGGCCAGAAGAGAAGACTACTGCAACGCCTCAAATTCTCGCATGGCGGCCACCAGCGCTTCAACGCCGGCCAACGGCATGGCGTTGTAAATCGATGCGCGCATGCCACCGCGAACGCGGTGACCCTTGAGCGACATCAGTCCGCGTGCATCGCAAAATTTGACGAACGCCGCATCGGTGTCAGCGTTGCCGGTATCGAAAACAACGTTCATGCGCGACCGATCCGCAACGGCCACCGGCGCGTTGAAAAGTGCGCTCGAATCAATGGCGTCATAGAGCAACGACGAGCGCGCAATCGCGCGCCGCTCCATCTCAGCCAACCCGCCCTGCGCCTTGATCCACTTGAGTGTCAGCGCGGTCGCGTAAATCGAAAACACCGGTGGCGTATTGAACAACGACCCGTTGGCGGCCATGTGTTTGTAGTGAAACACCGACGGAATATTGTTCGGTGCAACATCAAGCAAATCGTCGCGAATGATGACCATAGTCACCCCCGCCGGACCCACGTTTTTTTGCGCACCGGCGTAGATCAAACCGCAGGCCGCAACATCCATCGGACGCGATAAAAAATGCGACGACGCATCAACCACTAACGGCGAAGAAAGCGCGGACGGCAACGCGTGAATTTCGTTGCCGTACACCGTTTCGTTCGAACAAATGTAGGTATAGCTTGAAGGTTCAAAGCCATTACCGACTGGGGCTAAGGGCATATTTATTGCGTAAGTCGACTTCCACTCATTTGAGCGTACAACCCTTGTATAACCGTCTTTTTCGCTAGAAGCTAATACCTCCACATTGCCAAATTTCGCCGCCTCAATCGATGCACTTTTTGACCATCCACCCGATAGCAAATAATGCGCCGTTTCACCCGCGCGTAGCAAATTCATCGGCACCGCCGCAAACTGCCCCCATGCGCCACCCTGCATAAAAATCACTTTGTAATTCGCCGGAATCGCCAACAACTCACGCAAATCAGCCTCGGCGTCGGCGATCAATTCTTCAAACGCACGGCCGCGATGCGACACCTCCATCACGCTCGCGCCCTGCCCAACGCCACGCCAATGCCACTCCGGCAAATCAGCACGAATTTGCGCGATGACCTCAGGCGGAAGCATCGCGGGGCCGGGAGAGAAGTTGTAGGGGAGCGTCATGTGCGAGCGGAAAGTCCGACGACCTTAATTTGTTTTTTGAAATAAGAGCTGGCCGTAGGGCGAACGTACTTTTTGGCGTTATTCCTTTTCACTTACTGCCTCGTTTGCCAGATACGAAGTTAGTGTGGCTTTCAATTCTTCTGCGTGGCTGAAGATGTCGTCAACGCTGTCCAACGAAATCAGCACCTCTTCTTTTTTATTGTTGAAGATACCTATGCGCAGCTTTTCTGTGTTGTTGAACCGCAGTCGGCAAATAGGTTTCCTGTTGTTGTCGTCTAGCAGAACTGCGCAGTAGCTAAGCGCATCGCGCATCACAATTCTTTTCGCGCTTACCAACCCGCGCAGAATCGCCCGAACCGAATGAAACCCTTCTATTTCTTCTTCCGTCGTCACAATTTGCGCGTCAGATTCAACTTCAATTGGAATAACCGGGAAGCCTGCTTCAGCGGGCAGTGTCGACTCCGGGGTCATGGCACCTTTAAGCCGTTCGTTTATCCGTTCACCGACCAACTGCTCGAACGCACGTTTTGTAATCGTGGTGAACTGATCTCTGACCGCTGCCCTAAATTGCTTCGTACCCAGTAAGTCAACCGAAACGAGCCTTACGAAATCTTCTGAGGGATTCGCCATCCACTCAGCTAATCGATTTTGAATTGCTCGCGTGTACTTAAGATCATTAGCAGTGGTCAAAATTGTGTCGAGATCGAATGATGTTTTCGCAAATTTCTTGAGTTCGTCTACGTCTCGATCTTTGAACTCAAGCAAATTGAATTCGAAGAACGGTTTCTCGTCCATCTTGTTTGGCTTCTCGAGATCAGTAAAGAATTTGTAGACAAGGCCGTTTGTCAGCACGCCAAATCGTGCTTCTGTGACGTGGAAGTAACGAAACAGCTGGCTAGCGTGATTGATATGAAGCTCGGCGCCAGATTTTTTGCATTCAAAAAGCATGATTGGTTTGCCGTCTCTCAGGATCGCGTAGTCGACCTTTTCCCCTTTCTTCGTACCCACGTCAGCAATCAGTTCCGGTGTCACCTCAAGTGGATCAAAAACGTTGTAACCCAAGATTTGGATCAACGGCATAACCATGGCGTTTTTGGTCGCCTCCTCTGTTTGGATCTTGTCTTTGTTAGCTGTTACGCGGGTCGAAAGGACGCGAAGCTGGTCAATGAAATCCACGATTGGTCACCTGTTTAATTTTGTTGTGCTGCGTCTGCAGCTGCTGAGAATTTGCCGGAACTTACCCACGAAAACACGATTTTTCGCATGCTGACCTAGAGTAACTTTTTAATCGGCTGCGCAGGAAAGAATCGTGCGATAGGCAACGAGCATTTGTGTCGAGTGCCGCTTTTCTGCTCATATTCGAAAGCGTGTCACGTCAAATCCTCATTAAGTAGAGTGTCAACTTCTGACACTGTGGGCACCCGTCCCCGCCCGCCCACACTCGCCACATACCCCTCGCCCGTGATGCCAACGAGGCCCGGTTCGTGATCGCAGTAGATGCCTACTGTACTCACCGCAAAGGCTGCGGCAATGTGCGTGAATCCGGTGTCTAGACCCACGCATAGAGCGGCCCGCGCGAGCACAGCGCTGGCGTCTTTCACGGTGAGGAAAGGCGGCACTTCGCCGCCTGCCGCGGCGGCTAATCGCTTTGCGCGCTCGCCCTCTTCGGCGCTGCCCCACAGCCACACCAGCGCGTAGCCCTGCGAGATGAGGGTGGCCGCGATGGCTTGCCACGATGCTTCCGGCCACAGTTTTTCTGGGCGGCTGGCACCGGTGATTAACACTGCATAACGTGCGGCTTGCGGCATCCAACCTGCATCGGGCGCGTGCAAACCGAAACGTTGCGCGCCTGCTACGGTGTACTTGAAATGGCTAGCTGCGAGTTGCCGTGATCGCTCGACGGCATGCTGATTAACTGGCACGGCAGCGCGTTTTGCATAGAGCAATGATGCCAGTGGTTCGCGCGCACTGGCCCAGTCGTAGCCTGCGCGCGGGCCGCGCGCTTGGGTTGCCCACAACGCGCTTTTGAGCAGGCCCTGAAAATCGATGATGAGGTCGTATTGCTCCGCTTGCAACTGCGCGCGAGCGGCGGCCAGCGCGGCTCGCGTGTCGGCGGTGAACAATCGTTTGCGCCACTTGCGCCACGCAATCGGGATCACCGTGTGGATTGCGGGATGCATCGCGGGCAGCGCGGCAAACGAGGTCTCCACCAACCAGTCAATTTGCGCGTTCGGCACGTTGGCTGCGATGTCGGAAATCGCGGGCATGATGTGCACAACGTCACCCATCGAGGACGTTTTTACGATGAGAATTTTCACCTGTTTGACGCGGGCTTTTTATGGCTGAGCAGCGTCCGCTTTTGCTAAATTCGCCTCGGCCACCAACACCGGATTAAAGCGTGGATCGTTATACATTTTGAACTGCCGATACACCTTGAAATATGCGCGACCGACGCGACTGTCGGCAAGTAATTCGTCGAGACACACGCCCAGATCGTTCCGCTGTTCGTGCAAGCGTTGCAGCTTTTGTTGGGTGGTAGCGCGATGCGCGTCGTCCACATCTGCGCGCACCGTTTGCGCGGTCATCGCTTTTATTTTGAGCGACATGATCGACATGCGATCCATCATGCTGCCAGCTGTTTCGCTGCTCAACCGTGCAGTGGCGTTGACGCGCGAAACGGGCTGATCGGTGCCCGCCGTGGCCGGATCAATCAGCCCAAGCGCGAGCAGCAAAAATTCGTCGACGCGCTCCGTGGCATCGTTTCGCGCTTGGTTATAGCCGTCAATCGCGCGCTTGTTGGCGGTGATGTCGGCATCGGTCGAGCGGGTGCGGCGGGCCAAGTCTTCTTCGTCCCACAGCAAGCAATTGTTGCGATGATTAGTGGCGATCCAGCGCCATACGGTCTCTTCAGCGAACTCAACCATGATCTGCGGCCAAGTGCTGAGGCCCAAGCATGCGTCGTGAAACGCTTTCACCTCGGCGCTGGTGACGGGTTGGCGGGCGAACTGAAGGGGTTGGCTCATGGGGCGAGTCGTTTTAGCTAGCATCGAAGTTGTAATTATCGACCAACGCTCAATGACCGCCCCCTCGCCCTCACGTCCGCTCATCGCACGCATCCGCAACTTTATCGGCGACGTGGTGTTGCTGATCCCGGCGCTTGAACGATTGCAACGCGCAGGTTATGACTTGCACTTGGTTGGCAAGCCGTGGGCCGCGTCGCTGCTTGAGGTTTACGATTGGCCGGTGACGCGTTATCCGAAGGGCTTTTCCGCGCGACGCGCGACCCTTAAACGCGTGGCGGAGCCGTTACGTGCGCTTGATCCAGCCTTTGCTTCGCGCATCAACGCGATCACGTTTGCCACGTCGTTTTCAAGCGCGCTCGATATGCGGGCGGCGGGGCTCAAGCCGTTTGGTTATGCGGTGGAAGGGCGCAGCATTCTGCTGACAAAATCCGCACCGATTGTTTACGGCGAACATGCGCTGCAATCGTACTGGCGATTGACCAGTCACTTTTTGAGCGATCCAACACCGCCGCCGGACGCGGTGAAATTGCGAATCAACGCTGCCGCCGATCTCGCCGCTAAAAATGCACGCGACACCGCAGGCGTGAAACCGGGTTACATTGTTTTGGTGCCGTTTGCGGGTGGCACATTCGAAAAGCTTGACAAAAAATGGCCGCATTTCGCAGCGCTCGCCACGGCGTTGGCCTCCACCGGACGCGACATCGTGATGGCGCCCGGCCCGGACGAAATGGATGCCGCACGCGCGGTTTTGCCGTCTGCGAAACTGCTTGCAAAATTAGAACTCGGCCCGTATGCGGCGGTGATGCGCGACGCGGCGCTGACCATTAGCAATGACACCGGGCCGGGCCACATGGCAGCGTCCGTCGGTGGAAATTTATTGAGTGTTTTGGGCCCAACCAAGATCGAGCAATGGGGAACGCGCGGGCCACGCGTGACGGTCGTGCAGCGCTACCCGGAATGGCCGTCAGTCGAGATGGTGTCGGAGCGCGCTTTGTCGCTGCTCACTGGGTAAGCACCAGCGGCAAAGATGCCCAGCATCAGCGGATACCAAGCGCCCTCGGTGACAATATAGAGGGGCGAATCAAGCATTGAATGCACGATCAGCGTGGCGAGCACCGAATAGCCGACCAACTGCTCACACACTGGCAATCGTCGCAACGACAAGCCTGCGGTGACCAGCCAAGCCGCCAATGCCAGTAAACCTAAAACGCCAAACTGCACGGCAAAAAACAGGAACTGGTTGTGCGGGTTGTACGCGCCAAGCTTGCACCACTCAGGCGACTTGGCAATGCGGCAATATTCCATCGCGTAGCTGCCGGTGCCCCAGCCCAAAATCGGCCTCGCCTCAATCAAATCAACCGATTTGCTGGCGTATTCCATGCGCTGACCGATTGACGTGTCGATGCCGCGCTCCTGCGAGGATTCAACTTCGTTGACTGCGGCCTGAAAGCGTTGATGCACCATATCGCTGGTTGATGCCGCAATCACCGCCACCACAATCAAACCTGCGGCCACCCAAGTGAGGCGGGTATCTCGGGCAGCGATAAACGCCACCAGTGCCACCACCAGCAGGTTGACGAACAACGTCAAATAACCGGCCCGGCCCCACACAAAAAACAAGATGTTGATGGCGGCGGCAAAAGCAACGAACATCCACGCGTAAATGCGCCAACGCGCATCGGCACTTGCACGCAGCCGCCACGCCTCGGCGAACGCGGCCACCGCGAACACCGACATCATCACGTTTTGCGTGATGTGATGTTTGAAGATGAAATGGTCGTTCAGCTCGTTTTCACGCGTCGCGCGCGCTAGCGGAAACGCCCACGCGGCATGCACGTATGACAACACTAGCGTGAGCAACATCGCGGCCATCCACGCGAGCAACGCGCGCCGCCGCCAGCGACCGTCGGTCAGCACAGCAATCGCTATCGGGGCGTACAACAATCGCGCGTACTTTTTGAGCGCCCGTACGATTTCGTCCATCGGCGCATTGCTGTAACTGATGCCGATAAAAATTACGGCGCACAGCACCAGCGTGGCAATGGCAAACGGATGCACCCGCCACCGCTGCCAATGCGCTTTGTAGCCACCGGCCAGCAGCAGCGCGATCAGCAGCAACACACCAAGCACGTTGGTCAATGCCGTGCCCAGCGGGATCGATGCGGCCACTGCGACCATTAGCCACCCGCACCAGCGCGCGAGCGTTGCATCGGTGCGATCCAGAAAATCGCTCCGCAGCACGGTGATCGCCGTCATGGGGTGTGGGGGGACTGCGTCAAGATGCTCACAGCCGTCATTGTAGAGAGCACTTGGGCGTTCGGTCGCCGGTCAACGCGTTAACTACAATGGCTGCATGAAAGCACAGGCATTTTTCCCCACCCCCGAGGACTGTTCAAGGGCCTTCTACGAGGCGTTTGCGCAGGCCGACATTGATGCGCTGATGGCGGTGTGGGCGGAGGATGAGGAAATGTGCTGCATTCATCCTGCAAGCGCGCCGCTGTACGGTTACGCGGCGGTGCGCGCGGCGTGGGAGGCGATCTTTCGCAACTCGGCCAAGATGAGGATCGAAATGCGCGACGACATTTGGCACAACACCATCGGCATGGTCACCCACCACGCAATTCAATGGATTTACGTAGGCGACGAACCGCAACCGCGCGGCCCGGTGTTCGTAACCAACGTGTTTTTGCGCGCGCCGCAAGGCTGGCGGATGCTGGTGCATCACGCCTCCCCGTTGCAGTTGGGGCTGGCACCGGGGGCTGGGACTGTGGTGTTGCATTAACGTAGTGCGTTTCACGATTCAACTTTTTGCTGAGAGCACCAATTCACTTGGGCTAGGAGTCTGCGCGGCAGAAGCTGGATAGTGTCGACGAACGAAGCGGCTCAAGCGTTGAATCGTGATGAGCACAAGCTACCTACCGTACG
>JAYSRA010000041.1:0-13551 GCA_043721275.1 Burkholderiales bacterium
GAATATTTGGCTCAGAGTATCGTCGATTTGCTGCTTCAAATCGAACGGATTTAAGGTTTGGTAGTGAAGGCGTAGCGCACGTTTGGCGTTGTTACCGACCCCTTTGGATTTAAGGATTCTTTGGTACGGTGTCTGCGCAACGGGCTCATAAATGCGCCGGGTTTTGTTACCCACGCGCTCTTTTCTGATCAGCTTCAAGGTCGGCAAGAAGAAGTTCACATAGTCGCGCCAGCAGCCAGTGAAGAAGGTGTTGAGCAGTTCGTCGAGCGCCGGATTATCGAGCCGCTGGTAGCCCAAGAACTGTCGCACTACGGAGTAATTTTTCTGCTCCACATAGGCCTGATCGTTCTTCTCGTAAGGACGCGAGCGAGTGAAGTTCACTGGGGGTTGATGGGTGGCGAAATGCAGCTGCAAGCTGTAGTTGATGAACTCGGTGCCGTTATCGGTATCGAAGGCGGTCAGGGCAAAGGGTAGTCGCGCCTCAACGGCCATCACTGCGGCTTTGACGCCCACGGCAAGCTTGCTCCAAACGGCTGCGCACTCAGTCCAACCGGAATGAATATCGGTGCAGGTGAGCGTCCAGAAGAAGTCCCCCGCAATGCTCGCCCCGCAGTGGGCCACGGTATCGGCCTCAAGGCTGCCGGGACGATCCACCTCGTGGTGATGGGTGCGCACCGGCACCAGACTGCGCAGCCACTCCGAGGCCGGTGTGGTGCCCGCCAGGCCGTGTAGCCGTTGCCGGTCAGCGGTGCGCGTTGGTGCCAGCAGCCGATCCACAGTGGCCGCCGAGATAGCCTTGATTGCGCGCCTGGTGTTGCGTGAAAGGAGATGTCCGGTGTGCGTCTCATAGTGCGTGAGCCAGAGCGGCAGTAGGGCCACCAAGCGCTTGCTGCACGGGCGCTTGGCCGCCCCCCAGATCGCGTGCAGGGCAACAACCAAGTCGCCATCAGCGGCGTAGCGGACGGGGCGGCCCATACGTGAGCGTGCCGTGCCGTGCGCCTGTGGGTGATGCACGCTGTCGGCGTTCACAGCATCGACGAGCGGCTTGGTTGCACGCACGAGTCGCTTGAGACAGGCGATGGCATGCTTTCGACCCACACCCGCGTTGGCACAGTATTCGTCGAGCATGATGCCCTTCTCAATGCGCCCCGCCAGCGCGTAGCGCTCGACCATCGACAACAAATACGCGCGTCGTTCTTGCTCACTCATTTTGGTGTCCTTCGCTGTTTGCGTCGGTACACTCTACTTATGAGTCAACGAACCCCCGAAAGTACGATTTACTTATGAGTCACCGCGTTTAAACAAAAAGTTGTTATCGCAAATCAGCCCTGCGAAGCCGTTGCGGGAAACCAAATTCTCAGCGCGGTGCGGCGCTAATTTTGTCTGTCACTTGCTTGAAAAGCGTCGGCGTCAACGTTTTTTCCCCGCTTTTGACCAACCACAGTTCCAGCTCGCGACCGCTATCAACGAAACGACTCTTTTCCGTACCTCGTTCAATCGTCACAATGCCGCGCGACACGCTCACCGAACGCAGCGCGTCTGCCCCAGGCATCGCCACACGAATGCCGCGATAGCCCAATCCTTCAAAGGCCGGCGTGTCGGGTGCCGCTGCCTTCAACGCGTTGACGCGTTCACGCAGCGCTTTGAGTGACGCGTCGTCAAGCGCCCACGTCGGGTCCGGTCGCCCGCTATACACCTCGACCGTGACGTTAGCGGCTGACTGCGGCGTAGAAGCCGATGAAGTTTCGGTAGCGTTCATGGCGTAATAGCCTCCAAACAGAATCAAGCAGCCCAACAAGGCAGAAACAATTCGCGCGTTCAAAGCAAACCGCCGCGCGCAATCACGATGCTGCCACTTTCAGGCTTTTTGGCAGCAACATGTAGCCGGTAAATTCGGTGTAATCCCCGCGATCACAGGTTTGCGGATCCGTGATGATGACCCCGGATTCGTCCGTGTTACGCGCCACCGTGCCGCCCGGTTTGTGTCCCCAGCAGTCCGGGTGCTTCCGATACCAGTGGTAGTCTTCGCCAGGCCAGATTACCAGCGCGACCAGACAGCGCGGCTTCTCGATCTCCGGAAAGCAATCGGTGACGATGTGCGCGCCGTCGCGCTTGGCGGCGTCGCCCACATCGGTGCTAGTAATGGCGGAGAACCTTGAACCCGAACCGATGCCCGGTTGCGGCTTGCTGGG
Organism: Burkholderiales bacterium; assembly: GCA_043721275.1. GTDB lineage: Bacteria > Pseudomonadota > Gammaproteobacteria > Burkholderiales > Casimicrobiaceae > Casimicrobium. The sequence goes on from JAYSRA010000041.1 coordinate 2,193, forward strand.
GTAGGACTTTCGTTGGTTAGCCGCGTACGCGTAGCAGTTGTTAGTGGGCTGAAATGCGGGCTGATTCCATGACGACGGATCGAATGGCAGCATCTCGAACCCGCACGGGCCCATCAGGGGCTTCGCAGCGCCGCCAGAGGCTGCGCCACCACCGCGGCCGAGCAGGCTTTTTATGGCGGACTGTATCGCGTCAAAAAAACCTTTGATGCCGAGAAAATCAGCGGCCCACGCGACGCTGGACAGCTCTTTCATCAATTTGCTGTGATCGAAGCTGCTGGCAGCGGACAAGCTCAGCGAGAGAGGAACGCGGTACTTGATTGATAGCGCTGGCCCGACGTTGATTCGCACGCCACGGTAGCCCAGTCGCCCCGGAAATGACTGCTGCAGGTTACCCTTGAAAAACCCTAGATCATTAAGCAGCGAAAACACCTGGGCCGAGATAGCGAAGGGAAGTTGCCAATCAGGATTGGGTCGCCCGGAATACAAATCTAGGTTGATATTCATCGTCATTTTTCGGAACCTCCGGGAATGGTCAAAATAAAGGCGGCGGGACAACCGACCGCTACAACCATAGACGAAAGCCATGCGGCCAGCATGACATCGGCATGATTAAATTCTTCTTCGCGAACCTTGGTTCACGCACCTGCGCTGCGAAAAATATGATACTTCACATTAAAATCAATGGCTTACGTGCATTTATTAAAGTTAAGAATCGATAACATTTTGCGCCAAAGCACACTGATCGTGCTCGTCGGAAGCGGGTGGATTTGATTAAATTTCGATCAAACCGCACAACAGCATTTTGCTGAATGCCCCAGCTGACTTGGGCTAGAGCCGATTACGCATCTAAGTCGAGTATTCAATAAATCAAGCACCCGCCCCTTTACAGTGGCGCTTACAAGCCATAGTTGTTTAACTACGGCACCGCCGCATGACAAGCCAGCTCGCGCCCCGAAAACGACACCAACTGCGGCCTCGTTTTGTCGCACGGTTCAAATTTCGTCGGGCAACGCGGATTGAATGCGCAGCCGCTGGGCGGATTGAGCGGATTGGGCACCTCGCCTGCTACCGGTGTGCGCGCTTTGCCGGTCATGTGTAGGTCGGGGATGGCGTCGAGCAGCATGCGCGTGTACGGATGCTTGGGTGCGCCGAACACCTCGGCCTTATCGCCGATTTCTACGATGCGGCCCAGGTACATCACCCCGACGCGGTCGGCGATGTGGTGAACGACTTGCAGATTGTGCGAAATAAACAGATACGTCAGGCCCATTTCGCGCTGCAAATCCTTCATCAGATTGAGCACCTGCGCCTGCACCGAAACGTCGAGCGCCGAGGTTGGTTCGTCGCAAATCAGGAATTCGGGATTGCTGGCAAGGGCGCGCGCAATCGAGATGCGCTGGCGCTGCCCGCCCGAAAACTGATGCGGATATTTTTCGCCGTCTTTGCTGGTGAGTTTCACCAGGCCAAGTAGTTCGGCTACACGTTTATCAAGCGCTGGTCCGTCGGGAATCAATTTATGCGTGCGGATCGGTTCGGCCACGATGTCAGCGACGCGCCAACGTGGGTTCAAGCTCGCGTACGGATCCTGAAAAATCATCTGCACTTTGCGCCGCATCGCGCGCGCCGCATCGTTGCCTTGATTGGACGCTTTCATGTCGTGACCATCAATGATGACCTGCCCCGTGCTCGTATCGTACAGGCCCACGGCCAAGCGCGCAACGGTCGATTTACCGCAACCCGATTCGCCCACCAGCGCGAGCGTTTCGCCGCGCTTGATATCAAAGCTGACCTCACTCACGGCATGCAAAAGCGAGCGCGGTTTGCGCTCGATCACACGGTTGAGCCACGGTGCCGACACGTCAAAGGTTTTGCTCACGCCTTTGAGTTGCACCAGCACGTCACCGGCCTTTGCTGCGGCCACGTCAACGGCGGCGCTCATGCCGCCAACCCTGCCGCGCGCGCTTCATGCAACCAACAGGCGGCGTACGTCGCCCCAGCGGGCATCAGATTCGGGCGGGTGGTTTTGCATTTGTCGAAAACCTTGGTGCAGCGCGGATTGAACGCGCAGCCTTGCGGAATACTGTCCAGCCGCGGCATCGCGCCGTCAATCTGAATCAAGCGATCACGCTTGCTTTCAAACTCCGGGATCGAGCCCATCAGCCCAATGGTGTACGGATGCTGCGGCTTGTGAATCACGTCGGCCACGGGGCCGATTTCAACCACACGACCGGCGTACATCACCGCCACTCGATCCGCCGTTTCTGCGATCACGCCCATGTCGTGCGTGACCAGCATCACCGCCGTGCCGTGGTTGCGGCACAGGCCTTTGAGCAGCGTGATGATTTGCGCCTGAATCGACACGTCAAGCGCGGTGGTGGGCTCGTCGGCGATGATCACCTTGGGCTCCGCCGCGAGCGCGAGCGCAATCACCACACGCTGCCGCATGCCGCCAGAAAACTGGTGCGGATAGTGCTCAACGCGTTCGCGTGCAGCCGGAATGCCCACCTCTTCCAGCAGTTTCACGGCACGTTCACGCGCCGCAGATTCGCTCAAATCGAGATGCGTGGTGATCGTCTCCACGAGCTGCCGACCGACGGTGTAAAGCGGGTTTAGCGAGGTCAACGGGTCCTGAAAAATAGCGCCGATTTGGCGTCCGCGAATCTGTCGCATCTGCTCGTACGGCAGGTTGTCGATGCGTTTACCGTCGAGCAAGATTTGGCCGCCTGCGATGCGCCCCGGTGGCTCCAGCAAGCCAATGATCGCCGCACCGGTGAGCGATTTTCCGGCACCTGATTCACCGACGACGCCGAGCACTTCGCCCGGCGCGATTGAGAACGATACGTCTTCTACCGCTTTGAGCACGCCGCGACGAGTCGGGAACTCGATGTGCAGATTTTTAACTTCAAGAAGGGGTTGGCTCATGGCACTCAGCATTTACAAAGTATCGGTCTCAGCGGCACACTATCGCAGCTTTGGATTCAGCGCGTCACGAAGCCAGTCGCCCACTAAATTAACAGAAATCACCATCACGATCAGGGCAATACCGGGGAACACGGTGATCCACCATTCGCCCGAGAACAGATAGTTTTGCCCTTCGCTGATCAGGGTGCCCAGCGACGGTTGCGTGGGCGGCATGCCGACGCCGAGAAACGACAGCGTGGCCTCGGAAATAATCGCGTTGGCGATATTGAGCGTGGCAATCACCAGCACCGGGCCGAGCACATTCGGCAGCACGTGTTTGAACATAATTTTTGTTTGCGACACGCCAATCACGCGCGCTGCCTGCACATATTCCTTGCTTTTTTCCACCAGTGTCGAGCCGCGAACGGTGCGCGCGTATTGCACCCAGCCGGTGAGCCCGATGGAGAAAATGATGACGTACAGCGCAAGCTCGTCCTGCATGTCGCGCGGCACAAATTGCCGCCCGATGCCGCTGATTAACAGCGCCACCAAAATGGCCGGAAAGGTGAGCTGAATGTCAGCGATTCGCATGATGACGCTGTCAACGCGCCCGCCGACATAACCAGCTAGCAACCCAAGACTCACGCCCATCACAATCGACATCGCCACCGCGCAGACAGCAACCAGTAGCGACACGCGGCTGCCGTACATGATGGTCGACAAAATGTCGCGCCCTTGCTGGTCGGTGCCCAGCAAAAAACGCGAGTTGCCCAGTTCGTTCCAGGCGGGCGGCAGATTGGAATCCAGCAACGAAATCTGCGCCAAATCGTACGGATTATGCGGCGCAATGAGCGGTGCCAATACCGCACCGAGAATGCAAAGCGTTGCCAGAATGGCGGCGACAATGGTCACCGGCGAGCGCTTGAAGCTCCACCACACGTCGCCATCAAAAAATCGGGAAATTGCTTCCATCACTTCGTCTTTTCAGTGCGGATCAAAGCGGCAACCCACGTTCCGCCAAACGCGAAAAATAGCGCACTCCGTTCGGAATAATTAAATCGCAAAAATCGTACCGCGTATTGTGAATCGGGATGATTTCTCCGCCTGTTCCCTGCCCAATCACCGAGTAACAACCCGGTCGTTTTTGCAGCATGAATGAGAAGTCCTCGCCGCCCATTGATGGTGTGTAGTTGGCGTCGGCGTTTGCTTCGCCCCACACTTCAGCCGCAGCTAGCCGCGCAAATTCCACCTCAGCCGCCGTATTGATGACAGGCGGATAAAGGCGGGTGAACTGCAAGCTACCTTTCGCGCGATGTGCATCGCAAATGCCCGCCACCAATTCGCCCATTCGCGCCTCGATCAAATCCTGCGTGGCCGGGTCGTAGGTGCGCACCGTGCCGGTCATTTTCACCGTGTCGGGGACGACCGCAAACGCGGGCAAATTGCCGCCCTCAATCGCGCTGATGCCGACCACCGCACATTCAAGCGGACTCACGTTGCGCGACACGATAGATTGCATGGCGAGCGCCACCGTTGCGGCAACCACCACTGGATCACAGACCAGATGCGGACGTGCGGCATGGCCGCCCTTGCCGGTGATTTCAATGGTGAACGAATCGGCCGACGCCATGAACGGCCCCACCCGGGTGCCCCACTGGCCAATCGGTAAATCAGGCCGATTGTGAACCGCAAAAATACGGTCACAATCAAAGCGGTCAAACAGCCCTTCTTTGACCATCTTGTCACCTCCCGCACCGCCCTCTTCGGCCGGCTGAAAAATCAGATGTACAGTGCCTGCAAAGTTGCGCGTAGCGGCGAGGTATTGCGCAGCGCCGAGCAGCATCGTGGTGTGACCATCATGCCCGCAAGCATGCATCACTTTCGCGCGGTTTGATGCGTGCAGGAACGAGTTTTTTTCCTGCATCGGCAACGCGTCCATGTCTGCGCGCAATCCAATCGTCCCACCGGATCGCTTGCCGCGAATCACGCCGACGAGCCCAGTCTTTGCGATGCCGGTATGAACCTCGTCCACACCGTACGAACGCAGCTTTTCAGCAACCAATTTGCTGGTGCGCACTTCTTCATACGCAAGCTCAGGATTGGCGTGGATATCACGACGAATCGCGACCAGATCATCGACGAAATTCTGTGGCAGATCGTTTAGTTTCATCGTGCGAGCCTAGCCTTGCAATTCATGCTCGGCAATCGCCGCGAGCAACCCCGCACCGTTCGGAATAATGCGATCATCAAAATCGTATTTAGGATGATGAATCGGGAAATTGCCATCGCATTGTTGGCCGACCCAAATGTAGGCACCGGGCACTGCTTCGAGGAAGTACGCGAAGTCTTCGCCGCCCGTGTTCGGAAAGATTTCGGTGATCACGTTTTCGGGCCCGAACACGCTGCGCCCGACCTCTGCCGCCAGCTCCGCCTCGCGCTTGTGGTTAATGGTTGCCGGATAGCCGTGAATGAAATTCACCGTGCCGGTCGAGCCAAACGCGGCAGCGGTATTTGCCACAAGTAGATTGAGTTTTTCAATCACCATCGCCTGCATCTCTTTGCGATAGGTGCGCACGGTGCCGATCAACTTCACTTCACGCGGGATGACGTTGTACGTGTTCATCACGCCCGCTTGCATTGCGCAGATCGACACCACGACTGAATCAGCCGGGTCGGCGTTACGCGACGCAATCGACTGAATCGCCGTGATCACGTGCGCCGCGGCCAAAATCGGGTCGATCACAAATTGCGGCATGCCACCGTGCCCCCCTTTGCCCTCGATGGTGATCTCGATGCGATCGGCGGCGGCCATCATCGCGCCGTTCCTCACCGCCATTGAACCGAGCGGCACCCACGGTGCGTTGTGCAGGCCGTAAAACACATCAATCGGAAAGCGCGTGAATAAGCCATCGTCCATCATCGCTTTAGCACCCGCTGCGCCCTCTTCGGCAGGCTGAAACACGGTGTACACAGTGCCCGCAAAGTTGCGCGATTTGGCGAGGTAGCGGGCCGCACCCAACAGCATCGTGGTGTGCCCGTCGTGGCCACAGGCATGCATGTAGCCGTGGTTTTTTGACGCATACGGCAGACGCGTCTCCTCCGACATTGCAAGGCAATCCATGTCGGCACGCAAACCTACGCTGCGGGTGCCGGGACGATTGCCGCGAATCACACCGACCACACCCGTACCGCCAATGCCCGTATGCACTTCATCAACGCCGTATGCCGTTAACCGTTCAGTGACGATGGCTGCGGTGCGCGTTTCTTTATATGCGTGCTCGGGATTGCTGTGAATATCGCGGCGAATTGCGGTGAGATCGCTGTGATATTCGCGAATGGTGTCAGAGACTTTGCTCGGGTTATACATCTGGTTCCTTGCAACAAAAATAAGAACTTGTACGTAAATGAGAGCGAATGCATGACGCAGCGATTTTTGTCTCAATCGAGGCGCGTTTTTCGCAGCAATAGCGAGCTATTGCAAAGAAACGCAACGAATAGTGAGGCAAAAAGGGCAAGTCAGGCATCGCGGTTCATTTGCGGACAAGTTCTCAATGTGCGCTTGAAGTTTGCTCGATACGCAAACGCGGGTCGACCACGTAATACAACAGGTCAACAATCAAGTTGATGGTGACGAAAACAGCTGAGATCAAAACCAGATACGCCGCCATTACCGGGATGTCAGCAAACTGCACCGACTGAATGAACAAAAAACCCATACCCGGCCACTGAAACACCGTCTCGGTAACGATGGCAAACGCGATGATCGAGCCCAGCTGCAAGCCCGTAATCGTCAACACCGGCACCAGCGTATTTTTGAGCGCATGACCGAAATGCACCGCCTGATTAGTCAAGCCGCGAGCGCGTGCAAATTTGATGTAATCAGTGCGCAGCACTTCCATCATTTCGCTACGCACCAAACGCATGATCAGTGTCATGGTGCCGAGCGACAAAGTGATTGACGGCAACACCAGCGCGCGCAGTCCGCTCGTCGTCAAAAAACCGGTGCTCCACCAGCCGATTTGCGTTGGGTCACCGCGTCCGTACGACGGCAACACTTGCAGCGTCACCGCGAACACCAATATCAACAAAATGCCGATCAAAAACGTCGGCAAACTCACGCCGATCAGCGACACCGTCAGCAAAATTTGCGAGATCACGCCGTTGCGATGCAGCGCCGTATAAACGCCCATCACCACGCCACCGACCAAGGCGATGATGGCCGCGCAAAATGCCAGCTCAAGCGTGGCAGGCAGGCGTTCTTTGATGAGCGTTGAAACGGGCCGCGCTTGGCGTAATGACAAGCCAAATTCGCCTTGCGCCGCGTTGCCTACAAACGCGCCAAACTGCGCATAAAACGGCTTGTCCAAACCGAGGGCTTCGCGCAACTCAACTTTTTGCTCGGGCGTTGCGTCTTGCCCCAACATCATGTTGATCGGGTCGCCGACGTAGTTAAAAAGCGAGAACGCTACAAATGCCACCACCAGCATGACGAGCGCCGCTTGAAACAATCTTCTCAGTACGAAAGCAAGCATGTGATTAACGACAACGTGGAAGCAGCAATAGTACCCTTGTTGACGTGAACGTTATGCCTCGCAACACGGCTTAACGAACCTTGGCAGTCGCTACTTTTTGTTCGCGCGCGCCGCCTGCGTGGCATACAAACAAACCGCCGTCGCCACCGACACATTAAGGCTCTCAACCGCGCCCACCATCGGGATTGCAACCAGCGCGTCACAGCGCTCACGCGTGAGCCTGCGCAGGCCTTTGCCTTCGTTGCCGAGCACCCAGGCCAGAGGGCCGGTGAGCGTGGTGTTGAACAACGTCGCATCGGTTTCCATTTCGGCACCGAGCACCCAAATTTTGGCTTGCTGCAAAGTCTCGATGCACTGCACCAAATTGACCACGGTGCAAACCGGTGTGGTCTCGGTGGCACCACTTGCAGCCTTCAACGCCACAGCCGTGAGCGGCGCGGACGCATGCTTGGGCAGGATCACCGCGTCCGCACCAAACGCGTCGGCGCTGCGAATGCATGCGCCCAGATTGTGCGGATCTTGAATCTGATCCAGCAACAAAAATAGCGGCGGACGCGAGCGCTTGAGCGCTGCAGCCAGCACTTCATCAAAGTCCGCCCCCGTCGTGCCATCCGCAGAAGCCTCCACCAACGCCACCACACCCTGATGCTCTTCCGATTGTGCAAGCACCGCCAATCGCCCATGATCGACCGATTGCAGCTCGATGTTGAGCGAGTCAGCGAGGGCCTGAAGCTTGGCCAATCGCTCGTCTCGCCGCGAGCTGGAGATGAAGATCTCGACCACCGTCTCAGGCCGACGCTCAAGGCGCGCGTTGACGGCGTGGAAGCCCATGATTCGAGCGAGCTTCATCAGGTGTGAACAGAACAATTGGCCATGGCATAATTATGGGCTACGCAGCGTTTCTCGAACGCGATTTGCGTAAATACCAGTGCGTTGCAGGCAAAAAATTCGCCGCAACCGCGCAACCTTAGCCGGTGTAGCTCAGTTGGTAGAGCAGCGCATTCGTAATGCGAAGGTCGGGTGTTCGATTCATCTCACCGGCACCACAAATACTACTCTGTGGATCAATACGTGTTCGGCGCTGACTAAATCGTCACCCCGGCGAAGGCCGGGGCCCGCGCCCGTTACCGCTTATGAATTTCGTTCAGCACGCGGATACCGAGCGAATGTTGCGTCGGTGAACACTGGGGCGGTACGGCAAAAAAGCTTCAACATTAGCCGCTACCCGAGCGCCCTTCCGTAGCGCTCTCAGCGATCTCACAACTCAATCAGTGAGTAGCCGGTACTCCGCCCGCCCGCCGCGTCTTTCACCAAAATGCCCTGACCAATGAGGCCCTGAATGTCGCGCTGCGCGATGTCTTGCGAGCAGCCGGCAATCATCGTTAATCTCCGCATCAATGCGGAGATTAATACGCGATTCTTCGCACGTTCGTTTGGGAAACGCAGATTAAACCGCCATACCGGCGAAGGCCGGTATCCACGCCGTCTGCATGATCGATGACTTGCGCCTGGCGTGGGCCCCAGCCTTCGCCGGGGTGGCGATTAATCAGTGCTTCCTCGGCAAAAAATAGGTACCGTTGCACTTGTTGCCCCAGTTGTACAAGTTGCAATAGTTGCACACTATAATTCAGCCTGTACCTGGAGACCGTCATGAATCCCACCGCCACCCGAATACCCACTTCTGTCGTTCGACAACGCTTCTCCGATGCTCTGGAACAAGCGCAGGACAACGAAGTACACATCGTGCGCGGATCAGTCGAAAAGGGCAAACCGGTAGCAGTGCTGGTGAGCCATGACCGCTTCAATGCGCTCACCCGACGTGCTGAGGTGGGCGAAAATGCGTTGCGGCAGCTCGATCAGGAAGCCGCATTGCAGATGAAGACGCATCGCAGCCACCCTGCGTTGCTCGCTATGCAGGGCAAGATTCGAGCAGCGCTCGCCAATCTTCGACCCACCCCGCGCTACAGCCTTAAAGAACTGTTAGCTCGGGTTCCTGCGGAAGGGCTGCCGATTGATCGCGAGTTCGACGCAACGCCGCCCGTGGGTAGCGAGGGCATATGAGCAGAGGGATCAGTGTGGCGAGCGTCGCGAGCGGGAAAAGCGCGCCACCCATTCAGGTTGATCGTGGCGACATTATTGAATTGACGCTGGATCCGACCGCGGGTCGTGAACAACGAGGTCGCCGTCGAGTGCTGGTGCTCTCGCCTCGCGAATTCAATCGTGTAGCAGGCGTCGTCTTTATCGCGCCCATCACCCAGAGCGGCGAGTACGCACGCGACATGGGATTCACCGTACCCCTTTCCAGCACTGGCCTCGACTCGCAGGGCGTCGTGCTGTGTCACCAGACAACCATCAAGGACGTAAGCGCACGCGAGCCCAGAAAAATCGAGCGCGCGCCTGACTACATCGTTAACGACGTACTAGCGCGCGTTCGTGCCGTGCTTGAGGAGAACTGAAGCGAGCTACTTACTGCAAGATCCGCCACGCTACATTCAGGGACTCGGCTGCCCAAGTACACAGAAAGTACGCACGACCACTCGTGATCGTCCCTGTCTACCAGATATATCTCCTCAAGCTCCACGAGACAAATATGACTCAATTGACGGACGGTCAAAAAAAGGCGTTTGCCATCCTCATTGCGATGGAGCCGCGCTTTAAGATCGCTTACTTTTTCCCACACAAGAATCAAGACCTGACTCAAGCCAGTCGCTTCGGTTGGTATACGCCCGGCGTACACGACGCAGCAAAACCGTTAATTTTGGCGGCAACGCTGCCTGCCGATCTCCGTGAGCCGTATACGGACTCCGCAAGTGTGCTGCGACTGCGATTGGTTCGCAAGATTTGGCCGTTGATCTTGCCGATTGAAATCGGCGCTCTTGCAGAGGCGCGAACGATGCTTGGCACGCCGTTGCAAGTAATAATTTCTACGGACGCTGGCGTTGCCGATACGGTCGACGAAATGGCGTTAGCAGCGTCGCCGCCCGTCCTGCACGTCTCGACCGTTGCCGGGCAAAGCAGAACCATGCTTTCCATGTTGGACGCGAATTGCGTGAGCAACTATTCGCGGAAGGTAATAGACCATTTGGCGCAAACCCCGGCCTGGGCTGAAGCCGTGCGTGTTGCACGACAAAGCATTTCGAGTAGCCCAAGACGGCGAAGTAGAAAACATGTCCTTCCGGGTGGTCTTCACAATGTTGTAGAACCCAACGAGCGAGCTTTGATTGCGTTTGGCTGGAAACTCAGACCTCCGATGAGAATTAGTGAGACGCTTACTCCGGGAGGTGGTGATGCGCAAAAGTATGTACACCGAATCTGTAAAAGTGTCGACGCGGTTTCTGCCGCACGCAGAGATCTGCTCCGAGACGTTCATCCTGATATCGTGGACTACAGGTATGTTTTGGCAGTACCAAGCGTGTACTGGGCAAACTTCTCCACTTGGCGTGGTGAAGTTCAGAATTCCGATCCCGCAATGCGACTCGCCAAAAAGCGGGCGCTTTCCACAATTATTCGTCGCAAGAGCTACTTCGATCAACTGAAAGTCGAACACGAATACCCGCATCCAGACGATGAGCTGTATGTCTCACTTGCGCGCGAGTATGCGAAAGACATGCATTGCTTCACGGCTGGCTTGACGCTGCTCTCATGCGCAACATTGGCTCCGGTAATCAGAATGGAGCCCAAGCTAAACGAACTACGCGGCGAAATGAGTCTGCTAGCGCACTGCGTGAGGTCCGATGCGACACCCAATTTCTCGTGGAAAACGTCTCGTCTGGTTCGAAAATTGGGCGACCGGATGCGATCGCTCGTCGCAGCCGACTTTCTAGCGCGCATCGATGCCATTTCAGAAAGTGGGCGAATTGAGGGAATGAAGATCGTCAGTGATCTACCCATCGAACTTTTGCCGACGCGAGGCCTCTCGCTTGGGC
>JAYSRA010000042.1:0-40098 GCA_043721275.1 Burkholderiales bacterium
AGAAGCGGAAGAAAAAAGCGATCAGAACGAAAAACTGTCTGAGCGAAGCGAGTTTTTTTCGTTCCGCTTTTTTCTGAGCATCGCAGGATTAGGCCAATCTCCGGGGTCGCCTTTCTTTGGTTACTTTCTTTGGCGAAGCAAAGAAAGTGACTGCCCCGCGGCATCAGCGGGATGATCGGCGCTCATCCGAGCCCCCGCCCCCTCTCCCGCGAGGGGAGAGGGGACTGTCTTGAGGTATCGCCAACCAATACCCGCAGCCCGTTGTCCTGCTACCGGCGCGTGCCACCCGTGACGCGCCAAACCTTCACCCCTACCTTCCGCCCCACGGGCATGTGCTCGGCTTGGGAGAGATACTCTTGAACATCATCAATCTTGTTGCGGCGGTCGGTACGGCGGCGTTGGCGACCGCGTGTGTTGTGGTTCCGGTTGGCCCTGATGGTCGACCGTACAGTAACTACCCGACTTACCCCGCAGGCAGCACGCTGGCGGTGGCTCCGTATGTCCCGCCCGCGCCCACCATTGCAGTGATGAATGCGCGGCTTTATCCCATCAACGAGCTGGCGCAAACGAGTGGCTTAGCCGCTGGTCAGGTAACCAATTTTCTTGATGGCAAGGGTGGTTTCACGGTGACCATTGCCGGCGAAACATTCAGTGGCGAGGCGACGCGATCCAACCGCTCACAGCGCGAGGGCGTGGCCAACGCGATGGGCACTCGCGGAAGTACGCTCAGCTGCACCTACGCGCTCAACAGCGCCACGCAGGGTTCGGGGCAATGCACGGTCAACAGCGGCGCGCGCTATCAGTTGCATTTGGGGGGTTGAGCGCAACGCCAACGGTTTCGTAGCCTCGATGAAGCTACAGCGGAATCGAGGGATGCGTAAGTTTTGTGGGTGGAAATTTGCCTCGATTCCGCTGTAGCTTCATCGAGGCTACGCCGCATGAACCGACGACTAGAATCCGCCTAACTTCACCGCCTCAACGATGCGCCGCCGCTTGCCCTCTTCACTGATCGGTTTGCGCCAGATGGCGAATAAATACGGCTCGGCGACCTTTTTGAACCCGACGCGGCGGTCGACGGCTTCGGCTTGTTTGTCGCCGATGTAGCCCCAGATCGTTGCGCCATCGGTAAGCGCGGCATGGGCGTGGCGCATCATGATTTCGGCGATGCCGCCGCGTTCGCGCAGCCAGTCCCGCTGCTCGGTGGACAGCCCTCGGTAAGCGCGGTCGTCGATGCACAGGCCACCGCACAAGTAATCACCCTGCCACGCGGTGTAGTGGACGTATCCGGCGCAATTGCCGCCTATCATGGCGACGAAGTGACGCGGAAAATTGGGGATTTCTTGCCCGAATTTGCGACGGAAAAGTGCGCCGGCGATGGCCGCTGCATCGCTCAATTCGTCGATGCGCACGGTTTGATCTAGCGGGACTGCGGCGGGCGCTGCGGCGGGCGTTGCAACCGGCGCTGCGACAGGCGATGGCGCAACGTTGGCCGGCGGTGCAGTGGCCGCGAGGTTGCTTGCGTTGCTCGCAACATCGCGCTGCCGCAGCCAGTCAAACAGACGATTTAGCATGTATCAGCTTTTTGCTGAAAGCCCCTTTTCACTGGGGCTGAATGCCATATTTCGCCTATTATCGATATATCGACAAATAAGCGTCTAGCCCCCGTTAAATCGCCGTTTGACATAAAAGCTATTACTCCACGCGCGACCACGTTTGGGTGCGCCCGAACATCGGCGCGCCCATGTAGCCGCGCACGTCGAGCTTTTTGTTGTCCTCGCTCAGCGTGAGCCGCGCGCGATAAACCTTGCCGTTAGCGGCGTCGAGAATGTCGCCGCCTTCCCAATGCGATTCGCCTTTTTTGATATTGCGAATAATGGTCAGGCCGACCACCGGTTGGCCTTTGCGACTGTCGGTGCATTCGTCGCACTTCGAGTCTTGCTTGGCAGGATCGAGCAATTTCTCGATTTTGCCGGTGAACACGCCAGCGGTTTCGGTGATGCGCACGTTGGCCTTTTCTTTGCCCGTGGCGTCGTCAATAGTGCGCCACAAACCGGCGGGTGATTGCGCAAAAACGAGGGCGGAAGCGCAAGCGACCCCGCTCGCCAAAAGGTAGCGCAGGTTGCGTAGAGGGTTCATTCAATGCTCCTTGTTTGATGATCGTAAAACAGTGGCTCTGACGGTGCTGACGAGCGCCGTCAAAGCGACATTAGCCAGGCGTGCCGCCCACGAAATCACGCTTGCCGACGGGCACACCGGCATGCCGCAGCAGGTTGTAGGCGGTGGTGGCGTGAAAGTAAAAATTGGGGAACGCGAAGCCGCTTAAATACGGCAGGCCGACGAAATCGTGCGGCGTGCCAGCAATCGGAATGGTGATGATTTTTTTCTCGCTGCCTTCGAACTGCTCGGCCTTCAATGTGGCGAGAAAGTCGCGCACTTTTTGGCAGCGCGCTTTAAGCTCGGCAAAGGTTTTTTCGGTGTCGTCGTACTTCGGATTGTCCACGCCTGCAAGCCGCGCCGATGCGCCTTTGGCGAAGTCGCAAGCGATCTGAATTTGCTTCGAAAAAGGCAACATATCCGGGTAAATCCGCATGCTGGTCAGCACCGTCTCCTCTATCTTCCGCTCAGCGGCATAGGCGGCGCCTTTGTCAAGCACGTTGATGAGATTGCCCAAGTAGCGATCAAACACTGGCACTGACAGGTTGTACATCGAAATATTCATAAAAACCCTTTTGCGCGACACGGACAGAAACAAGCCAAAACGATTGTAGGTGCATCGCTCGCGGGCGGCGTTCATAAACGTGAAACGTCGGGCGCGATGCTCACGCGATGGCGATGCAATGACAACATTACGGCAACGTTTTGAACGCACCGCGCGAAACAAAATTACTGGAGGAGGGCACATGGAACGACGTGATTTTTTATCGGGCGCATTGGGCGCTGGAGGCGCGGCGGCGGCGGCAATGGCGGCGGCACTACCGAGCATCGCCAACGCACAAAATCTACCCACGCTGAACTGGCGGCTGGCCACCAGTTTTCCGAAATCGCTGGACACGATTTTCGGCGGTACTGAGCAATTCACGCGCATTGTGGATGCCGTCACTGGCGGTAAATTCAAGATCACGATTGTCGACAACGCCGTCATCGCGCCCGCAAAAAACGCGTTTGAGGCAGTGCAAACCGGCACCGTGGAATGCGCGCACACGGCGGGCTATTACTTTCTCGGCGTTAACAAAGCGCTGGCGTTTGACACCACGCTGCCGTTCGGCATGAATCAGCGACAACACAACGCGTGGGTGTACCAAGGCGGTGGCCTTGAGCTGTTGCGTGAACTGTTTGCGCAGTACGGCATGGTGAACTTTCCGATGGGCAACACGGGCGCGCAAATGGGCGGTTGGTACAACAAAGAGATTCGCACGTTAGAAGACGTGAAGGGCCTGAAAATTCGCATTCCCGGCTTTGGCGCAGAAATCTGGAAGCGGCTGGGCGCGTCACCCGTCACCCTGCCCGGCGGCGAAATCGCAGCGGCGTTGCGCGATAAGAAAATTGATGCGGGCGAATGGGTTGGCCCGTACGACGACGACAAACTGGGCCTGCCCGCGGTCGCTCGTTTCTACTACTACCCGGCGTGGTGGGAGCCTGCCGCCGCACTCAGTTTGTACGTTAACAAAGCGGCTTATGACGCGCTGCCCGCACCGTATAAAGAAGCGGTGAACGTTGCCACCGGTTGGGTCAACCAATGGATGATGGCGGCGTACGACACGCGAAATCCTGCGGCGTACAAACGGATGATTGGTAGCGGCACGCGGGTGCAGTTGTTTCCCAACAGCTTCATGATCGCGGCCTATCGCAGCGCGTTTTCGATTTATGACGCTGAGGCCGCCACCAACCCAACGTTTAAGAAAATTTATGAGCCGTGGAAGCGCTACCGAGCCGAGATCAACGAGTGGCATAAAACGGCCGAGGCCGCGATGACCAATTTCTTGGGCAATTGGCGCGCCGATGGCTGAGCGCGGCAATTTCAGTAGTAACATTTAGGTTGGTTTTAGGAGAAGTGCTGCGAGTTTGTAGACGCCGCGCTACCGTAGGCGTAATCCCCGGAGGATCGCTCAGGTTCCGATACTGAAACCACTTGAACATCTGGAGAGCGAGGCAGTCATTGCGAGCATTGACGAGAGCCTCCGCCGAAGGGGCAAGTTCAGCGACTGCTGAATGAATCTCTCAGGCACGACGGACAGATCCGGGACGTAACCCATCCATCATTGGAGCTTCGTCCCGCATGTCTGACCCGACTTCCAGCGCGCTATTGCGCACCCCACTTTTTGCGTTGCACGTGAGCCTCGGCGCGCGCATGGTGCCGTTTGCCGGCTACGACATGCCGGTGCAATATCCACTCGGTGTGATGAAAGAGCACCTGCATACGCGGGCTCACGCGGGGCTGTTTGATGTGTCGCACATGGGGCAGGTAGAACTACATGGGCCAGACGCGGCGAAAGCGCTGGAAACGCTGGTGCCGGTGGATGTGATTGGCCTCGCGGCGGGCAAGCAGCGATACGCATTGTTCACCAACGACGCAGGCGGCATTCTTGATGATTTGATGATTTTTAACACCGGCAGTTATCTTCATGTGGTGGTGAACGCGGCCTGCAAGGCGCAGGACATTGCGCACATGCAGAAACACATTGGTGATCGCTGCGAGATTCGCGTGCGCGACGATCTGGCGCTGCTTGCGTTGCAGGGGCCGGGGGCTGAGGCCGCACTGAAAGGCATCGCCGTGGGCGATATTCCGCAGACGTTCATGGCGGGTGCACGATTGCTGCTGGCGGGTATTGATTGCCTCGTCACCCGCTCCGGCTACACCGGTGAAGACGGATTTGAAATCAGCGTGCCCGCCACGCACTGTGAAGCGCTGGCGAAGGCGTTGCTCGCTCAGCCCAACGTGCAGGCGATTGGCTTGGGCGCACGCGATTCGTTGCGGCTTGAGGCGGGCTTGTGTTTATACGGTCACGACCTCGACACCACGACCACGCCAGTTGAAGCGTCGCTCAATTGGGCGATGCAAAAGGTGCGACGCACCGGCGGCGAACGCGCGGGCGGATTCCCCGGCGCGAGCGTGATTCTGGGTCAGCTCGATCACCCCGCGAACGTCAAACGCAAACGTGTAGGACTCAAGCCAGAAGGCCGCGCGCCGATTCGTGAAGGCGTGGAGTTGCAGGACGCGAACGGAGCGACGATTGGCGTCGTGACCAGTGGCGGCTTTGGGCCAACGGTGAACGGCCCGGTGACTATGGGTTACGTTGATGCAGCGCACGCCGTGATTGGTACAAAAATTAACGCGATGTTGCGCGGAACGCCGACGCTCGTGGAAGTGGTTGGGATGCCGTTTGCGCCGCATGGTTACAAGCGATGAGGACACACAACGCAATGTGCCACCCCGGCGAAGGCCGGGGCGGTATGGCAAAAATTTGAGTGCGTAGGCCACCCGCTCTACTCTTTTACTTTCGAAGGAAACACCATGACCACCCGCTACACCGAAGACCACGAATACATCAAGATGGATGGCGACATCGGCACCATCGGCATCACCGCGTTCGCGCAAGACAAATTGGGCGATCTCGTCTACGTTGAACAGCCGAAAGTAGGTCGCAAACTCACCGCCAAAGAAGACGCTGCGATCATCGAATCGGTGAAGGCCGCCGCCGAAGTCAAAGCGCCGGTGGATGGCGAAGTGATTGAAGTGAACGAGGCCATCGTGGCCGATCCGTCGCTGGTCAACACCGACCCTGAAGGTGCAGGCTGGTTCTTCAAAATCAAAGTGACCAACGCTGCACAGGTTGCCGCGCTGCATGATGATGCGGCGTACAAAGCGATGATTGCCTAGCGAAGCAAGTGTGGGAGCGGTGCCACCGCGACTGCTCGGACGACCGCGTACCCGTCGCGGTGGTATCGCTCCTACATGAACAGCCTGAATATGAACATCACCATTCGCCCCCTCACCCCCGCTGATCGCGATGCATGGGCGACGCTGTGGACGGGCTACCTCACGTTTTACAAAACCTCGCTGCCGCCCGAACAGTTTGATTTGACGTGGTCGCGGCTGCATGATGACAGCGAGCCGATGCGCGTGCTCGGTGCGTTTGAAGGCACACAGATGCTCGGTATCGTGCACATGATTTTTCATCGTTCGTGCTGGACGGCCGGGTCGTACTGCTACCTGCAAGATCTGTTCACCGTTGCCGAAGCGCGCGGCAAAGGCGTCGGTCGTGCACTGATTGAGGCCGTTTACGCTAGCGCCAAACTCGACGGCGCGAACCGCGTGCATTGGCTCACCAACGAGACTAACGCAGAGGCGATGGTGCTCTACAACAAAATCGCTGATCGCACTGGATTTTTGCAATATCGAAAAATGCTTTAGCGGTGGGTCGGGTGGGCAACTTGTTGCCCACGCGGATCACCCTAAATCAGTCGACGCGTGGGCGCTCTTGCCCATCGTATGTCCGGCAACACGTTGCCCACCCTACCTTCTGAACACCCAACAACGGCTGCACCATGTCTGATTTTCTCTACCGTCACATTGGCCCCAATCGCGAAGAACAAATGGAAATGCTCGCCCACGTCGGCGCGCATTCGCTTGAAGATTTGCTCGCGAAAGTGGTGCCGCCCAGCATCAAAGCTAGCAAGCCGCTCTCTTTGCCGCCCGCGCTAAGTGAGGTCGAAGCGCTTGCCGAATTGCATGACATTGCAAGCAAAAATCAGGTATTCAAAAACTTTATCGGCCAAGGCTATGTGGGCACCGTGACCCCCGGTGTGATCCAGAGAAACATCCTTGAAAATCCTGCGTGGTACACCGCGTACACGCCGTA
The DNA here is from genome assembly GCA_043721275.1 of Burkholderiales bacterium. GTDB lineage: Bacteria > Pseudomonadota > Gammaproteobacteria > Burkholderiales > Casimicrobiaceae > Casimicrobium. The sequence continues at coordinate 6,861 of JAYSRA010000042.1, forward strand.
TCAACCGGAGATTTCGCAGGGTCGGTTGGAGGCCATCCTCAACTATCAGACGATGATTTGCGACTTGACCGGCATGGACATTTCCAACGCCTCACTGCTCGACGAAGGCACCGCTGCCGCCGAGGCGATGACGCTCGCGCAGCGCCAGGCCAAGTCGCAATCGTTGGTGTGCATCGTCGCCAGCGACTGCCATCCGCAGACCATTGAATGCGTGAAGACGCGTGCCGGCCCGCTCGACATTGTGGTGAAGGTCGGCCTCATCGCGGAGCTCATGGCAGAGGGGGATTACTTCGCGGTGCTCGCGCAATATCCGTCCACCACGGGGAACATCAGCGAACTAGGGCCTTTAGCTGATGCCGCACACGCCAAGGGCGCGCTGTTCATTTGCGTGGCCGACCCGCTGGCGTTGGTGTTGCTCAAAGCTCCGGGCGAATGGGGCGCAGACATCGTCGTGGGCACCACGCAGCGCTTCGGTGTTCCGATGGGTTACGGCGGCCCCCATGCGGCCTACATGGCCACGCGCGACGCGTACAAGCGCAACATGCCCGGTCGCCTCGCGGGCGTGAGCGTGGACGCGCACGGCAAGCCTGCGTATCGCCTCACGCTACAAACCCGCGAGCAGCACATCCGCCGCGAAAAAGCCACCAGCAACATCTGCACGGCACAGGTGCTGTTGGCCGTGATGGCGAGCATGTATGCGGTGTATCACGGGCCGCAGGGATTGAAGCTGATTGCTGAGCGAGTGCATGGCTTGGCGACACGCTTTGCGGCGGGCTTGAAGGCGATGCACATTGCGGTTGCCTCCGCACATTTCTTTGACACCGTGACGTTCAAGCATGATGCGCATGCGGCGATTGTGGCGACGGCAAAAAATGCGGGCATGAATATGCGGCACTTCGCGGAGTCGAACTCAGTGGGTGTTACGTTTGATGAGACGCATACAGCTGCCGATGCTGATGCGGTGTTGCATGCGATTGCTGGTGCCCTAGGTTCCACCTCGCCCCAACCCTCTGCCGCAACGGGAGAGGGGGCCATACCCGCCGCGCTCCGCCGCACCACAAAAATCCTCACTCATCCCGTCTTCAACACCCATCACTCTGAGACCGAAATGCTGCGCTACTTGCGTCGCTTGGCCGACAAAGATTTAGCGCTGGATCGCACCATGATTCCGCTTGGCTCATGCACCATGAAGTTAAACGCCACCACCGAAATGATCCCGGTGACGTGGCCCGAGTTCGGCAATATGCATCCGTTCGCACCTGCTGAGCAGGCTGCCGGTTACGCCGAGCTCGTCAAAAATCTTGAAGACCTGTTGTGCAAAATCACCGGCTTTGATGCCGTGACATTGCAGCCGAACAGTGGCGCGCAGGGCGAATACGCGGGCTTGCTGGCCATTCGCGGCTATCACGCCAGTCGCGGTGAGGCGCACCGAAATATTTGCCTGATTCCGTCGTCGGCGCATGGCACCAATCCGGCCAGCGCCAACATGTGCGGCATGGAAGTCGTCGTCACTAAGTGTGACGATCAAGGCAATGTGGACGTGGCTGATCTCAAAGCGGCCGCAGAAAAATATTCAAAAAATCTCGCGGCGTTGATGATTACCTACCCTTCAACGCACGGGGTGTTTGAAGAAGCGGTGAAAGAAATTTGCGCCATCGTGCATGCGCACGGCGGGCAGGTTTACATGGACGGCGCGAATCTCAATGCGCAAGTCGGCGTAACCTATCCGGCCGAAATCGGGGCCGATGTGAGCCACATGAATCTGCACAAAACCTTCTGCATTCCGCATGGCGGTGGCGGTCCCGGCGTGGGCCCGATTGGCGTTAAATCACAGCTTGCGCCGTTTTTGCCTGGCCGCGGTATCGTCGGTCCGGTGAGCGCTGCGCCGCAAGGTTCGGCAAGCATTTTGCCGATTCCGTATGCCTACATTCGCATGATGGGCGGCGACGGTTTGCGCGAAGCCACAGCGGTTGCGATTTTGAGCGCGAACTACATCGCCATCAAGCTTGCACCACATTTTCCGGTGCTCTACACCGGTCACGGTGGCTTCGTTGCGCACGAATGCATCATCGATGTGCGCCCGATCAAAGAGCTGTGCGGCATCAGCAATATGGATGTGGCCAAGCGCTTGATGGACTACGGTTTTCATGCGCCGACGGTGAGCTTTCCGGTGGCGGGCACGCTGATGATTGAGCCGACCGAGAGCGAGCCGCTGGTTGAGATTGATCGCTTCATTGATGCCATGATTGCCATTCGCGAAGAAATTCGCGCAGTGGAAATGGGCATCTATCCGAAGGATGACAACCCGCTGGTGAATGCGCCGCACACGGTTGAAACGTTACTCGTCGAAAACTGGAATCACGCTTACACCCGCGAGCAAGCGGCCTACCCCTTGGCGAGCTTACGTGCGAATAAATATTGGCCACCGGTCGGGCGCGTGGATGATGTGTACGGCGACCGCAACATCATGTGCACCTGCCCACCGCTCGCGAGCTACGCGAACGCGTAACTATTTTTCAGATGATCTTCACCGCACGCCCGATGAACAAAATCGGGCCGGTCGGGCGATCTAGTGGCGAGCCGTTGTAAGGCTCAAGCGTGATTTCGAACAGCTGATTCGGCTGTAGTGGCGGCAGTTTGTCGAGCGGGATTTCGAGCGACTGGCCGGGTTTGACGAGACCCAACGACACCGGGCCTTTCCAGTTGTCGCCCTTGGTCCAGAACTGTAGCGACTTGTCGCTCGGCACTTCCATCTTGCCGAGCGGAATCAGGCGCGCCTGCTGTGCGTTCGTGCCTGCCTGCACGATCCAACCCGGGGCTTTGTCTTGCGGCCCGACCAGCACCACCATGTAGCCCGGTGCGGGTGGTTGCGCGAAATTGGCCACCACCACGATGCCCATGAGGGCGGCAGTGGCGAAGCCCGCTGCGCTCAAGCCGCGCCACAGACGCAGGCTGTTCCACCCATTCACACTAGGTGCTGTAACGGTCGGGCTTGTACGTACCGCAGCGTCCACGTTCGCAGCAACGGACGCTTCAATCCTCGGCCACAATTGCGCTGACGGCTCCACCGGTTCAACCAACGCATTGAGCGGCGCAAGTGTCTCCTGCCAAAGCGCTACCGCCGTGCGCAACGCCGCGTCGTTGGCCATGCGCGCTTCAACACCGGCACGGCTCGCGGCGGATAACGTGCCCAGCACGTATTCGCCCGCGAGATGTTGAATGTCGTTTGATGACGCGTTCATGCCATGCACTCACGCAGCGAAAAGAGGCCGCGTTTAATCCATGCTTTGACGCTGCCGAGCGGCGCGTTCAAGCGTTCGGCGATTTCGCTGTGCGAGCAGCCGTCCAAATAGGCCGCGAGGATGCTGTTCCTTTTGGGTGCGTCGAGCGCTTGCAAACACTCGTTGAGGCGGCCGATGTCAGCGTTGATCTCGAACAATTCGCTCATGGGTGCGGCGCTGGCGACCTGCTCAGCCTCAAGCGCCACAATGGCTTCTTCGTCAGCCGACATTTCACGGCCTTGGGCGCGCACCACGCTCAGCGCAAGGTTTCGCACCACGCTATGAATCCAGCCACGCGCCGAGCCGCGCATCGCGTCGAAACTTGCCGCTTTGGTCCAGATGTTCATAAAGGCGTCGTGCAACACGTCCTCCGCCAACGCGCGCTCGCGCACGATGCGCAGCGCAACGCCCAGCAGCCGACGGCTGTCCATTTGATAGATGCGGTGCAGCGCGTCACGGTCGCCCTTGGTGCAGGCGGCAAGTGCGGCTTCGTAATCGAAAGTGTGCGGGGCGTCAGGCAAAGTGGGCTTGAATCTATCGGTCAATCGTGTGGCACCCGTACGGGCTGCCGCAAAGCGCAGGGCGACTGCCGCGTTCTCTCCACCGCCACAAGATGATAACTGACGATTACTGATCCTGAACACCGCCGAACCTGCCTTTCGCAGAGGCAGAGCGCGAAGCCGATGGCTTAACGCGCTCACCCCACGGTTGGGTGATCTGCGTTTGCGTCGCGAGACGCAAACGTAGCAGGCTCGGTCGGACTACATGCTCTTGTAAAAAATGTAGTCCGCTTGGTAATTAACAATTTCTTTTTTGCCTTTGTTGCCCATGTCACAGGCCATTGCTGGTGCAACGCCGCCCTTGGTGGCTACACGTTGAATGTAGGTGACGCCCATCATCGCGCCAGCACCCATGGCGGGGTTTGCCTTCACCAATTGCGAGGGAATGTTGCCAGCGCCTGCGGGGGCAACGGCGACTTGCGTGGCGGTGATTTTTGAGCCGTCCATGTTTTCCCACGTAGCGGGCGGGCCGAAGTATTTGCCGATTTTCTTGCCGCTGCGGTCGTTGAGCGCAGCGTCCGGGCCAACGAACACCCATTCGTATTGACCGGCCATATCTTTTTTGTCGCGGCATTCGTAGGTGATCTGGCCCACGCCGACGGTCTCCATAGCGACCTTGTTACCGGCCGGCACTTTGACTGCATCGGGCAGTGCGGATTGGTCGTACATGGCTGACATGGCAGCCATCGGTGCCATTTGCGCAGTGGCGCAAGCGGCTAGCAGCGAGACGAGTGCTGACGTGGTGAGTGCGCTGGCGAGTGAAGTGCGTTTCATTGGAGTTCTCCTGAAAGATTGATTCGTAATGGATCGAGGTGGTGTGAGTGACCGGACGCAAAAGTGAGCGTCGCTATCTTCACTACGAACGAAGCAGGCGATTGGATGCAGTTGGGTTGAAATATTTTTTAGCCGCCGAGCGCGATGCGCACGATCAACCGTCGCGGCGACGGCGCAAATGACCAGATTTTGGGCGACTGTAACGCTATAGCTTTCAAGTGAAACGGCTATTTAACTTGGGGTAGACGCCATAAATAGCATAACTCGACTTAATGCCGAATCGCGTGCTAGCCCTAGCGTAATCAGCGCTGCGTCGAAATGTTGTTACGTCGCGGCTGGGATTTTCAGCGCGTTCCACCCGTCGTGGCCGAGTTTTTCAAGCGTGGCGATGTTAGCGCTCGCTATCTCCAACTCCTCAGGAAACGCTGCCACTGCGCGCTCCACGCTGTCTTCGCGCAACAAATGCAGCGTGGGATACGGCGAACGATTGGTGTAGTTGGTGATGTCATCCAACTCGGTGTTTTCAAACTGAAACTGCGGATGAAAGCTCGCCACTTGCAGCAGGCCGTCGAGCTCCAGCTCTTCAACAATCCCGTCGGCGACCTCCAGAAAATCGTTGAAATCGAGGAAATCTTGAAGCACGTGCGGATGAATGAGCAGCGTCGTGTCCACCGTTTCCGCATTCGCTTCGGCCAAAAATTCCAGCTCGCGCACCAACTCGTCAGCCAGCGCCTCAGGCGTAATCGCGTCGCTCACCACGTAGCGAATTTGCCCTTTCACGTGAACGGCTTTAGCAAACGGGCACAGGTTGAGGCCGATCACGGCGCGCTCTAGCCACGTTTGCATCTGCGCAATGACGGTTGCGTTGACCGATGAATCTAGCGCGCTCATAGCAGTCGCACGCGCACCGTTTTGCCTTTAATCTTGATTGATGTGAGATGTTTCAGCGCGGCCTTGGCAAGCTCTCGTTTCACGGCAACGTACGTCGAAAACGCCGAGATGCTGATCTTGCCCACATTCACGCCGTCAATGCCGCCCTCGCCCGTGAGCGCGCCGAGCACGTCACCGGCGCGAATTTTTTCCTTGCGTTCAATCTGAAGTTGCAGAGTCGCCATGGGCGGCGTCAGCGGCTCGTCGGCAATCGGCGTGAGGGTGGCCACATCCAACCATTCCATGCGTCGATGTTGCTCGTCTTCAATACGCGAAACGCGACCCATTTCTTTCGGGCTCGCAAGGCTTAACGCCCAGCCTTCGTGGTCACCGCGCCCGGTGCGGCCGATGCGATGAATGTGCAGCTCGGGCTCGGGCGTGACGTCCACGTTGATCACCGCTTCAAGCTGCGCAATGTCGAGCCCGCGCGCGGCCACATCGGTGGCAACCAGCACCGAACAACTACGATTAGCGAACTGCACCAGCACCTGATCGCGGTCTCGCTGCTCAAGTTCACCATGCAGCGCCAGCGCGCTAAAACCCTGGCCTTGCAGCAGTTCAACCAGTGCTTTGCATTGCTGTTTGGTGTTGCAAAACGCGAGCGTGCTGACCGGGCGATAGTGATTGAGCAGATGCGACACGGTGTGCAGCCGATCACTGTCCGCCACTTCATAAAAGCGCTGGCGAATCTTGCCGCTGTCGTGCTGCGATTCCACCGTAATGCGCTGCGGATTTTTTAAGAATTGTGCGCTGAGTTTGGCGATGCCTTCCGGATACGTCGCGGAGAACATCAGCGTTTGTCGCTGCGTGGGCACACGTTTAGCGACGTACGCAATGTCGTCATAAAAACCCATGTCAAGCATGCGATCTGCCTCGTCGAGCACGAAGGTATTGACGTGTTCCAGATTCAAATTACCGCGATCAAGCAGGTCCATGATGCGCCCCGGCGTGCCCACGGCGATGTGCGCGCCGTGCTCCAGGCTCGTGCGCTGGCCGCGCATCATCACGCCACCGGCGAGCGTCAAAATTTTGATGTTGTCTTCAGCGCGTGCAAGGCGGCGAATTTCCTGCGTCACTTGATCGGCCAGCTCGCGAGTAGGGCACAGCACCAGCGCCTGCACGTCAAAGCGCGACGTGTCGAGTTTGGCCAGCAACGGAATGGCGAATGCAGCCGTCTTGCCGCTGCCGGTTTTTGCTTGCGCAATCAAATCGCGGCCGTCGAGCGCGGGCGGGATACTCGCCGCCTGAATCGGCGTCATCACGGTGTAATTCAAGCGATCCAGATTCGCGAGCATCGCGCTTGACAGCGGCAGTTGCGCGAATCCGGGCCCTGCTGGCGGCGGTTCGTTCGCAAGCTCTGGCGGCGATGCAGCGGATTCAGTTTTTGATATTTTTGTCATTCATGAATGTTATGCCCTACACCGGGCAACTCAGGAGACAATGTAGGATGACAAAAACAACATTCAACACCTCCCGCTCCGTCTCGACATTCATTGCTCCGGCGAACTTCGATGACCCCGCCGCCGCTCTGGCGCAGGTTAAACACATTTACGACACCTCGATTGCGCACTTGCGCGACGCGCTGCAAAAGTTTGTTGCAGGCGAGGATCTCGGCGGTCATGTCCGCGCCTGCTACCCGTTTGTTCGCGTGCATACGCGCACGGTGGCGCGCGCCGATTCGCGGCTGTCGTACGGTTTCGTACACGGCCCCGGCATTTACGAGACCACACTCACGCGCCCCGATCTCTACGATTCGTATTACCTCGAACAATTTCGACTTTTACTGAAAAACCACGGCACCACGCTTGAAGTGGGCACCAGTGCGCAGCCGATTCCGGTGCACTTTTCGTTCGCTGAACATGATCACATCGAAGGCAACTTGACCGCCGCTCGCCGCCAGATGATGCGCGACGTGTTCGACCTGCCGGATCTCGCTGCCATGGACGACGGCATCGCCAACGGCACCTACGAGCCGCCGCCCGGCGCGCATCAACCGCTCGCCCTGTTCACCGCGCCGCGTGTTGACTATTCGCTGCATCGGCTGCGCCATTACACCGGCACCGCGCCGGAGTGGTTTCAAAACTTTATTTTGTTCACTAACTATCAGTTCTACATCGACGAATTCGTGCGCATGGGCCATGAGTTGATGAATGATCCGGCGAGCGTTTACGTCGCGTTCGTCGAGCCTGGCAACGTCGTGACGCGGCGCAAAGGTTTGTCGCAGCAATCCGGTGACGACTTGGGCACCGCGCCACCACGTTTGCCGCAAATGCCCGCTTATCACCTGCTGCGCGCCGACCGCTCCGGCATCACCATGGTCAACATCGGTGTCGGCCCGGCCAACGCTAAAACCATCACCGATCACATCGCCGTGCTCCGCCCGCACGCGTGGCTCATGCTCGGCCACTGCGCGGGCCTGCGCAACACGCAGGCGCTGGGCGACTACGTGCTCGCCCACGGCTACGTACGCGAAGATCATGTGCTCGATGAAGACTTGCCGCTGTGGGTGCCGATTCCGCCGCTCGCTGAGGTGCAAGTTGCACTCGAATCCGCTGTGGCCGATGTGACAAAACTTAAAGGCTACGAACTCAAACGCATCATGCGCACCGGCACCGTCGCCAGCACCGACAATCGCAATTGGGAACTGTTACCGCAGCGCACGCCAGAGCGCCGCTTTTCGCAAAGCCGCGCCGTCGCGCTCGATATGGAAAGCGCAACGATTGCAGCCAACGGCTTCCGCTTTCGCGTCCCGTACGGCACATTGCTCTGCGTGAGTGACAAGCCACTACACGGCGAAATCAAACTACCCGGCATGGCCAACCATTTCTATCGCGAACGCGTGAATCAGCATTTATTGATTGGCATCCGTGCGATTGAACTGATGCGCGAAGCAGGCGCGGATCATCTGCACAGCCGCAAGCTGCGGAGCTTTGCGGAGGTGGCGTTTCAGTAGTCGAGCGTCGCTAACGCCAAAGACTTACAGGATCGATCTGCCTTAGTGCGCTATTTCCGCTGAGCTCAAAGCGCGTTCTTGCCAAACAGGACTGCGACGATTTTGTCCCCTCTCCCATTGCGGGAGAGGGTTACAGTGAGGAGTCGGTTAACAGTAACTCCGCTGTCATGCGCGGACTCAAAATCTTCACGCCTTCAAACGTACGCCCATAACCTGCACCGAAATGAGCGACATCACCTGTCACCAAAACGGCACACCGCATTTGAATAGCCGCACGCAAAACGTGACGATCTTTTTCGACCAACCAATCAACGTCTACGGCGACCAATCGAGGCTCGAAGACTGAAGTCTCAATCGAGGACAACATCGTATCCAGCCAACTCAGTGCCACCGGATTTGCTTTGTTTTCAAGATTACGGCGCGCCTCAACGATCACCAACGGCCCAACGACCAAAACGTGCTTGCGCTGTTGAAGTTCGCTCAACAGCCGTCGAATCGCACCGTCCGCGCGCGCAGCTGAGAACAAAACATTTGCATCAAGAAAAATGCGCAAGATCGCACCGGCCCGTTAGCGTTTTTTTGCTTTGTCAGCTTTATTTGATTTGGGCGCTTTTTCCGGCGCAACCTGACCCGTCAAATCACGTGCGACAAAGAAATCTGCTAGCTCTCTTTCACCCGCATCAAATTCCGCGATACGCGCAGCAGAATAATGCTCAACAGGCAATGTCACCGCCGGCCGCAGCAAAATGCCATCGGGCGTAGCCTCAGCAATCACCTGATCATTTGGCCGCAAACCAACCGCACGCCGAAGCGCCGCAGGCAAGCTGATAACACCGCGATCTGTAAGGGTTAGAGTAGCGTTCATAAACGCAGAGTAGCAGATTTTCTGTAAATCTGCTATTTATACGTTTCTGCAACCCCACTCGACTCCACGACTAGGGTGTGAAGCACTTCAAAAACGCTGCAAACCACCAGCATCGAATCGTCCGGTGTACGGCCCAATCGCTGGCACTCTCTTGAAAAAAACGCCCAATGCGCCTCGCGCCAATACGCCAGCGACCCATCACCCTCACCCTCTATGGCTGCGTATTCAGCAGTGACTTCACCGTACGGGATGACCTGCACGCTGGCAATTCGGGTGACGAGCGCGGGCTCGTTGCGATGATCCACCACGATTTCAATGTCTCCCGTAGTCGGAATCGACTCGCCGTCGGCTTCGTAAGCCCAAAACAGTCCGGTGCCAGCTCGCTTACGCCCTGATCGAATCAAATCAAGCAGTTGTTCGGATAACTCGGGCGAGTCTCCGTAACCGTCCACGCGCACTGAACCGCTGGGCAGACTTATTCCGCGAGCCCTGAGCTGCGCGATCAGTAATTCAGCGTTTGGAAGTTTGAGCATAAGGCGATAGCTTAGCGGCGTTGTGTGAGCCATCCTGCTGCACCTGATTGATCAACATGATTTCATATTGCACTCGTTGACTTTGATCGACTATTTCGCTGCAGCGTCGCACGCAACACTGGCTAACCACGCCCGAATCTCCGCAGGCGAGCGCAAGATAATCACCGTCTTTCCGGCTACATACTGCCGCAACGCGCCTGGAAAAACACGGCGATTGCGATGGTAGGTTTTCAGGAGGTGGAGGATGACTGATTCGCGGCCCAAGCTTCGACCCCACGATTCGACGTTGCCATTGCAACAGGGGACGTGGTGAACATTGCGCACATAGGTTCGGCGAATTAGTTGCATCGCCGTGCGCGGCAGCGATTGATCCAGCCAGATCAACGTATCCGCTCGTCCCCACACTAGATCGCGCACTTCGGAATAGCCGCCGTCAATCACCCACGCAGGCGCTGCCGTCGCGTGATCGATCGAGTGACGAAATTCGCTTCTGTCGCGCTCGCGCCAGTCAGGCAACCAGTACAAATCGTCAAGCTCGGTATGCGGCAAGCCGAGTCGTGCTGATAAGCTTTTGGCGAGTGTCGATTTGCCGGAACCCGAACTGCCAATGATTGAGATGCGCCGCATCCTGAAATTGTGCCGCATCAACGCGTTCGCAGGCGCAGCACCCATTTTTTGAGGATAGAAAACGTGAGCGAAGCAGTTAGCGAAAGTATGCGGTCGAATCAAGTGAGCGTGCGCATTGCGGACGCCGCCAGCGTGGACGCCGCGATCACCAGCCGGTTTTCGGCGCGGGCGTTTTTGCCGACGCCCGTGCCTCGCGAGTTGATTGAACACATTCTCAACGTGGCATCGCGCGCAGCCAGCGGCACCAACACACAGCCGTGGCGCGTGTACGTGGTTCAGGGGGCGGCGCGCGACCAGATCGTCACCGAAGTATGCGCTGCGCACGATGCGATTCGTGCCGACCCAGCGGTCGCCTCCGAGTATCGCGAGACGTACGACTACTACCCGGAAAAATGGGTGAGTCCGTACATTGATCGGCGTCGCGAAAATGGATGGAGTTTGTATGGATTGCTGGGCATCACCAAAGGCGACAAAAATGCAATGCACACGCAACATCAGCGCAATTTTCGCTTCTTCGACGCACCGGTCGGCCTGTTCGTGACCATTGACCGCGTGATGGGCCGTGGCAGTCTGGTGGACTGTGGCATGTTTCTGCAAAACATCATGGTCGCCGCGCGGGCGCAGGGCCTGCACACCTGTCCGCAGGCGGCGTGGAATGGTTTCGCGAAAATCATTCAGCCGATCATTGGTGCGGGTGAAGATGAGATGCTGGTGTGCGGCATGTCGCTCGGTTATGCCGATGAGGCAGCGTTGGTGAATACATTTCACACGCCGCGTGTGGCGGTTCAGGACTTCACCCAGTGGGTCGGCTGACGCTAAGTTCACTGACTGGTGTTACGCTGGACTTAGCTAAATTTGTTGATTTACACGGAGTTGAAATGATCGCGAGATCGCATCGCAGAAGTAACGTTGCCTTGTTGATCGACGGTGTGCTCAAGCACATGTTGGTGCATGAATGGGGGGACGAGAAAAATCCGCGCGTGGTGCTGTGCGTGCATGGTTTGTCGCGCAATGGACGTGACTTTGATGTGGTTGCAGACGCGTTGAGCGGCGACTTTCGTTTGCTGTGCCCGGACATTCCGGGACGTGGCCAAAGTGACTGGCTGGCAAGCGCGGAGCAGTATTCTTTTCCAACTTACGTGCAATTTATCCACGCTATGCTGACGCAGTTTGGCGTGCAAACGTATGACTGGATTGGCACATCAATGGGCGGGCTGATTGGTATGGTGATGGCCGCAACGCCCCCATCCGCGATGCGGCGGTTCGTCATCAATGACATCGGGCCGGTGCTTGAAGTTGACGCGATAAAACGCATCGCGAGCTACGTCGGGCAGGCACCCAACTTCGCGTCGTATCCCGAACTGTACGCAGCCGCGCGCACGGCAATCACCACCTTCGGGCCGTTGACTGAAGCTCAGTATCAGCACATGGTGAGCACGTCGTGCTGGCAGCGCGCTGATGGCCGGTGGGAATTCAACATGGACCCAAAAGTGGGTGAAGCGTTTCGTGCAGGTCTCGCCGCGCCCGCCGCTGACATGTGGCCACTGTGGCTGGCCGTTACGCAGCCCACGCTAATTTTGCGCGGCGCAAACTCGGATTTATTAAGCGCGGCGACGCTCACGAAAATGGTGGACACGCATCCCAATGCGCGCGCGCTGACCATTGCCGATACGGGCCATGCGCCGATGATTTTTGACGCGCCAACGGTGAATGTTGTCGTTGATTTTTTGAAAGAAGCGGCATGAGTACGATTTCTCTTTCACCTGCTGATTTCACAACGGACGAAATGTATTTTGTATTGCGCGACGCCATCATCCCGCGCCCCATTGCGTGGGTGTCGAGCGTGGACGTTGCGGGCAACACGAACCTCGCGCCCTATTCGTTTTTCAACGTGTGTTCACCGAGTCCACCGATCCTCGGTTTCAGTTGCGGGCCGCGCGGCGAGGATCGCAAGAACGCGCATTTCGAATTGAAAGACACGTGGGCCAATATTCAGACCACGCGAGAATTCGTGATCAACATCGTGCCGGAAAATATGGCTGAGGCGATGGTGCGATCCAGCGATCCGCTGCCGCATGGTGAAAGCGAATTTGCGCATGCGGGCTTAACACCCGTGGCCTCAATGATTGTGAAGCCGCCGCGCGTGCAGGGCGTGCCCATTGCGTACGAATGCGTGCTGCGTGAGGGCATTGCCCTCGGGCGCAACACGTGGGTGATGGGTGAGGTGGTGAAGGTGCATATTGACGAGCGCGTGTACGTCGGCGAGAAGCGCGGCTTCAAGCATCGCATTGATGTGCTGGAGCATGTTGATCTGCGTCCGTACGCGCGGCTCGGCAGCAATTTTTATGCGCGGCTGCGTGACATCGAAACGTTGGAGCGGCGCGATGGCGGGCAAGCAGGAACATAAGGAAACGCTGATCAAGTGGCTACGACGGCGCATTACTTCGTTGTGCGGTGCTCGGAATCCTCATGTACCAGAGCGTACATTCCGGTTCCTGCGCGCCACACGCCTTGTACTGCATCCGTCTCGCTCACTTGCTCAGCGCTTCCTTAGACTGCGCGGCCTCATTGCAGCGCTTGCATTGACGGGAGGATCGGCGATGGCCGCAGATATTGACGCGCTCTGGGATTACAACCAACCTGCGGTGTCGGAGACGCGTTTTCGTGATGCGCTGAAAACCGCGTCTGGCGACGATGCGCTAGAGCTTGAGACGCAGCTTGCGCGCACTTTCAGCTTGCGTCGTGAATTTACGCAGGCGCATGCGTTGCTAGACGCGGTGCAGCGGCGCATGACTGAAAAGACGCGGCCGGCGGTGCGCGTTCGTTATCTGCTGGAGCGTGGCCGCACGTTTCGTGCAGCGAATGAAGCGGTGAAGGCGCGACCGCTGTTCCTCGAAGCCTGGCAAATCGGTGACAAGGAGAAATTCACGTTGCTCGCTATTGATGCCGCACACATGATGGGCATTGCGGAGGCGGGCGACGAAGCGCAGCGCTGGAACGAACGGGCGCTGGCGCAGGCCACAAGTAGTAACCTGCCGCGAGCGATTCGCTGGCGCGGCACGCTTGCTAACAACATGGGCCACACCGAACGCGAACGCGGCAATCTTGACGCAGCGATGAAACACTTTCAGGCATCGCTGACCGCGTTTCAACTCACCCGCAGCGCCTCACAAATTCGCACCGCGAGGTGGCAGATCGCGAACGTGATGCGCATGCTTAAGCGCTATGACGAAGCGTTGGCGATGCAATTGGCCATCGAAATTGAAGCCGCTGAGGCAGCAGAGCCGGATGGCTACGTATTCGAAGAAATCGCGGAAATTTATATGGTGAAGAGCGAGCCCGCGAAAGCAAAACCGTACTTTGCGAAAGCGGTGGAAGCGTTGAGCAAAGACAGCTGGTTTGCCGAAAACGAAGGTGATCGGCTGGCGCGCATGCGGCAATTAGCGAAGTAAGGCGGCGCAAATTGTTGCGCCGTTTTGCGCGTTGCATTGTTCGTGGTCGATGATGGGCGTGAAACAAACAGCAACAGCTTTACGCTAGAAGCGCCAATTTACGAGGGCTTAGCGTCGATTTATGCAGTATACCGACTTTAGGCTACAAATTCGTCTAGCCCAAGCAAAATAAGGCTTTCAGCGAAAAGCTGAAGCCTTGAAAATCCCCTACGCAGCCGCCAGCAACGTGTCGCCGTAGCGCGCCAGATGCCAGTCTGAGTCACCGAACGTGACGTTAATCATGGTCAGGCGTTTGAAGTAATGCGACGCTGCTAGTTCGTGCGTGACGCCGATACCGCCGTGCAGTTGCACTGCGTTTTGCCCGACGAAACGACACGCTTGTCCGACGATAGTTTTGGCGCCGGAGATCGCTTTGGCGCGCGCTGCCGCGTCGGGATTGTCCACCGCTACCGCCGCTTCCAGCGCCATCGAACGCGACATTTCTACGTGCATCATCATGTCCACGGCACGATGTTGCAAGGCCTGATTGGTGCCGATGGCGCGACCGAATTGTTTGCGCGTTTTCAGGTATTCGATAGTCTGTTTGAGCAACGCGTCCATCACGCCCACCGACTCGGCGCACAGCGCGGCGCACGCCACATCAAGCGCGTAATCGATGGCCGCTTGCGCGCCGCCGCGCGTGCCAATCAACGCGTCCGCACCCACTTTAACGCCGCTGAAATCAATGTCAGCGCCGCGCTGCGCGTCCTGCATCGGGTACTCGTGACGCACAACTCCTGCCGCCTTGGCATCGACCACAAACAGCGATGCGCTCGCGTCGCCTGTCACCGTCGCAGACACCAACAATTGATCCGCACAATCACCACCCAATACGCTGATTTTTTTGCCGGTGAGCATGTAACCATCACCGCTCACCACGGCGGCCATACCGACCGCTGCGCGCTCGTAGCGCTGGCCCGGTTCGGTGTGAGCGAAAGCGTACAAGGTCCCGCCGCTGGCAAGTCCTTCCGACAATGCTGCGCGCTGCGCCTCGGTGCTGCAAGCCCTGATCAACGCCGCTGGCAACGCAGCGCAACCGAGATACGGCTCCAGCACAAGGCCGCGACCGATCTGCTCCATCACCACCATCGTGTCCACGCCACCACCACCCAAGCCACCGTCGGCCTCAGCCACAGGCAGCGCCATCAGGCCGATTTCGGCGAGCTGATTCCAGTGCGCGCGCGACCAGCCCTCCCTTGATCTAATCACCTTCCAGCGATCATCAAACGTGTAGTCGCGATCAATAAATTTACCGAGCGAATCTTTGAGCGCGGTTTGTTCTTCAGTGAGAGAAAAGTCCATGCTTACAGCCCCAAAACCAGTTGCGTAATGATGTTGCGTTGAATCTCGTTCGAGCCGCCGTAAATGGAGGTCTTCCGAAAGTTAAAGTAGTGGCCGCTGGCGTAGCGAAACGCTTCGTCCGACAGCCACGCCACGTCTGCCGCGCCATGCTCGCCTTCGCGCACATATGGCAGCGCGGACGGCCCTGCAGCCATCATGGTCAGCTCGGTCAACACCTGCTGAATTTCAGAGCCCTTGATTTTCAAAAGCGAGGCCTCTGGCCCCGGTGCCCGTTGTTCGCGTTCCGCATCAAGCACGCGAAGCAGTGTGATTTCGAGCGCGCGCAACTCGATCTCCACCTGCGCCAGTCGATCCCGAAAACGCACGTCTTCGATCAACGGTTTACCGTTGGATTTCGCTTGTTTGGCAACGTTGTGCAAGCGCTTGACGATGCGTTTGCAGCGACCCACGCCCGCGATGCCGGTGCGCTCATGCGAGAGCAAAAATTTGGCGTACGTCCAGCCTTGATTTTCTTCGCCTACGAGATTTTCGACGGGTACTTTTACCTCGTCAAACCACACCTCGTTGACCTCATGCTCTTGATCGAGCATGATGATCGGGCGCACGGTGATGCCCGGTGTTTTCATGTCGATCAGCAGGAAGCTGATGCCCTCTTGCCGACGCCCTTCGCTGGAGGTGCGCACCAGGCAAAAAATCCAGTCGGCATGTTGACCCAGCGTGGTCCACGTCTTCTGACCGTTGACGATGTAATGGTCGCCGACTCGTTCCGCCTTGCAGTTCAGCGATGCCAAATCGGAGCCCGAACCCGGTTCCGAATAGCCCTGACACCACCAGTTTTCACCCGACAAAATCTTTGGCAGGTGGTCGTCCTGCTGCGCTTTGTTGCCAAAATTCATGATCACCGGTGCGACCATGCGCAGGCCGAACGGAATCAATTGCGGCGCGCCCGCGTCCGCGGTCACTTCATCAAAAATATGCTGCTGCGTTGCGTCCCAACCGGTGCCGCCGAAGGACGTGGGCCAGCCCACACCAGCCCAGCCCTTTTTGTGCAGCGAACGGTGCCAACCGAGAAAATCTTCGCGCTCCAAGCGCGAACCTTCGAGCACTTTCTGCGCAACCTTTGCATCGAGATTGGCTCGCGTAAACTCATGCACATCGTGCGCAAATTTTTGTTGTTCTTGGGAATAACTTAAGTCCATCGCAACTTGCCTCCTGCTTGACTCCACAGTTTATTAAATTTTCACCATGGCATTACCCGCATTTTTAGACAATCAACTCAGCTTGCCCGTGATAGGCGCACCGCTGTTCATCATCTCCCATCCTCCGCTGGTGCTCGCGCAGTGCATGGCGGGCATCATCGGCTCGTTCCCCGCGCTCAACGCGCGGCCCAAAGAGCAGTTGGACGAATGGCTCGCCGAACTCACCGAAAAACTAGCGGCCGCGCGCGCAGCCGAGCCTGCGCGACGTATCGCGCCGTATGCGGTCAATCAGATCATTCACTCCAGCAATGATCGTCTCGACCACGATATGCAACTGTGTGAAAAATACAAAGCACCGATGATCATCACCAGCCTGCGCGCACCGGGCGATGTGGTGAAGCAAGCCCACGCGTGGGGCGGCATCGTCATGCATGACGTGATCTCCATTCGCCATGCAGAGAAAGCGCTGGAGGCTGGCGTCGACGGCCTGATCCTCGTGTGCTCCGGTGCCGGCGGCCATGCCGGCATGTTGTCGCCGTTTGCGCTAGTGCGCGAGGTGCGGCGTTTTTATAGCGGCCCGATTGCGCTGTCCGGCGCGATTGCGCACGGCGCAAGCGTGCTCGCAGCGCAGGCAATGGGCGCGGACTTCGCCTACATAGGCACTCGCTTCATTGCCACGCAGGAAGCGCGCGCGGTCGACGCCTACAAAGAGATGATCGTGAACTCCACTGCGCAGGACATCATCTATTCGTCGCTGTTCACCGGCATCCACGGCAACTACTTGAAGGGCTCGGTTAAGAGCGCCGGACTCGACCCAGACAACCTGCCCAGCGCCGACAAAACCGCGATGAATTTCGGCGGCAGCGCAGCGAAAGCATGGAAAGATATTTGGGGCTCAGGCCAAGGCGTTGGGCAAATGGATGATGTGCCGACGACTGCGGTGCTTGTTGAGCGATTGAAGGCGGAATATCGCGAAGCGGTGGCGCTGACGCAGCGGAATTCTGCGGCGTACTTGTAGCGTTCAACCTCGCCCTCGTGGGAGCGGTTCCACCGCGAAAGCTAACGCGCGAGCAATCGCGGTGGAACCGCTCCCACAAACACAAAGTCAATCGGTGATAGTCGTAGGAGGGCGACGACCTACCGCTGCTTCACCAACGCCGCGCGCGCCATCGCGTCGAGCCTCGCCGGAGCAATGAGTTTGAGCCAGCGGCCGAGCTTGCCTTTGGCGCTCATCACCTCTTCTCGTTTACGTTGTTGCATGGCAGCCACGATGAGTGCGGCGCATTCCTCGACGCTCATAGCACCCGCCTCGTTCAAGCCCGACACGCCCGCCGTTTGGCCCTTCGCATTCCATCCGTTGCGACGAATTTCGGTGGCCACCACGCCCGGATAAGCGATGCACACGTCCACGCCGTCAGGCGCAAGCTCAACGCGCAACGCCTCGAAAAATCCGGTTTGCGCGAATTTGGTGGCGCAGTAGGTTGTGCGTCCGGGCACGCCAATCAATCCGGCCAAACTTGACACGGCGACGACCAATCCTTTGCTCGACTTCAGATGCGCCAGCGCCGCATGCGTCGGCCAGATGCTGCCCATCAAATTGATGCGCAGCAGCTCTTCGTAAACGTCGGTATTGCTGATTTCGTCGAAGTTTGCATGCATCGAAACGCCTGCGTTATTGACCAGTGCATCAATGCCGCCAAAGCGGTCAACCGCATGCGCAATCAGCGCGCGGCAATCGGCTTCAATCGATACGTCAGCCACCTTCACAAACGTGGTCGCGCCGAGGGCCTCGCACTGCGCGGCTACCGCCTGTAATGCGTCGAGCCGCCTGGCTGCAAGCACCAGCTTCGGTTTGTCGCGTGATAACTGGCGCGCAAGCTCCGCACCGATGCCGTCCGATGCGCCCGTGATAACGATGACTTTATTGGCAAACGACATCATCGAAAGTTCGCTACTTTTTGGCTGTAATGCTCGCCATTTTGTAAAGCTCATCTTTTAAATGCAGGCGCTGCTTTTTCAGCACTTCTAGCGCCGTGTCACCCATCGGCGCCACGCCAGTTTCGTCTTTGGTAATCTGGTCGTCCGCAGCATCATGCTGCTTGAGCAAATGCACAAAATGCAGATCGGTTTCCTTCAAATGAGCAACAGCATCAGCCAGCTCAGGGAATTCACGATTCAAGGCGTGCGGCAAAAGATCTGAGTGCATCGTTTTCGTTCCTTGTTTACAGTGGTGCGATCATTCGGTTGTGGTCATAGTAGCAACATGCAAATCAAGATGTTGTCGGACAACGGCTATTGTGCGCTGCACTACGACAAGTTCTGAAAAAGGCCGAGCGGGGTTGTTAATTGGCGCAAGTGGGCGCATCATTTCGCTTGCGAATTTCGCAACTCACAGAATTGAGAAAGGAAACATCATGGCAGGCAAATATCATCTCAAGGCAGCGGCTAGTGGCAAGTTCATGTTCAATCTGTTGGCGGGCAACCACCAGGTGATTCTCACCAGCGAGACTTACAACGACAAAGCAGGCGCGTTGAACGGCATCAAGTCGTGCCAGACCAATTCACAAAAAGACGACGCCTTCGCGCGCAAGACCGCCAAAGACGACAGTCCGTATTTCGTGCTCAAGGCAGGCAACGGCCAAACCATCGGTAAGAGTGAAATGTATTCCAGCAAATCCGCGATGGAAAACGGGATTGCGTCGGTCAAAGCGAATGGGGCTTCGGGCATGGTTGACGAGGCGTAAATTGGTGGGATGCGGTTGAGGGGGGGCAGCGAGTTGCGCACCCTACCTCGCTAAAGGCAAGACGGTGAGTTGCCCTCCCCGTGCAGCTTCACACAGTTCACCGGTTACAGTCGCTATCAGAGACATGCACTAATCGCAGCATTTTTTCATCAGCACCGTTCAGCACAATTTGGAAGACTACCCCGCGCTGCAAGTAGCGGCGGGTCTCGGTACCGCAAGTACGATTTTGCGTATTCTCTGAAAAAGCATCTAAGCTGGCTTGTGTTGGCTCAGTCTGTCCCGCCGGAAGCCGCATAAGGATGGAAAGTATCTGAGAGGACTCGTTATAGGCGGCACGCGTAATCTTGATGCTATCGTGACTCGATCTAAGTGAACTACGATTCATCTCGTCAGCGAATGCGTCCATCTCCTGCGTCAATGCGCGGTTAGCCGTGCTTGGTGCGGGCGTCGCCGATTTGCCGACTGCTGAGCCTCCGACAGCCGCTATTATTTTTCCTAGCAACGTCGCGTCAGCGGATCCAATGCAACAAAGAACAGCGAGAGAAAGCAAAATATGTTTCATCTTAGTAGCCCCATTGGCAAACAATTTAAAGTTCGAACGATGCTTTTATCCATTCACGTTACAAAAAGCAACTCGCGAGCGGTGTAAGTAATCAGTTCCCTCGTGGATATAGGCCGTTACTGTTCCTTTTTGGAAACGGTATTCCGCTCTTAAGCAGGTGACGTTCGAGCTTCGATTCGTGCCTTACATTCCAACCGTCCCAATTTCGCTCGAAACAGTCCACGCAAACAACTAATTGGTATGCCCTGATCCAGCGCCCTTGATGTTGTCCCTGACCCTCCGGGTGTTCCTTGCTACAGATTTCGCAAACCTGATAAGACTGCTCGCCTCTATCGTAATTGGTTACCACTTTCAATCCTCAAAAAACTCGGGCTCCATAAGGAGCCCGATTTCATTTCCGCTTACTTCTTCTTTTCGTCTTTCACTTCCGTGAAGTCTGCATCGACGACCTTGGCGTCGTCGCCCGGTTTGCCACCTCCGCCGCCTGCTGGGCCTGCATCACCACCGCCTCCACCAGCACCCGCGCCTGCCGCTGCACCCGCTGCCGCCTGCTCAGCCTGCGCCGCGGCGTACATTTTCTCGCCTAATTTTTGCGAAACGGTGGACAGCGATTCGAGTTTGGCGTCGATGGCTTCTTTGCTGGCGTTCTCGTCTTTGAGGAGGGCCTCGGCTTCTTTCAGCGCTTCTTCAATCTTGCCCTTCTCGTCGCCTTCCATCTTGTCGCCGTATTCGCCCAAGCTCTTTTTCACGCTGTGCGCGAGCGTGTCCAAGTTGTTGCGTGACTGCACTATCTCTAAACGCTTTTTGTCTTCAACTTCGTTCGCTTTGGCGTCGTTCACCATGCGTTGAATTTCGTCCTCGCTCAAGCCAGAATTAGCCTTGATGGTGATCTTGTTTTCTTTGCCGGTGCCTTTGTCTTTGGCGCTCACATGCAGGATGCCGTTGGCGTCAATGTCGAACTGCACCTCAATCTGTGGCATGCCGCGCGGTGAAGGTGGAATGCCCTCTAAATTGAACTGACCCAAACTCTTATTGCCTGATGACACTTCGCGCTCGCCCTGCAATACGTGAATGGTCACGGCAGACTGATTGTCGTCAGCGGTTGAGAACACTTGTGACGCCTTAGTCGGGATCGTGGTGTTCTTTTTAATGAGTTTAGTCATCACGCCGCCGAGCGTTTCAATGCCGAGCGACAGTGGAGAAACGTCAAGCAGCAACACGTCGGTGCGGTCGCCCGAAAGCACGCTGCCCTGAATCGCTGCGCCCACGGCCACGGCCTCGTCCGGGTTCACGTCTTTACGTGGTTCTTTGCCGAAGAAGGCTTTCACCGCGTCGATCACTTTCGGCATGCGCGTTTGGCCACCGACCAAAATCACGTCGTCGATTTTGTCGATGGTCAGGCCTGCATCTTTCAATGCAATGCGGCATGGCTCAATCGTTTTGGCGATAAGGTCTTCCACCAACGATTCGAGTTTCGAGCGCGTGACTTTGAGCGCCAAATGTTTCGGGCCAGTCGCGTCCATGGCGATGTACGGCTCGTTGATTTCTGATTGTTGCGAGGAAGACAATTCGATCTTCGCGCGCTCAGCTGCGGCCTTGATCCGTTGCAGCGCAATCGGGTCTTTGGTGAGGTCAATACCGCTCTGTTTTTTGAATTCGTCGCAGAGATAATCCACCAAGCGTTGGTCGAAATCTTCGCCGCCCAAGAACGTGTCGCCGTTGGTGGCGAGCACTTCAAATTGCTTTTCGCCGTCGACGTCGGCGATCTCGATGATCGATACGTCGAACGTGCCGCCGCCGAGGTCATACACCGCAAATTTGCCGTCTTTTTTTACTTTGTCGATACCGAAGGCGAGCGCGGCAGCGGTCGGCTCATTAATGATGCGCTTGACTTCTAAGCCTGCAATGCGGCCCGCGTCTTTGGTTGCTTGACGTTGGCTGTCGTTGAAGTAAGCGGGCACCGTGATGACGGCTTCGGTGACTTCATGGCCGAGATAGTCCTCAGCGGTTTTTTTCATTTTGCGCAGAATTTCTGCGGACACTGCGGGCGGGGAGAGTTTTTTGCCGCGCACTTCAACCCATGCGTCGCCGTTCTCGTTTTTGACGATGGCGTACGGCATCAGGCTGATGTCTTTCTGCACTTCTTTTTCTTCGAAGCGACGACCAATCAAGCGCTTAACCGCGTAGATGGTGGCTTTGGGGTTGGTCACTGCCTGCCGCTTGGCGGGCGCGCCGACGGTCACTTCGCCGTCTTCCATGTAGGCAACGGTTGATGGCGTGGTGCGCGCGCCTTCCGAGTTTTCGATGACTTTGGCGACGCCGCCTTCAATGACCGCGACGCACGAGTTGGTCGTGCCTAGATCGATTCCGATTATTTTGCTCATGATTTATTCCCTTTAATTTTTTGAGTGGGCGGGCAACGCATTGCTCGCCTGACGATGACCGATATGTTTGGGGGCTACGCTTCCGGTTCAACTGGTGAAGTGCTCGAATTTGTCGCAGCACCGTTGGGCGCGTCCGGCGCTTTGGCCACCGCCACCATCGCCGGTCGCAGCACACGATCACCGATGGTGTAGCCCTTTTGAAACACTTGCAGCACGGTGCCTGGCGGCTCGGTGGATTCGATCTGCGTCATCGCCTGATGCAGGTTCGGATCAAACTTGGACTTCTCGGCCTTGACCTCTTTGACCTTCGCGCGCTCGAACGCGGTGACCATATTTTTGAGCGTCATGTCGACGCCCATCTTCAATTGCTCGGGCGTGCTTTGCTCGTCTTTCAACACCATCTCTAACGTGTCTTTCACCGACAGCAGCGCGAACGCGAAATCACGCGACGCGTAATCTCGAGCGGATTGCACCTCGGCGACGTTCCGCTTGCGAATGTTTTCTTGCTCGGCCACGGCGCGCAAGTGTTGGTCTTTCAACGCGGCGATTTCGTTGTACGCAGCGGCGAGTTTTTCGTCCGCCGTCAACTCGTCAACAAAAAGCTCCGCGCCGTCGTGAATCGGTTGGTCGGGAGTGGGCGTGTTTTGTTCGTCTGGCATGGCCATAAAGTGGAAATCGCTGGGTTAGTCGTGATGTTGCCCGGTACTTCGGGGGGCTTTCCCCTATATCAAGCAAGGGCAATGAAAAAAGAATACAGCTTTATGCTGAATCGTCTGTTTATATTGGGCTAAGCAGTCAAATGACAGTTTATCGACTTTTAGGTTAAACCGCCTTTAGCTCAGGTGCAATGGCGCATTCAGCGTGAAGCTGTTACCAGTAATTCATCTGTGTACGCCCAGAAATTTCTGCGACTTCGCGATTCATGCCGCATTCCGGTGACTTCATCGCACCGCAATGGAGGGCGCGCCGCGGAAGCCCTAAATTTGATGCTCGACACATTTTTTCGTTGGAGACCCCATGAGATTTCGCCATTGGCTGAGCGCGTTGGGCGCGCTGAGCGCACTGAGCAGCGTCAGCCTGATCGCGGTTGCGGCCACCTCGGCACAGGCGCAACCCGCCAAGTTGTACCCGGTGCAGGATTTTTTCAAGAAGCCTGATCAGAGCTATTTCCGCATCTCGCCGGACGGCAAGCACATTGGTTTCATGCAGCCGTACGAGTCGCGGCTCAATATTTTTGTGCAGCCCATCGATAAGGCGGGCAGCAAAGACGGCATCAAGCGGGTGACGGCGGAAACCGCGCGCGATATCTCAAATTATTTCTTCAAAGGCCCGCAGCACGTGCTGTTCACCAAAGATTTCGGCGGTGACGAGAACTTTCATGTGGTGATCGCGGACATCAACACTGGCGTGGTGCGCGACCTGACACCGCACGACGGCACCCGCGCCACCGTGCTTGATGATCTGCCTGATGACGATAACCATATTCTGGTCAGCCACAACAAGCGCGACAAAAAAATATTTGACGTCTATCGCATCAACATCAAGACCGGTGAGGAGAAACTCGCAGCGCTGAACCCCGGCAATTTCACCGGCTGGGTGACCGATCACGCCGGAAAAATTCGCGGCGCTACGTCAACTGATGGCGTGAACACCTCCCTGTTCTACCGCGACGCGGAGACTGCTGAATTCAAGTCGATTGTTACTACCAATTTTCGCGACAGTGTCTCGGTGGCGGCGTTCACCGCTGACAACAAAAAAATGTACGTCATCTCCAATCGCGGGCGCGACAAGAGCGCACTGTTCGAGTTTGATCCGGCCACCGGCAAAGAGGGCAAGCTTGTTTTTGAACACCCGCTGGTGGACGTGTGGAGCCTCTCGTGGTCGCGTGCGCGCAACGTGCCCACACAGGTGAACTATCAGGTCGACAAAACCGAGCAACACTTTGTTGACGCCGAGGCGAAGCGGATTGATGCCGCGCTGAAAGCGAAATTGCCGAGCTACGACATCAGCATTCAGAGCGCAACCAAGGACGAGCAAACGCTCATCGTCGCCACCACCAGCGACCGCACGCCAGGCAGCCGCTATCTGTACGACGTGAAGCGCGACACATTGGTGAAGCTCGCCGACATCAACGCGTCCATTGCCGAAACAGACATGGCGGAGATGAAACCGGTGCAATACACAGCCCGCGACGGCCTGACCATTCGCGGCTATTTGACGCTACCGAAGGGCATTGCAGCGAAAAACCTACCGGTCATCGTGAACCCGCACGGCGGCCCATGGGCGCGCGATAGCTGGGGCTACAACCCGCAGGTGCAGTTCCTCGCCAATCGCGGTTACGCCGTGTTGCAGATGAATTTTCGCGGCTCAACCGGCTTTGGCCGCAAGTTTTGGGAAGCCTCGTTTAAGCAGTGGGGTTTGGCGATGCAGGACGACGTGACCGATGGCGTTGAATGGTTGATCAAAGAGGGGGTCGCCGACCCGAAACGGATCGCCATTTATGGCGGCAGCTACGGTGGTTACACCGCCTTGGCAGGCATCACCAAAACGCCTGAACTTTACGCGGCGGCGGTGAGCTACGTGGGCGTGTCCAACATGTTTACGTTCCTCAAGTCGATACCGCCCTATTGGAAGCCTTTTGCCGAAATGATGAAGGAAATGATTGGCGACGATGTGGCGGACAAGGCGCAATTTGAAGCAACGTCACCCGCACTTAACGCCAGCAAAATCAAGACGCCGTTGTTCGTGGCGCAAGGCGCGAAAGACCCGCGCGTAGTCAAAGCAGAGAGCGACCAGATGGTTGAAGCGCTGCGAAAACGCGGTGTTACCGTTGACTACATGGTCAAAGACAACGAGGGCCATGGTTTCAGCAATCAAGAAAACCAGTTTGAGTTTTATGGCGCCATGGAGAAGTTTTTAGCCAAGCATTTGCAGAAGGGCTAGCGTTCTCAGAGGCTACGGTTTCGGCCCGCGTTGAATCGATTCCAGTCGCACAATGCCGTGGCCCTCAGCGGTTTTTTTCGGCGCAACTTTCCACGCGTGGCCGTAGATCACCTCGACGCTGATACGAATGGGGCCATCCGGCTTTCGCGCGCGATCAAGTGCCGATTCAATCGCGCGAAGTTTGCGCGGCGTGAGCAAGCCGCGCGGTCGCGTCCGCATTGCGTTGGTTGCGCCCTGCGCCTTGAGGTCGCGCCATAAGGCGCTCGCGCTCGCGTATTCGAGCGTGATCACTTCCATGTCCATCACCGGGTCGGCAAAGCCCGCGTGAATGAGCATGTCGCCTATGTCGTGCAAATCGGTGAAGCGCTGCACGCGCGAATCAGCCATCTCGCCCGCTAGATTGAGCGCGCGACGCAGCTCAATCAACGTGTCCGGCCCCGGTGCGGTGAACATCATCACGCCGCCGATTTTGAGCACGCGGTTCCATTCGGCGAACAACGCAGGCAGATCGTTGCCCCACTGCAACGCAAAGTTGCTCCACAACACATCGGCGTGTTCGCGCGGCAACGGCAACGCCTGCATGTCGCTGACCAGCCCACGAATGCGTGGGCGTTTGCTCAATCCGGTAAGTCGGGCGAGCAATCCGATGGCGGGTGGCACGGCGAGCGCCGCCATCACAGGCGCGTGATCGACGGCGGTCACCACAGCCTCCGGAAAGCGCGCCGCAAGTGCTGCCGTATGTACGCCCGGCCCGCAGCCCACGTCGAGAATATTGGCGGGCGCTATGCGCATCACATCAAACCGTTCGAGCAAACGATTGCCCACTTCGCGCTGCACCACTGCCGCGTCGGCGTAACTTGGCGCTGCGCGGTCAAAACGACTTCGCAACAGGGCGGTATCGAGCGGGTTAGGCGCACTCATGCGCGAGGCGACGCGAAGGGAGGCATGGGAAAATCAGGGGAGTTAATGACCGACGGGAATCGAAATTCTATTGCGCCTCTTTGATACGGACGCCGCGACAGCGCTCGGGCCGAGCCTTACGCTGCTGTGTAACCGCGCGTTGCCGCAAAGTTGTTTTTTCTGTAGCGACAACAGCGACGAGACGGTGTGTGCGCCCTGCGCGGCCGATTTGCCGCGCCTCGCCGACGAAGTGTGCCCGCGTTGCCAACTCGCGGCGGCTAACCGCGAAGTATGCGGGCGGTGCCTGAAAAAGCCACCGGAGTGGACGAATTTGGTGGCGCTTTGGCAGTACGAATTTCCGCTGGATACGGCGCTGGTTTCCGCGAAATATCATCACGCATTTGCGATTTATCGATGGGCGGCAACGCAGCATGCGGCTTGGCCGTTTGCTACAAACGCGACGTTGATTCCGGTGCCACTGGCCGAACTGCGCCTGCAATCACGCGGCTACAACCAAGCGCAATTGATTGCTGACGAAATGGCAAAACGTTTTGATCTGAACGTTGATGCAGACGCGGTTATTCGCATTCGCGAGACCGATATTCAGCAGCGGCTGAATTGGGTTGAGCGACGGCAAAACGTGCGCGGCGCGTTCGCCACCACGCGGTCATTTGCGGGCGAATCGGTAGTGCTGGTTGACGACGTGCTCACCACCGGCGCAACCCTCAATTCATTGGCGCGAGCGCTGCTAGATGCGGGCGCTGCGCGCGTGGACGCGTTCGTGTTGGCGCGCGTTTTACCGATCAGGCGACGTGACCGCGTTGTCAAATTCGGGCAGGCGCGCGCATGATTCACGTGGTGCTGGTCGAGCCAGAAATTCCGCCGAACACTGGCAACGTGATTCGCTTGTGCGCCAACACTGGTGCCACATTGCACTTGGTACGCCCGCTGGGCTTTCCGCTCGACGACGCGAGAATGCGCCGCGCTGGGCTCGACTATCACGAGTACGCAACCATGCTGGTGCATGACGATTGGGCGGCGTGCAAAACAGCGCTTGCGGGTCATCGCATGTTCGCCATTGAAACCTGCGGCACGCGATCACCGCATGAAACTTCACTCGCATCGGGCGATGTTTTTGTGTTTGGTTCAGAGACGAAAGGACTCGCAGCTGAGGTGCTTGCGGACTTCGATGCCGGTCATCAACTCCGCCTGCCGATGCGACCGGCGATCAGAAGTTTGAATCTGTCGAATTCGGTGGCAGTGACGGTGTACGAGGCGTGGCGGCAGTTGGGATTCGCGGGTGCGGACGTTTGATTTTGTGGGAGCGGCGTCAGGCGTCAGTCCAGCGCCGCACGCAAAATCGCACGCAGTCCATCGGCGCTTTTCCAGTCCGGCCCAAACACAAATCGCGGCAAATGCCAGCGATCTGAATGCTGCGCTACATAGTTGCTCTGCCCGCCAAACGCGGCCATTACGCCGTTGGCCTCCGCCTGCTTTGGCATGTAATCGCAGCGCATGTAAATGGAGGCCTGCGTCCACGGATACGCAAACAGCTCGGGCTTGCGACCGCTTTTTGATTCAATGAAAAGGCTGGCCGCTCGCACCTGCATGTCGCATTCAGCAAACGTATCAATCGCGAAAAAGTCACCGGTGCGTTGCTCACGCTGAACCACAGGGGAGACGGTTGGATGATTGTGATCCCAGCCGTGACTTTCAATCGTAATCAGGCCGCTCGCGTTCGCCGCGCGCCACCAGTCATCGTTGAGCGCGCCCTGCGCCCTCATAGCGCCGCTGTCAATCTGCGCTCGCGCGCTCGGGCTGGTGATGACGAAACTGGTCAAATTGAGCGTGGGCTGCGCATCGACGCGCTCAAGTTGAAATTCGCGCATGCGGGTTGCAAAACTTTGCTGCGCGCCGAACTCGGGATGCACCATGTCTCGCCAATCGTAGTCGGTACCATCATCACACGACAGCGCCAGCACTGGGCGACCCTGCCGAAGAAAATCAACCGGCTCACCACGCACCCATCGCGCCACGTCCACTAAAGGCACCACGGCAAAGCCCGCGTCATCAAGGGTGCGCAGGTCTTCTCCAAACGCGATCAGGTCGTTGGTTTCATAGGCATTGCCAAACACGTTATAGCCGTGCCAAGTGAGCACGGGGATGCGGCTTTGGGTTGCGTTGTGGGTCATGCGCCGTACATTAGCATTGTGGTGATATGACCTTCGACTCCCTGACCTTCGCGCTGTTCCTCGCGATTGTTTTTCCCGTCTACGCATGGCTCCCCTCGTGGCCTGCTCGCAAGAACGTGTTGCTCGCGGCGAGTTGCGTTTTTTATGGCGCGTGGAACCCGTTTTTTTTGCTCCTGCTTGCGTTCACCACGGTGTTTGATTGGTGGGCCGCACAGCGCATTCAAGCTGCGTCAAGTACGCGAACGCGGCGCATCTGGTTTTGGGCGTCTATCGTTGCTAGCCTCGCGTTGCTGGGCTATTTCAAATACGCGCAATTTTTTGCCAACACCGCCATTGAATGGCTTGCACTCGTCGGTATGACGTACAAGCCGATTGAACTGGGCATTGTGTTGCCGTTGGGTATTTCGTTCTACACGTTCGAATCCATTTCATACATTGTTGACGTGTACAAAAAGCGGATCGAGCCGACTAAAAGTTTGCGCGATTATGGGCTGTTCATGACGTTTTTTCCGCATTTGGTGGCGGGCCCGATCATGCGATTTAATGACTTTAATGCGCAAACCGTGACGCCGCGCGTGGTCACCGCAGATGCGACAGCACTCGGCGCATACATGATCATCGGCGGGCTGTTCTTAAAGATTGTTGGCGCGGATCATGTGTTCGCGCCGATCTCAGACCTGGTGTTTGCGCCTGATTACAAAGCAGGATTTACTGCCGCGTGGGCCGGTGCATTTTCGTTTTCAATGCAGGTGTATTGTGACTTCGCGGGCTACTCGTTGGCAGCCCTCGGCATCGCGAAAATGTTTGGCTTTCATTTGCCGGCCAACTTTGAGTCACCGTTCGCCTCGGTCGGTATTGCTGAGCTATGGACGCGTTGGCACATCTCGCTGTCGAACTGGTTGCGCGACTATGTGTTCAATCCGCTGGGGCACTATCGCAAAGGGCGCGCGCGCGGTTATTTCAACGTGATGATTACGTTTACCGCGTGCGGCTTTTGGCACGGCGCGGCGTGGCATTTTGTGGCGTGGGGCGCGATGCATGGTGTTTTTTTAGTCGGCGAGCGGGTGCTGAAAGACCGCATCGGCGAGTGGAAAATTTGGGACGTAAAACCGGTGCGCTGGCTGCTCGCGCTGTTGACGTTTGCGCTGTTCTCGCTGGCGGTGGTGTTCTTCCGCGCGCCGACGCTTACGCTCGCGTGGGAGCGCGTGATTGCGATGTTCGGTGTGGCCATCAAAGACGCGGCAACGCTCGCGTGGAATGGTGACGCGAAAGTGTTTGTGATGGGCTTGGCAGTCGGGCTCGCAGTGCAGGGCTGGCTCAAATCGCGCAAGGGTTGGGAGTGGTTGCCGAGCGTCGCGTGGCCTTGGCGAGTCGTCGCGCTTTCGTTGATGTCGCTCGCGATTGTGCTGTCGCCCGGCAAGACCAATGCCTTCATTTATTTTCAGTTTTAGGAGTCGCAAATGAACGCCCGCTGGCTTCTGACTTGGACCCTCGCCGCTGCCATCACGGTTGGCGGATGGTTTGCGTTTGAAACTTATTGGCGCGGGCAGGGCTACGCACCGACCGTGATGGACAGTTTTGATTTGTGGTCGCAGCATCGCGCTCGCGCGGTGAAATCAGCACCGCCGCTGCGCTTTGCGTTGCTCGGTGCATCGCGAATTCAGTACGGTATTTCACCCTCAGTTTTTCGTGATGAGACGCATGGCATGGGGCTCAATGTTGATCCGATTATGCTCGCGGTCAATGGTCATTATCCGTTGGCCGCGTTGCGTGATTTGTCGGAGGATGAACAGTTTGTGGGCGTTGCGCTGATTGGCATTGATTCGCGCGGCATGGATCGCAAAGTGTGGGAGATGCAGGCGCGGCATGTGCAGCAATATCGCAACGACTGGAGCCCGTCGCGAGAGGTGCATCGGCGCTTGCTTACGCGCGTGCAGGCGCATGCGATTGCGGCGCGACCGGACTTTGCTTTTGTCACATTGAGCAAACGGTATTTGGATAATCAAGGGCCACCATACAAAGAATACGTCACGTTCGAGCGGGATCGTTCCGGCGGCACTGATTACCGCAAAAGTGACTTGAAAGGAATACGCGAAGCGCGGGTGGCGGACCTTCGAAAATATTATCCGATGTACACGCCGCCTACGCCGGATGCATGGCTTGCCGAGATGCGTGAGGTGGCGCGCTGGGTCGAAAAAATCAATGCGCGCGGCGGCAAAGTGGTGTTCTACCGCGAGCCGGTTTCAGGCGAACACATTGAGCTTGATGAGAAGTACTTTCCGCGCGCGCAGTATTGGAACAAACTGGTGGCGATCATGCCGGCCACCATGATCGACTTTCGCGACTACCCGGAACTGGTGATAGATACGCCGGACACGTCGCACATCGACATGAAACACATTGATCGCCACACGCGAGCGCTGGTGCGGGTTTTGAAGCAGCAGGGCGTGCTTTAAATCGGTCAAAAGAAGCGCTAAATTGGCGAACAGCTTATTGCCACAGCCCATATTATGCTTGGGTTGACGCCACATAATATAGAAAGTCGACTTTGGCATTAAATATGCATTAAGCCAAAGTGAAACGGTGTTTTCACGGAAAAGTTATTTCAAGATTACTTCTGATTGGTGATGTCGTTCAGACCACACGCACGAACACCACGCTGTCATGTGGAGCGAAGCGAAACATCAGCTGGCACAAACAAAAGCGTGTATTTCACACCTGTGGGTCGTCCCGATGATCCTTCGCGGTGCTCAGGATGACAACTCCGATCTGACGCACGTCACCAATCAGGAGACTACGTGACTAAGTGAACTCGAACCGAGCAGCTATCAGGCTGACGCCATCGCGCATTGCTGACGCCACGAAGGTCTCACCCGACACCAATGCGAATTGCCCTTCGCGCACGGCAAGCGTGACGTCGTTTGCGTTGCCAGTGCGCGCAGCAACGCTCGCCTCACTCAACACCCGCGGCAGCTGTGCGAGCCGTCGCGGGCACATCCATGCCTGCGCGAACGCCGCGCCCGACTCGCGCGCGCGAAACCCGGCTTCGATGGTTGCGGCCACCTCTGCGGGCGAGGCAAACGACGTGTCCACCACCAGATCATAGTTGCGGTAATCGCGCAGCTCAATGCCGTACAGTGTGCGGTAGCGCTCTGACTCTAGCCGCGTGCGCGAGCGATTATTTTCGAGCGCCTCAGCAAGCGATCCGTGCGATTCATCACTGCGCGAGGCCTCGAATACACGCTCTGCGCCCACCAACGGATCAACCGAGAGAAACACTTTGTACCCGTTGGGAATAAAGTGCCACGCCAAGCGCGAATCGACGATGATGTGATCGCTGGTTTCGCCGAGCGTTCTAGTGTGCAAATCAATCTTGTCGTCAACGCTGCGGTCTTTGGCTGACCACTCGTTTAACTGCAACGTAGTCAGCCCCATGCTCGCGGCAATTTCACGCTGCAATCCGCCGGCCGATATGAGCTTGAAGCCCAGCGCGGCGGTCAGAATGCGCGCCACTGACGACTTGCCGCCGCCGATGTCGCCTGAGAGCGTGACGATGTGTTTCACGGAGTAATTTTCAATTTCGAAACAACGATTCTAGGGGAAGCGTTGGCGGTCAAACGCAGCGCGTGAACGACGTTATTTTCCAATGCAGAATCGGCTAAAAATTTCGCCCAATAAATCGTCAGCGGTGAACTCGCCGGTGATCGCGCCGAGCGCTTGGTGGGCCAGCCGCAGCTCTTCCGCGAACAGTTCTAGCGCAACGAAGTCGAGATGAGCGAATGCGGCGTTGAGGTGCGCGAGCGCTACCCGAAGTGCGGTGACATGACGCTCGCGCGCCATGAAGCCGCCCTCTTCGCGGTAGTTAAAACCGACCGCCGCCGTGATCGCGTCAACGAGTAAGTCGACGCCGTCACCGGTCTTTGCTGACAACCACACGCCGCGGTCATCGGCATGGGGCTCGTCGCCTGCAATATCAACTTTGTTGCGCACAATAATGCGCGGCAAATGCGCAGGCAATTCGGCGAGCAGACGGTGGGGCACATCAGCATCCGCTTCGACCAGCACCAGTGCAAGATCGGCGTCGAGAATTGCGGCGCGGGTGCGTTCGATGCCGATGATTTCAATCGGGTCAGCGGTGTCGCGCAAACCGGCCGTATCAACAATTTCTGCGGGCAAACCTTTCAGGCTGACGCGACTGCGAACGGTGTCGCGCGTGGTGCCTGCAATCGGCGTGACAATTGCAATCTCATCGCCTGCTAACGCGTTGAGCAAACTCGATTTACCGACGTTGGGCTCACCCGCGAGCACGATGCGAATGCCGTCGTGCAGCAGCTGCCCGCGACCGGCCTCGGCGAGCACATGTTCGAGCGCGGTGCGTGCATCAGCGAGTTGATCGCGCGCGCGTTCCGCCTCCAAAAATTCAACGTCCTCTTCCGGGAAATCAAGTGTGGCTTCAACGAACATGCGCAGTCGAATCAGCTTGTCTTGCAGCGTTCGGATGCGTGCTGAAAATTCGCCGGTCAACGAGCGCACCGCGGCGCGCGCGGCGCTCTCGGTGGCCGCATCAATCACGTCAGCCACGGCCTCGGCCTGCGCCAAATCCATCTTGCCGTTGAGATAAGCGCGGCGCGTAAATTCGCCCGGCTCGGCATGACGCGCACCGAGCTCCACGCAGCGCCGCACCAACGCTTGCAACACCATCGGCGAGCCGTGCGCATGCAGCTCCAAGACGTCCTCGCCGGTGAATGAGGCGGGCGACGCAAAGTAGATCGCGATGCCGTCGTCAATGATGTGATTGACGGCGTCAAGAAAGCGCGTGTGTTGTGCAAACCGCGGCGTAAGCGTGCGGCCGCATAGTGTGTGTGCGAATGCGGCGAGTGCCTTGCCAGACACGCGCACCATGCCCACACCCCCGCGACCGGGCGGTGTGGCGATGGCAACGATGGTGTCTTGCATGGGTCGCATTGTAGGAGCGGCGCAAGCCGCGAAAGCATCGCG
>JAYSRA010000043.1:0-4744 GCA_043721275.1 Burkholderiales bacterium
CACACCTGTGCTGAAATCGCTTTTCACGAGCACGCCAAAATGGCAAAGCTCAAACGCCGACGAACGGCTGACCGCTGTTGCAACCCTTGCAGCAGATGACGCAAACCTCCACTTGCTGGCCACCACGGACGCTGATGTTCGCGTGCGCACCGCAGCGATTGCGCAGAGCGCAAGCACGGCGACCTTTAAAGCCGCGATGAACGATGCGGACGCCGCCGTCAAAGCCGCCGCCACGGCACGCTGGGCAACCGTGGCCGCCGCCTCTGCACCCACTGCTGATTTACCGATTGGCGTTATAGCCGCTGCGCTGCGCGAAGATTCGACCATCGAGTGGAAAGCGGCCGCGTCGCGCGCGGCCAATGCCGACTTGACCGCATGGCTCGCAACCGCAGCACCGGCCGCGTTCAAGCTCGACGCGATCAACAGCAGCACCGATATCGCGCTGCTCGAAAAATTGCATCTGCAATGGCGTGATCATGACAAGCGCCTCGGCAAAGCCTGCCACGACCGTGTGCTGACGCTGCAATCGCGCGACAAAGCCGCGCAAGAAGCTGACGTGCTGCTCGCGCAATTGCAAAGTTGGATTGATGCGGATGAGGTGCCGTTGACCAAGCTGGTTGACACGCAGCGCGCTTGGGGCAAGCTCACAGTTGACGCAGATCGCAAAGCGAAATTTGAAGGTTTGCTGATCGAATTGCAACGCAAAATGCAGAATGAATCTGCGGCGCGGCGCATGCATGAGGCGCTCGCCATGCAGGTTGCCGGTTTGTCGCTTAAAAGCAAAAAAACCGCCGAGTTTTCAAACGATGAGTTGAACTCTTTGGCACACGATGCCACCACAGCTCAGAGCTCGCCCGCGCTCGACGCTGGCCTCGCGCAACAACTGCAACAAGTGCACGGTGTGATCGCCGGTGAGCAGCAATTGCGTGAAAAAAACGCTGCGGGTGAGGCCCTGTTTGCGTCAATGCCAACACCTCCGCCACGGCCACCGCGCCAAGAGCGCCCTGCCGCGCCGAAGAAGCCACGCGAGGCGAAGGTTGAAGTTGCTGCGACCGCGGTCGCTGAGCCTGTCGCAGAGCCTGTCGCTGAGGCTACCGTCTCGGTACCCGAAGCCACCGCTGCGATTGTCGAAACTGCACCGTTAACCGCGGAAGTCGCGGTCAGTGCTGCCCCCGAGGCAACTACCGACACTCCTTCGTTAGCACTGGTCGGTTCTGCCCCCTCTCCCCTCGCGGGAGAGGGCCGGGGTGAGGGGGAAGCTTCAACAGTAGAACCCGCTACCGACAACCCGCCCAACCCCGTCGCGCTCGCGCCCGAACCGATTGTCGAAGCCGCCAGCGAAGCAATCGACCCTGAAGCTGCCGCCGCCGTCACCGCACGCGTCACAGCTGTTGCCGATCATGCAAAAGCTCACGCCGAATACGAAGCCGCGCACGCCGAATGGAAAGCCAAATGCGTCGCGTGGTTGGCAACCGTTGACGCCACCACTCGCGAGCATTTCGAGCGCCGCTTGCAGGCACTCGACAAGCCCGCCGCCGCACCCAAACCTGAGCGTGCCGTTGTGCCGCGCGCTGAAGACGCCGACCTCGCCAACGCGAACGAGCACTTGAGCAAACTCGCCGAGTTGATTGCCGCAGGCGACGTGCGCGGCTCGCGCAACGCCGCCACCATGCTCTATCAACAGTTCACCAACAAGCGCTTCCCGAAAATGGAAGAGCAGCGTTTGAACGAGCTGGACGGCGAAGTAAAGCGCTTGGAAAGCTGGCTTAAATGGAGCGACGGCCAAGCCCGCGACGGCATCATGGCTCGCGCCGAAGCGCTCAAAGCCTCGCCGCTGCCGCCCGACGAACTCGCGCGCGAAATTCGCACCATTCAAGACGAATGGAAAGCGCTCGACAAGAAAAACGGCGGCGCGCCCAAGCCCAAATGGGACAAGTTCAACGCGGTGTGCAAAGAGGCCTATGCGCCCGCTAAAGCGCACTTCGACACGCTGCGCAAACAGAGGAACGAGAACGCATCAGGCCGCGAAAAAATCATTGATGATTTGCATGTGCTCGCTGACGAAGCGGCGGCGCCCGTACCCGAGGGCGCGGACGCTCCTTTGCGCGATTGGGTCGACATCGAAAAACGCAAATCGGCGATGTTCGATCAGTGGAAAAAAGGCGGCGGTGTGGCGAACGCCGCATGGAAAGCGCTCGACGAGAAATTTGACGTTGCGCTTAAAAAATTAGACGGCGCGTTGGATGCCGCTCGCGAGCCCGAAATCGCACGTCGCAAAAAACTGATTACCGAAGCAGAAGAGCTCGCTCAAGCCACGCCATCACGCGAAGTTACTGATCGAGCGATTGCGGTGCAGCGTCGCTGGGCCGCAGAGCGTCCGCAAGGCTTGCCGCATCTACGTCGCAAAGACGAGCAAAACCTGTGGGATGTGTTCAAGAAAAACACTGACGCTGTATTCAAAGCGCGCGATTCAGAGCGCGACACGATGAAGGCGCAGTTCTCCGAGGGCATGAAAAATCGTTACGCGCTGCTCGATGAACTCAAAGCATTGATCACCGGCGACGACGCTAAAGCCATCGACGCAGGTATCGCCAGCGCCCGCAGCAAATGGCGCGAGCCGCCATTCGTTGATCGTGACAAAGCGATGGACATGGATCGCAAGTTTGACGACGTGCTCGCTAGCGCCAAAAAGCGCGTCACCGTTCTCTCACGCGGTGGCGTGATCGATGCGATGAAGGCCACGCTGGAGAAAATTCCCGCTACGGAATCCGTAGACAAAACCGCAGCCGCATTAGTGATCGACGCCGAATTGATCGCAGGCATCGACTCGCCCGCAGAAATCGCCACCGCCCGCCGCATGCAGCAGCTACGTTGGCTGTCAGATCGTCGTCAATTGCCCACAGCCCCCGACGCAAAAATGACCGCCATTCGCACGCTGCTCGGCGCGTTCAATGCCACCGGAGCGAAGATTACGTTAGGCGAAAGGGAGCGCTTGACGCGGGCCATTGAGGCGGTGGGGGCGGCTTGAGGCGAACGCTTCTAGCCGCGACGGTTGCGTTTGCGCTTGCCGGGGTTCTCTCCGGTTGCGCCATTCGCATCAGTGACACGAGCTTTATTCGCCCCGTTGCTGCCAGCGCACTCGATGCATCGGCAGCGGCGGGGCAGCTTCCAGCGGGTTACGTCATCACTACCGACTTCGTAGCCACCAACGACGGCGAGAAGTTATACCGCGCACGATTCACGCATCCTGACGCGAAAAGCGTGATGTTATTTTTCAACGGAAATATCAGCACCGTTGAAAAGCATGCGATAGAAACGGCGCTGAAGGTCAGCAAAGACTGGCACCCCAATTTAGTTTTTGTTGACTACCGTGGCTACGGCCAAAGCAGTGGCAAACCCAGCCTTGAAACGTTGCACGCCGATGCGTTACTTTTGTTTGAAGACGAGCAGAAGCGAGCCCGCGCATCGCGCCAAAAAGTGGTGCTCGCGGGCTATTCGATTGGCGGGGTCGTGGCCGGTGGCGTGCTTGAAACATTTCAACCGGATGCCGTGTTATTAATCGCCACCGTCACCGATGTGAAAGACATGGTTGCCAGAGCGATACCCTTCTATATGAAGGCGTTTTTTCGCATCACGGTTGATCCACGGTTAGCCGCAATCGACAACCGCCGCGCGCTCACAAAATACAACGGCCCGTTGCTAATTGTTGGCGGTGAACGCGATTCGCAAACACCTGCAGTAATGTCAAAAGCGCTGTTCGATGCGGCCGCAACACCCAACGCCGATAAGCAATTGGTGATTGCCAAAGGTGCAGAGCACGGCGAGGTGCTCGACGCACCTGAGTTTCGTGAAACGTTGAAATTATTTGTGGCAAAAAACGGGCTGTGATTCTCGTTGAGTGCACGGCCTCTGATGTTCGATGTGGCCCCCGTTCACCCTGAGCTCGTCGAAGGGTCAGCGTTAAGGCACGAGGGCAACGACTCCCTCAGCCCGAACGGTCACCTGAAGAAGTCGCTCTGACGAGGGCATCGAGACTCGTACGGTGGGCAGCCTCTGCCCACCAACCCATGAAGTAACGAGACACTTTGGCGGGCACGGGGTGCCCACCCTACAAAAAATTGGCACCACATACATGCTCCTCCTGCCCGGCACGCTCCCCGCTGACCGCGCAACGCTCAATGCGTTGTGCGTTGGGCTTGCGGCGCATTCAGACGTAGCAACGTTGCTCCGCTCCGCGACGGTTGCGCCGTTTTCGGGGTCGTGGAGTGATGCTGAGCGTGAGGCACTGGCGTTGGCTGGCAACGCCTTGCCAGCAAGCGGCCACCACGGCATCGCCACGCCGCTGCACGCTGCTTTGGGGCTCACTGATCTCACGCCGCTTGATCCTGCAAACATTCAGCTAACTGATGATGAGTCGCGTGCGTTGTGCGAGGCGGCAGACGCGCATTTGGGCGTAGAAGGCGTGCGGCTCGCGTTCGTGAACGCGAACACGTGGAGCGTCACCTGCGGGCGCGAAATCAACGTGCTCACCGAGCGCCCCGAATGGCTGATTGGTGAGCCGCTGCGTCCCCATCTGCCGCGTGGACATGATGCACGGTTGCTAGAGCGATGGATGAACGAGTTGCAGATGTTGCTGTTTGCGCATCCGGTGAATGCGACGCGGGAGGCGCGGGGGTTGCCGCCTATTAATGTGGTTTGGTTGTGGGGGTTTGGCGCTCGCACCAACGATGAAATTGGCACTGTA
>JAYSRA010000044.1:0-13110 GCA_043721275.1 Burkholderiales bacterium
ACACCGTCCTTTCGTCTTCAAGAAACCAAAGGGTAGCGCAACGCTTCTCTTCATCCCTCCCAAAACCTAAGTTCGACTGTTCGTGGTTTAACTCAGCTAATAAGTCGCTAGACCCAGTTTTAAAGTCGTTTCAGGTAAAAGCTGTTTCACCATGACACGCTGTGCGGACGTTGCGCTTGGCGCACAGCGAGGCGTATCGTCGTGTAAAAACGGTGGTGATAAACAGGGTGCATTTCTATGGATGTTTGGGCCACTATCGATCACTTGCGCGCGGCGCGTTTTGCAGCGTTGGATCAACACTTCAACGCGCTGCAATCGGCCTACGAGCGGGGAGAAATGGATGATTTGACGCTGGCAGACCAATTCGCGATTCATGCGATCCGCCGCGTTGATTTGTTGCCAGCAATCGAGGCGTGGGTCGCAGCGTTTCCGCATAGCTATGCCGCGCGGCAATCCGCCGTCAGCTTGTACGTCCGGGTCGCGTGGGAGGCGCGCGGCGAGGCCGGGTCGGACGCTACGACGGCACGACGATTTGCGCACATGCAGCGCCACTTTTTGAGCGCTCAGCAACACGCGCAGGCCGCCATCGCGCTCACCCCGCGCCCCGTGCTTACTTTGGTGCAATGGTCGCGCATGCAAATGGCTGCAGGCAGCGTGGAAGGCGCGCAGGATTACACGCCGATGATCGAGTCGCTGCTGGCGCACAGCCCGCTGCTGTGCATTGATCGGATCGGGCGCCTCAATCCGAAATGGAGCGGCGAAGTAGCGGCGCTGGAACAGTTCATGACCACCGTTCGCGCTGGCGCTTGGAACGATGTGCAAAAAAACGAACTCGAAGCGGCCTACTGTTGTGAGCGAGCGGATATGGCCAGCTGTGCCGGTGACGTGGGAGACGCCATTCGCTATGCCGAAAAAGCGCTCTCGTTTGCGCGCACGTTTCAGGCATTGGCAACCATGGCTGCGCTGCACCGCAGTCGAGATGAGTTTCCTGCGGCCATTCGCTATTACGATGAAGCATTGCTGCGCTACCCGTCATCACGCGAGTACCATTTTTTAGGTTGGGCTCACAAGGCTCGCGACGACGCGCCCGCGGCTCAGGAAGCCTTTGAAAAGGCGCTCGCCTTGGGCTATGGCGCATCGGCTGCACCGTTGGCGTGGCTGCATTGTCACGCCGGCGATAGCGCCACGCTGCGCGCGCACATTGAGCTCTGGCTCGATCAAGGCATTGCACAATATTCGCACGAGGCGATGTACACGCGCGGTCAATTTTTCTTTAATCGCCACTGCGGTTTTCCTCGCGATCAACAGCAGATTGGGTACTGGTGGCATGAGGCAGGCGAATGGGGCAGTACGGATGCGCTTGAAAGTCTGGCGCTCGTCTACTGGGACGGTCGCGAAGGGTTTGCAAAAGACTACGCTCGGGCGTTTTCTGCGGCCAATGCGGCGGCGCAATTGGGCAGCGAAAAAATCGCCGACTGCATTGGCCGCATGCACTATCTGGGACACGGAACTGCCGTGGACTTTGACGCGGCATTTCCGTATTTGGTTGATGCCGCGCGGCAAAATCAGGCGCGTTCTATGGGCTGCTTAGTACGCGCGTTATGGTTCGGCCAAGGCGCGCCAATCGACCACGATGATGCTGATGCGTGGTTAGTCGATTTGCGCGAACTTGACCCTGAGGAGTTCGCGCGAGTGAGCTCCGAGATCAGCGGCGTGATCGCGTGGCTGCGCGTCCAATACGCAGCGTGGCGACAGCGTGGCGCGGCGCAACCGGACTAACGTCACCCACACACAAAAAAACGCGCCCGATGGCGCGTTTTTTTGTCAGCGGCAGTAACGAATTACTGGGCGCTTCCAGCGTAAGCTGAGCGCAGGGCGCGAGCCTCACCGCTGTTTAACGCGCGGACGGTTTCAGCGCGAACTTCAGCGCGGGTGCGGGTGTCGCTTTTGTCAGCGGCAACAAACGGGTAGATGTCGCTGCGTGATTGATACGCGCTTTGCACCGACGGCGTGCGAACTGCTGCACTGCTGCGTGCAGGTGCCGGCGCGCTCACTTGGCTGACTTGGTATTCAGCGCCGTTGTCGTAGTTATTGGCGACGGCAGTACCGGCAACTAATGTGGCAGAGGCGGCAACAGCAGCGGCGAGGAGGAGGGATTTAACGTTCATGATTCAGTGTCCTTGATTTGATATTAAGTACATCGTTTAGTCGGCCACAACGGCACATCTTTACGACTCTCTTTTCGACGCAGCAACCGGGGCCTGTTTGCACTGTTCTCGTTGTCTCTCAGGTGGAGAGCGGTGTAAACAGGCTGCTGTTGTTGTGTCGATGAAATGAATGTTAGGCATTGTCACATTGCAAATAAATAGGACATAAATCAATTGTTTATTTATAATTTAGCAACAATACGGGCCTTGAAAAAGCGGCCTTACACAATCGGGCAGGCACGCATGCACGCATGCACATAGGTGGGCAGGCACACCGGGTTCAGCCCCACTCACGAAAGAAAGACTATGGATCAGCTCCGCGCGATGCGTGTTTACAGCAAGGTGATTGACGAGGGCAGCTTCACCAAAGCAGCCAATAAGCTTGATCTAGCGCCCGCCGTGGTGACACGCCTGATTGCCGAGCTTGAGCAGCACTTGGGCGTGCGGCTGTTGAACCGCACCACGCGGAGTCTCGCGCTCACGCAGGCGGGCGAGCGCTATCTGGAGCGCGTCACGCGCATCTTGACCGATGTGGAAGACGCCGAAACGGTGGCCAACCTCGAAACCGCCGAGCCGCGCGGCGTGGTGCGCGTGCTGGCCTCACCGGCGATCACTGTGCACCAGCTCACCAAACATCTGCCGGCGCTGCGCGCGCAATATCCCAAGCTCACCATTGAGCTGACCGTGCAGAACTCCGTGGAAACGGTGGACGATGGCCACGATATTTCTATCCTCACGCTGAAGCGACCGCTCGAAACCGGCAATTTTGTAGCGCGCCTGCTCGCGCATTCCGAGATGATCGCCTGCGCCACGCCGTGCTATCTGAACCAGCGCGGAAGGCCCACGCGGCTCGATCAATTGGGCGAGCACGAATGGCTGTTGCCGTACTCGCCCGACGGCAATCATCAAACCACGTTTGAGTATTGCCCGGTTGGTGATTGTGTTGATGGCGCAAAGTCCTCGAAGGCCAACAAAACACCAAAAACGGTGACGCTCAATCAGCCGCCGATGGCGTTGTCCACCAGCCATCTCGACACGCTGTATCACGCAGCACTCGCCGGCATGGGCATTGCGGCGGTGCCGTCGTTCGTGGCGGAAGAGGGGCTGCTGAGCGGTCGTCTGGAGCGGGTCATGCCCGATTGGCGGGTGCTTACTTTGTCGATTTACGCAGCGATGCCAACACGGCTGCACATCCCGGCAAGAACCCGCGTATTTATCGATTTTTTAACCAAAACATTCGGCGGCGTCGCTCGCGATCCGTGGCTCGCCGCGCTCAATACGCTGACACCCGCTTTAGCCGAAAACGACGATTTAACTAGGGCTAGCGGCGTAAAAACGAAGAAGTCGAGTTACAGCAAAAAAGCCGCCTAGCCCAAGTGCAGTGGCGCTTTCAGCGAAAAGCTATATTGCGCGTGGGCGCGGCGAGAGCCGCGATGCTCAACGGCGCAAGCTTTCGCGGCGCTCGCCGCTCCTACGAGGTGTCCACGATGTCAATGGTGCTCCGCGCGCAGCGTCGCGTACAGCGGCGCGAAATCCGGCGCGGTGTCGTCGCGCAGTTGCTGAAACGAGTCGAGCACGAAGTAGGTGGTTTGCACATCATCAATCAAAAATTCGGTGCGCATCGAGGTCATCACATCAAACGGCAAGCGTTGTGGAACGCGGCTTTCGAGCGCATAGACCAATTCTTTAGGCGACGATAAAACGCCTGCGCCGTAGGCAAGCGTTTTGCCGTTTTCGCGAATCAAACCGAACTCGATGGTGTACCAATACAGCCGCGCCAACCAGTCCAAACCGCCGAGCCGTTTTGCCTTCAATGCGCCTTCGCCGTACGCCTGCAAATGGTCGGCATAAATGGCCGTGAACAGCATCGGCACATGACCAAAAAAGTCGTGAAAAATGTCTGGCTCAACGATGTAATCAAACTCCGCTTCGCTCCTCAACCACACGGTCACCGGAAAACGCCGGTTGGCGAGATGCGTAAAAAAAACATCATCCGGCAACAGGCCCGGCACCGCCACCAGTTGCCACTGGGTCGCAGCGTTCAGCGCCAGGTTGACGACCGCAAAATCAGGAATACCGTGACGCATATCGAGTGCGGTTAAACCGTTGATCGCGTCCAGAAATTCGTGACATGCGCGGCCCTGAATCAACGCCAGTTGCCGCTCCACCAGCCGCAGCCAGCGCGCCTGCTCGTCGTCGCTGTAATCGGCCACGCGCTGCTGCACCGTGAAGTCGGCGGCCATGTGCGCATAGTTGCCACGCAAGCCCGCATTCGGGTTGCTGGTTTTGCCGGAAATGTCGAAGGCGGGAGGGGCGACGGTAGAGGTGAGTTGCGTATCTTGCATGCCGTCATTATCGCGAACATGGCAGCACACAAATTGCCAACTCTCGCGGTAACCAGCAATTTATGCGCAGGCCGTCCCCGGTCAAGCCTCGCTCAACTTATTGGTTCATGGAACCGCTGGGCCGTGACGCACCGGAACCCTGTTGCTGCGGAAACTGCGTTTGCGGTGGACGCGGCGGACGCGGCGGTTGTGGGCGCACTACCGGCGGCCGCGGTGGCTGAATCTGTGGCCCGCCGGTGTAGGGCGGACGAGGTGGCCTCGGACCGACTACAGGTGGACGCGGTGGTCGGTAACCGTTGCCCCACACCGGTGGCGGACGCTTGCCGGGACGCCAGTCATTCCAGTTGTCCTGCTGCCCATACCACGGCCGATTGCGATAGTTATCGTTCCAGTAGCTGCCGAGAATAAAACTGACAATCGGCAATGCGAGCGTGGGCCCGTTGTCGTAAATCAACACGCGGCGATCTTGATACGGATACTCGATAAATTTCGAATACGCCCAGCCGCGATTCGGCCCCGCCGTGATGTCGCACCAGCGATAATCGTCGATGCAGCCGTTCACATAAACGGACTGCTCGGCGCGCACATAAGCCACCTGCGGATAGCCACGGTCCGGGCCCGCGCGCAGGTTCACCTGTCGCGTGGTGTAGGCCTGCTGCGCCGCCGCGCTCGCGACCAGCACGGTTGCTGCGAGCAGGCCTGTGATGGTGCGTGCGAGCCGTTGTTTCGGGGTAGTTGTCATGGCGTTCTCCTTGCGAATCATGCGGTTCTTGCGAACAAGAATGAACAGCCACTGTACCAACGCAAGCGCAAAACACCTAGCTTTGGCCGCTCTTATCGCGCAACTCGCGGTGCTGTCCTACGTGCTTTAAGTGACGACGTGATCTGAGTGAGTTAAGCGCCGCCCAGCCGCCACATTTGGTACGCCAACGACACACGACAGCCGACCACAATCGCTGCCACCGTAATCATCGAGCCCACTGCCAGCGTGCTCATGCCCGAGAGCCCTTGGCCCACCGTGCAGCCCATCGCCAACACCCCGCCAAAGCCCATCAGCGCCGCGCCAGCCAAGTGGTTCGCCAAGTCCTCCGTATTGGCAAAACCTTCCCAATGAAAGGTCTTGGTGACGAGCGACATTAGCCATGATCCGACCATTACGCCAAGCACGCTGGCGATGCCAAACGTTACGAACTTGCTTTTGTCGCTCCAGAAGCCGAGCAGCTCCAAAAGGTACGCGGGCGGCGCGGTAAATGTGAGGGATTCAGGCCGCCCTGAATTGGTTGATACCCAAGCCGCCTCCAGCGTCTCCGGATGCTCGGCGATGAAGCCGACGCGCCCCGACGCATACCAGCCTGCGATGACGGTTAAGCCCACCACGATGCCGGCAATCCAGTTCCACTTATCAGCGCGAAATTGCTTGCCGACAAACGCAAAGATCACCAACGCCGCGCCGATCACAGCCGCCAAAATTGCAGCTGCATTTCCGCTTAGTCCGAGCAACGTGGGCAGGTCCTGCGTGCTCGACAACGTCACCGCTACTGCATCAAACGTGGCCACCCGAAACACACCCAGAATGCCGCGCAGCGTGAACCACGCAAACACCGCCATCACCAAAATAGTCACCAGCGCGCGTAAGCTCCCCGAGCCCACACGCAGCAGCGTTTTGCTGCCGCAACCGCCCGCCAACGTCATGCCGAAACCAAAACACAGCCCGCCAATAATGTTTGAAAGCCAAATCAATTTCGGCGCAACGTAAAACGATTTTGCGATGTCGACGGTGCCGGTCACTTTAAGCAAAGCCACGCCGATAATGGCCACGCCCACGGACGCAATCGCCATCCGCGCGCGCGTCCAGTCGCCAAAGTTTGCAATGTCAGAAATCGCGCCCATCGTGCAGTAATTGCTGCGCTGGGTGACCGCGCCGAACACCACGGAAAGCACAAATGCCCAGAGCGCAGCGCTGTGTTGGAGAGAGACTATTTCTGGGGGCATGAGAGAAGGCGAAGCGAGTCGAGAGGCAGCATTATCTGCGTTCGCACCAGCCTGCGTCTAAACGACGACCACCAGCTCGCTGTATTCGGACAACAACGCATCGGACGTGATGAGTTGCAGCGGTTCGCTCATGGCTTGCGCGATGAGCAAGCGGTCAAACGGATCTTTGTGAATTGCGGGCAGT
Source organism: Burkholderiales bacterium (assembly GCA_043721275.1). Lineage (GTDB taxonomy): Bacteria > Pseudomonadota > Gammaproteobacteria > Burkholderiales > Casimicrobiaceae > Casimicrobium. The sequence continues at coordinate 6,729 of JAYSRA010000044.1, forward strand.
GACGCGGTCGCAATCACATGCTCGCTTTGTATCGTCAACTCTTCAAATCCAAACGCACCAATCGCATCTTTGAACTCACGCGGATCGCCATCAATTTTGCCGAGCGCATGTTTGATGGCGACTTCCCACACCGAGGCTACGGACACATAGACCGTAGTCGCAGCCTCAATTCTCGCGCGGATTGCACGTGTCGCGCGCTTGTCGCCCAGCGCGAGCCAAAGGAACACATGGGTGTCGAGCAGCACTCTCACGGCGTCCGCCTATCGACCGAGAAATCCAGCAATCACGTCATCCGGCAGCGGATCATCAAACCCAGCGCGCAACTTAAGCTTTCCTTTCAGCAAGCCGTAAGGCAGCACACGTTTCGCAGGCTTTAAGGGTGACAGCCGCGCCATAGGTTTGCCGTTTTTGGCGAGCATCATTTCCTTGCCGCGAGCCACATCATCAAGCAATCGCGACAAGTGCGTTTTAGCGTCGTGTACGTTGATGATGTCCATGGATGATCGACTGTGAACTAAGTGAACTAAGTATAGCGCTTGCCGATAAAACAGCATCAGCATCCGTTTCAGCGCACAATGCCCACAGACGGTCAGTTGTTTCGTCCAATCAATCACCGGGTGACCGGACGGGAGTTTCATGAATGATCGTATTCGCGGTTTGTTGCAGCAAATAACTGCACTTGAGGATGAGATTCGCACGGCGCTGCATGAGCAGGAAACCAAGATGTTTTTCGAGATCAAAGGGCGGCGCATTGAGTTTGAGAGCGCCGTTAAAAAAACGCATCGCAAACTCAAGAACAATTTTTTCCGCTGGTTGGTCACCAATCGTCCGCAGAACCTAATCACGGGGCCGATTATTTACGGCATGATTTTTCCGCTGCTGATGCTGGATCTGTTCGTGAGCTTTTATCAGGCCACGTGCTTTCCGATTTATGGCGTGACTAAAGTGCGCCGCCGCGATTACATCGTGCTGGATCGGCATCATCTTGACTATCTGAACTGGATCGAGAAATTCCACTGCACGTATTGCGCGTACGGCGCTGGATTAACGGCGTACATCTGCGAAATTGTGTCGAGAACCGAGCAGTATTTTTGCCCGATCAAGCACGCGCACAAAATACTCGGCGCGCCGAGGCGCTACCTAAATTTTCTCGAATACGGTGAGGCTGACAACTACGAGAAAAAGCTTGAGGCTTTTCGCGTCGCGCTCGGTAAGAAGTAGCAACAGAAAGGGTAGCGGCGGAACGCATCGCTTCCGCCGTCTACGCTTCTTCACGCGCTTACTGACCTAAGGCAATAACGGATCGCCACGCGGGTCGTTGCCACGATCAGGCGCTGGATCATTGATCGTAACGCCGGTTTCTCTGGGAGGCAACGAATCAGGTGCGGGCACATCGTGCGGCACCGGAATGCCGATCGGGTCTTGCGTCGGCGGAATTTCCACTGGGTGCGGCACGTCTATGCCCGCGCCACCCGTGTCATCAGTGTCGATCATGATCGCGACTAGATTTTGTCGACGATGTGTTTGGCTTTGTCTTTTACGGTCTCTTTCGTGTCGCCAAATTTGGCTTGCACTTTGCCGCTGACTTGGTCTGCTTTACCTTCGGCTTCCAAGCGGTCGTTGTCAACCACTTTGCCTGCGAGTTCTTTGATTTTGCCTTTGGCTTGATCGACGCGACCTTCAACTTGATCTTTGTTCATTGCAATGCTCCTAAAAAGATTGGATTCGGCGGCACCGACTGCGCCGCAACACCTGAAATTTATGTCCTATAACGCGGTCGCGTCATAGGCGCATTTCCGAACTGTTTGTAGGACGTAACGCAACACCTTGGATTGAATATTCCGTCGCCTCAAATTAGTGGCATCATGTGTTCATGTTGAAACGAGAGGCAGAAAAGTGGCCAGCAAAAAATCATCGGTAATCATCACCGACGCTGAAATAGAAGAATTGAAATCCGCAAAGCTGCTGCTGGAAAGCCCCGGTCTCGCGGCAAAAATCTCAAGCTTTGTCGGCACGCCGATTGAGAAGGGCTTTGCGCTATTGCCCAAACAATGGAGCGCCGTGGTCAACGATGCCACGCGTAAGGCGATAGAAACCGCGCTTAAAGTGGCGCTATGGACGATGAATGACGGCAAGGCGGCGTCGCCATCGAACTGGTGGCACAAGCTTGCTGCGGGCGCGTCTGGCGCGGCGGGTGGCGCATTTGGCTTGGCCGCGTTATCCATCGAGTTGCCGGTGTCAACCACCATCATGTTGCGCTCCATTGCCGACATTGCGCGTAGCGAAGGCGAGGATTTGCAGGCGGCGGACGCGCAGCTTGAATGCGTTCAAGTGTTGGCGCTCGGCGGCAATTCAAAGAGCGACGATGGCACCGAGATTGGCTATTTTGCGGCCCGTGCTGCAATGGCAAAAGCGGTGTCAGAGGCGGCGGCGCATTTGGCAGCGCTTGGCATCACGCAGCACGGCTCGCCGGCGCTGGTTCGGCTGATCGCGCAGATCGCGGCGCGCTTCTCGATTGTGGTGTCTGAGAAGGCCGCGGCTCAGGCCGTGCCGGTGGTCGGCGCAATCGGCGGCGCAGTGATCAACACCTTATTCATTGATCATTTTCAAGATATGGCACGCGGGCACTTCATCGTCAGGCGGCTAGAGCGGCGCCACGGTGTGGACGAGATTAAGCGGCTTTACGATCAGCAATAGCGCAGCACTTTTGATGTGCGTTCGGAGCCGAATTACTTCGCTTCGGTGCCCAAAGCTCGGACGCTTGCTGGCACCCGATCTACCCGGGCTTGCCTGTGAAGAACGCGGACAATCGTGCCTCTGAATCGACGCGCTAATCAAATTGAACGTGACGTCTCCCTTCTTTTTTTCATGCCTTTCTCATCCTGAAGCGATGTATTTTTCGCTGACGCTAGACGCAACGCACGTTAATATCTCGCGCCCAACTGCATAGATGGCAGCGGATCAACTTCAATCCTGCGTTGATACGTACTAATCCAAATGCAGTTTCCACGCTACCCTCCCACCGCCATCAACAAAGCCATGTTTCGCAAAACCTCCTTGTCCGTTCTCGCCGTGTTGGCAACGCTTCTATTTTTCTCGACCGCGGCATACGCCGGTCGCGTTTATGCATTGATTGAGGGTACGAGCGGTTTGCGTATTCGCGGATTCACGTTGGATGAGACCACTGGCATCATGACACCCATCGCGGGGCTCACGCCGCTGATCGTGGATGAAAACGGGCTCACTGACGGCTTCGGTCCAACCTTCGCAAGCGAAATGCTCGCGGTGGATCAACGTAACAATCGCATTTACGTGCTTAATCGTCTCAACCGAAAAGTGTCGGTGTTCGCGTCTGCGCCAATCACCGGCGAGCTAACCCAACTCGCGTTCAGCCCGATCGCATTACCGCCAACGCTCGGCACCCCATCTGCGATAAAAATCAATCCGTCGGGAACTGTGTTGGCCGTAACCGAGTTTGGTGACCCGTCACTAGCGGCGCGTGTTTCGACGTTTCTCATTTCAGGAAGTGCGGCAACTCCGGCTGCAGGTAGCCCGTTCGCAGCAAATAGTTTTTCGCGTTCCGCGACGTTTAGCTACACCGGTGATTTCTTTTATGCTGGCAGTGTCAACGGTTTCTCAGTAAATCAGACCACGGCTCAACTCACGCCCATCAGCGGTGCGGCCAACACCAATGCTTGGGGTCTATCGGCGGACGCAGCGGGGCGCGTGTACAGCGTCAGCTTCCTTCTTGGCGAGGTGAAGGTTTCACCGGCCGACAACACGGGCACGCTGACCGGTAATTACATTTGGCCGCCCTCCAGCGTGTTGTCTCCGCTGACCGGCGCGCTCGGCGGCACGCTCTCGCCTGATGGTCGTTTCTATGCGGTCGCCTCGCCGGGCCGCGGCTCTGTGAGTATTCTCGCAATCAACTCAGTGAGTGGCCCAACAACGCTCTCATTGGTCGGCAGCTTCGAGAGTCCACAGGGTAGCTTTGCGCAGCTGCTCACCTACAACGACAACGGTCGGATATTGATTGTTGGCGAGAATCCTACGGGCCGGGGCAACAAATTGACCGCTTGGTTTACCGATCTCAGCACAGGCCAATTGTTTGCGCCGACTACCACCCTCAACAATGAACTTGGCGGTAGTGATGACATTCGCGGTATCGGCTACTTGCCCGGTGGATTGCCCTACGCGCAGGGCTGCACGGCCAACGTCGACTCGGACCCCGCGATTCATGCGACCACCGATGGGCTCGCCATCCTTCGATCCATGCTCAATGTGCCGGGTTCGTTAACGTTGCCGCGCTCTTTAAGCTACGACGTTGACGGCGACAAGCAGGTGCTTGCCGAAAAAGACGGGCTGATTTTTCTGCGCGCCATGCTCGGATTCAAAGATGCGGCCGTGACCAGCGGCATTAACTTAAGCAACGCAAGACGTAAAACGTGGCCAGAACTACGCAGTTACCTAAACGCCGTGTGCGGCATGAATTTGCCGTAACGCGCTGATCGCGCCGCTTTATAGTCAGCTCACACACCGGGGTGCGCTGTTCGTTGTGCGCATGGCGACGCGACACCTCATGGAGCGCAATCAAAATCAGTCGTCCACGCAGCACCCCGCGCATGGGGCGCATAGACCCACCGCAGATAGTCGCTCGGCTGCGCAGCCAAGATCATCACTGCACGAGCCCCGGTTACTCACCGACCCCCGCCCGATTGCTTGATACACGAGCTCGAACGGGGGGCCGGTGGATAAGCCTGCCGACGCTTCCATCGACACTGTGTATGCGCCGCAGCGATACGACGCTCAACTGTCCGTCGATTCGGGGTAAATCTTGTTGCCGCTGAGGTTGGCTAACTGCATGCGCAGGCTGCCGTTCGGGGCGATGCTCGCGCTAGTGGGAAGGTTTGCCATGCCAACCAAGCGATGCGCGTCGTCGTAGGCGTAGTTGAGGGTGCTGCCGTCGGGCATCGTCACGCGGGTGAGCTGGCCTACGTTGTCGTAGGTGTAGGTGGTGGTCTCGAGCGTTGCGCCGTTGTTCACGGCACGTGAGGTGAGCCAGCCGCGCGGGTGGTAGCTCATCGTGGTGACTAGACCGTTGGCGTCTGTCATTTTGAGCAGGCGACCGTTTCGGTCGTACTCGTTGAAGGTGACGATGTGGCCTACGGCGTTGGTCACGGTTTGTGCGTCGCCCATCGTGAATTTGGGTGGGACGGATGCGTCAGTGGCGGCGTAATAGGCGGTGGTGGTGGTTTTGTTGAGCGGGTCTTTGCTCGTCAACACTTGGCCGAGCGGGTTGTAGGTCCACGTCCACGTGCGAAGCTCTGTTGCAGCAGTGCCGTCGTTCTTGGGGGCGTCAGTGATGGGCGGCAATCGGCGCGTAATTTTCACGATAATCCAGACGCATCACTACACCCATCGTCCGTTAACGATCCGACGTGCTCACTTCACCACGCGGCGCACGGCGCAGCACTGATTTCATGTCGGATGGTTTTGCTGTGCCCGCGCGCTGATTGAGAAATTTCTCGGCGCTTTCGAGCGCGCCGATTTTCTCGGCAACGGCGACGGCAATGAATTGATTGAGTGACACGCCGTCGACTGCTGCAAGTCGCTGCGCAGCATTTTTGATCGAGTGGGGCAGCTTCAGTGCGTAGGCAGCTTTAGTGTTCATGACATGAGCTTTCGTAAAAATTGACCCGGCGTTAACACCAATAAATTAAAGCGTTCGGTGGCAATAACAAAGTCGCGAATGTTGTGCGTCACCAGCGGCACGCCGCCCGCATTCACCGCCGCTTTAAGCACAAACTCATCAGACGGATCAGTGAGTTGTGGACGCCAGCGAAAGTGGATTTCAACAGCACGAGCCGCCGCAGCAAAGCCAGACAAGAAACGATTTACGTCACCGGCGCTAAACCCGGTTGCGACCAAAAAATCTTCGCGGTTGAGCACGTCCTCGTACTCTAAAAACAGGGCTGTCGAGACACAAGGAACTAAAGTTTCGTCAGCAACCTGCAACAACAATTGGTTGCTCGCCCCGTCCCGGCTACGCAAGCCCGCAACCAACACAGAGGTATCGAAAGCAATTTCTCGCATATCACCGAGGGAACAGCGAACCTAGACAACTATTTGCGTCACGCGACCTACGCGACCCAAATCAAAGTATCGTGTCTGACCCTATTGTTGCTATTCTGTGTCGACTGCCCAGGACGGGCGGTCGTGCGCGCCTGTCGCTGTCAACACCGGCGATCTACGCGTGGCTCCAGCGCGAGCGTTTGCTTGATCCTGTCCGGGTGCTCTGGCGGGGCCGCTCCGGGATGCGCACCACCACGCGCCACGGTGCCAAGAGCAGTGACAAGGGGTGGGCCGCCAAGGTGCAGAGCAT
>JAYSRA010000045.1:0-1882 GCA_043721275.1 Burkholderiales bacterium
GGCATGACGGTGCTCCAATCGTTCAAATGCGTAACTGTACGCAAATACAGCATTACCGTCAATACTTCCTGAGCCAGCTTGCTAATCAGGTATCGACTATTGACTAAATCGGCTGCTAGCCCAAGTTCACTGGCGGTTTAACGTAAAGCTGTTAGCCAGTATTCCCCTCCAATCTTGCCGTCATCCTCGCGGCACGCGGGGATCCAGAGGCTCGCGAAACCCGCTGGATCCCCGCCTGCGGCGAGGGTGACGGCGGCGGGCGTAGCGAGGGTTCATACACGTCCGCCCAAGCAACGGGCTACACTTTCCCGATGCAACCCATCGTCCCCACCGTCAAACCCACGCACCGCATCCTGCTCGGCATTACCGGCGGCATCGCAGCGTACAAATCCGCTGAACTCACTCGGCTGTTGGTCAAGTCAGGCCGCGAAGTCACCGTGGTCATGACCGCTGCCGCCCGTGAATTTGTGGGCGCGGCGACGTTTCAGGCGCTGTCCGGTCATCCGGTTTACAGCGATTTGTGGGACGCGCGGCCCGACAACGGCATGGCCCACATCGAGCTAACCCGTTTACGCGACGTGATGCTGATCGCGCCCGCGTCGGCCGACTTTATCGCGCGACTCGTGCATGGCCGCAGCGACGATTTGCTCTCGACGACCGTGCTCGCGCGAACGATCCCGCTAATCGTCGCGCCCGCCATGAATCTGCAAATGTGGCAAAACCCGGCCACGCAGAGGAACGTTGAGACGCTCAAAGCCGACGGAATCCACGTCATCGGCCCCGGCAACGGCGACCAAGCCTGCGGCGAAACCGGCGATGGCCGCATGTTGGAACCCGCAGAAATTGTGAATGCATTGGACGCGTGGGCACAGCCGAAACTGCTCGCTGGCAAGCGCGTGCTCATCACGGCGGGCCCCACGCAGGAAGCGATAGACCCGGTGCGGGTGATCACCAACCACTCCAGCGGCAAGATGGGCTACGCACTCGCCCAAGCCTGCGCGGATGCAGGCGCGCAGGTCACGCTGGTGAGCGGGCCGACGCATCTGGCGACACCGTTCGCCGTTGATCGCGTGAACGTAACCAGCGCCGCGCAAATGCTCGCCGCGGTCGAAGCCGAAGTGGACGAAGCCGACATCTTCATCGCGGTGGCCGCCGTGGCCGACTATCGCCCGACCAGCAACGCCGAACAAAAGATCAAAAAGACCGACGCGGGCCTCACCGTAACGCTCGAACCCACGGTCGACATTCTCGCCAAAATCGCCAAGCGCAACGGCAACAACGGCAAGCCACCATTCTGCGTAGGCTTCGCCGCCGAGAGCGAAAACGTCGAGCAATACGGCGCTGAAAAACGCGCCAGAAAAGGCATTCCGCTACTCATAGCCAACCACGCCCAAAGCGCGTTCGGCGCCGACGAAAATCAGGTGACGCTGATTGACGAGCTTGGGGCAGCGGGCGCGGCGCGGTTGCCAAAGATGGGCAAGCTGGCGTTGGCGCGAACGCTGGTTTATGAAATTGCTAAGCGGCAGGGGAAACGCTGAAAAAATCAGCGTCAAATGGCGTGAAAGGGTCACTGGTGAAAGAAATGTGAAATGGGGTCAGACACTCAAAATGTGAAATGGGGTCAGACACTCATGTCACTCGGTTAAGCCAAACACCCGTGAAATCATGGTGATACATGTTCCACGCTGATGGACGGTACGGCCCATCCTGCGGGAAGCGCGTTCTACATCCACGGCGAAGTGGTGTCGCCAAAGGAGGTTGGAGGAAAGCGCAACTTCTATCTTCATGGTTTTATGACTATTTTTTCTTAACCGAGTGCCATGGGGGTCAGGCAGGGCTCTGACCTCTTTCTCGCCCTTCCTTGTGTTTCCTAGCTATTAAC
>JAYSRA010000046.1:0-4669 GCA_043721275.1 Burkholderiales bacterium
CTGCGACTGCGCCAGGTTGCTGGCCAGCGCCGCGTCGCTGATCACGCCAGCCTCCAAAGCAGCCTCCAGCAAGCCCTCGAATTGCGCGCCCGCATGGGCCTCGCTCTCGGCGTCGGACAGCTCCAGCAGAACCGTCCAGGGGCTCGCCGCCAAGGGCTGCTGCAGTTGCGGGAAATGCCGCCGCACCAGGTCCAGCGAGAACGCGTTCATCACTTCGAAACCGCTCAAACCGGCGCTGAGGTGGCCTTGAGCCAGGCCCAGCAATTGCACGGCGGCATCCAGGCTGTCGCAGGCCGCCAGCGCCGTCAGCTGCGCCCGCGGCTGCGGATAGAGCTTCAAGGTGGCGGCGGTGATCACGCCCAGCGTGCCTTCGCTGCCGATGAAGAGATGGCGCAGGTCGTAGCCGGTGTTGTCCTTGCGCAGCCCACGCAAACCGTTCCAGATTTCGCCCTGCGCGGTCACCACCTCTAACCCCAAACACAGTTCACGCGCGTTACCAAAACGCAGCACGGCCACACCTCCTGCGTTGGTAGATAAGTTGCCGCCGATAGTGCACGACCCCTCCGCCGCCAGCGACAACGGAAACAACCGTTCCGCATCACGCGCTGCGTCCTGCACCGTCTGCAAAATGCAGCCCGCCTCCACCGTCATGGTGTTGTTCAACGCGTCAATGTCGCGCACCCGATTCATCCGCGCGAGCGACAGCACCAGCGCGTTGCCCGCCACGTCCGGCGTCGCCGCCCCGGACATTCCCGTGTTGCCACCTTGCGGCACGATAGGCACGCCATGCGCGGCGCACCAACGCACGATAGTCGCCACATCCTCGGTCGTGTCCGGCTGCGCCACCGCAATCGCACGACCCGTCCAACGCTTGCGCCAATCGGTGACAAACGGTGCGATGTCGGCGGTGCCAGTGATGAGGCGACCGGAGAAAGTATTGGCTAGGGAGTCTGTGTTCATGGTGGGTTGGGCGGTTTCGGCAGATGTGACTTTATCAGCGCACAGCGCATCAGTGCCGCCGACCCACTCGCTTCACACGAACGTGGCGACTAATCCTCAGCTAGCGTCTCGAAGGGCGAAGTTTTGCTCGACGCTACGCAACAGCATGCGACAGCAACGGATAAGCCTCGGGTCGTCGAATCGACGCCACAGAAAGATCGACATCAAGCTCGGGCCAGTACAGGTGATCCGGGCTCGGCCACTCGACGTTTGAAAGCTGCGCAATGGTCGCGCGCCGGAACCACGGAAACTGATCGAACGGAAGCAGCACTTCCTCATCGGACAGCAGCAGCCAAAGTCCGTGTTGCGAAACGTGAGTGACTTCAGGGGCCGAAGTGATGGTGCCAGGCATTGTTGATTTCCTCGAAATGTGCTTCGACGATAGTTTGTGCGGTACGTAGTTGACGCGCGTCAAGACCGGTTGATGTTGCCAAATGAATACTCGGCATCAACCAGAATTTTGCCTCGCCGTCCGGGTGCGCGACATGAACGTGGATGCGCGTCTCTTCCCGTGAGAAAAAGAAGAAGCGAAACTGTCCATCGCGGAAAACGGTTGGTGCCATAGTCGTACTTTACACCGGGCGTGAGCGTCGACGGTGCCAACGTTTGGCTAGTAACATCGTCTCCCACCGTAATCCGCCTAGTCCATGCCATGCCCACCTTCCCCGATCCCCGCGAAATACGTTCAACCGCCGAGCGAGAAGCCGATCTTTTTTCGCGGCTGAGCACGCATATTGCGCACGCAAAAACATCCACTGGCGCGTTTGCAAAATCGCTAGCAAACGTTGATCAAGCGAACGTCACTTCTCGCGCCGCGCTGGCCACGTTGCCGGTCATTCGCAAGAGCGAACTGCTTGAGCAGCAGCAGGCTTCACGCGCCGCAAGTGGCGACCCGTTTGGTGGTTTTGCAGCGATGGGATGGGGCGCACATGCAAACCGGGCAGCGCGCGTATTCGCCTCCCCCGGTCCGATCTACGAGCCTGAGGGCCATAACTCGGCTGCTTACGCACGCACCGCACGAGCGCTCTACGCGGCGGGCTTTCGCGCGGGCGATTTGGTGCACAACAGTTTCAGCTATCACATGACACCGGGCGGGTGGATCATGGATGCGGGAGCCACGGCGCTAGGTTGCACGGTGTTTCCGGCGGGTGTCGGTAACACCGAACAGCAGATTGCGGCGATGCTCGATTTGCAGCCGAACGCGTACACCGGAACGCCGTCTTTTTTGCGCATCTTGCTTGAGAAGGCGGACGAGCTGGGAACAAAGATCACGTCCCTCAAACGCGCATCGGTATCAGGCGAATATTTTCCGCCGCAGTTGCGCGAGATGCTCAAAACACGCGGCATTATCGGCACGCAAACCTACGCCACCGCTGACCTCGGGCTGGTCGCCTACGAAGCGCCGGACGCTGACGGCAACGTGCAGGGCATGGTGATTGATGAGGACGTGATCGTGGAGATTGTGCGACCCGGCACGGGTGACTCGGTGCCCGACGGCGAGGTCGGCGAGATCGTAGTGACGACATTCAATGCAGACTATCCGCTGATTCGTTTTGGCACCGGGGACTTGTCCGCAGTGCTAGCCGGTGTTTGTCCAACGGGTCGCACCAACCTGCGCATTAAAGGCTGGATGGGGCGCGCCGATCAGACCGCGAAAGTGCGCGGTATGTTCGTGCATCCGTCGCAGGTGGATGCGGTGGCCAAACGCTTTCCAGATTTGGGTCGCGTGCGGCTCGTGATCACCAATCCGGATCAGAAAGATGCGATGGAATTGCACGCAGAGGTTGCATCGCCAGATGAATCGTTGAGAGGCAAAATCGTTGCGGCATTACGTGATGTGACCAAGCTCGGCGGCGAAGTTGTTTTTGCTGAGATAGGCGCGCTCGCCAACGACGGAAAAGTGATTGATGATGCACGGAAGTACGAATGATTTTTTCGCGCAGCGATACATAGAAACGATCCTCCGGACTCTATGGCTTTTTGCTGTAAGCCATATTTAATTAGGGCTAGAAGCGTAAAAAGCATTTAGTCGACTTATGTATTTTTAGATGCTCAGCCCAAGCACAGTGGCGCTTTCGCCCCAAAGCTGGTGACCCCAATGGAGCTTCAAAAATGACCGCAATCTGGCCACCAGACGTATCGCTCGAACGCAACGGCATTCGCCTAGAACCGCTCACGTTGGCACATGAATCCGGCGTGCTCGCTGCTGCCGCCGACGGCGAGCTGTGGAACATTCGCGTCACCTCGGTGCCGGAGCCTGCGCAAACCCGCGCCTATATCGAAGCTGCGCTCGCGGCGCGTGAAAAAGGCGAACGACAACCGTTCGCGGTGATCGACATCGCGAGCGAAACACTCATTGGTTGCACCAGTTATCACGACATCATGGCGGGCATCAAACGTGTAGAAATCGGCTGGACCTGGTATCGAAAAAGCGTGCAACGCAGTCACGTCAACACCACCTGCAAATTGATGCTCATGCAGCACGCATTTGAGACGCTCGACAGCGCCGTGGTGGGCTGGCGCACCAGTCATCTCAACTTCGCGTCGCAACACGCCATAGAGCGTTTAGGAGCCAAACGCGACGGCGTGATTCGCCATCACGCGCCACATCGGGACGGCACGGTGCGCGACACTGTGATCTACAGTATGTTGGCAAGCGAGTGGCCCGAACACAAGGCGCGACTTGAAGCGCGGTTGGCGGCGCGCTAGGCACTGTAGGGGCGGCGCATCTCGCAGCTTGGCTTGCCGTCGAGGCGGTAGTTCGCGCAATCTGTGAAAATGCTTGGATGCTGCTCGACTTTTTTTATCACCTCCGACATCGCGGCCTTAAGCCTTCTACGCGTGAATTTTTGACGTTGCTTGAGGCGTTGAAAGCCGACGTCATTTCGCCGTTGATCGACGATTTCTACTTTCTGTCAAAAGCGAGCCTCGTCAAGGACGAAAGCAAGTTTGACCGCTTCGATTTTGCGTTCGCCGAATACTTCAAGGGCGTGTCGGAACTGGTTGATTTGAAGACCGCGATTCCCGAAGAGTGGTTGAAGAAAATCCTTGAGAAGACGCTCACGCCAGAAGAGCGCGAGAAGCTCAAGGCGATGGACTGGAATGAGCTGATGGAGACGCTCAAAAAGCGCTTAGAGGAGCAGAAAGAGCGGCATCAGGGCGGCAGCAAATGGATTGGCACCGGCGGCACCTCGCCGTTCGGCGCGTACGGCGAAAACCCGGCTGGCATCCGCATCGGGCAGGATAAGAGCAGGAATCGCAGCGCGGTGAAAGTGTGGGACGAACGGCAGTTCCGCGATTACGACGACAACGTTGATTTCAATACACGGAACATCAAGGTCGCACTGCGTCGCCTGCGTCGGTTCGCGCGTGAAGGCGCGGTCGATGAACTTGACCTTCCGCACACGCTGGAAGAAACGGGCAAGAACGCGGGCATGCTGTCGATCCAGATGCGACCCGAACGACGCAACGCGGTGAAGGTACTGCTGCTGCTCGACATTGGCGGCTCTATGGATGATCACGTTGAGCAGGTGGAGGCGCTGTTCTCCGCCGCCAAAACCGAGTTCAAGCGACTGGAGCATTTTTACTTTCACAACTGCCTGTACGACTTCGTGTGGAAGACCAACCGCCGCCGCACCACCGAGCGCACGCTGACGATGGATCTGCTGCA
>JAYSRA010000047.1:0-12910 GCA_043721275.1 Burkholderiales bacterium
TGGGCATGACGGTGCTCCAATCGTTCAAATGCGTAACTGTACGCAAATACAGCACTACCGTCAATACTTCATGAGCCAGCTTGCTAATCAGGAGTCGACTTATTCGCTAATCCGGCGTTAGCCCGCGTATCAGCGTCGTTACGCACTAAAGCTGAATGCTGAAATTCAGGCAATTTTCTCTGCGGCTTGCTGATGTGCAGGGCTTTGTGGCGGGCCGCTGAGGCGTCCGGCGTATAGTTTGGGTTGAGAAACAATTTGCGGCATCAACGAGTGTTCATGGCAACAACAGATGAGAAGGATGGGCCGAGTGAGGCGGCCCGATTTACGGGGCGCGACGGGGCCACGGCGCGCCGCCACACGTTGGCGCGGCTTGCGGCCGTTGCCGCGCTGCCGTGGTGGGGCCCAGCGCTTGATGCGGTCGCGCAGGTCGCGGCATCAAGCGTGCCGTCGCTGCCGCCGCTTACTTCGCTAAACGAGCGGGTGCGCGACGTCAAGGTGGAGCGCGGCGGCTTGTCATTAGACATTCCAAGCATTGCCGAAACGGGCACGTCGGTGCCGATTGTGTTGTTCGTCGATCCAGCGTCATTGGGCACGCGGCGCGTAGCGCGATTGGGTGTTTTGGCACCGCTCAACCCGCGTCCAGTAGCGCTTGAAATTGAGCTCGGTTCAGCGCTGGCGCAGGCGCGATTAACCACGTCCATTCGGCTTGGTGCCACGCAAAATGTGATCGGTGTGGCGCAACTTTCAGACGGCACGGTGTGGCAACACGCGGTGAATGTTCACCTCACCGGCAGCGCCTGTTTTGACGGCACCTAGCGCATGAATAACGAGCCGGTTCCGGGCCGCAACGCGCGCCTGATTGTGCCACCACTGGTGCATGCGGGCGAAGAATTTCAAGTACGATTGTTGATCCAGCATCCGATGGAGACCGGCTTTCGCCGAGACGTGCAGGGCGCTGTGATCGCCGCAAACTTGCTCGAATCGTTGTCGCTTGATTTTGAAGGCCAGCCGGTGTTCACCGCGCGCTCGATGCATGCGCTCACCGCGAACCCGTTTCTGGCGTTCGTGGTGGCGATCAAACAGAGCGGCAATTTCAACGCCCGCTGGCGAGATCAGCGCGGCAACGTGGGCTCGATCAGCGCGAGTGTGCGGGTTGTTGCGACGTAAATTTTTTCGCGCTATCAGCGCGCTGTTTTTCGGCTTTTTTGTGGCGACCGTGGTTGCGCAAAACGTAGCGCCGCAACCGCCGATTTTGAAACCTGATGTGCGCTCGGGCTCAACGTTCACCAGCGCCTCGATTGCCGCGCAGCAGCGGGACGATGACCGCAATCCCGGCATGCTGTGGGTCGATCAAGGGCGCGACATTTTTGCGCGCGATTGCGTGCGTTGTCACGCCGAAGCAAAGGGGTTGGCAACGCAATTACCGCGCTTGAAAACTGACGGCAGTGTGGTCACGCTCGAATCGCAAATCAATGTGTGTCAAGTTCAACGCGTCAAGAGCGCCGCGCATCCGATTGAGAGCGAGCCGCTGCTATCGCTGGCAACGTTTCTCGCGTTTTCTTCGCGCGGAATGTCGCAGCTAGTGCCAGAAAATGTGACGCAAAGTGCCGCGTGGCAGCGTGCGCATAACGCGTTCACGCGCGTGCAGGGCACGCTCGATTTCAACTGCCGTGCGTGTCACGATCAGCTGCACGGCAAGCGCGTGCGCAACCAAAATATCAGCCAAGGTTACGGCGTTGGCTACCCGGCGTATCGCGTCGAATGGCAAACGCTCGGCTCGCTGAATCGGCGGTTGCGTGCGTGTTTCTTCGGCATGGAAACGGTGGTGCCCGCCGCGACCGATCCGATCTTGGCTGACCTTGAGCTCTACCTCGTTTGGCGCGCACAAGGCCTCCCAATTGAAGCGCCTGCGGTGCGGCGTTAGCTGAAAATATTGGTAATCAGCTTTTCGCTGTAAGTCATATTTCACTAGGGCAATAGGCCGTATTAAGTAATAGTCGATAACCCAATAAAACTGCTGGTAGCCCACGTTAAATGGCGCATTCCCACTAAAGCTGTTACCTAATTCAGCGTTGCGCCAGCCGTCACCCACGCGCCAATTTTTGCCCGTTCCGCGTCAGTAATTTGCGTTCTGTTGCCCATCGGCATGATGCGCGTCACCACTGCTTGCTGATACATCGCTTGCGCGTTTTTCACCATCAGTTGCGGCGTGTGCAACTGAATGTTTTTCGAGATGACCTGTGCGTTGTGACACATCGTGCAGCGCTGCTCGACAATCGTTTGAATTTCAGCAAACTTGGGCACGACGGTGAGCGCAATTGCAGCTTGCGGCGCAGGCGCAATCCACACCGCAACGCCCGCGAGAATGGCTGCGCCTGCCGCGAACCATTGATATTGTCTTTGGCCCTTCAGTTTGAGCACAAAAAACTGCCGGATAAAAACACCCGCCAGCATGATCAGCACCAGCACCAACCAGTTGAGCGGCGCGCTATAGGTCATGCTGTAATGGTTTGACAGCATCGCGAACAGCACCGGCAGCGTGAAATACGTGTTGTGCACACTCCGCTGTTTTGCTCGCATCGGGTGGATCGGATCGGGCGTAGTGCCAGCCTTCATTGCCGCCACCGTTTTGCGTTGACCGGGGATGATGACCATCGCTACGTTCGCGCTCATCGCGGTGGCGAGCATCGCGCCAGTGAGCAAAAATGCGGCGCGTCCGGCAAACAGAAGGCACGCGATATAAGTTGCAAAAATCACGTACAAGAACACCAAAATACCCACGATCAGATCGCCATTTTTGCGCTGCCCGAACACGCGGCACATGCCGTCGTACACCACCCAGCCCATGACCAAATAAACGAGCGACGCAACGATGGCAGCAGCCGACGAGCCCCATGCAAACACGTTTTTGTCGATCAAAAATATTTGTGCATTAAACAGATACATCACCACAAACAGCGCAAATCCGCTCATCCACGTCCAGTAACTTTCCCAGTAAAACCAGTGCAACTGTTCGGGCAAATGTTTGGGTGCCACCATGTACTTCTGTGGGTTGTAAAAACCGCCACCGTGCACCGCCCAAAGCTCCCCGTCCACGCCTTTTTCTTTAAGCGCCGGATCGGTGGGCTTGACCAAGCTGCTATCGAGAAATACAAAGTAAAACGACGCGCCGATCCAGGCAATGCCGACGATCACATGCAGCCAACGCAGGAGCAGATTCAGCCAGTCGAAAACATACGATTCCATCGCCTAAGCCCTCAGCTGCCGCGATACGTTGAGTACGTCCACGGCGAACAGACAAGCGGCACGTGATAGTTGCCGCCGTCCTCAGCAATGCCAAAATCAACCGGCACCACATCAACAAACGCCGGGTCGGGCAGCGTCATTCCGGTCGCGCGAAAGTGCTCGCCAATGTGAAACACAAGGCGATAACGACCACGCTTGACCTCGGCATCGGTAAGCAACGGCGCATCGGTGCGGCCATCAGTGTTGGTGCGTGCGGACACGAGTAATTTCGGCACCGTGCCGTCCATCGAATACAGCTCAATAAGCACATTCGGCGCGGGCCCGCCGTGCACCGTGTCGAGAACATGCGTGGAGAGTTTTCCCATCAGCCATTACTCCGTGATGATGTCGAGCAGACGTAGGCGAGCAATCTCGCCGACCTGCATCAAGTTGTTGTTGAATTCCATCGCGCGGGTGTTGCTCAAACGCGAAATCACTGCCGCAAAGATCGCGTCCTGCGTGTTGTTGCGCACGGCAATGATGAACGGAAAGCCGAACTTTTCTCGATACGCCGCGTTGTGTTCACGCAGTTGCGCAACGAGCATGGCGGTCATCGACGTGAGCCCTGCGCCCGCTTGCTCGTTGGTAGATTCGCGGGTAAGCGCGCCCGATGCGGCCTCCTTGCCCGCGAGCTCCGGGTGCGTATTGAGTAACGTTATTTTTTCTGCTTCACTTGACGATTGCACGGTGGCAACCAATGCTGCGTGCACCGCTGCGCGTGACATAAATCCCAGGGCGGGTTTCAACGCGAACGCCCGCTCGGCGATCCACGGTGAATGCTCGTACACCTCGCCGAATGCAGCGGAGAATTCAGCGGGCGAAAAATGATTGATCTGAGCGAGTGTTGGCATAAGGTTTTCGTCATTCCGGCATCAGCTAGGATCGCACTGTCGCGGCAGAGCAACTGCTTGGCGCAGTGTACGAAGCGAGCAAGCGCTACGCCATACGACAAAGCCAATACGGGTCAATCACACGGCGCTGTTGTGCGTCGTTACACGGACGACGGGTACGCCTGCATCCAATCTAATCCATCAACAGTGGTCGTAGCGGGTTTGTATTCGCAACCAATCCAGCCGTCGTAGCCAATTGCGTCGATATGCCTGAGCAGCCACGCGTAGTTGATTTCGCCGGTGCCGGGTTCGTGGCGGCCTGGTGTGTCGGCGATCTGGATGTGGCCGATGCGAGACAGATGGTTTTTGAGCGTGTTGCCCAGCTCGCCCTCCATGCGTTGGGCGTGATAAATGTCGTACTGAATGAACAGATTGTCCGAGCCCACTGCGTCGAGAATGTCTAATGCCTCAGCGGTGCGGTTCACAAAATAACCCGGTATGTCGAACGAGTTAATCGGCTCCATCACCAGCATGACGTCCTCGCGCTTAAGCACGGCTGCGGCATAGGTGAGATTGCCGATTAACGCGGCGCGCGCGGCGTCGCGCGACACATCGGCTGGCAGCTTGCCCGACAGGCAGTTGATTTTTTTGCAATCCAGCGCCTGCGCATAGGCAATTGCGCGCGCCACTCCCGCCCTAAATTCGGCCTCTCGCCCCGGAATGCACGCGATGCCGCGTTCGCCGTTATCCCAATCACCCGCTGGCAAATTGAACAGGGCTTGCACGAGCCCGTTGGCTTGCAACGCCGCTTTAAGCTCGTGGGCCGCATACGGATACGGTGCCATGTATTCCACCGCCTTGAAGCCCGCATGAGCTGCAGCGGCAAAGCGTTCCATGAAGTGCAGTTCGTTAAACAAAAAGGTGAGATTGGCGGCAAACTTTGGCATGTACGGATTCTCCTGTGCGGCAAATACGGCCCATAAGCACATGACGTTATGCGACTTAAGTATTGCTCGCTAGACTTGAAGCTTAGACGAAAAGGCGCTATGACTTGGACTCCGGAATATCCGCGCGACTTGACTGGTTACGGTCGCAATCCGCCGCATGCGCAATGGCCCAATCGCGCCAAAATTGCGGTAAGTTTTGTGCTGAATTACGAAGAGGGCGCAGAAAATTCTGTGCTGCACGGTGACGCTGCATCCGAGACCTTCCTTTCGGAGATCGCGTTTGCGCAGGCGTTTGAGGCGCGACACTTGTCGATGGAATCGATGTATGAATACGGCTCACGCGCGGGCGTGTGGCGCATCCTGCGCGAGTTTGCCAAGCGCAATTTGCCGCTCACCATTTTTGCTGCTGCGTGGGCGCTGAAACACAACGCGGAGGCAACCCAAGCGTTCTGTGAGCTCGGACATGAGATTGCCTGCCACGGGTTGCGCTGGATTCACTATCAGCACGTTGCCGAAGCACGCGAAGCGCAGCACATGGCGCAGGCCACCAAGATGATCAAAGCTATGACCGGCGGCCAGTGGCCCTACGGCTGGTACATAGGGCGCGATAGCCCCAGCACCAAGCGTTTGGTAATCGAGCATGGTGGCTACGAATACGACAGTGACTACTACGGCGACGACTTGCCGCTTTATCTGCCCGTGGTGATGCGTGACAACACGATCAGTCGGCAACTGATCGTGCCGTATTCGCTTGATGCAAACGACATGAAGTTTTCGTCTGCGTCAAATTTTTCGAATGGCCAAGACTTCGGTCAATACCTCATCGATACTTTTGATGTGTTGTATGAAGAGGGCGAAACCGCCCCCAAAATGATGAGCGTCGGCATGCATTGCCGTCTGCTAGGACGCCCCGGTCGGATGGTGGGCTTGCGTAAATTTCTCGATCACCTCGAAAATCATGATCGCGTGTGGGTGACGCGCCGTATCGACATCGCGCGGCATTGGCGCGCGGTGTATCCGGATGTGCCAGCATGAAATTCGGAACGGAAATCCTCAAACAAGCCGATGTGCTCGCCACCTTCACCGAGGATGCGCCACGCATCACGCGCAGCTACTTGTCAAACGAGCACAAGCGGGCGGGCGAGTACCTGATCCGCCTCATGCACGACGCGGGCATGAACGCAGACTTCGACCCGCTTGGCAACATCGTCGGTCGCTACGAAGCAGGCGTTCCGTTTGCGCCGGTGGTGATGACGGGGTCGCATCAGGACAGCGTAAGGAATGCAGGGAAGTACGACGGCTTGTTCGGCATTCTTTCGCCTATTGCGTGCGTCAAAGAATTGAACCGGCGAGCTGTGCGTTTGTCTTACACACTAGAAATTGTCGGCTTCTGCGACGAAGAAGGCGTGCGCTTTTCGGCAACGTTAATTGGCAGCAAAGCCATGGCGGGCAAATTTGATCCGGCGTGGCTAGAAATGGCTGACGCTGATGGCGTGACCATGCGTCAGGCAATCAACGATTTCGGTGGCGACGCCAGCAAATGGAGCGAGCTAGATCGTCGCGGCGAGCAGCACGGCGAGGTGGTCGCGTTTGTTGAATCACACATTGAGCAAGGCCCGGTGCTGCTCAACGAAGGTTTAGCCGTTGGCGTGGTGACCGCTATCGCTGGCGCGACGCGCCTGCTTCTCAACGTAACCGGACTTGCCGGTCATGCCGGCACGGTGCCGATGGGCGCGCGACAAGACGCGCTTACAGCAGCCGCAGAAATGATTTTGTTTGTCGAAAAGTACTGCACCGATAACGCCGGGCTGGTTGGCACCGTCGGCAAACTCTCGGTCAAACCCGGCGCGATCAATGTGATTCCGCAGGACGTGCAATTCACCATTGACGTGCGCTCCGGCGATGACGCAAATCGCGCAGTTGCGCTCGCGGCATTCGCGCTAGAGCTGCCTGCGATTGCCGCTCGACGCACCGTGAAATTGCGTATTGAAACGCTGTACGACGCCAACGCTGCGCCTTGTGATTCGACACTGCAAAAACAATTTGCGGCAGCCATCGCCGCACAGGGCATCAAGCCGCGTTATCTGCCCAGCGGCGCGGGGCACGACGCAATGGTGTTTCCTGCTGTTGCGCCGATGGCAATGCTGTTCGTGCGCTGCGGCAACAAAGGCATCAGCCATCATCCTGATGAGACGATGACGGCAGAAGATGCCGAAATCGCAACCGAGGTGTTGCTGCATTTTTTCGAACACTATCAGCCGCCGACTTTCAGCGCGAGCACCGCGCAGCGAGTGGAACGCGCCATCTGACTCTGTCACACCATGAACCTACCAAACACTATCGCCCAATACGTCGACGCGCAGCACGCAGCGCAAATCGAATTTCTGCGCGAGATCGTGCGCGTACCGTCCGACACGCCACCTGGCAACAACAATCCGCCTGCCGAAAAAGCAGCGGAATTGCTGACCGCGAAGGGCCACCACGTTGAGAGATTTGCGGTGCCCGACTCGCGGGTTCGTGATTGCGGCATGAAGTCGGTCACTAACCTTATCGTGCGCCACACATTCGGCAGCGGTGGCCCGACCGTTGCGCTCAATGCGCATGGTGATGTGGTGCCGCCGGGCGACGGTTGGTCGTTTGATCCGTATGGTGGCGAGGTGAAAGACGGTCGCATGTACGGTCGCGGCGTCGCCGTAAGCAAGAGCGATATTGCGAGCTTTACGTTTGCGTTGGACGCGTTGCAGGCCGCAGAAAAAGGAGGCGCGAAGTTCAACGGCACGGTCGAATTGCACTTCACTTACGACGAAGAATTTGGCGGCTTGCTAGGTCCCGGCTATTTGCTTGAAATCGGCGCAACGAAACCGGATTACGTGATCGGCGCGAGCTTCAGCTACGCCATCGTCACCGCGCACAACGGCTGCTTGCAATTCGAGGTCACGGTGCACGGCACCGCCACCCACGGCTCCATGCCCGAGACGGGCGACGATGCGTTGCAAGCCACGAACGCCATCCTCAACGCGATCTACGGCAAGCTGCCTGACCTTTGCAAGATCAAATCGAGGGTCGTTGGTATTGGCTCGCCAACGATGCTGGTGGGCCAAATCAACGGCGGCACCAACACCAACGTGGTGCCCGGCAAGGTCGTGCTCAAGATGGATCGGCGCATGATTCCGGAGGAGTATCCGGCGGATGTGGAAGCTCAAGTGCGCGCCATGATCGAGGGTGCCGTTGCGGGCCGCACCGGCATTCGAGTTGAGATCAAGCGCATACTACTGGCCAACGCGATGAAGCCGGTGGCGGGTCAAGAGAAGCTGGTCGCCGCGCTGCAAAAACACGGCGAACGCGTCTTCGGCGAACCGATCCCGGCCATTGGCGTGCCGCTGTATACCGATGCGCGGCTGTACGGCGAAGCAGGCATTCCGGTCGTGCTCTACGGCGCAGGGCCGCGCACGGTGCCGGAGTCCAACGCCAAACGCGCGGATGAGAATTTGTTGCTGGAGGATTTGCGCAAGGCGACGCAGGTGGTGGCTTGTGCGGTGGCGGAGTTGCTTACGTAACCTACGTATCTTGCGTAGCCTCGATGAAGCTACAGCGGAATCGAGGCAATTTCGCCATACAAGGATCTTGCATCTTGGTGTGGATGCGTAGGGTGTGCACCAGAGTGCGCACCGACCTCCCAAACCCCAAGCGTTGTCGCGTGATCGAAGGTGCGCATTTTGATGCGCACCCTACGTCGCTGCCGACAGGCGAAGCGCGGTTTTGGTCATTGCGTGATGCGCCGTAGCTTCGGTTGACGGACGAGGACTAAACTCACGACCACGCAAAACCTATATGAGCGAGCCTATGGACTACCGAAAATTCATTACCTACGAACCCGGAAAGCGCGGCGGCAAGCCCTGCATTCGCGGGCTGCGCATGACCGTTTATGACGTGCTTGAATATCTCGCCTCAGGCATGACGCCCGAGCAGATCGTGACAGATTTTGACTACCTCACGCTGGAAGATATTCGCGCTTGCCTTGCCTATGCGGCAGATCGTGAGCGCCAGCAGCTCGTGCTTGCCGCGTGAAGCTCCTGTTCGACGAAAACCTTTCGCCGAAACTGGTTGCGCGTCTCGCCGCAGAATTCCCCGAATCCGTACACGTTTCTCGCGTCGGGCTCGATCAAGCAGACGATGAAACCGTGTGGGCTTTCGCTCGCGAAAACGCGCTGACCATTGTCACCAAAGGCGCCGATTTTCAGGAAATCAGTTTGCGACTCGGAATGCCGCCAAAAGTAATCTGGTTGCGGCGCGGCAATTGCAGCGTGGATGAAACGTTCGCGATGTTGCGTGATCATGTTGATGGTGTTCGCGCATTTCTTGGTGATGCGCGAAGCGCAGTTTTAGTCATTACGTGATGCGTCGTAGCCTCGATGCAGCTACAGCGGAATCGAGGCATTTTCATGCGCCGAACTCCTTTACCCGCGCTTACAGCGTTTCATTAAGCGCCCGTCCACACTCGGCATCCCGCCAATATTCGGCGATTACCGACTTTTGCCGATTTGAGCGGCTAGCCCCCATGAAGCAAGGCTTTCACGAAAAAGCTGATTCCAATCCTCTCCCGTGGCAATTCCCACGCGCGGAGACCCTCGATTCCGCTGTAGCTGCATCGAGGCTACGGTGGTGGCGTAGCCAATTGCCCCGGCACGAAAATGGACAATCATGGCAAGGGCGACGGTATTCCCTGCGAGTGTCAGTGGTGCAAACGGTGACGTAGCCTCGATGAAGCTACAGCGGAATCGAGGATCAAGGCGAGTGGGAAATTACCTCGACGCTGGCTACGTCGGCTGAGTCACCAGCAGCGCAAGCGCGTGAAGCGTCACGGGAAGATTTGTATTTCCAAAGTGATATTGACAGAACCCGTCCATTTGAACGAACACATGTTCCGCATCTTGAACGGTTAACCGCAGATTAAGCGCATCGATCTCCAAAGTTTCGTGATCCGGCGTTCCGAATACGCTTTCGCCAAGTTCGTTGTTGTCGGCGTCGCCGAGATTCCAATCTCTATCAGTGATCTCCGCAAGCTTAGCTGCGTCGCGGAAGTCGATGCAATTTAGAGCGACGCCAGCGTACAGGTTTAGGTCTTCATTGTCTGTCCAAACGTTCACTCGCAGGTATTGATTCTTCTCTTCGAGACGCGACTCCACAGATATTTTCAGATCGCGTGCGGGGTACTTTTTTCCGTCAACTTCAATTTGCACGCTCAGGAACTCTTCCACTTTCTACCCCCGCCGCGCCATAAACAATAGCTTCGTAAACAACTCCGTATCCTGCTCATTCTTAAGCACCGCCCCATACAGCGGAGCCAGTACCTTCCGTTGATCCTTCTCGCGCAACACGGCCGGATCAACATCCTCGGCGAGCAGCAATTTGATCCAGTCAATCAGCTCGCTCGTTGACGGCTTTTTCTTGAGGCCCGGCATTTCGCGCAGGTCGAAGAACGCTTCCAGCGCGGCGCTGACGAGGTCCTGCTTGATGTGCGGGTAATGCACGTCGACGATCTGCTTCATCGTCTCTTTGCTGGGGAACTTGATGTAGTGGAAAAAGCAGCGGCGCAGGAAGGCGTCGGGCAGGTCTTTTTCGTTGTTGCTGGTGATGATGAACAGCGGGCGGTGTTTGGCGGTGACGGTGCTGTGCGTCTCATAGACGTCGAAGCTCATGCGGTCAAGCTCGCGCAGCAGATCGTTCGGGAATTCGATGTCGGCCTTGTCGATTTCGTCGATCAGGACGACGGTCGGCACATCACTCTCGAACGCTTCCCACAGCACGCCGTGCTTGATGTAGTTGGCAATGTCTTTCACGCGCTCTTCACCAAGCTGCGAATCGCGCAGGCGCGAGACGGCGTCGTACTCGTAAAGCCCCTGCTGCGCCTTGGTGGTGCTCTTGATGTGCCATTGCAACAGCGGCCAGCCGAGCGCGGCGGCGACTTCCTCCGCGAGCATGGTTTTGCCGGTGCCGGGCTCGCCTTTGATGAGCAGCGGACGCTTCAGCGTGATCGCAGCGTTGACCGCTAGCAGCAGGTCGGGGGTGGTGATGTAGCTGGCGGTGCCTTGGAATTTGCTTTGCATGTTTTAACTAGTAACCTTGAAAGAGAAAGTCTAGCGCGACGGTCACGTCGTAGCCATGTTTGCCAGCGCTACCTACGCGCGCGCCGAGCGTGTCGGTGGATACCGATTGAATGTCCTGAAAAAGCGCTATGTAATTGCGGCTATTGACGGAAATGGTCGGATTCAAGCGCGACGCAGCCGATGGCGCGCGCGAGGCGGGAACCAGCGGAACCACAACGCGGGTATCGATAATGCCGATCAAATCGGACTGAATGTCCAACAGCAGCGCGTGTGTGGTCGCGTCAATGGCATGTTTGTAAACATCAAACTGCGGCATGCTTTTTCTTCCACGCACGCAGCTTGTCGCCAAAGGTGCCGTTCACCTTGATCCATGCGTTGTATTCCAAAAGCGCGGCGCGATTCTCCTCTAACCACTTGGCGGACTGCGCCTCGCGAACCTTTTTCATCAGCCCTTCCTCCGCACTTTGCGAAACATTAATGCCCAGCTCTTTTGCGGCCAGCACAAGCTTCGACGATAAGGTAACGTTGACTCGCTTCTTCTCGTCCAATTCAAAATCGCTGAGTTTCATGGCACGCTGCTCCTGAGTGGCTCAAGTGTGTTAAAAAATACACACTTATTATGTCATTGACTGGATCGCCATGACCACTGTCGCCCACCCCCTCGCCGACCTCCGCAAAGACTACAAACTGGCCTCGTTGGGCAAGCGCGACTTGGCGGCGGATCCGTTTACGCAGTTCAATAAATGGATGGACGACGCGCTCAAGGCCGAGATGCCCGAGCCGACCGCGATGAATTTGGCGACGGTGGGCGAGAACGCGCGACCGTCGGCGCGTATCGTTTTGCTCAAAGGCATTGACGAGCGCGGCTTTGTTTTTTATAGCAATTACGACAGCCGCAAAGGTCGCGAGCTCGGGCAATCGCAGTGGGCGGCGCTGACCTTTCATTGGGTAGAGCTGGAGCGGCAGGTGCGCATTGAAGGCCACATTGAAAAGGTGGATGCGGCAACGTCGGACGCGTATTTTCATTCGCGTCCACTGAAGTCGCGCATTGGCGCACACGCCTCGCCGCAAAGCGAAAAGATCGAGAGCCGCGAGGCGCTAGAAGCGCGCTTTGCCGACGCCGAAAAGCAGTTCGGCGACAACCCGCCACGGCCCGCCAATTGGGGCGGCTATGTGGTGGTGCCGGAGATGGTGGAGTTTTGGCAAGGCCGTCGCTCGCGGCTGCATGATCGGCTAGCGTTTCAGCGCCAGTTTGGTGGCTGGCATATCGATCGGCTTGCACCGTAATCTCAGCGGTGAATTGCCGCCCCGGTTGTGGTGCGTGCTGCATTGCGCCTTCGATTACGTCGGTGATTCCCGGCATGGCGGCTGCTGCTGCGCCAAGCTTGGCGCGGGGTAAAGCGGCAGGCGTGCGCTGCGTGCAATTGACTGACGACAATCGTTGCGCGATTTTTGGTGATGCTCGGCGACCGTCGGTGTGCTCGACGTTGCGGGCATCGGTTGAGATGTGCGGCGCGGACGATGATGTGACTCTAAGCCGGGTTCACGCGATGCGATTTTTGACCGCGCTGGAACTTGCTACGCGTTAACAACTTTTTGCTTGTAGCCCCATTTCGTAAGGGCTGGGGCATTATTACGTTAATAGTCGATACCTGATTAGCAAGCTGGCTCCGGAAGCCGTATCTGGGATAGCGGATGAGGCTTGGAGGCGACGGCAGCATGGAGCAATCTCGGCAGCATC
>JAYSRA010000048.1:0-12846 GCA_043721275.1 Burkholderiales bacterium
GGCGATGCTGCCGAGATTGCTCCATGCTGCCGTCGCCTCCAAGCCTCATCCGCTATCCCAGATACGGCTTCCGGAGCCAGCTTGCTAATCAGGAGTCGAAAAATATCAAAACAGCCGTCTAGCCCTAGTTCGGTTGGGCTTTCAGTGAAAAGCTGTTACTGCGGCAGCGTGGTAAATCGCTCGCCCAGCGCCGGATGTCCGCGGCCCGCCAGCCACGCCGACACCGCCATTCGTTTGCCGCCCGGCCGTTGAATTTCAGTAATCGCTAGGACCGATGCACCGCAGCACGCGAGCAAGCGCTCACCTTCTGCGGCCAGCACCACCCCCGGTTCCGAGCCGACCCAAGACGGCACCGCCGCCACCGTCGCCGCCCACACTTTAAGTTTTTCGCCGTGCCACGTCGTCCACGCACCGGGCGCAGGGTTGAATGCGCGGATTTTGCGATCAATGTCCACCGCGCTCGCCGACCAGTCAATCTGCGCCTCCTCGGGCGTGATTTTGTGCGCGTAGGTAATGCCTTGGTTTGACTGCGCCGCCGCGGCTAACTCAAAGCCGCGTGCGAGCCGGGTCAGCACATGAACAATCGCCTCGGCACCCAGCGTGGCGAGTCGGTCGTGCAACTGGCCCGTGGTTTCGTGCTGCCCGATGGCGGTGAATGTTTCGAGCAGCACCGGGCCGGTGTCGAGCCCCGCTTCCATTTGCATGATCGCCACGCCGGTTTCGGCATCGCCCGCGAGGACGGCACGGTGAATGGGTGCTGCACCGCGCCATCGCGGCAACAGCGACGCATGGATGTTCAGGCAGCCATACCCGCTTACTTTGCGCGGAATGTCGAGCACCGCCTGCGGCAAGATCAAGCCGTACGCCGCAACCACCATCAGGTCGGCATCGAGCGCCGCCATTTCGGCCTGCGCTTCGGGCGTTTTGAGCGTGGCCGGTTGAAACACGGGCACGCCGCGTGACAGCGCCAGAAGCTTCACGGCAGACGCATGCAATTTCATGCCGCGACCCGCAGGACGATCCGGTTGCGTGTAGGCGGCGACCACTTTGAGGCCCACATCGGGCCCCGCGTCCAGCAGGGCTTTAAGCGCGGTGGCAGCAAATTCAGGCGTGCCAGCGAAAACGATTTTCATGGCGCTGAGTATAGGGCGCAGTTGGCGTGTGCAACAGCCCATAATCACGTTATGAATTCAGTTAACTTCAAACGCCGTCGATACATCAAGGCGGCGCTTGCCGCGCCACTGGCGCGCAAGTTTTCTGCGTTGGCAACGTTCGCGGTCGGTGCGTCAAGCGCGCTGGCAGCGGCACCGGCCGAGACGTCGAGCGCTGCGTTTGCAAAGGCGTTTGAGCCATTGCAGCGCAGGCTCAGCAAGCGATGGGTTGAGCAAGGGCTTCGCCAAACCGCACTGGTCAATCGCTATCACGTCGCGATGGATACGCACTTTGCAGCGCTTGAGGCGGGCAAAAAAAGCGTGCGGCCGACCGACATTAAACCCGACGTTCGTAAGGCAATGGCTGCCGACCTATTAAAAACCGCCAAAGCCCTTTTGCCCACAGCCACGGCCACTGAAATTGCGCAGTGGCGTGCGGCGTTTCCGTTTGGATATGACGCACTGATTGACGCCTACCAAGAGGATTCGTGCGACGTCAAACAGTGCATTTCGCTCGACGGCAACGACTGCGCTATCGTCGTTAAAAACTTCAACGGGCATCCGCATTCGCTCGGCGTGAAGCGTGGCACCAATTGGAAGTTTGACGCAACCGTGCAGCGCATCGGACGCAGTCACAACCGAAAAATTTGGGCTTTTGCCAGCGAGCGCGGCATCGAAACACGTGATGGTTTTGGCGGAAAAGTGCTCAACAATTTCGCCTATCCACGCGGCAACGAAGGCCTGCCCGCGTGGCTGAAACTCGGGCCGACCAGCGCCGCGCGTAACGCGCTGGTGGTGCTGCCGTTTAACGATGGCGCACGTGTTTTGCTAGCGAACCAAACCGGCGTGTATCTGCTCACTGCTGCGACGAACATGGCCGGTAAAGAAAAAACGCTACGTCTGCATCCGCAACAATTTGAGCGCGAAGGCCCCTACACCTGGCCCAAAAACAAAGATGAGGCCGACCGCGCGCTCTCACTCGACATGGTGCATGTGGCGCTCTCGCCGGACGAAAAATACATCGCTTTGGGCGAGCAAGACAGCGAGCATCTGCTGCTCAATGTCGCGGGCAAAGTCATGGCTAGCGCGAACCCCAGCAACTATCCGCACTATGCGTTGTTTGATCGCGCCTCAACGCAGGTGTTGTTCAACGAATGCCATTTTTACAACGGCACCACAGGCGCGTTGGCGCTTAACGCGGTGGCGGCCAACGCAGGCAAACCGCCGGTCACCCACGCGCTGAAATCAGTCGATGAGGTGCTGCGCGTGTACTCCGCGGCGGCGGGCGCTGACGGCTTTTATTTAGGCGGCAGCGGTTACATGAATTGCGTTGATTTCAACTGCAAACGGCGTTGGCGACATCACGTCGGCGGCAGCGTCAAAGCCGTTGAATTCACCGCCGATGATAAATTTTTATGGACCGCCAGTTACTCCGGATTGCTGGTGCGATCTGAGGTGCGGCAAGGCGCTGGCGACCCAATGCGCATGGGCGACAGCCCGCTGTGGGACGTTGAGCGATGGCTATTTTTGAATGACGCGAGTGCGCCGATTCCGTGGTGACAGCGTGCCGAAAAAAGCTTTCTCAGGCTAACGGCTTTGATCGCTAAGCCCCATTTTACTTGGGCTTAAAGGCGTAAAAGCCAACAACTCGACTTAAGCCGTTTTGAGCCACATGCCCAAGTTAACCGGCGCTTACAGCCCGAAGCTGCATGTGATTCCTCGTCAATTCTGGGCGAATTTCAGGCCCGCGCCTCTTCGCGTTGCCGCTTCTTCATCCTCGTTTTGACGCGTATTTGCTTGAGTTGCGACAAATGTTCGACGAACACAGTGCCAACGAGATGATCCATTTCGTGCTGGATGCACACCGCGAGCAGGTCGGTGGCCTCCAACTCGAAAGTTGCGCCCAACGCGTCCTGCGCACGCACCACCACGTGCGACGCCCGCTTGACGGTGTCGTAATAGCCGGGCACCGACAAGCAACCCTCTTCGCCCACGATTTCGCCGTCAGCCATCAGGATTTGTGGGTTGATGAACACTTTCAGGTCGTTTTTGGTCTCGGACACGTCGATCACCACAATGCGCTTGTGCACGTTCACCTGGGTCGCGGCGAGGCCGATACCGGGGGCGTCATACATCGTGTGCGCCATGTCGTCGACCAGCTTTTTTATTGCCGGTGTGAACTCGGTGACGGGAGACGCGATGCGTTTTAGCCTCGCATCAGGATATTCAAGGATAGGTAAAAGTGCCATTTGCTTGCCAAATCAGGTGTCTGGTTGCACAATCTTCATGTAATTTCTTAAGGTTAGGGTCTTTTACGACATTTCCAGAACCGCACCGACTAATTTCCGCAAAACAGTTGCGTAAATCGGAGCGCTATGACAACGTCGTGACCCTTCACTAGGATCCGGAATGTTAACGAACCGCACGCTATTTTCGCTTATGCCCATGCTGACCCCCAAGCCAAACGCGCGCCCGCTGCGATTTGTCACGTCCTTCTTGGTCGGGTTGACCGCCATGGCGGCCTTCGCGCAAGCACCCACGCCACCGCTGCAAATTCAGCCCAACGCGCCCGACAGCCACACCGTGGTGAAGGGCGACACGCTGTGGGGTATCTCCGGCAAATTTTTGAAGCAACCGTGGCGCTGGCCGGAAATCTGGCGCCTGAACCGCGACCAGATTAAAAACCCGCACCTGATTTATCCCGGCCAGGTGATCTACCTTGATCGTAATGCGCTCGGCGGTCCGCGCCTGTCGCTCACGCCACCGGGCGGCATTGAGCCACGGCCCACGGTGCGCATCGGCCCGCAAATTCGCTCCGAGGCGCGCGAGGCCGCAGCGATTCCGAGCATATTGCCGTCGGACATTGAGCCGTTCATGTTGCGCAACATGGTGATCGGCGCTGAAACGTTGGACGCCGCGCCGCAAATCGTCAAATCGGTTGGCGAGCGCGTTGCGTTTGCCAATAAAGATTCGATTTACGTGGTCGGCGTAAAACCCGAAATGGGCAAAGTGTTTCAGTTGTTCCGCAAGGGGCGCGAGTTGCGTGACACAACGATTCCGGGGCGTCCTTGGTATTACTACAAATACAACGACGTCGATCCGCAAATCATCGGCTATGAGGCCGCCTATCTGGGCGACGCCACCCTGCAACGCGAAGGCGACGTAGCGCGGCTAGAAATCGTGCGCGCGATTCAAGAAGTGCAGGTCGGTGACTATTTGATTCCAGCGCCGCCTGCCGAAACGCTCGCCTACATTCCGCGCGCACCAGAACAACAAATTGACGCCCGAGTAATGACGCTGCCGAGCGGCATTTCCGAGGCCGGAAAAACCAGCGTGGTGACGCTCAATCGCGGCAAAGTGCATGGCCTTGAAGTGGGCCACGTTTTGGCGGCCTACAAGCCCACCGAGACGTTTGCTAACCCGCGCTACAAAGACAATCCGTTGAACCTGGTTTCGGGCTGGCCGTTCACCAAATCGTCCGAGCCGAAAACGCTGGATATTCCGGAGGAGCGCATCGGCCTGGTGTTCGTGTTCCGCGTGTTCGACAATATTTCGTACGGCATGGTGATGAACACAGGCGTCGAGAATGTGCGCGTCGGTTATCCGCTGCGAAATCCACAGTAAAACCGTGTAACGCAATGATGAGGGCACCCAAGCGGTGCCCTTGTTTTTTTAGGGGGCAACGATGACCACACACACGGACGACGCACACTTTTTACGCTTGGCTTTCGTGCGCGGCGTAGGCTCGATTTCAGCGCACAAAGTGCTCTCAGAACTGGGCGATATCGGCGCGGTATTTGCTGCAAGTAACGCCACACTTTCACGCATCGTCGGCGACGCCGCAGCGAAAAAAATTGCCGCGATTCCCGACGCCGAGACGCAAGTAAAAATCGACGAGGCGCTCGCGTGGTTGAGCGCAAGCGCGGATCATCATTTGCTGACCTGGGCACATCCAAGCTATCCCAAAGCGTTGCTTGAAAGTGGCGACGCGCCACTGGTGATTTACGCCAAAGGCCAAATTGAATTGCTAGGTCGGCGCGCCATCGCGATGGTCGGTTCACGCAACTGCTCGCAAGGCGGTGCTGACACCGCAGAGGCGTTCGCGCAAGCCTTCGCCGAGCGCGGCGTGACGGTGGTGTCGGGGATGGCGCTAGGCATCGACGCCGCATCGCACGTGGGCGCTTTGCGAGGCAAGGGCGACGATTGTGGCTCGACCATTGCGGTCATCGGCACCGGCATTGATCGCGTTTATCCGGCGCGCAATAAAGTGCTGGCGCACAGCATCGCAGAACACGGTTTGATGTTGTCCGAATATCCCCTCGGAACACCGCCGCTACCCGCGAATTTTCCGAAACGCAACCGCATCATCAGTGGCTTGTCGCTCGGCGTGCTGGTGGTGGAAGCATCCATGCAGTCGGGCTCGCTCATCACCGCAAGACTTGCTGGCGAGCAAGGCCGCGAAGTGTTCGCAATTCCGGGCTCGATTCATTCGACCTTTCACAAGGGCTGCCATCACCTCATCAAGCAAGGCGCGAAATTGGTTGAAACGGCCAACGATGTGCTCGAAGAATTGCGCTTTGAAACCGTGGTTGCAGCAGCCGAAAGCACGCCCGAAGATCCCGCCGCAATCGGTCTACTTAAATTCATAGAACACACGCCGATTGATGTTGACACGCTGGTCGCGCGCAGCGGCCTCGCCGTCGATCAAATCGTCACAGAATTAACCATGCTCGAACTCGACGGTCGAATCGAGTCGATTCCCGGCGGGCGCTGGCAGCGACGCGGGTAGCGCAACAAGTCAGCGCGCGCGGCGTACGTCATCGCGCAACCTTCGCTACGGCATTCGTCGTATGTTCACCAAGGCTTGTCTCTCCTAACGTTCAGTCCATGCCAAACATGTTGTTTGGCTCCACTGAATCCCCCTCGAAAACTTTAGGAGATAAACATGAAACGCAAACTACTCGGCGCTTTGATTGTGCTTACTGTTGGCACGCTCGCGCAAGCCGCTTTTGCTCAAGCAAGTGGTGTCCGCTGTCCCACAGGCTATGACGACGAATACGCTGATGGCGTCCTCAAATGTGCAAAGGTCACCAAGGTTTACATCTATCCAAGCGGCCATGATTTTGGCAATGCATCAAGCCCGCAGCGTGGTGTGAAATGCCCTGCTGATGGCAATGATCGCGTGTCCTATTCGGGCGGTGTCCTCAAGTGCGTTGACGTAAAGCGGGAAACCGTTAAGGCCTATTGCACCATTGGTTGGGAGCTCAAAGTCAACCAAGGTCAAGACGCTTGCCGCTCGGTCGTTGGCAACATGGATCCGACGCTGCCAGAGGGCCAGCTATCGCGGCAAGGCTGGGATCTGCTGGCCGACCACGACGGTAACAAAGATTCGTGGCGTCGCACTACGACACGCTTCGAGTACCCGGTCGCGCGCTAAATGCCCCCGACCGGGCTTCCAACACGCACGGTCGGCAACCTTCCGCAACCTTCCGCAAACTTCACAGAGATACCCAGGCCAAAGCTCATCAGCCTATCGTTGACCATCATCCTTGGCCTCACCGAGTTGTCCACCGCCCACGCCGTAGACACCGAATCCACGCCCGCTAAAAACGCCGCCTCTGCCGATTACGTTGCGGGCAAACAAGCCGTTGAAGCGAAACAGTGGACGCTCGCAGCGGAAAGCTTCAAGCGCGCCACTTTGCAAAACCCAAAGAACGCTGACGCGTGGAACATGCTCGGCTACTCAAGCCGCTGGGCAGGGAAATATCCTGAAGCGTTCGACGCGTACGCCCGCGCGCTGGCGCTAGAGCCCCACCATCGCGGTGCCAACAGCTATCTCGGCGTTGCCTACGTGCGCACCAACGATCTCGTCAAAGCCCGCGCGCAGCTCGCCAAGCTCGACACCATTTGCGGCAACAAAGATTGTGACGAATACAAATTGCTCGACAAAGCGATTGCCGAATACACGCCGAAATAAACAATAACAACCGCGACTACTCGATTTTCATCGCGCCTTCAAAGCCGAGCGTCATCGACTTTGCCCATTCGCCCTTGTTGCTCATGCCGTTCGGTTGCAGCGCCACGTTACGCGTGCTCACGTAGAGAAAGCCGTTCACCGAGGTGACCGTCAGCGTGCCTGCGCCGTCGCCCGATGACCATTCGAGGATGCGGTTGTTGCTGACATCGGCAAACGAAAGCTTCACCGTTTTTTGCGCGGCGTTGCCCATGCCGGTAATCTTGTAGACACCGGGTGCGGGCTGCGTATCGATGCCGAAGTCAAACAACAGCGTCTGCAAATCTTTCACCGCCATGGTCTGCTTGCTAATCAACCTGAACGTCCCGTTGAATTGGTACGGCTTGCCGCCCGTGTTCGCCCGCACTTCACCGCTGTTCCAGTACCCGTCCGGCCCCGCATAAACCTTGCTCTTCGGGTTGCTGAACCGGTCATCGCTCGCAGGTGGGGACTTGCCCCAGACGTCGGCATTGGCAGGCGCTTGCGCGTGAACGATTGATGCGGTGAGCGCCAACAGCGCGGCGATCAGGAGAGAGATTTTCATGAATGAAATCGGTAGGTAGTGGAAAAAATCAGGGACAAAAGGACAGACGGATTCGCCACTCTGCTCCGACATTGCGGCGCGTACAAACCCCGTCGTTATTCTCGCCCCCTCGACAAGTTCAGGGCAAACGGACCTTTGGGCGGGCGGGAATCCAGAAATGCTGCACCCGAGCCGACGTTCCCGATACGCAACCGTCTGGATCCCCGCCTTCGGCGAGGATGACGGCACAGGGTTGCAGGGGCGTCCGGCATGCTTAAATCATGCACCGAACCGCCCAGGGCCGATGCGTGTCACAACATTCCAGCAACGCGAACAAACTTTTCTACGGCGACAACTTGCATGTGTTGCGCGATCACGTCGCCGATGAATCGGTGGACTTGATTTATCTCGATCCGCCGTTTAATTCCAAGCGCGATTACAACCTGCTGTTCAAGACGCCCAAAGGCATGGAGAGCGATGCGCAAATCACCGCGTTCGAGGACTCATGGCATTGGGCGCAGCAGGCGGAGGACGAGTTCAAGGAGATCGTGAATCCGTTGCCGGAGCTGATGCGTCGGCGCGGTGCGAACACCGATGTGGCGGACTTGATGCGCGCGCTGCGCTCGTTCCTCAAAGAGAACGACATGCTGGCGTATCTCACCATGATGTGCAATCGCCTGCTCGAACTGCACCGCGTGCTCAAGCCCACCGGCAGCCTGTATCTGCACTGCGATCCGACCGCGTCGCATTATCTGAAATTGGTGTTGGATGGGGTGTTTGGGAAAGAGTTCTATCGAAGCGAGATCGTTTGGAAAAGAACTAGCGCGCACAGCAGCGCAAATCGATTCGGACCGGTGCATGACATCGTTTTCTTCTACTCGAAGGGTTCGCGTTTTTGCTGGAACGAACAATTCCAACCCTACGACGAAACGTATCTAAGCGGGTTCTACACGCATTTCGACGGGGACGGTCGTCGCTGGCGGCGCTCGGATTTGACGGGCGCAGGAACACGAAACGGCGATACTGGGCTGGTTTGGCGCGGCGTTGATGTGACGCAGAAGGGCAGGCATTGGTCACAACTTCCATCGGAGTTAGATAGGCTCGATAAGGCTGGAAAGATTCACTGGCCCGCGAAAGCGGGTGGCATGCCCATGCTCAAACGCTACCTCGACGATCAGTCGGGAGTGCCGCTACAAGATGTATGGACAGACATCAATCCGATGCACAATTTATCCGAAGAACGCCTCGGCTATCCCACCCAAAAGCCCCTCGCCCTGCTCGAACGCATCATCAGCGCGTCGTCCAACGAAGGCGATTTGGTGCTTGACCCGTTCTGCGGTTGCGGCACAGCGGTGCACGCGGCGGAGAAATTGCATCGCCGCTGGATCGGTATCGACATCACGCATCTGTCAGTGTCCTTGATCGAGAAGCGCATGAAGCAGGCGTTTCCGTATCTGGACAAATCCCGTTCGGGAGACCCAACGACCACCTCAGGGCGAACGGGACTGGGGTTCGAAGTCATCGGCATCCCGCAAGATTTCGATTCCGCGAAAAACTTGGCCGAGCGCGACAAATATCAGTTCCAGTTCTGGGCCTGCACGCTGGTGAACGCGCAGCCGTACAAGGGCGGCAAGAAGGGCGCGGACGGCGGCGTTGACGGCATCATTTACGCCGAGGTCGGCAAGAACAAGACGGAGAAAATTCTTGTCTCGGTGAAAGGCGGCGCGAACATCAGCAACGGCATGGTTCGCGATCTGCAGGGCGCCATGGATCGCGAGAAGGCGATCATGGGTTTGTTCATCACGCTGACGGTACCGACCAAACCGATGATCGCGCAAGCGGTGAGCGCCGGGTACTACGAGAACGAACACTACCTAACGCCATTCCCCAAATTGCAAATCCTCTCCATCGAAGGTTTGCTCAACGGCGCTGAGCGCGCGCTGTATCCCGATCTATCGATGGGTGGGCAGACCTTTGCGACGGCGAAAAAAGAGAAAAAGGGCGACGAGACGAAGCAGTTGGGGTTGATTTAGCGCCGATTGGCTTTTTGGTGTAAACCCATATCTCATTTGGGCTGCATTAAATATTTGCGCTATATCGACTTATTCGTAAATCGCCCTTTAGCCCTTATGAAATGGGGTTTCTGATCCAAAGATGATGCGCTGAATGAATTGAGTTCTCGCCGCGTTTCTGAGCAAAGCGGCGACAACGATCCGTAGCTAAAACCGCGCCTCGTTGTTGGCCCGTCCCGCGCCGCCCTCAGTGAGTGCGTTACCCGTGTCGACTTTAACGATGAACGCATCCGGGTCGAACGGGCTGGCGATCAGGCCAACCACATCAAGCTGGCAACCCGTGGGGCCGCTGGCGGTAGCGCGGACGGATTTGGCGTCGCGCACTTTGACGAACGTGCTTTGACCGTTCGGCACGGCGGGCGTGTTGCTGCTCACCAGCTCGCGGCCCGCGCCGTCAAACACTTTGGTGACCGTCGGCGCGGACGGCGCGCCGCCGATATTTTTCACCGCAAACGAGAGCGCCGGAACGGGCACAAAGCCCTGCGCGGGAACGACCACGCAGTTGTTGCTGAGCGTGAACGAGCCGTCTCTGTTTTCGATGCGGGCGCACTCGGAGCCCGCGCGTGGCAAGTCGCGGCAGAACGAGGCGTCGATGTTGTTGGTGCCCGCAGTGACTGGTCGAAACGGCTTTGTGCCGAACTGATCGGGCGCGGGCGTCAGATCGGGTTTGGCGTTGGCATCAAAGTTCGCAATGCGCCAGTCGTGCGACAGTTCGCAGCGTTGCGCAGCAGGCGCGTTGTGAAAATATTTGACCTGAGCAATCGCGCCTTGTGAGCCGCTATTGACTTCACAGTTGTACTTGAGCTGCATCGCAGTGGCGCTGCGTCCGACCAGCGCGACGCACGACGGTTCGACCGTCACCGTGCCGGCGTCGAGCTCGCGTCCGGCGACGTTGACCGCGTCGCCCTTGCGAATGGTGCCGACCTGCGGCATCAAGTTAGTGCTGATGCTGTAGGCGGGATTCACTGCGAGGTTGATGACGGGGTCGGACGTGCCACGCAGCCGCAGCGTGACGCTAGGGCCCGTGCCGACCGGCGTTGACGCCGGAATCTCGATCTCCACGCGGGCGGTGTCGCCCGAGCGGCGAATGCTGGACGCGCAGGATGGGCAATTGTTGAGCACTACCGCCGTGAGCTTGTCACTGATACCGGTCTCTTGCAGGCGGATGGTGTTTTTGCCGCCGCGACGCACCGGCACCGTCATGTTGTTGGCAAGGTTGGCTTCACGTGCCATGCAGGTGACGCTGGCCTGATCGCCAGAGACGCTGCTGCTGACCAGCACTTCAACAGCAGCGTGCGCTGAACCGCTGCCGACGATGAGCGCGAAGAGCGCGGTGGTTGCGCGGGAGGCGCGCGGCGAGGGAGTGTTTGAATGTTTCATGATGACCTTTCTGGGAGCTTTAAAATTTAGAAACGGAGTTCGTTGTCGGTCTCAAAGTTGCCTTCGTTGATCCGGTTATCCGGATCGACGTTGAGCAACAAATTTTTGGGATCGAGTGTTTGCGTGCTACCCGGTTCGGTGAAGCAACCGGCGAAGGTTCGCTGCGCGCTGCCCTCTTGAAAGCGCGGGTTCATCACCACACGAATGGTGCTGGCGCGGCCCGGATAGTTGTCGCGTTGCACCAGCGGCGTGTTGGCCGGAAAGCCCTGCGCCAGGGTGAGCGTGTCGAGCACGCGGTTGTTGGCATCGACGTCGATCAGTTGCACGTCGAAGCGCCCATTGGGGCCTGTAGCGGCTTCGATATTGACGCCAACGACACCCCACGTGAGCTTGGGCACATTGACGGTGGTTGGCGTGTTGACGGCGAGCCCGCCGCAGAAAAATGAGTTCACCGGAACCATGCCGCCACGTGCGGTGACGACCACTGCGCCGAGCGGACGCGTGAGCACGGCGGGCGTGGCGAGCGAGGGCAACAGGTTAGGTTGCTGCACGCGTGGCGGTGGAGGAGGCTGTGGCGCAGGCGGTTGCGGTGCGGGTACGGGTACGGGGGGCGGAGGCGGCGGCGTGTTGCTGTCGCAAGTTGCGTCGCGTGTCATCGGCAGCTTCACGTTTTTGATCACGCAGGCGTCGGCCTGTTCGAGCTTGAGGTCGAGCTCGAAGGTTCGGGCCGAGCAGTTGCGCGCGTTGCGATCAAGCACCAGCGTGCTGTCTGATTCACTGACGCGCGCCAGACTGATGGAATTCGACGGCCCGGTAGCGCTGAAACTGTTGCGCAGTTTGTTGAGGTTGTTGCCGGTCAGAATGAAGCGCTCGGCTGAGGTGCCAACGGTCGTGCGTTCAACGCGATCCACGCGACTGTTCTGCACGATATTGAGCTTGTATTCGCCACGACCACCAAGCGCGTAGTGCAAGACCAATGTCGCGTTGCCAATGGATGCATTAGAAGGTGTGTTCAGTTCGATCTCGACGAAGCCCTTGCGGTCGATCAGATGGTTGTTGGTGCCGGAATCGAAGTTGCCTTTGCGCGTGATTCGGGCGTCACAATCGGTGCCGCAACCGGAGAGGGACGCGCGTTCAAGACCAATATCGACGCCGTTTTTTTCGATGCGAATCTTGTGGTTCGGCCCACCGCGTACGATGGCGGCGCGGTCGTTAAGCGAATAGCCAAAGTTGTTTTTCGTGCAGTCCGTGGTGCCCGTAGGCGGGCTAATCGTGGTCACCAGCAAAGCGTCGTCCGCCGCAGACGCGACGAACGCCAGCGCACTGGCAACTGCAAGGGTTGTGGCTCTGAGCGGGGGCTTCATGATGCGATCCTTTCGAGGGAGTTTTTTGAATGTATGCAGGAAGAGAGAATTGGGATTCAATGGGGAAGAACCCATAGAATGAAGGCTAGATCTCGCGTGCGGATTCGTCGATACGCCGTTTGCCGTAGCGCGGCGGGTCTGATGACGTAGGCGGGTTTGTAGCGGACAAAGAAAATGCGCCGCAGAGGCGCATTCTGTGTCACAGCTTTCGTATCAATCGCTTATTTATATTGGGCTTAAGCACCTAAAAGCTGCGTTTAAGTACGAACTGTCGGCGAGCGCGGTGGAGCGAAGTGTATTTCGTACGGAGTCAAGCCATTGAAGATTCTGCGAGGTCTGCGGT
>JAYSRA010000049.1:0-98574 GCA_043721275.1 Burkholderiales bacterium
TTAACGGAGACGTGACCGAGTGGCCGAAGGTGCTCCCCTGCTAAGGGAGTATACGGTGATGAGCTGTATCAAGGGTTCGAATCCCTTCGTCTCCGCCAAGCAAAATAAAGCCACCTTTTGGGTGGCTTTTTTGTTTCGATTTTCATGGCGCGTTGGCACTGCCGTCACCGAGGTTTGCTCTAATTTCGCGTCGCTTATCGTCTACCCTCAGGCCGCCTTCATGAATCCATCACAGTCGCGCCATCCGTTCAACCACAGCTCGTTCGCGGCGTATCAAGCCGACGCGCTTGGCGCGGGCTACCACGAAGTGCTGGAGCGCGTTTGGCCCGCCTACACTGTGCTCGAAACGCACTCGCATGCGTTCGACGCTGAGGCCGTGGTGACGCAGGGCGAAATGTGGCTGACCTGCGGTGCGGACACGCAATATTTGACACCGGGCGGTCGATTCAAACTCGCGCGCGATGTGCCACACAGCGAGCGCTACGGCCCCGAAGGCGCGACGTATTGGGTTGCACGGCGCAACGCCGTTTGATAGCTCGCCCAAGCGGCTACGAGCTCAATAACTTTTACCTGAAAGCGCCGTGGTACTGGGGCTGAAGCGTTATATTTTCTTAAGTCGATAAACGCCGTAAAATGCGCCTAGCCCACGTTAAGTGGTGCTTAACGATAAAAGCTGTTGCGTTTAAACGCGGTCACAAAGCACCAAAATCGCAGCAACCCGCGATGTGCGCCAAACGCCGCTTCACTGCACCGCCTACAACCACTTCGACTTCCTAAACCGCCAGTACAAAATTGAACACGCGGTGATGATGGTGGCGAGTGCGGCGGGGTAGCCGTACTTCCATTTGAGCTCTGGCATCGCTTCAAAATTCATGCCCCAGATGCCCGCAAACGCGGTGCACACGGCAAAGATACTGGCCCACGACGCAAGCCGCTTGGTGACCTCGGTGTCCTCGATGGTGACCATGGCCAGGTTCACTTGAATGGCCGTGCCGATGGTGTCGCGCATGCTCTCGATCAGGCCGTTGATGCGGGTCAGGTGATCCACTACATCGCGAAAATAATCTTGCACGCCGATGCACACTTGCGGCACCCGACCGCCGTGCAATTTGCCGGCGTTTTCGATCAGCGGCGCGACCGCATGCTTGAGCACCATCACGCGGCTTTTCAGCTCGTAGAGTTGCTCAATATTGCCGCGCGCGGTGCCTTTGGTGAATATCTTTTTCTCGATGTCTTCGAGCTCGGTTTCGAAGGCATCGATAATCGGAAAATAGCGATCAACTACCGCGTCCATCAACGCATAAAGCACAAATCCGGAGCCAAATCGCAGCAGGTCGGGCTCGCGTTCGCAGCGCTCGCGGACGCCTAAAAATCCGCGCTGGCTACGATTTCTGGTGGACAACACGTAGTTAAGGCCGGTGAACACATTCACCTCGCCGACGTTTAGTTTTGAGTGGTCACCACCGATCGGCTCGATCAGGTGCATCACGGTGAACAGTGAGCTGCCGTATTCCTCAATTTTTGGGCGCTGATGGCCGTGGCGCGCGTCCTCAACCGCGAGATCATGCAGGCCAAATTCGCTTTGCATTTCGAGCAGCTCAGCTTCGGTGGCATCCTGCAATGCGACCCACACGAACGCGCCGGGGCGCTGTAAATAATCACTGATTTCGCTGACCGGAATGTCGGCCACTTTTTTGCCGTCTTGATAGACGACGCAATTAATCAGCATGTGAGATCCCCCGGAAATCTGGTATCGGCACCATTAGCAACAACCGCCGCCGTCGTAGTGATAAGTCGACTCGGAAAGGTAGAGATCATCGCGCGAGAGGGACGCTAACGCGGCCGCTGTTTTATCGCACACCGCGAGCGGCTGATTGGGCGTCATCACATGGCCTTTGCCGTCGTTAAAAATAACGTTGTTACCGTAATAAATAGCGGTTTTGCCGGTGAACACGCACGGGCCGTCGGCGGGCATCGGGTCTTTGATCGCGCAGATTTCCACGCTCTCAATAACGAGCAAAGTGTCGGTTGCGTATTGGCCCGGTGCCAGCACGCGATACGGACGTTTGGCGCGCACTTCCACCGTGCCAAAGCCCACGTCGGTTAAGCGCTTGATGTAATCCCGCATCGGGATCGCACCGGTCAGGCACAGCGCGCGCAAACGCTCGTCGGCCTTGAGTGCGGCGGGCATGCTTTGCTCGCAGGTCGGGTCGGACAAAATCAATCGGCCGTGTGGCTTGAGCACCCGATACATCTCGGCCAGCGCCTGCGTTAAATCGGCTTCGTGAAAGATGTTGAACAGGCAGTTTTGCGCGGCCACATCAATGCTTGCGTCGGCAATCGGCAAGTTAAGCGCGTCCCCGCAACGCAGGTCGACAAAATCGCGTTTGAACCACGCATTTTCGCGCTCGGCGGCGTGCAAATTTTCGCTGCACGCAGTGATCATTTCATTCACCACGTCCAGGCCGATTACGGCTCCCGCGCGACGGCTGAAGTATGAGAATTGCAACAGCTCCATGCCGCCGCCAACGCCCACGTACAGCACCGTTGGCGTGCCCACCAGATCGCGCGGATGCACGGTGCTGCCGCAGCCGTAATTCATCGCCAACATTTTTTTCGGGATCGACAGCTCAGGCAACTGCCAGATCGGTGTTGTCGTGCAGCACAAGCCGACGTCGGGGTTTAACGCAGCTTCGCGGTACACGTCGTGCGTGGTGGTGAGATAGCTTGGGTTAACGATGTCGTTCATGCGGATTTAGCGAAGAAAGTTTTTGAGCAAGGTGTAGCTGAGTGCGCCGATGATCGCGGCACAGGGCAGGGTGGCGAGCCACGACAACCCGATATGCCTGAGTTTAGCGGTGCACAAATTTTGGCCGCCGATTGACAGGCCCGAAATCGCGCCGACCGAGACGTGCGTGGTCGACAGTGGCAGCCCGTAAATGCTCGCCGAACTCACCAAGCCGGCCGTACAGAGATTGGCCAAAAACGAGCTGCGTGGTTCGAGCTTCACGATGTGGTGGCTCATGGTTTCAGCGATGCGCCGCGAATGCAGCCAACCGCCCAGTGCCATGGCAAGCGCGACCGATGCAATCGAGAGCGACGCCCCCACGCTCCTGGCCACCAGCAACAGCGCCGCGATTTTTGGTGCGTCGTTCAAGCCGCGCGCAAAGCACACGCTGGCCGCGCTGACAATGTGGGCGGCGTTGATGGCGCGCGATTCGGTAAGCACGATGGCCGACTCCGTCATGAGTGGCGGCGCGCACTCGGCGTCAGTATTGCCAAGCGTAAGGCTGGGTGTGATCGCGCTGCCCGCCGCAGTCCCTTGCGTCCGCGCGCGCGCACCCACGGACGCGAATGCGGGCGTGTTGGCGTGCACGTTCACGCCAACGCTGACGCAAATGCAATCCTCGCCGCCGCTAGGTGCCACCCAATATTTTCGTTGCAGCATGGCGAGCAGCGCCGCGATCACAAAGGCGATGATCGGCCCGAGCAGTAACGGTGCCACAAACTGCTGGGTGAGCGAGCTCAAATTCAATGCGCTGCCAGCGGCCATCGCGCCCGCGCCGACGAGCCCGCCGATCAATGCGTGGGTGCTGGAAATCGGCATGCCGATGCGGGTGGCGAGCGCGACGGTGAGGCCCGCCGCCAACGCGACCGAGGCTGCAAACGCAGGGTCGTCTACCACTGCGTTGGGCACCAGTCCGCGTCCTGAAAACGCCTTAAGGAGCGCCTCCGCAAGCGCCACCGCCGCGAGCGCACCGGCGACCGTTGCCAACGTAGACAGTAGCCGCGCTTGCCGATAGCTCAACACGCCGCTGCCGTACAGCGTTGCCACACCCTTGAAGTTATCGTTGGCCCCGTTGCTGTAGGCGAGCAGTAGCGTTACCGCGAGTAGCGCAAATTCAGTCATATTTTTCCGGATGTGGTCGTAGCGCTAGGTGCTGCAAAGCATAGTCGAAGTAAATTCGCGCACCCTTACAGATCAGCGTTGATTACACGCAACCATGATGTCGGTGCCGTTAAGGGTCGCTGGCAGCAGCGCTGAGCCTAGCGGGTGCGCTCACGGGTTGAGCGTGGCACACCCAGCACACTGTGCACTGTGTGATGGGCGGCGACAATTTTGACGTGGCTGGTCATCTCAATAAAAAATAGCGGCTACACCAACGGTCGCTGTGGCGGCTTGCCGTCACCGTACAAATCCGCCAGGCGCGCGAGGGCTTTCACGTCTCGCATGTGCAGTCGACCGTCCTCAACAAGGTGCAATCCGCGACGTTCGAGCTTGCGCAGTGTTTTGTTGGTGTGCACGAGCGACAGACCGAGGCCGTCGGCGATGTGTTGTTGCGTCAGCGGAAATGGCACGCCCGACGCGCCGCCGTCTTTTTGCAGCGCGGCTGCGCGCTTGTAGAGCTGAATCAAGAGCGTGGCGATGCGCTCTTCGGCGCTGCGTCGCCCCACCGAGAGCAACGTGTCGTCAACCAGCGATTCCTCGTGCGCGGTGAGCCAGGTAATGTTGAAACCCATCGCGGGCGACTGCCGATGCAGCTGCCACAGCGCGTCGCGTTGAAACACGCACAACACGGCGTCGGTCAACGTGACTACACCGTGCGCTGCGGCGTCGCCCATTTTTTGCTGCACGCCGATGAAGTCTCCGGCCAGCAAAAAATTGAGAATTTGGCGTCGCCCGTCGGACAGCGTTTTGAAGCGAAACGCCCAGCCGCTGAGCAGCGTGTAGAGCGGCGCGTCGGTCTGGCCTTCTGCGATGAGCGTTTCGCCCGCGCTGAGACGTTGTTCGCGCATTTTTAGCGACTGCACCAGAGAGAGCTCGTCTGCGCCGTTGGCCAGAAACAGCGGCAGCGCACGCAGCGGGCATTGGCTGCATCGGGTCTCACTCATCGCATCGCTCTCCTTGATCGCCTTGACCGAATTGGCCAGGAAAATTCTTCGCGCATCGTGTCTTTTTACACAATCGTTTCAGTGTGCAGCGCCTACATTGTCGCCTGCAAATTAATCTTCGCGCGCGACTGTGACTCAATCATCTTCCTTAGACAAATTCGTGAACCTTAACCCTGGCGACCACGACACAATGATCGCTCATTTCGGCTTGTTGCTCGGCGCGGTAACCGCTCGGATTAAACGGGCGACTGACGCGGCACACGCGGAATCTTTGGCGACCAGCAGCGACGAGGCGTTGCAGCGATTGCGCTGGACTGTGATGGAGTGCGTGGAAGCGCTGGAGCAGTTGCAGGCAGCCGAACGAAATGCGCGGCGCAGTTGAACGGCGAATCGAATCAGCTTTTCACGTAACCCGCCGTATCGCTTGGGCTAAGCGCGCTTTTGC
Organism: Burkholderiales bacterium; assembly: GCA_043721275.1. Taxonomy (GTDB): domain Bacteria; phylum Pseudomonadota; class Gammaproteobacteria; order Burkholderiales; family Casimicrobiaceae; genus Casimicrobium. The sequence continues at coordinate 5,339 of JAYSRA010000049.1, forward strand.
GTGTTTATCGATAAATAGCATTTATTGGGCGCAGCCCAGGTGAAATGGTGCGTACAGCTGAAAGCTGTATGCAAAAATTCAGCAAATCAACCGCGATATTTTCGCTTTTTTTGCCAATTCATGAACCAAGCAGCAACGTCGTCGCCGACCAAATTAACCACTGCCGGTAGCGATCTTCCGACCATCCCGCTTGCCCGCACAGCCGGTGGTGCTGATCCGGCAGCACGATGAGCCAGAGCAGATCAGCAAGCTCGGTTTGCGGCACATCAGTGCGCAATGCCTTGCGCTCGCCAAGCTCCAACACCGCGCGCGAGCTCTCAGCGCGCATCCTCGCCAGGAAATCGGCGTAGTCGGCGCGAATGCCAGCGTCGGTATCTGCCGCCTGATCGAGTGATCGCCACAGCCGGGAGATGCGCTGATTGCTTGCGGCGACCCAGGTCATCAGGTTCGACAGCGCGACGCGTGGGTCGGCCTCTGCGAACAGCGCCTTCGGTTCCGGCAGGTCGAGCAGGCGGGCGTCGGTCTCGCCTCGGGCTGTCGCGCGGCTGACCGTTGCCATCAGCAAATCGCGTTTTGTGCCCGCTAGATTGACCGACTCGACCGACGCACCCGCTTGCTCCGCGATGGCGCGCATCGTTGTGCCGGCGTAGCCCTGCCGCTCGAAGCAATGTTGCGCCGCCTCAAGAATGCGCTCTCGCGTGGCGGCGCTATTGGCCGCGCGCAGCGGAGATGAGTAGGTTCGTTTAGTCATGGTTTGGCGTGGTGTTGCGTAGCGTTGCGTGGGCGAAAAAGCATATTAAATACAGTGTCAATGTATTCAATGTATAATAAGTGCATTAATTATATCCACGCAGCCAAGGAATTCACATGACACCCATCATCATTGCCGCCACCCCGATCTACGGGCACGTCGCACCGCTTCGCGCAATCGCCGCACATCTGGTGCAGCGCGGTCACTCCGTCACCTTCTTGACAGGTTCCGCCTTTAAGCGCTTTGTTGAGGGAACTGGTGCAGTGTTCGCAGCGCTGACCGGCAACGCTGACTTCGACGCATCCGATCCGGCGGCTTTTCCCGAAAGAGTCCTTATGCAGCCCGGTCCGCTGCAGATCAACTTTGACATCCAGCATTTGTTCGCGGATCCCATCGGTCAACAGCACCGCGCGCTGCAGACCCTACTCGCCGCCGCCGCGAGCGCGCAGCCCGATGAACCGATGGTGCTCATTCATGACACCGTTTTCATGGGCATGTGGCCCGTGCTGCTTGGTGCTCCGGGCATTCGGCCCAAGGGTGTCATTGGCATCGGTGTGACTCCGCTGCCGTTGACCAGTATTGACACAGCGCCGTTCGGCCTCGGGCTCCCACCCGACAGCTCAGCGGCCGGTCGGCTGCGCAACTGCAATCTCAACGAGGCGGTGGTGAGCGAGGTGTTTGTTGCCGCGCAGACGCACCTAGCGAAGGTGCTGCGCGACGCAGGTGCCACCACCGAGCCGCCATTTGTCTTCGACGGCATGGTCGCCCTGCCGGATCGTTTCCTGCAACTGACAGTTGCCGCGCTCGAATATGAGCGCAGCGACGCGCCCGCCGGGATGCGCTACATCGGGGCACTGCCAATCGCGCGCACCACGTTCGCACCACCGGTTTGGTGGTGGGAGCACGTTCTAGGCGCTCGCAAAGTGGTGCTCGTCACACAGGGCACCATTGCTAACCGCGACTTTGACGAATTGATCCGACCCACGCTGGCAGCGCTTGCGGATGAAGCTGTCGTCGTCGTCGCGGTGACCGGTCGCGCCGATGCAGACCTTGGCCCCGTACCTGCGAACGCGTTCGTTGCCGATTTCATACCGTTTGATCAGCTATTGCCTCACGTCGATGTGCTGGTTACCAACGGCGGGTATGGTGGAATCCAGCAGGCGCTGAGCCACGGCGTTCCGCTCGTGCTGGCGGGCGAGTCCGAGGACAAGATCGAGGTGAACGCCAGAGTGGCTCACAGCGGAGCGGCGATCAATCTGAGCACGGGCCGACCCGACGCGTTGGCGGTGCGCAGCGCCGTAAACGCCGCGCTCTTCGAGCCGCAGTACCGGCTGAGCGCGCAGCGATTGCAGCTGGACTACGCAAAGCATGACGCGTTCGCGGCTGTCGAGTCCTGCATCCGAGAACTCGCCCATGCAGAGGAAACGAACGGCGCGCAACGGAGCCTCGCATGAACGCGCTCTGGCTGCTAACAGTGCCGCGCGTAGCGTTGGGTGTCGTTTTTCTGCTCGGTGCGATCGACGGCTTCGCATTCATCGCGACCGGCACGCATCTGGTTCATCCACCAACCTCCGAGCGCGGCTTGCAATTCGAGGCGGCGTTGCAGCGCGTGGGCTTTCTCTGGCCCTTGATGAAGACCGTGGAGTTGATCGGTGCGGCGTGCCTGTTAACCAATCGAGCCCCGGCATTCGGGCTTGCGCTGTTGTCGCCGGTTATGGCAGTCGTGGTGCTGTTTCATGGGTTTCTGAACCCGCAGGGGCTGCCAATCGCGGCATTGCTGGTGGTGTGCGGTGCGGTGCTGCTGCGCGCCTACCGACCGCGCTACGCATTGCTATTTGCATCAGGTTCGCCGCCGCACACCGTGCGGTGACGTATAGCGATGCGGATTGCCCACTTCGTCTGAGGCTTCGGTCGCCGCCCATGCTGCACAGCAGCAGCGCATCAACCTAGGCACGTTAACATCGTCACTTGCTTAAACTCGTCCCGCCTTCTTTTGAAAACATCCCCGATTACGCCGCTGCGGACGCCGCTAAATTTGTGCTTTGCCGCTCTGTTGCTGGTGGTCGTAGTTTTGTATCTGCCGTCGCTTAGCAATGTGCTGGTGTTCGACGACAATATTTTGAGCAGCGGGCAGGTGTTTGCCGAATACGGCAACCCGTTTGCGCTCAAAACGCGCTCGCTTTCGTACAGTTCGTTTAGCTGGTTGCACGCCATTGCGCCCGAGGCGTGGTGGTTGCAGCGGTTGGTGAACGTTGTCGTGCATGTGGCGGTGGTTGCCATGCTGTGGGCGTTTTATTCGAAGCTGTTGGTTAGCCTGCAACTGTCGGCGGACGACGCCGCACAAAGGCACACCGAATGGGCGCTGCTAGCAGGCATTGCGTGGTTTGCGTTGAACCCGACCGCTGTTTACGGCGTGGCCTATCTCGCGCAGCGCTCGATCTTGCTGGCCACGTTGTTCAGCGTGCTGTCGTTGTGGGCGGTGTTGCAGGCGATGGCCTCGCAACGTCGCGGCTTTTGGGGGCTTGCCGTGGTGGCCTACGTCGCGGCGATGTTCTCCAAAGAATACGCGTTGGCGTTGCCGGTGGTGGCCATGGCGCTGATCGTGATCGTCAAGCGCCCGACGCGCCAGCAAGTGCTGAAGTTTGGCGGCATAGGCGTGCTGCTGGCGGCCGCCGCTGCGTATCTGCTGTACCGACGTTACGGCGGCATCATCGGCACGCCGTTTGATCAGACATCCATTGCGTACGTGGAGCAGATGGACGCCGTTGCGCCGGGGGTGAAAGCGCTGGCTTATCCGCTGTCGATCATCAATCAAATGTGGCTGTTTTTCGAATACGGCTGTCGCTGGTTTTTGCCGTCGACCAGCATGATGTCCATCGATTTGCGGCCACCGTTCCCGACCCGGCTGACCAGTGAGCCGCATCTGCTCGGTGCTGTGGGATATATCTCGTTGTTGGCGGCAAGCGTTGCACTGATGCTGCGTTTTCGCGGGCGCGTGGCCCTGCTGGGCTTTTGTTTGTTCACGCCACTCGCACTGTTTGTGTCGGAGTTTTCGACGGTGTGGATTCAAGATCCGTTCGTGCTCTATCGCAGCTATTTGTGGGCGATTGCGGTGCCCGGCATCATTCATTTGCTGGCGAGCTGTGCGTCGCGGCAGACGTTGACCGGTATCGCGATGATCGTGGCAGCTGTGTTTTTGTGGCAGGCGAGCGATCGCATCGCCTCGCTGCGTACCGAGCTCACGGTGTGGAATGATGCGGTTGATAAGCTGCCAGCGGAGCGCGTGATCGGTAAATCGCGGCCGTATGTAAATCGTGGCCAAGCGTTTCAGCTTGCCAACCAAGACACCCGCGCGCTGCGTGATTATCAGCGTGCCACAGCGTTCGGCGACGGCGGCGAGGGCCTACTCAACGCCGGCACGATTTTGCTCGCTGGTGGGCGCGCGCGCGACGCCCTGGAGGCGTTCGATGGCGCAGCCTCGCGCGGGCAACTGAGTGCTTCGTTGTCACTCAATCGCGGCACCGCGCTGGTGGCGCTCGGTCAACCGCAGCCTGCGTTTGATGCGTTAACGACCGGGCTTGCGCAATCACCCAGCGTGCAAGAAACCGCCGCACTGCGCCGTCAACGCGCCACGGCGGCGCTACAAATTGGCCGCATAGACGAAGCGCTCGTCGACGCGCAATTTGCAGCGGCAGCATTCACAACCGATCCGCAAGTTCGCGTAACGCTCGGCTTTGCGTGGCTCGCCAAAGGCAATCGTCCAGCCGCCATCGCCGCGTTCAACGAGGCAATCGCGATCGGCACAAGCGCGGTCGCGCATTACGGCTTGGCCGGCGTGTACGCGGAGGAGCGTCGCCTGCCCGAAGCGAAAGCGGCGATTGCCAAAGCGCTGGCCCTGCAACCGGACAACGTTGAGTTTCAGCGGCTGTCGGCGAAACTTGGTGCCGGGTCGTGACAGTGATGGGCTGAAGCCTGATTGCGGTGCGTACACGGCCGCCGGGGCGCTAGCTTAATTGGCAAACCCAGATGAACAGGTCGAAGACGCGCGCATTCGTTGACTTTGAATGTTCCGAGTCATAGCATCAATCAGCAAGGATTTGCCGCGTAATCTTTGACCACGCACGCGCACACCGGTGCGTCGAAGGTCAGACGCCTTTCATGTTGCGACTCAGTGGATGGGTGAATAACAACAATGACAAACGCAATTCATTTCAAGCGCGCACCGCGAGCGGCCAGCTTGCTCTGGGTCAATCTGACCGCAGAAACGCACACCGCTTTGGGTGCGAGTGCAGCGGGTAATATTGACGTGCATGGCGTGCGCGAATCCACACAGATTTCTGCGGCAATTCAGGTCTACGCCCCTCTATTTCTATGCTTCGAATTTGACCAACCCGACGCGCCGGGAATGGCCGCTCTCGCCAAGATCCGCTGCACGCACCCAAGCCTGCCGATCCTGATGATCATCGGAGGCCATTCCCATGCCGTGGCGCTATGGGCGCTACGCATCCGGGTCTGGGATTTGCTGGTGAAGCCGGTGTCCCACATCGAGCTCAGCCAACGCATCGGCTCGCTCATCGAGGTCACCCGGCAACGCAGTCTGGGCCCATCGCGCGACATCCGGTTTCCGTCGCAGGTCAACGAAGCAACCCCGGTCCTGAATGGCCCTCGCACGCAAGGTAGAACGCATCCCGCCATCGCGCACGTGATGACGCATTTCGAAAGCGAAATCACGCTCGCTGGCGTTGCTGCCCTGTGCTGCCTGAGCCCTTCCCGGTTTAGTCATTTGTTTCGACAAGAATACGGCGTGAGCTTCGGTCAACATCTGTTGCGCTACCGTATTGATCGCGCGTGCGAACAACTCGCCGATCCCGCTGCCCTCGCCAAGGAAGTGGCCTATGCCGTAGGCTTCAACGACGTCTCGTATTTCGCCCGCGCGTTCAAGCGACAGCTCGGTGTCTGTCCGAGCAAATATCAGGCGACAGCAAGATTGTCATAGCGGTTAGCAGGATTGTCATAACGCGCTTCGCGCCGTGCGCGCTAGCCTCCGATAGCGGGTACACGCAGGCGTTTTAACCTCGGTGTTGACGTATCACTTAACTCCAAAAATGGGTTTACGATCCGCAGCATTGGGCGCATCCCAATCTGTGCCGTAGTTCGTCCACAGACGGAAAGGCCGCTGACCGCCGATCCCGAGAAGCTATCCAATCCCCAAAATCAACACGAAGAGGTTTATCAAAAATGAGCAAAATTATCGTCGACAAAAACTTGATCGCACACGATTTCGCGACGCTTTACCACGGCAAAATGGCGCAAAATGAAATCGACAACGCCGTCGCGGCGCTCTTGAGCGCCCAGACCGCCTATCCGATCTCCAACGGATCAATCATAGGTGCGATCTTCTACGCCCGCTACACCTGCGACATCACGGTCAACGGTAAAAATTATGCGGGTATCGGCAACGGCGGAGGTCTGTTTACGCCTGGCGGCGGGGCGGTGCTCGGTGACGTCTACACCAGTGACGCAATGCGGCTGGTTACCAGTACCGTGAGATTCCAGATCAATGCAACTCCAGTGTATGTAAACGTCAACTTTTTCGACGGCAACAGCAACCTGTTGGGCAATCTGCAAGCGGGCGCAGTCAGCACTGTTGTAGGCACAGGCGGTGGATCGGCCTCCTGGTAGTGACGTCGGTCAAGCGTGGCGGCTTTGCCTAGCCGTCAAGTTGCGACCTCCCCCTGAGGTTTGGCGTCGTGCTGAAACGAGTACCCGCTAAGTGCGTCCGGGGGGGGCCAAGTTTTGCAAGATAGCAGTGGTTGCGCTCGAATGTGGAGTCGTTCAAAGCGTCGTCCTCAATACGACGCCCGATCATCAACGATTCTTCACGAACCAGCCGCTGCGCGCTCCTCCCGCTCCTGCAACGCGCGCCACATCACCTTGCCGGCGCCGCTCTTGGGCAACACGTCTACAAACTCCACACTTCGCGGCGCTTTGTACGCCGCCATGTTGGCATGCGCCCAGTCGGTGATGTCTTTCTCCGACGTGTCTTTGGCATTGGCGCGCAGCACGATCACCGCCTTGACCGATTCGCCACGATAGGCGTCTTTGGTCGAAATCACGCAGGCTTCTTGCACTGCCGGATGACGAAACAACAGTGCCTCGACTTCCGCTGGCCAAACCTTAAATCCGCTGGCGTTAATCATGCGTTTGAGTCGATCGGTCATGAAGAAATAACCTTCTTCATCAACCCGTCCTAAGTCACCCGACCGGAAAAACGATTTGCCGTCAATCTCCACAAATGCTGCCTCAGTCGCCGCGCGGTTTTGCCAATAGCCTTTGAATACCTGTGGGCCGTGAATCAGAATTTCTCCTGACTCGCCAACCGCGCACTGACGCAGCGTGGTCGGGTCCACCACGCGCGATTCGGTACCAATATTCGGGATGCCCAAACACTGCTGCTTCGGCGCGTCGGGCGGATTGCTGTGCGACGGTGCGGCGGTCTCGGTCAAACCGTAGCCTTCAACAAAACGCAGCCCAAATTGCTGGAACAAACGTTCGGCGACCGCTTGCGGCATCGCCGCCCCTCCGCCGCTGATGAACACGAGGCTGGTCAAGTCATAGCTCGCCACGTTCGGGCTGGCGAGCAGGTCAATAATCATGGTCGGAATCATGGTCCAACTGGTGACCTTGTACTGCGAAATCATCGCGCCCGCCATGTCGCGATCCCAACGCGGCATGATGACGGCCATCGCCCCCAAATAAATGGGCAAATGCAGGCTGTACAACATGCCGGTGACGTGAAACATCGGCACCACGGCTAGGCCCACGCTCTCGCAACTGCCGTTACCCCATGCAGCGCCACACACCACGTTGTGCATGAAGGTGCGGTGAGTGTGCATGCAGCCTTTCGGAAGGCCCGTGGTGCCCGAGGTGTACGGCAATATGGCGAGATCATCGGGCAGTGCTTGCGGCGCGCTAGCGGTGAGGCCCGCCTGCATCGCGTCGAGCCACATCGTTCCATACGTGGGCAGCGTCGCCTCGACCGTCATGAAGGATTGCCATGCAGCGGGCACACCGCTTTCGGGCAGCGATTGGGTTGCGGTTTCATCAACGTAACGGGTGACCAGCAAGTGCCGCAATTGCTGCGCTGGATTGGCGGCAATCACCATCGCATTGGCCTGCACCCATTCGGCTGCGAGGTCGCTGCCGCAGATGGCCACCGTCGCGCTCGGATCGGTGATGTAGTGCGTCAATTCGACCGCTTTGTTCATTGGATTGACCGGCACCACCACAGCATCCGCGCGCAAAATCGCGTAGTAGGCAATCACGAATTGCAGCGAGTTTTGCATGCACAGCGCAACGCGGTCACCGCGCTTCACGCTGGCCGTTTTTTGCAACCAACCGGCCAGCGATTCAACACTCGCATGCAGCTCGCGAAAGGTGATTCTTCGGTCGAAGAAAACGTATGCGACGCGGTTTGGATAGCGGCGCATCGAAATGTCAAGGTTGGCCCATAGCGTGGTGTCCGGCGTAGCCATGGTGTGCGGAGTGCGCTTGGGCCATACCGCCAGATGTTGGTCAGGATTAGCGGCGGGGCCGTGCTCCGTTGTTCCTCTTGCCTCGTCAACTGCCACGGTTTCCTCCTTGTGCAATTTTTCAATATTTTCCGACTGTAGGAGCGGCTCTGCCGCGACCCGCATCTCGCATCTCGCAGCGTCAACTTGGGTCGCGGCAGAGCCGCTCCTACAAGAGGCCTACGCCGACACGCGTTCTAACTTGTAACCCACACGCGGAAAATGCACGATCACTTCGCCCGCGCGATCATCGGTGCGCTTGATTGCCAGTTGGTTGGCGGTAGACATAACCAGCTCACCCGCCACCGCATCAAACGCATAGTCAAGCGGCGTGATGGTCACCGCTGTCCCCGCGGCAATGCCGTGCTCATCGTGCCACGGCGCGTCGGCCACGTGGGTGGGCGTATTCGCGGCGAGTGCAATCGCATCGGTGCTCAACAATTTTGTTGCGCTTCCGTGACCGATGGCGGCAATGCGATCCATCCACGGCAAGACGTTTTTAGCGGTCGCCAAAATAGCTGCAATCGGCTCAATGCGGCGCACAAACCACAGCGGATGGTAAGCCGAAAAATCCGCGAGACTCGGGGTGCTTGACAACAAATACGGCTGCGTTTCAAGCACCGAATCAAGCCGCTGCAAAAACACTTTCAACGCACCCGCAGATTCAGCCGCGCCGATACGCGGCGCGCCTGCGCGCATGGCGGCGCGATCAACGGCGAACGCTTTTGCGGCCTCGGGCGGTGCGCCGGCAAAGATGAAGGGCAACGATTTTGGTTGAAAGGCATAACCAATCGCACCCTGCCAAAAAAGCGTGGTGTCGGCCCACTGTGCGAGCGTATCAACGAGGCCACGCGGCACGCCGCTCGGGTACAACGACGGCGTCGGAAAGCGGCGCTCTAATTCGTCGCACATGAGGGCTGTGTCGCAGTAAATGTCCGCGCCTATTTGCATGAACGGCGTGCGCCGATAGCCGCCAGTGAGCGCCACCACATCGGGCTTGGGCATGATGCGGGGAATTAGCACCGACTGCCACGGAATCGCTTTGTGGCCCAAAATTAAGCGCACCTTTTCCGAGAACGGCGAGTTGGCGTAGTGATGCAGAATGATGCTCGACATGAATAACCTCGTTTTTTTTGACGCGCTAGCGCACAGGTTAGCGGAACCCTGCTCGCTACGCTTGATCGGCGTTCTGATTTTTGCATGCAGAGGTGGAGGGCGATGACACGTTTTTTGCGTAGCCGCGCGTTGCTACGGGTGCTGTGCGCGACGCTTTGTACTGCGCTCGCGAGCGCAGCCGTAGCCGCACCCATCACGGTGTTCGCGGCTGCGTCGCTTAAAGAGGCGTTGGATGCGCAGCTGAGCGCGTGGTCGGCGCGTACTGGCGTTCAAGTTCGCGTGTCGTACGCGGGCAGCAATGCGCTGGCACGCCAGATTGAGAGCGGCGCGCCAGCCAATCTGTTCATCTCGGCGGACGTTGACTGGATGGATTATTTGCAACAAAAAAATTTGATCGTGGCGGCGAGTCGTCGTGACGTGCTGGGCAACGATCTGGTGTTGATCGCGCCAACCGCAACGGCACAAACGATCAACATCGCGCCCGGTTTTGCGTTGGCTGCGACGCTCGGTGGTGGTCGCTTGGCGTTAGCTAATCCCGACGTGGTGCCTGCGGGCAAATACGCGAAAGCCGCTCTGACCAAACTGCGCGTTTGGACGAGCGTTGAGGGTCAACTTGCGCGGGCGGAAAACGTGCGTGCCGCGCTCTCGTTCGTTGCACGAGCCGAAGCGCCGCTCGGCATCGTCTATCGAACCGACGCGCTCGCCGAGCCGAAGGTCAGCATCGTCGGCACGTTTCCGGCAGATTCCCATCCGGCGATTGTTTATCCCGCAGCGCTCGTTGCCGGTCAGGAGACAGCGGCAGCGCGCGCGTTGCTTGATGCGCTGGTCAGCGCAGATGCTAAAAAAATGTGGCAGAGATTCGGATTTACGACGACGAAGTAATGCTGCGATTTGTGGGAGCGGTGCCACCGCGACAGACAGTTAAGTTGACGAGCAACTAGCCGCGGTGACACCGCTCCCACAGCAACAGATCAGGCAAAGCACGCCGCTCAGCAATAATGCCCGCATGTTGTCAACTGACGAAATTTCGATCATCGCGCTCTCGCTCAAGGTGGCCGCTGTGAGCGTGCTGTTTAGCTTGCCGCTGGCGTTGGCGTGCGCGATGTTGTTGGCGCGTGCTACGTTCCCCGGCAAGACCTTGTTTGATGCGGTGGTGCATTTGCCGCTGGTGTTGCCGCCGGTGGTGATTGGCTATTTTTTGTTGGTGCTTTTTGGCCGAAAAGGCGCGATTGGCTCGCTGCTCGATCAATGGTTTGGCGTGACCTTTGCGTTTCGTTGGACGGGTGCGGCGTTGGCCGCAGCGGTGATGGGTTTTCCGCTCATGGTGCGGGCGATGCGCCTGTCGCTGGAGGCGGTGCCACCGAAGCTTGAGTGGGCAGCGCGCACGCTCGGTGCGTCGCGCTGGCGGGTGTTTTTGACGGTGACGTTGCCGCTGGCGCTGCCCGGCGTAGCCGTGGGCGTGTTGCTCGCGTTCGCACGTTCGCTCGGTGAATTTGGTGCAACGATTACATTCGTTTCCAACATTCCGGGCGAGACGCAAACGTTGCCTCTGGCGATATACACCCTAACGCAAAGCCCCGGTGGCGACGCGGCGATCATGCGTTTGTGTGCGTTGTCGATTGTGCTTTCGTTAGCCGCGCTCGCGGCCTCAGAGTGGATCAATCGGCGCTTGCAAAAACGGCTTGGCGCATGATTGAGGTGGATATCAGCAAGCGGTTTGGTGCCGCTCATGCCGATGATGACAAGGCTCCGCTGCCGTTGATCGAGGCGAAATTTTCGAGCGACGCGCGGGTGCTGGCGCTGTTCGGTCGTTCCGGCTCGGGCAAGTCCACGGTGGTCAATGTGATTGCCGGATTAGTGACCGCTGATCGCGGTCGCGTAGTGGTTGACGGCGAGACATTGTTTGACAGCGAGCGCGGTATCAACAAGCCCGTAGAGCAGCGCGGCGTGGGCTATGTTTTTCAGGAAGGTTTGCTGTTTCCGCACTTGAGCGTGCGCCAAAATTTGCTGTACGGAGCAGGGCGCGCAACGATTAAAAACGCTGGTAGTGTCAGCTTCGATCAAGTGGTGCAATTGCTGGGTATTGACGCGTTGCTGGATCGCGCCGCACCCACGTTGTCGGGCGGTGAAAAGCAGCGCGTTGCGATTGGTCGCGCGCTGTTGTCGAAGCCGCGACTACTGCTGATGGACGAGCCGTTGGCCTCGCTCGACAGCGGTCGTCGTGGCGAAATTTTGCGGCTGATCGAGCGGGTGCGCGATGAGTTCAGCGTGAACATCGTGTACGTCAGCCACTCCATCGGTGAAGTGTCACGGTTGGCGGATGACGTGGTGCTGATGAACGACGGAAAGGTCATCGCGTGCGACGCGACTGAGACGATTTTTAATCGCGCCGATTTGCGTCCGTACACCGGACGCTTCGAAGGCGGCGCGTTGATCGAGGCGCATGCGGCCAGCCACGACATGAAATATTTTTTGACCACATTTAAATTTGCCGGCGGCGAGCTGCTCGCACCGGGTGTCGACACGCCGCTCGGCGCGCGCGTGCGCATCCGCATTCGCGCGCGCGACGTGACGCTGGCGACAGCAAGGCCACAGGGCTTGAGCATCCGCAACATTCTCGAAGGCACGGTGGGCGCGATTGAAGATCGTGGCGGCGCGATTGTCGAAGTGCATGTGCAGCTCGCGGGGCGTGAGTTGCTGGCGCGCATTTCGCGGCAGGCGTTGGATGAAATGAATTTGCAAACCGGGCAGCCGGTATTTGCGCTTATCAAAGCGATTGCGTTTGATAAACGCAGCATGGGTTTCACCGCTTGAACGCGCGATTTTCATGTGCAAGACGAGCATCAGCTTTTTCATAAAAGCGCCATTGCATTGGGGCTAGACGTTAAATAATGTGATAGTCGGTTTATGCCAATTTACCCGCTTATCCCAAGTTAAACGGCGCTTTCAGCGAAAAGCTGTTTTCCCCCAAAGATGCTATGAACGTTCAGTCCACGCACCGCTCTGCGCATCCAGTACATTTGACGTTGAACGCAATGGAACGAGGGTGAGTGAGGAGTGCACACCCTCTTTCCGCGCCATTTGTACCCAGAAGGAGGAGCCATGCAAGGCTTGATGCAACACCACCCGCTGATGATTTCCGGCGTGATCGAATTCGCAGCGTCTTATCACGCGGACACCGAGGTCGTGTCGCGTCGTGTGGAGGGCGACATTCATCGCACCACATACGCGCTAGTGAATCGTCGCGCGAAGCGAATCGCCAATGCGCTCGACGCGATGAACATTGCGCAGTCGGCGCGCGTAGGAACGCTGGCGTGGAACGGCTATCGCCACTTCGAACTTTATTACGGCGTGTCGGGTTCAGGCCGCGTGTTGCACACAGTGAATCCGCGGTTGCATCCCGACCAACTCGCATGGATTGTGAACCATGCCGAGGATGAAGTGTTTGCGTTTGACATGACGTTTTTGCCGTTGGTGAAAGCGGTGGCAGCGAAGCTCACGACGGTGAAGCACTTCATTGCATTGTGCGATGCGGACAAGTTGCCGACCGATTCGGGCATCCCGAATTTGATCAGTTATGAAGCGTGGATCGGCGCGCAGTCCGACGTTTACGCGTGGCCGCAGTTCGACGAAAACCGGGCGTCGAGCATGTGCTACACCAGCGGCACCACGGGCAACCCGAAGGGCGTGTTGTTCAGCCATCGCTCAACGATGCTGCACGCGATGGCGGGCGCGGCCACTGACGTGATCGGCATCTGCTCGCGTGACACGGTGCTGCCGGTGGTGCCGATGTTTCATGTCAACGCGTGGGGCTTGCCGTATTTGATGCCGATGGTGGGCAGCAAAATTGTGTTTCCCGGCGCGCAGTTGGACGGCAAATCCATCTACGAATTGTTTGAGCAGGAGAAGGTGACCTTCTCGGCCGGCGTGCCCACCGTGTGGCAAATGTTGCTCTCACACATGGACACCCATGCGCTCAAACTCAGCACCATGAAACGCACCGTGATTGGCGGCTCGGCGTGTCCGCCCGCGATGCTCGATGCGTTTCGCGACAAGCATGGCGTCACCGTGAACCACGCGTGGGGCATGACCGAAATGAGCCCGATTGGCACCTACGGTACGCTGAAAGGCAAGCACATTGATGCTGATTGGCCGACGCAGCGCGCGATACTTTTGAAGCAGGGCCGTGCGGTGTTTGGCGTTGACATGAAGATCGTTGATCCCGACGGGAACGAGCTGCCGCGCGACGGCAAAGTGTCGGGTGACTTGTTGGTGCGCGGGCCGTGGATCGTCAGCGAATATTTCAAGGGCGAGGGCGGCACTATTGTCGATAGAGACGGCTATTTTGCGACCGGAGACGTGGGCACGATTGACCCGGACGGCTTTCTGCAAATCACCGATCGCAGCAAAGACGTGATCAAGTCCGGCGGGGAATGGATCAGCTCAATCGACGTTGAAAATATCGCGATGGCGCACCCTGCCGTGATGATGTCGGCCTGCATCGGCATTCGTCATGCGAAGTGGGATGAACGACCGATTCTAGTGGTCGTAAGAAAGCCGAACTCTGAGGTCACGTCGCAAGAGTTGCTGAATTTTTACGAAGGAAAAATCGCCAAATGGCAAGTGCCCGATGATGTGCAATTCGTCGACGCTATTCCGCTTGGCGCTACCGGAAAAATGATGAAAGCCAAGCTGCGCGAGCAGTTCAAGGATTACGTGTTGCCGACGTAGGGTGCGCTCTGCGCACCTTGTATACGCTGGTGCGCAGAGCGCACCCTATAAATAATTTACAAGGAGAGACTCATGAAATTCAAAGCAACATTTATTGCGATTGCCGCTGCCTCAATGATGGCGGGTGCTGCCACTGCGGCAGAAGTCGAAGTGCTGCACTATTGGACTTCGGGCGGTGAGGCCAAGTCGGTGGCTGAACTTAAAAAAATCATGGAGGCCAAAGGCCACGTGTGGAAAGACTTCGCGGTGGCCGGTGGCGCAGGGGACGCTGCGATGACCGCACTGAAGGCGCGCGTCGTTTCTGGCAATCCGCCCGCTGCAGCGCAAATCAAAGGGCCGTCAATTCAAGAATGGGCGAAGGAGGGCTCACTCGGCGTCATCAATGAGTCGGCAAAAGAATGGGATAAATTGCTGCCCAAAGCGGTCGCCGACATCATGAAATACAAGGGCAATTACGTTGCCGCTCCGGTCAACGTGCACCGCGTCAACTGGCTGTGGATCAATCAGGATGCGCTCACCAAAGCGGGTGGCAAAGCGCCCACCACCTACGAAGAATTTTTCGCGCTCGCCGACAAATTCAAAGCGCAAGGACTAGTTGCCGTCGCGCACGGTGGGCAGCCGTGGCAGGACGCAACGGTGTTTGAATCCGTGGTGCTCGGCGTGGGCGGTGCCAAGTTCTATAACGACGCATTGGTTAAGCTCGATCCGACCGCACTTTCGAGCTCAACGATGGAGAAATCATTCGACACACTCGCCAAAATCAAGACCTACATCGACAAAGATGCAGCAGGACGCGACTGGAATTTGGCCACCGCGATGGTCATGAACGGCAAGGGCGGCATGCAGTTTATGGGCGATTGGGCGAAAGGCGAATTCACAGCGGCCAACAAAGTCAGCGGCAAAGATTACGCCTGTGTTGCCGCACCGGGAACGGCAGCTTCGTACACGTTTAACGTGGATTCGTTCGCGATGTTCAACGTCAAAGCGGCTGACGCCAAGAAGGGCCAGCTTGATCTCGCCACCGCGATCATGAGCCCAGAATTTCAGGAAGTATTCAACTTGAACAAAGGCTCAATACCAGTGCGCCCCGGTGTCAACAAAGCGAAGTTTGATGCCTGCGCAACGAAGTCCATGGCCGACTTTGATAGCACCGCGAAGAGCGGCACGCTGGTCGCAAGCTTCGCGCACGGTATGGCGCTGCCGTCCGCCACGCAAGGCGCAATCGTCGACGTGATCGCCAAGTTTATGAACTCGACTATGTCGAGCAAGGATGCGGTGACGGCGCTGGTTAAGGCGGCGAAGACGAAGTAAACAGCGTGGCACCACCACTGACGTCATTCTCGGCCCTTCGACAAGCTCAGGATAAACCAACCTGCGGTCGACCGGGCATCCGGAATGGTCGAGACCACAGATCACTCACGCTGTGCGGCGGTAGGCACACTCTGGATACCCGCTTGCGGCGAGTATGACGACATTGTTTGTTGGCGTTCAATTTGATCTCCACCCCCTCCGCTGACCGCTGGCTGCCCAAGCTAGTGTTGTCGCCTACTGTCGCGGCGAGTGTGATCTTTGTCTACGGTTTCATTCTGGTCACCATCGCGCTCTCGTTTACCGAGTCGCGATTGCTGCCAAATTGGGAATGGGCGGGGTTTGAGCGCTACGAGCAGTTGTTCGACAACGACCGCTTCTGGACTAGCGCCAAGAATCTTGCGATTTTCGGGACGCTGTTCATCGCCTTCAGCATGGTCGTCGGCTTATTGCTGGCGATCATGCTCGATCAAAAAATTCGTGGCGAAGGTTTTTTGCGAGCGATTTATTTGTATCCGATGGCGCTATCGTTCATCGTCACCGGCACCGCATGGAAGTGGCTGCTCAATCCGGGATTAGGACTTGAGCGCATCGTGCAGCAGTGGGGTTGGACGAGCTTCACGTTTGACTGGTTGGTGAATCCGGACAAGGCGATTTACACCGTCGTGATAGCGGGCGTGTGGCAAAGCGCGGGCTTTGCGATGGCGTTATTCCTCGCTGGATTGCGTGGCGTCGATAGCGAAATCATCAAAGCCGCGCAAGTGGATGGCGCGTCCCTTCCGACGATTTATAGGCGCATCATCATCCCGAGTTTGCGCCCGGTTTTTTTCTCGGTGATGCTGATCCTTGCTCACATCGCCATCAAAAGTTTTGATCTCGTCATGGCGTTGACCGGCGGCGGGCCGGGTACTTCATCCGACGTGCCCGCGATCTTCATGTACCAATTTTCATTCACGCGTGGACAGTTGGGCGTGGGTGCCGCTAGCGCTGTAATGATGCTGATGACGATCATGGCGGTGATGGTGCCGCTGATGTACGCCGAGGCCAGAGCAGGGCGGGATCGATGAACGTCGTCTCTCGCGTGTTTCTCTACGCAATCCTGATCCTCACAGCGCTCTACGCGTTGGCACCCATGTGGGTAATGCTCGCTACATCACTCAAAACGCTCGACGAAATCCGCGACGGCAGTTTGATCGCCGCGCCGCACGCGCCGACATTCGCGCCGTGGCTTAAAGCGTGGGGCACCGCATGTTCAGGCGTGCGTTGCGAAGGCCTGAAACCGTTTTTTTTGAACTCGCTGGTGATGACGATCCCTGCGGTGTTGATCTCAACGCTGGTCGGCGCGCTCAACGGCTACGCGCTAACGCACTGGCGATTTCGCGGATCGGACGCGTTGTTCACGATGCTGCTGGTGGGCTGCTTCATTCCGTTTCAAGTGGTGCTGCTGCCGATGGCGCGCACGCTGGGCGCGATCGGTTTGTCGGACTCGGTGTTCGGCTTGATCTTTGTGCATGTGGTGTACGGCCTTGCGTTCACGACACTTTTTTTTCGCAATTACTACCTCGGTGTTCCGGGTGAGTTAATTAAAGCAGCACGTGTCGATGGCGCGGGATTTTTTACGATTTTCCAGCGCATTTTGTTGCCCATCAGCGGCCCGATCTTTATGGTTTGCATCATCTGGCAATTCACGCAAATCTGGAACGACTTTTTGTTTGGCGTCGTGTTTTCAGGCGCTGATTCACAGCCGGTGACGGTGGCGCTTAACAACCTCGTGCGTACGTCTACCGGCGTCAAGGAATACAACGTCGATATGGCCGCTGCGATCATCGCCGGACTGCCGACGCTGTTGGTCTACATCATCGCAGGTAAGTATTTTGTGCGCGGGCTCACCGCTGGCGCGGTCAAAGGTTAGGCAGCTTTCATGGCAAGTCTCGGCATCCACAATATTCGCAAAACCTTCGGCAAGAGCACTGAGGTGTTGAAGGGCATCAATCTCGACATTGCCGACGGCGAATTTCTGATCCTAGTGGGCGGGTCCGGTTGCGGCAAGAGTACGCTGTTGAACATGATCGCTGGCTTGGAGACAGTGACCGAAGGCGACATCCTGATCGATGGCAAACGCGTTAACGATCTGCCGCCCAAAGATCGTGACATTGCAATGGTGTTTCAGAGCTATGCGCTCTATCCGTCAATGAGTGTTCGTCAAAACATTGCGTTCGGATTGTCGCTACGCAAGGTGCCGCAAGCGGAGCAGGACGCAACGATTGCGCGGGTTGCGAAGCTGCTGCAAATCGAACCACTGCTGGATCGCAAGCCCGCACAACTCTCCGGCGGGCAGCGTCAGCGCGTCGCGATGGGTCGCGCCCTCGCACGCGAACCACAAATTTTTCTGTTTGATGAGCCGCTGTCAAACCTCGATGCAAAACTGCGCGTCGAGATGCGAAGCGAAATCAAGTTGCTGCACAAACGGCTCGGCATCACCACGGTCTACGTCACGCACGATCAGATTGAGGCGATGACCCTCGGCGACAAAATTGCGGTGATGAAAGACGGTGTAGTGCAGCAGTTCGGCACGCCGGACGACATCTACAACCATCCCGTCAACACGTTCGTGGCGAGCTTCATGGGTTCGCCTCCGATGAACTTGATACCGGCAACCTTGGCAGTAAATGATGGCGAATTGTGGGCGGAGTTTGCGGTGGGTGCGGTCGCTGAACAATCAACCGAAAGCATCAAGCGATTGCCTCTGCGCGGCTTCAACATCGCTGATTTGCAGGCGATGCCTGAGTCGGGCACCTCCGTGCTCCTAGGGCTGCGGCCGGAACACATGACCGACGCTGGACGCACACAGGGCGACGCAGCCCGCATCACAGTGCCTGTTGATCTGGCTGAACCGACCGGTGCCGACACGCTGGTTTTCACCACGCTTGGCGGGGTGCGCTGTGTCTGCCGTTTGCATCCGTCGGCCGCGCTGGGCCAAGCTCACGTCGAGCTTGCCGTTGACGTGAGCGCGGCGGTGCTGTTCGACCCTGTGAGCCAGCAGGCGATTGCCTTTGCGCAGTAGCGGGGCCGCGTAAAGCCTTGCTTTCGCAATGACGTCGTCATACACTTCAGATTGTTCTTGAGGCGACTGCAAAACAGCGCAACACCGCAGGAATTGGCCACCGGGGGACTTGCTCAACAGGGAGATTTCCATGCAGCAAAGCGGTGAGTTTGAGCAGCAACATCAGGCACCAGTCAAAGCTCGATGGAGCGCGCGCTGGAGCGCGATAACGCCGGTGCTGGTCGTGGTCATCTGGCTGTTGGCATCTTGGAGCGCAACGGCAGCTGAATTGGTGCTCTCCGCAACTGCGGGCAGCATTGGCAACGTTCGCGCCACCGTGACCGCGTCCTACACCAGCAGCGGCCAAGCGGACGCGATGATCCGGCTCTACGTTAACGGCAAACGTTGGGGCAGCAGCGATCTTGCTGCGGGCACTTGGCAGGTCGAAAATTTGTTGATCGGAACCCACAAGTTGGTGGCCCGCGCTGAGGGCGCTGCGCCGCAGTGGTCGAACGAAGTGTTGGTGCAAATTGGCAGCCTGCCCGTGGCGATTGAAGCCAAGCGGCGCGACGCCGCCCGACTGCTGCTGCAAGCGAGCTATGGGCCGCGCTCGGTGGCCGATATTGATGACGTTGCCACCCGCACATCCGCCGCTTGGTTGGACGCGCAATTCGCGATGCCGTGGAACACCCATGCGGGTTATTTGGCGGCGCTGCGCAGTCAAAATATCAAGATCGAAGAGCAGCATATTTTCGAGGCTATGCGGCAGAACATGATGTTCGCTGATGCGCGGTTGCGGGCTCGTGTGGCATTGGCCTTGTCGGAGGTCTTGGTGGTGTCAAACATCGCACCCGATCAAGACACCGGTGCGCTCGCGGGGTGGATGGACACGCTGTACAAAAACGCGTTTGGCAACTACGGCACGCTGCTGAGGGATGTGACCTTGCAGCCCGCGATGGGCTATTACTTAAACATGTTGGGCAACGACAAAGAAGACCCAGCGCGTTGATTTCGACATGACGCCGTGGTTGGCTGATGCAGCGATCACGCTCACGCTGATTGAGCGTATCAACCTGGTGTTGTTCGCTGGCGGCATCTCGGCGGCCACGCAAACGATTCTCGAAAAAGCGATCAATGCGTATCCGGCGAACGAGCGAAATAATCGCGTGCATGCTGCGCTGAATCTGGCCGTGATTGCGCCTGAGTTTGTGATTCAGCGATAGGGCAAGATCATGTCAAATTCATTTGATTTATCGCGCCGCAATGCATTGAAATTAACATCGCTGGCACCGCTGATGTTGAGCGGTGGATTGATGGGCGGCTTGACCCGCGCAGCGTTTGCACAAACCGCCAGCGCCACCGACTATCGAGCGCTGGTTGCCATCTTTATGTTCGGCGGCAATGACGGTAACAATGTGCTGATTCCAATGGATGCGGCGGGCTATCCGGCCAACGGCAGCGGCGGATCGGATCATGGCTGGGGCAATCACCACTTGGTGTTGGGCGGTGCGGTCAAAGGTAAACAGCTGTACGGCACGTTTCCAACGCTGCGCGTGAACGGCCCGGATAACACCAGCGGCGGGCGCTGGATTCCGACCACGGCGACCGAGCAATACGCGGCGGCGCTGGGCAGCGGCTTCGGTTTATAGGCGAGCGAACTGACGCAGGTGTTCCCCACATTGAGTCGTTTTTCAAGCGGAGAACTGCCGCTTTTCTAGCCAAAATCGGCTTGCGTTGCGGCAATAGCTTTTGGCTAAACGCCCCATTTAAACAGGGCTAGACAATTTTTATGGCTATAGTCGACTTAAACGTTATTTAGGTGCTAGCCCAAGCGAGATATAGCTTAAGCGCATAAGCTGATCCTTTTAAAAACTGCCTTTAAAACAAAATCAATCCGAAATAGATCGCTTGTACAGTGGCAAACGTTGCACTGTGGCAGACTACATTTGTTGTGCAAGTTTTGAGTTTGTTTGTGCCGAAGTTAGTTTTCGCCCCGCGTTTTTTGCCCGTCCTAAACGTTGATGCCGCAGTCCAACATCGCTGCACTGTCGCGCTGCGCAGCGCCCTTGTCAAGCTCAAAGCTGCAGGCGCAGTCAGGCCGGTTGATGTTTGACTGGTGGCTCGCCTCGCTGTCCGGATCCACCGTTCACCACATCGACGTTGCGCTCGCGTGGCACGGTCGGTTGATGGTGCTCGGGTGGTCGGTGCTCGCGCCTGCGGGTGTGTTGTGGGCGCGGTACTGGAAGATTGCGCCACGGCAAGATTTTCCGAGGGTGCTGGACGACAAACGTTGGTGGCATGCGCATCGCGGTTTGCAGAGCCTGGCTGCGCTATGCACGGCAGTCGCCGTGTGGCTCGTGTGGCGCGATGGCACCGCGTCGGGTGCTCCGCTATCTGTGCAATTGCATCATTGGCTGGGGTGGGCTGTGGGCATCGCCGTGGTCGCGCAAATTGCGCACGGGCTCATGCGTGGCAGCAAAGGCGGGCCAACCGATGCGCAGTTGCGCGGCGATCATTACGACATGACGCCACGGCGCATCGCGTTCGAGCGCATTCACAAATCGCTTGGGTGGTTGACGCTCGCTGCCGCGTGGCTCGCCACGTTGCTTGGATTGTGGCAGGCCGACGCGCCGCGTTGGATGGTGGCCTTCGTGTTGCTGTGGTGGCTCGTGCTGGCCGCGGTGTGGATCAACTGGCAGCGCGCGGGACGATGCGTTGACACCTACCAAGCGATTTGGGGCACGGCATCTGATTTGCCCGGAATGGCGCGCGCGCCGATCGGCTGGGGCGTGCGCAGATACACTGCATCGCTGGCAGGGAACGACACGGATGCTGACCGTAACGCATCCGCGCGAAACAAGGGGATTTGATGACCACGGTTAATTTCGGGCTTGAGCTATGTAACGTGGCCAAGCGTTTTGGCGACACTATGATCGTGCAAGGCATCGATCTGGCCGTGAATCAGGGCGAATTCATTGTGCTGGTAGGCGCGTCCGGCTGCGGTAAATCGACCACGCTGCGGATGATTGCGGGGCTTGAAGAAGTCAGCGCGGGCACCATCCGAATTGATGGTCGTGACGTGACCGCTGCCCGCCCCGATGAGCGAAACATTGCCATGGTGTTTCAAAGCTACGCGCTGTATCCGCACATGACGGTGGCGGAAAACATGAGCTTTGCGCTGTCGCTCGCCAAAACGCCGAAGGCGGAGATCGAGCGGCGTGTGATGGACGCAGCGCGCATTTTGAGCATTGAGCCGCTGCTTGAGCGCAAACCCAAAGCGCTCTCCGGCGGGCAGCGCCAACGCGTGGCGATGGGCCGCGCGATTGTGCGCGAGCCGAGTGTTTTTTTGTTCGACGAGCCGCTGTCCAATCTCGATGCGAAGTTGCGTGCGCAAATGCGCGTGGAGCTCGCGATTTTGCATAAGCGCCTCGGCAAAACCACGGTGTACGTCACCCACGATCAGATCGAGGCAATGACGCTCGCCGATCGCATCGTGATCCTTGATCGCGGTGTGATTCAACAAGTCGGCACGCCGGAAGATGTGTTCAACAAGCCGCGCAATATTTTTGTCGCCGGATTTATTGGCTCACCGGGAATGAACTTGTTTGCGGCGAAAGCGGACGGTTCGGCTGGCGCGGTGTTGGATGCTGCAACCACGCGCGTTGCTTTGCCGCATGCCATCAACGCGGCAGCAGGCACGCCGCTCACGGTGGGCATTCGTCCGCAAGGATTGCGGCTCGCTACAGCGAATGAAAACGCCATTGCGTTGAACGTAGCCGTCACCGAATATCTAGGCACCGAAACCGTGTTGACCGGCAGCGTCGATAGCGCATCAGTCACCGCAGTGGTCACCGGCAATCACAGCCACAGCGCGGGGCAGGTCGTGCATCTGGCGATTGCGCCGGAGCATGTGCATGTGTTCGACAGCGCAACGCAATTGAATTTGAACGCATGACGCGATGCAGCGCCAATCTGTCCCCCTCTCCCACTGTGGGAGAGGGGGAGCGTGCCATTGAGTCCAAACTTGGTTTCGCAATTTACCGTCCCGCTCTCCCCCAGCCCCTCTCCCTCAAGCGGAGAGGGGAGTTAACTCAAAAAACCGCCGAAGGAGGCAACCATGAAACGACGCGAATTACTTAAAGCTGGTGGCATTGCCAGCATTCTCTCTGCGGCGCAATTTCCGCTGATTCAAGGCGTGTGGGCGCAAGACCGCTACGCCAAATATCGTGGGCAAACGGTGGTGATGAGCGTGCCCGCGCATCCGCATTACGACGCGATGACCAAGCTGTTGCCGGAGTTCACAGCAGAGACCGGCATCAAGGTCGAGCTCGACAAAATCGCCATTGGCCGCATGAAAGAAAAGCAGCTCTTGGAGATGGCGAAGCCCCAAGGCGACTACGATCTAGCCTGCTACATCGTGATGTGGAAAGGCGAATACGTCAAAAAGAATTTGATCGTCGAGCTGGAGCCGTTTTTCAAAAACGCCGCACTCGCTGACCCCGCGTATGACATGAACGACATCGTCAAAGGCTATCTTGAAAACTTAGGCTTGGTCGGCGGTCGCAAAGGCTATTTACCTGGCCCCGGTGCCAAGTTGTACGGCCTTCCCTATGGCGCTGAAACCTCGGTGCTCGCCTATCGAAAAGACATTTTTGAGAAGCATGGTTTGAAGCCGCCGACGACTTACGACGAGTTTCAAAAGCTCCTCGCGCCGCTGAAACAAAAAGAAGGCATTGGCGCGCTCACCTCGCGCGGTCAGGCCGGGCATCAGTGCGTTCACGCGTGGTTGCTGCATTTGAACCCGATGGGCGGCGAGGTGTTTGACGACAACTGGAACCTCACCTTCAACAAAAAAGAAGGCTTTGACGCGCTGCGCTTTTTGAAAGAAGTGGTCGACACAGGGCCGACCGGAATCGCTGGTTTTGGTCAGGGCGAAATGATGAACGCCTTCTTGCAAGGCCAGTCGTCGATGTACTTGGATTCCATCGTCATCATGGGCCAAGTCAACGATCCAGCCAAGTCAAAAATCGCTGGAAAAGTGGGCTACGCGCTGCATCCCAAGGCACAAAAATATGCGTCGCAATCGGGCGGACTAGGTTTAGCGATTCCTAAAAATGCGAAGAACAAAGACGCCGCGTTTTTGCTGATGCAATGGTTGACCTCGAAGAACGCGGATCTGAAAGTGACCAAAGCGGGGGGTAATGCGACGCGCATGTCAACGCTTATCAACGCCGACATCCTCAAGCAATTCCCCGATTTCGCGATCCTCAAAGAGCAGTTGAAGTACGTCGATCCTGATTGGCGGCCGATTATCCCGGAGTGGGACGAGATCAATATCCAAGCGCTCGGCGTGGCGGTGTCAGAAGCATTGACCGGCAAGAAAACGCCGGAAGAAGCGTTGAACGGCATCGCACCGAAGGTGACCGACATCATGAAACGTGGTGGGTATTTGAAGGCTTAACGGTTCTAACTCCCTCCCCCGCTGGGGGAGGGAGCAGAACGTGAGAGTGGCACAAAACTATGACCCACAACACCCGCACCGCTTGGCTCTTCGTTGGCCCTGCCGTCGCCATCATGGCGTTGGCCTGCTTGTATCCGGTGCTGTCCGCGATTCGGCTCGGTTTTTTCGACTGGAGTATGGGCACGCCGTGGTCGGAGGCGAAGTGGGTGGGTTGGGATTCGTTCATCCTCGCGTGGACGGATCCTGCGGTGTGGCGCAGCTTGTGGACGACGCTTAAATTTGCGGCGATTGCGGTGAGCGCGGAGATGTTGCTGGGCATCGGCCTCGCCCTCGCTCTCGAAGGAAATCTGCGCGGCATGGCAGCATTTCGCACGCTATTCATCTTGCCGATGATGGTGGCACCGATTGCGGTGGGCATGACGTGGCGCTATTTGTTTGATGCGCAATTTGGCTTGATTAACGCAGTGCTCGGCGTGTTTGGCATCGCGGCAAAAGGCTGGCTGGCCGATGAGTCGCTAGCGTTCGCTGCGATCATCATTGCCGATATTTGGCAGTGGACGCCGTTCGTGTTCATCATGGTGATGGCGGGCCTTGCCAACGTGGACACGAGCGTTCTTGAAGCCGCGCGTATCGACGGCGCGCGCTGGTGGACGACCACGTTGCGGGTGAAGCTGCCGATGATTGCCCACGTGCTTGCCATCACGTTGGTGATGCGACTCATTGATGCGTTCCGGGTGCTTGAAGTGATTTATGTGCTCACCTTCGGCGGGCCGGGCGAGGCCACCGAAGTGCTCTCGATGCACATCTATAAAACCGCATTCATCGGGCAAAAGCTCGGTGCCGCGTCAGCGATTTCGGTGCTGCTGCTGGTCGTGGTGATGCTGCTCACGTGGATGGCGCTGCGACTGTCAAATCCGTTGAAAAGTAACGAGTCGGATCGATGAATCGGTCGCTGCAAAACACTTTGCGCTACTCGGCACTGCTGTTCATGGCGGTGCTCTGCATCGGGCCGATTGCGGTGATGCTGTTGACCTCATTCAAAACGCAAACGCAAACGTTCACCACCGAGCTCAATTTTTTCTTTGTGCCAACGATGGAAAATTATCGCGATGTGCTGATGGACGCGAGCTTTGCGCGCTATCTAGTCAACTCGCTCATCGTTGGCATCGTATCAACCGCATTGACGCTGCTCATTGGCTGCATGGCCGCTTACGGCATGGCGCGTTTCTCGTTTGCCGGCCGCAAGGCGATGGCCTACACCACGCTGATGTTGCGCACCGTGCCGCTCGCGGTGATTGCCGTGCCGGTGTTCATGATTTGGAGCGATTGGCAGCTCACCAATTCGCTGTTTGGTTTGATTCTGCTCTACGTCGCGGTGAACCTGCCGTTCACTATTTGGCTGCTGTACGGATTTGTGTTGCAGGTGCCGGTCGAGCTGGAAGAAGCGGCAGCGATTGACGGCTGCCGCCCGTGGAAAGTATTCATCAAAATCGTGTTGCCGCTGATTCGCCCGGGGCTAGCGGCGGCTGCAATTTTCACCTTTCGCATTGCGTGGAACGAATTCATCTTGGCACTGGTGCTCACGGATCGATCCACCCGCACAATGCCGGTCGCTGCGTCGCTGTTTGTCAGCGATCTTGGTGTTGAGTGGGGCAAGCTGATGGCGCTCGCGACGTTGATTGCGCTACCACCACTGTTGTTCACCTTTCTAGCCGCGCGCCAGGTGATTAGCGGGCTCACGGCGGGTGCGGTCAAGGGCTAGCACGACGATTATTTTCACGCCGACCCAGTGCAGCGCGCACGACAGATCAGCGTTCTTCCAGCAGCGTTAGCCGGGTTGTCGCTAGCATCACTGCAATGTCTACCCCAACGTTTGCTGCGCGTGCAGCGGTTCCTGCTTTCATCATTGTCTGGGCCTCCGGATACATCGTTGCCAAGCTGGCAGCAAAAGACGCGGAAGCGTTGTCGTTTTTGGTTATTCGCTACATCGGCGTCGTGCTGCTAATGCTGGTGCTCGCGCTGGCGAGCCGCGCCAAGTGGCCCAACCGGCGCGATTTGCTGCACATTGCCGTCGCCGGGATATTGATTCAGGCGTTGTATCTGGGTGGCGTGTGGGTCGCGATTCGCATGGGTTTGTCGGCGGGTGTGGCCGCACTGATTGTCAATTTGCAACCGGTGCTCACTGCCTGCTTTGCGCATTGGACGGGCGAGCGCGTGAGCTTGCGTCAAGCCATTGGCGTGGGGGTGGGTTTTGCGGGCGTGTTGATTGTGTTGGCGGCGAAGTTGGGTAATGCCGCGTTGTCAGCAACGCTCGGTGTGCCCGCGTTGCTGTGCTTTGCAGCGTTACTCGGCACGACCATCGGCGTGTTGTATCAAAAGCGCTTCGTGCCGAATTTTGATTTGCGAACCGGGCAGGTGATTCAATTTTCTGCGGCGACGCTTGCTACGCTGCCATTCGTTTTCGCGTTCGAGAGTTTTTCGATTACGTGGACGCGTGAGGTCATCTTCGCGATGCTGTGGAGCGTGTTTGTGCTCTCCGGCGTCGGCATCTCGATCATGTTTTATCTGTTGCGCACCGGCTCCGTCACGCGGTTAACCAGCGCGATGTATGTGGTGCCGGGGCTCACCGCCATCTTTGCGTGGTTGTTGTTTGGCGAGTCGCTACCGTGGTCGGTGTTGGCGGGGATGACCGTGACGTTGCTGGGTATTTATCTAGTCGTCAGTGTTCCAAAAAAACGCCCGCTGACTGTTGCGCAGCTTCCTTAGCCAAACGCTGAACCCGTCGAATTGTCATCCTGAGCTTCAGCGGAGGATCACGTGGCGTGCAATGATGTCACGGACGTTCAACCATCGTTGTGCTTGATCTGATTCTTCGCTTCGCTCAGGATGACATTTCGACTGTGCCTACCCTCTAAATTTTGCAGGAGCCGCTGATGCCCGGCGTGTTCGAAATTTCGGCGATAGCGGGTGCAACCGCCGCGCCATCAAACAGCATCGGAATCTGGTTGCCAATGCCGTAGGCCTTGTCGGAGCGACGCCGCTCGTTGAGCGTGCGGAAGATGTTCCATTCCTCATGCGCGCCGTTGCTAACCGTGATTGAGCCCTTCAGTCCGTAATAGTTGCGGAACGCAGTCTTACTGACACGGCCGCGTTCGACCTCACGTTGCAGGCCCTTATCGGTCTTGATCCGATCGTCGTAGAAGGCATTCACTTTTTCCATATCGGCTGCGCCGTTAAAGCCAAAGTAGGCACCGAAATCCGATGGGCCGACAAAGTAGACGAAGTCGAAGTCCTCGCCCATTCCCTTGACGCCTTCGAGGATGCGTGTCCACATCAGCATGTAGTCGTCGTTGCTACCGCGCAGGCCCGACGCGGTAACGAGGTCCGAATCTTTGGTGCCGGGACTCAGCACCCACACTGCGTTGGTGCCGAAGCGCGCCTCGATGCGGTCTTTGGTTTTTTTCGCCACTTCGGTGTTGACGTCGAAGTAGCCGCCGCCAAGCGTGGATAGCGGCAAACTCATGTAGGCGACCGCTTGGCCCTTAGCGCGGGCGTCGGCAATCTGCTGGCGATAGAACTTCACCCTCTCTTCGATGACCGGTTTGAACTCGTCAGCGACGCAGTAGCAGAGCTTGAGATTCGTCGTGCATTCGGTGGACTTGGCGACAGGGGCGGCAGGGGCGACCGGGGCAGCAGGGGCTTGCGCGTGCGCGGTTGGCACTGCGAACACGCCGAGCGCTGCGGCAACCATGAGCGGGAGCGTTAAAAATGAGGGCGGTCGAAGCATGGGGATCTCCACAATTGAGCGAACCCTATGCTACGAAAAATTGGCGAGTTGTGCATCTTTTGTTGCCCACCGCACCACCTTGTGCGCGGTGTCGGTTATGACTTCTTGGGCGCTGACTTTTTCTCCGGACCTTTGTCTTCAGGCTTGTAATCGCCGATCACGCCTTTGACCGGGCAAACCGAAAACACCGCACATTTTTTGCAGCCGACGGCGAGGGCGATAGGGCAGAGGGTCATGGTTGCACTCCTAGTTGTTGGGACGGGCGGAGCATACGCTTATCGTCGAGCATCTTTAGGAGCGGCTCTGCCGCGACCCAAATGCGGCGAACGCAACGTTCGGTCGCGGCAGAGCCGCTCCTACATGTTCTGCGTTACTGCAGAAACGTTTTCACCGCCTCATACGCACGCGCAGCGCTCAGCAATTGCATGTGGTTGGTTGCGTACAACGTCACTTTACGATCCGCCGGGAAATTTAGCGAAAGCGTTGGATCAGCGTGCTCGCCCAACGCGCTGGCGAGCGGCACTAGACCATCGCCGAGCAGTCGATCTTGCAGGTCGCCGTTCTGTTGGCCGGTGGTTGCAGCGATGGCGAAGCATTTAACTTTGCCGGGCAGTGGCAACACGGGATGATTTTTGCCAGCTTCATCCACCACGCTGCCATGGCGCAAATCGGTGATGCCGGTGCTGCGCACTTTGCCGAGTTTGGCGAAGGGGGAGGCGTACGGCGTTGCGCCCAGAATAATGTCAATCCAGTGGCCGCCGCGCTCCAGCGGCGCGCCTTGATGCGGCGTGCCGAGGAAGACAATCTTCTTCAACTGGTTGCGCCACGCCTGAGCGTTCTCGTCGGCGTAATGACACGCGCTACGCGTCACCAAACCACCCATGCTGTGCGCAACGATTGCAAGCGCTTTCACCTTGACCGGCCATGCTGCCATCAACGTCTCAAGCGCAGCGGCAAACGCTTTGCCGTTATCCGCCACGTGCAGCCCTGTGTTGTAGCGAAGATAGACCGCCGTGTAGCCCAAGTCGTTTTGCAGCGCAGCGCCGTGATCGTGCAACGTGCCGTCCGGGCGCGCCATGGTCCATTGCCTGTCATTCATGCACAGGCCGTGAATGAGCACCAGCACCTTCTCGGTTGGGTTGGGAATAGCGCTCGTCAGCGCTTCTTTGCTGAGCTTCAACGCTTCGCCGTTCAAGCGAAATTGCATGGCGATCGCCAGCGGATTGTTGGTTGCGACAAGATGATCGCCCAGCACGCCATTCAACGCGGCTTGCAGCGCGTCGCGCGCGGGCACGTCGGTGAAATTGCCGAACATCGGCGCGGCAAGCGCGAGGGCCGCATCAATGCCACCACCGACCACATGCGTAACGCCACGCACGGCACGGTAAACGAAGCCGGTGATGCCGCTAGTTTTGCCGTCTTCAAGCGACGGCGTGATGCCCGGAATGCGTGCGATGTTGCGGTGCATTGCTTCCACCAGATCGGTGATGCCGGTGGTGGCGTTGATGGCCAGTTTGCTCACGCCGCGGAGGTCGTCGGCCGATTGGCTTGGGGCTTTGGATTTTGTCATTTGCTCGCGGCTTGAGAGTTGCCCACAGTACAAGTCGTTACTCACTTGCCGTACAGCGTTCTTGCCAAAGACGCGCCTGCGCCGAGCGCGGCAAGCTTTGCGCGTGCGATCTCGCGATCCATCGGGGCCATGCCGCAATTGGTACATGGAATCAGCTTGTCACGTGGCACAAATTCGAGCGCGCGGCCGATGGTGGCTGCCACTTGCTCAGCGGTTTCAACCACGTCGCTGGCCACATCAATTACGCCGACCATCACGGTTTTGCCTTTGAGCAAAGCCATTAAATGCATCGGCACTTTGGCGTTCATGCATTCAAGCGAAATCTGATCGATTGTGCTCGCAGCGAGTGCAGGGAAAATTTCTTCGTACTGCCGCCATTCACCGCCGAGCGTCTCTTTCCAGTCGAGGTTCGCCTTGATGCCGTAGCCGTAGCAAATGTGCACGGCGGTCGTGCAGGTCAGCCCTTCAATGCAGCGATGCAGCGCGTCAATTCCCCACACTTTCACGTCATCCATGTACACGTTAAATGCGGGCTCGTCGAACTGAATAATGTCCACTCCGTCGGCCTGCAGGGCACGTGCCTCTTGGTTCAAGAGCTCGGCAAAAGCCATGGCGAGCTTTTGTTTGTCACCGTAAAAATTGTCCGACAAGGTGTCGATGATGGTCATCGGCCCCGGCATGGTGATCTTTACTTTTCGTTTGGTGTGAGCGCGCATCAAGCGCGCCTCGGTTTGATGCACACGGCCCTTCAATTTCAGCGGCCCAGTCACCACCGGCACCATCGCGTCGTAGCGATTGTTGCGAATGCCCATCTTCACTTTGTGATCGAAATCTATGCCTTCGACAAACGCCAAAAAGCCGTGCACAAAGTGCTGCCGCGACTGTTCGCCGTCGGTCAAAATGTCCACGCCCGCATCTTCCTGCTCTTTGATCCACAACAGCGTTGCGTCGCGCTTGGCGGTGGCCAACTCGTCACCCTCGGCGCGCCATCTTGGCCACAAAACGTTGGTCTCAGACAGCCATGCGGGCTTCGGCAAACTGCCCGCGATGGACGTGGGGAAGAGGTGCGATGACATCGGGTTCCAGTCGTGAAGAGTAAACGGAGGCTTGGGCGAAAGTAGGCCACGCGAGGCAATCTGCATTCTACGAATCGCGCTCGTTCACGCCGTGCGGCATCGCACTGAATTGCACGCGAATGGATCGCTTTTTGACACCATGTGCGGCTGAAAAGTGACAACAGCTTTACGACACAAAGCCCACCGCACTTGGGGTAAACACAATAATTAGGTAGAGTCGATGTTTACCTAAATCAGCCGTTAGCCCTAATCAAACGGGGTTTTCACGAAAAAGCTGCTTCCCCGGTAACCCTGTTCTACGGCAATTCGCACGCAGAAAATTAGCGTTTCAAATCGGCGCGCAAGGTCACGCTCTCGGCCGATTCGTTTTTCCACATCCAGCACCAGTAAAGGCTAAACGTCGGGCTGAATTTTCCGTTTTGTTCGCGCGTCAAATAGCTTTTCATGGCGAACACAACTTCGTCGCCTGAATGGCGATGGATGTCAAATGTGAGCGGGCCGGTCGCCGAGAAGCGCCAATCGACAGGCAAGCGCGGTTCGATTTGCCCGCATACTTCAGCCGCTTGACCCGGTGCCAAGGTAGCCGTGTGTTCAAACGTGCCGACCGACGACCAAGCAATATCGGTGACGGCGGCGTGTGCCGCCATCGTCGCGAAGACCGACAGCGATGCAACGGCTGCGGCGAGGACTAGTGTTTTCATAAAGCGCTCCAGGGTTTAATGAATAGACGTATCGTAGACGGTGAAAGTGACGTGCGATTTAAATCAGGACACGGATGATCAGCACATCGACCACGATGATGGAAATTCATTGCACGCATGAATACAGCAATTGGGTTTACGGCTCATTTGCCTTCATCGTTGCAAGCTCGCTCTGGCAGTGGCTTTGTTGTGCATAGATGATCCATTCGCTTGAGGCATTCACGCGGCAGGCATGCGTCGGCTTGAAGTCACCACCAAAGCCGGGTCTGGACGTGTCGCAATTTTTGTAAGTGGCAATGTCCGCAGCGACCACCGGTGCGCACGTAGCCGTTTTAGGCGTTAACCAATTAAAGCCGTAGCTGCCCACCGCGGGTAACGCCTGATTGACTAAGTTCGATGTGGTTGCAGGCGCAGACAGGTCGGCAGATTGAGTAACTATTTGCGCCGCTGACTTCTCACTGCCCACCATCGTTATAGTTGCTTGAGGCTCGGGCTTGCAACCCAAGAGGAGTATTGACGTCGTCAGCACCGCTGCGGCCACAAAAATAAATTGCATTTATTACCTCAAAGTTGCGTCGTGAATGATGCGCTGCGCCGAAAAATATCACATTGATGTGGCGTGCGCAGACGCAGGGCTTATGCGCCTATCGCGTTGATTGCCAGCGCGTGATCAGCGCAACCGACGGGCGCTCGCAACGCGCATTGCAGACGCGGCAGATGTGGCCACATGCGCCGACAACACACGTCGAAACCCGAGCGATTGTTCGACCTACGCATCCTGCATGAGATCAATGCGTTTGTGCACGCGGTTGAACACGCGACCTTGCGCCTGCGGCTCGCCTTCCTCAGTTCGATAGGTCGTAAATCCCATGCGGCTGTAGTACGCCAAACCACCCACGTTGTCGACGCGAATCGAGGCGTTGATCGTCGCAAAGCCGAGCTTAGAGGCCGCCTCAAACGTGCGGGCAAACAGCGCTCTGCCGACGCCCGACTTGTGACGCGTCCGGCTGGCAAAGGTCGCAATATCCACCCACCCGGCGGGCAGGCTGCCTTCGCTGTCATAGCTGCTCAGCGACTGAAACCCCACGATTGTCCCGTCGGAATCGAGCGCCACGAAACAGGAGACCACCGCGTCGCAAGAGATGAACCACTGGCGCATTTCGGCAGGCGACAACTCAGTCGTGATCGCCGTCGTTCCGCCAACACGAATGATCTCGTTGAGCAGCGTGCGCATGCCTTCGATGTCGGTGTCAATGGCGGGGCGGATGGTGAGAGATTCAGGGGAGGGTTTCATCGTGTCGAATCGTCGGGTGCGCTTTCAGCGCACCCAAATTGATACCAACCAAGGTGGATTGAACAAATGCGCTTCGCGCAGAGGGTTGCGAGGTGCGTTGAGAACGCACCCTACGTCGCAAGCCTAAGTTGGCCAGTAGACCTTGGTGAGAGGCAGCATCGCTTTGGTTCGAGCGTCGAGCAGGTCGTAGTATTCAATAACGCTGCCCGCTAACTCCGAAAGGTCCATCAGCGTAATTGGCTTGTCAGAGCGTTCGGCCTCATATTTAGCCTCTTTGGTGAAGCCGCCTGTGCTGACATAGAGTCCTTTGTCGAGGCCTCGTAGCCCGCCCGTAAATGACCGAATATCATTCGAGCCCATCGCCTCTTTTCGATGTTTGACCTCCGCGACAATACGTGGCGGTTCAAAGCCGAATCCGTCTGGTGAAGCGACGACATCTCGTCCGCGATCAGGGCCAGGCGGCGAGACGCGCGTCTTGTATCCCATTGCGCGAAGAACGCCAGCAACTAACTCTTGCAGTTGATCCCACTTCAGGCGATCAATTTTGTCTTCTACTAGTTGACGCGCTTTGCTTTCTATGTCGTCAAGTAACTCGGCCTCGTCACTTGCGTCGCTGGGTAGGTCTTCAGGCGGCTTTCCAGACAGACGCCCTTCGATTTCCAGTTGCGCGTCACCAGTTACCGCGAAAAGTGTAAGGATCGCTCCAAGTGAGTTACGGGTGGACACAGAAAGAGTGTCGCGTTCCAAGGCCGCAGTCCAGCGAACCGTTCTCGTTGTGGGAAGATCCGCTATGAGTTCTGGATGATATTCAGGGCTGCCAGCAACCGTACCTGCGTGATATTTTCGCGTCGAAGGGTCGTATACGAGAACTGTATCCCCTGCCGACATCGAATTCATGAAGCGAAACATTTGACTGGCACCATTCACCAGCCGCTGTTTGCTCTCATCGGGGGATGCCAATCTCGCGCGTTCGAGCATCTCTTCTCGGCTGCGCACTTTCGTCACATCTCCCATATCTCGCCAGCCGATAGCAATGATGTTCCTTTGCATGAACGTAGGAAAAAATTCAGCGCCTCGCCCAGCTACAAGTTTCCAGATTGCCACGGATAGCTCCTTATTGCCCGCAGCGTAGTACGCTGCTGCGGGGCATGGCTGACTTTACACGGTCGTCACATTCCGCAACCGAATATGCAACTCCCTAAGTTGCTTCTCAGTCACCGGCGTAGGCGCATCCACCATCAAGTCCTGACCGCGTTGCGTTTTCGGGAAGGCGATGACGTCACGAATCGATTCGGCCTCGCACATCATGGTGACGATGCGATCCAACCCAAACGCAATCCCCGCGTGCGGTGGCGCGCCGTATTGCAGTGCGTCTAGCAAAAAGCCGAATTTAGCGCGCTGATCTTCTTCACTGATGCCTAGTGTGGCGAATTGTTTGGCTTGCAGTTCGGGGCGGTGGATACGCACTGATCCGCCGCCTAATTCCCAACCGTTCATGGCAACGTCGTACGCTTTGGCGAGCACCTGACTTGGGTCAGTGTCGAGCAGGGGCCAGTGGTCGTCTTTCGGGCTGGTGAATGGGTGGTGCGCTGCGACGTAGCGCTTGTTTTCTTCGTCGTACTCGTAGCACGGGAAGTCCACCACCCAGCACGGTTTGAAGCCTTTTTCGAAGAAGCCGAGTTCCTGTCCGTGTTGCACGCCGATCTTGGCGCGCAGTGCACCCATCGCGTCGTTGACGACCTTTTTTCGGTCCGCGCCGAAGAAGATGATGTCGCCGCTTTGCGCGCCGCTGCGAGTGATGATCTGCGCGATGGAATCCGGCGTGAGGAACTTCACGACCGGGCTTTGCAGGCCTTCTTCGTTGAGTTTCGTGACGTCGTTGACCTTGATCCAGGCGAGGCCCTTCGCGCCGTAAATCGCGACGAAAGCGGTGTAATCGTCTATCTCTTTGCGCGAAATTTTTGCGCCACCGGGCACTCGCAAACACACGACACGACCGTCTTTCAAATCGGCCGCACCACGGAAGACTTTGAAGTCCACGGTCTTCATCACGTCGGTAAGTTCGGTCAGCTCGAGCTTGACGCGCAGATCCGGTTTGTCGCTGCCGTACTTGCTCATCGCTTCCGAATACGGCAGGCGCGGGAAGGCGGGCAGGTCAACGCCGAGGCCTTTTTTCCACAGGTGTTTGATCAAGCCTTCCATCATGTCCTGCACGTCGAATTCGGTGAGGAAGGACGTTTCGATATCGATCTGCGTGAACTCGGGCTGACGATCAGCGCGCAGGTCTTCGTCGCGGAAGCATTTGACGATTTGGTAATAGCGATCAAAGCCTGCGATCATCAGCAGTTGCTTGAAGAGCTGCGGGCTTTGCGGCAGCGCGTAGAACTGGCCGTCATGCATGCGCGACGGCACGAGGAATTCGCGCGCGCCTTCGGGCGTGCTCTTGTAGAGCACCGGTGTTTCGATGTCGACGAAACCGCGTTCGTCGAGGTATTCACGCGCCGCGCGGGCGACCTTGGCGCGCAGCATGAGGTTTTTGGCCATCTGCGGACGACGCAGGTCGAGGTAGCGATACTTCAGGCGCACTTCTTCGTTGACGTTTTCTTCGTCGATCATGAACGGCGGCGTGAGCGAGGCGTTGTAAATCTCGATCTCGTGCGCGAAGATTTCAATGCCGCCGGAGACCATGTCTTTGTTGGTAGTGCCTTCCGGGCGCGCACGGACAATGCCTGTGACGCGGATGCAAAATTCGTTCCTCAACGTTTCGGCAAGCCTGAACGCTTCGGGACGATCCGGGTCGATCACGACTTGCGCAATGCCTTCGCGATCACGCAGGTCAACGAAGATCACGCCGCCGTGGTCACGCCGACGATGCACCCAGCCGGTGATCGTTACGATTTGGTCGATGTATTTACTGTCGACAAGGCCGGTGTATGTTGTTCTCATAATTTCTCTTTTTGTCATTCTGAGCGTAGCGAAGAATTAAGTCGGTCTACGACAGTCGCTGCTACGCAAATTAAATTGGGTGCCGCGTGATCCTTCGCTGACGCTCAGGATGACAAGGCGATGAAATCTTTGGTTCGGGAGAGCGCGTCTCGCATTACGAGCGCGCCCACCCAATCAATTTCGATTGTCGGGCAACACCGGCGTCAGCAGCCCGCTGCTGCCCGCGCTATATAACCCATTCGGCGGTGCAGCCACACCCATAGAGATGATGTATTTGAGCGCTTGATCGACCGACATGTCGAGCGGCTGCAAACGCGATTTGGGCACCAGCAACATGTAGCCACCGGTCGGGTTGGGCGTGGTGGGGATGTAGACGGCGACATGGTCTTCACCGAGCTTCGACGCGAGCTCGCCTTCGACCTCGTTGGTCAAAAACGCAATCGAGTGGTAGCCCGGATGCGGAAACTCGATCAGCACCGCTTTGCTGAACGCTTGACCGTTTTCGGAGAGCACCGGGTCGCTCAATTGCTTGACGCTTTTGTAGATGCCGCCGACCACCGGGATACGGTTAACCAAGCCATCCCACGCTTTAACAAATTGCTTGCCAAACACGTTGCTGGCAATGGCGCCGGTGACAAATAACATGACAAATGCGAGGATGATGCCAAAGCCGGGGATCAGGCTGCCGTCCCATGTAGGCCGCCACTGTAGCGGCAGCAGAAGGATGGTTTGATCCAGCGAGGTGACCAAAAAATGCAGCACCCAGATGGTGATGCCGATCGGCACCAACACCAACATGCCTGCGAGCAAATACCTTTTAATCACGATGGTCTCGCAGTGGCCTTATTTGTCGGAACTCGCAGGGGCGGGCGCGGGAGCAGGGCTGGGCGCAGGTGGTGGTGCGGCGGCTGGGGTGCTGGCGGCGGGCGCAGCGGCACCGTCGGTTGTGCTTGGTTTCACAGGTGCGCCGTCGGCTGGCTTGCTGTCGCCGTTTGCGGGCGCTGGTGCCGCGCCGTCATCGGCTTTTTTGTCGCCCGGTTTTTGACCGGTGTTGCCGTTTCGGAAATCAGTAACGTACCAGCCGGTACCCTTCAGCGCAAAGCCCGCTGCGGAGATTTTTTTGTAGTATTTTGTGCTGGCGCATTTCGGGCAAATGGCAATCGGGGCATCGGCCAGCTTTTGCAGGTGGTCGTAGGTGTAGCCGCAATCGGGGCAGGCGTATTCGTAAATCGGCATGGTGCGAGGATCGAAACCGGTGAAAGTACAGTGAACGCGGAGTGCGCTAAACCCTTGATTATACGGGGTACGGCGGCTATTTTTGTGCGCTGCGGGAGGGTGGCAAACAGCTTCAGGGCTTTACCGCGCGACGCGCATCGCGCAGCCCATATTTCGCTTGGCGTGGACGACCCCGTGCGACCAGCCGCGGGTGGGGCACCGTCGCTGGCGGGTAAATGCCTTTCCTCCGTGCGCGTTCCTCCGTATGATGAAGCTATTGACGGAGATATAAGACATGGCACTGTATTACCTTTGGTGGATCGCGGCGGCTGTTTTGGTGGGCGTCGAAATGATGACGGGCACCTTCTATTTGCTGGTGGTGGCGCTGGCCTGCGTTGCCGGTGGACTGGTGGCGTACAGCGGTTTTGATGCCAGTTGGCAGTGGGGCGTGGCGGCGGTGATCGAGGTGGTGGGCACGCTGGCCATCACGCAGTGGAAACGCAAATACGCGTCGGCACCCAAGCTGTCAAATAATCTCGACGTGGGCGCGCGCGTGAGCGTGCTCGAATGGCGCGACGACGACACCGCGCGCGTCGCCTACCGCGGCACGCAGTGGGACGCGGTGCTCGATTCGCCCGCCACGCCCAAGCGCGAGCACATGGTGATTGTCGACATGCGCGGCGCGGTGCTGGTGCTCGGGCCTGCCCCGCTGACCGCCTGAAATTGTCCGAGCGACGCTCATGCTGAGTCCAAAAAAACCGCCCGGCGACGACCCGCTCTCGCGCTTGCTGAACGACGTCGGCAAGCAAATCGAATCGCGGCTTAAAGATTGGGTTGCAAAGCAGAGCGGCGGCAGGGGATCGACCGCTCATGGCGGAGGAGGCACGCCTGCGCCGGTCAGCGCGCCTACGCCCAAACGCTCGCCCGGATTTGGCGACGGCGAATCGGTGCTGCAACCAGTCACTCCGCCGTCGCCGATTTCATTCGGCGACGCCGGCTGGGATTCAAGGTTGACGGGCAAGTGGGTAGTGCGGGCGATATTTTTGTTGTTGCCCGCCGTGGCGGTCATCAAATACGTCACGTCGGGCAAGTGGAAGCGCAACACTGACTTCGAAGAGTTCAACGATATTAACGGTTACATCAACGCGTTTTCAAACGCATTCGGGGACATCATGAATGGTCTATTAAGTTCCATCGTACCGCTCGCGATTTTTATTGTGGGCATTATTCTGGTGGCGAAATCCATCCGCGTCGTGCCACAGCAACGCGCGTTGGTGATCGAGCGCTTGGGCAGGTTTCACGCCGTTCTTGAGCCAGGCCTGCGGTTCACCATTCCGTTCATTGACCGCATATCTGCTAAACATGATTTGCGCGAAGTACCGCTCGACGTGCCGCCGCAGGTATGCATTACCAAAGACAACACGCAGCTGCAGGTGGACGGCATTTTGTATTTTCAGATCACCGATCCGCGGCTTGCGACTTATGGTTCGAGCAACCCGATTTTGGCCATCACGCAGCTCGCACAAACCACGCTGCGCAGTGTGATCGGCAAGCTTGAACTCGACAAAACGTTTGAAGAGCGCGACACCATTAACCACGCGGTGGTGAACTCGCTCGATGCAGCCGCAATGAACTGGGGCGTGAAGGTGCTGCGCTACGAAATTAAAGACCTGACGCCACCGAAAGAAATTTTGCATGCGATGCAAGCGCAGATCACCGCCGAGCGTGAAAAGCGCGCACTGATCGCCGCGTCCGAAGGCCGCAAGCAAGAGCAAATCAATATCGCGGTCGGTCAAAAAGAAGCCTCAATTGCCAAGTCAGAAGGCAACAAAATCGCCGACATCAATCAGGCGCAGGGCGAAGCCGCAGCGATTTTGGCCAAGGCTGAAGCCAACGCTGAGGCCATCAGGAAGATTGCCGCAGCGATCGAGTCGCAAGGCGGTTTGCAGGCGGTGAATTTGAAAGTGGCGGAGCAATATGTGGCCGCGTTCGCAGAGATCGCCAAAGCGGGCAACACCATTGTGGTGCCGCAAAATTTAAGCGACATCGCAGGGTTGGTGACGGCGGCGACCACCGTGCTTAAAGCGCAGAAATAGGGGGCCACCATGAGCGCTGATTTCCGTGCCGTAACTACCGTGTTTGCTTTGTGCGCAACATTGCTTAGCGCCTGTGGCGATATCTCGATTAGCTTTGGGGACGACGTATCCAAAGTCAAAGGCAACGGCAAAACGGCCACCGAAACGCGCGCCGTTGCTGCGTTTACCGCCATCGACGCTACTGGCGTGGGCACGTTGAAACTGCGCGTTGGCGAAGCGCACAGCTTAAAGATCACGGCTGACGAAAACATCTTGCCGATCATCAAATCCGAAGTTAAAGACGGCGTACTGGTGCTCTCGACTACCGGCGCAACCAAATCGAAAACGGACATCGTGTTCGAAGCCACGGCGAAGACCATCAAGCGGCTAGAAAACTCCGGCACGGTGTCCATCGATGCTCGAGGATTCGACGGCGGTGACCTATCAGTTGAGACGTCTGGCGTGGGCAGCACCACGCTCATCGGCCGCGTCGATTCGCTCAAAGCCGAGCTGTCGGGCGTGGGCAGTTTGGACGCCGACCAACTCACTGCGGATCGCGTCACGACCAGTCTGTCCGGCGTTGGCAGCGCTTCGGTGCGTGCCGAAAAATCGATTACCGGAAGCGTGAGCGGTGTAGGCAGTCTTACCTGGAAGGGCGCAGCCACGGACGTTTCCACGAACGTCAGCGGAATTGGGCGGGTTAGCAAGGGCTAGTCGAGCGCAGTTTCGGCGACTTCCTGGCAGACACGCCCGGCATCAATTTACCCCAACAGCTTT
Source organism: Burkholderiales bacterium (assembly GCA_043721275.1). Classification (GTDB taxonomy): domain Bacteria; phylum Pseudomonadota; class Gammaproteobacteria; order Burkholderiales; family Casimicrobiaceae; genus Casimicrobium. Next base: position 44,761 of record JAYSRA010000049.1, read on the forward strand.
TCCGTGAAAGCCCTTTTTAATAAGTGCTAAACGGGTGAAACGTCAATAGTCGACTATTGACGTTTATGCGGTTATGCCCCAATGCAATGGGCGTTTCAGAAAAAAGCCAATGAATAATTTCGGAGCCTCGCGCGCCGAAACTCGTCTCGCTGCGCTAGCCTTCAACGCTTGCAAAACGAAGCCGAAAGCGCACCGTGAATCCTGCTGATTTATCTGCACACGAACTGTCACAGCGCTTCCGTCGCAAAGCACTTTCCCCGGTTGAAACATTGCACGCTGTCTTCGCGCGGCTCGATGCGTGGCAGCCAAAAATCAACGCGTTTTGTTTTGAAGATCGCAATCGTACTTTTGCTGATGCTCGCGCGGCTGAGGCGCGGTGGCAGGCCGGTGCGCCGCTGTCGCCGCTCGACGGCGTGCCGATTTCGATCAAGGATTTGATCCTCACCCAAGGCTGGCCGACGCGGCGTGGATCGCGCACCGTGGATATTAATCAGCAGTGGTTTGATGATGCGCCGTGCGTTGCGCGCATCCGCGAATCGGGCCTCGTTATTTTCGGCAAAACCACTACGCCGGAATTCGGCATCAAGGGCACCACCGACAACACGTTGACCGGTGTGACGAGGAACCCGTGGAACGTGGATCGCACTCCGGGCGGCTCGTCCGGCGGCAGCGCAGCGGCAGTCGCGGCGGGCATCGGCCCGCTGTCGGTCGGAACCGACGGCGCGGGCAGCGTGCGCATCCCGGCGGCGTTCACCGGCGGCTTCGGCCTCAAGCCATCGTTTGGGCGCGTGCCCGCGTGGCCGCTGTCACCCTTCGGCACGGTCGCACACCTCGGTCCGCACACGCGCACGGTCACCGACGCGGCGATGTTGATGAACGTGATCTCAAAGCCCGATGCGCGCGACTGGACCTCGCTGCCGTTCGATTCGCGTGACTACACCGTCGGCCTCAACGATGGCATTCGCGGTCTACGCATCGCCTTTAGCCCAACGCTTGGCTACGTGACCGATGTGCATCCCGAGGTTGCTGCCGCCGTGCGCAAATCGGCTGATGTACTCGCGGATTTAGGCGCGCATGTCGAGGCGGTCGATCCCGGCTTTGACAATCCGCTGGAGATCACGATGAAGCTGTGGTTTATCGGATCGGCCACGTTGTTCAACGCGATGACGCCTGCGCAGCAAAGGCTTGCTGATCCCGCGTTGGCAGCGCAAGCAGAAGCGGGCTCGCGCGTCACCGTGCCTGAATTACAGGCATTGACCAAGCGACGCGGCGAACTGGGCACGCACATGCGCAAATTTCATGAACGCTTCGATCTGCTGGTCACACCGGGCGTGTCGGTGCCCGCCTTCAAAGCGCGCGCTTCAAACGAATGGGCAGATCACGCGGGGCCGATTGCAAATTTTCTCGACTGGACGCCGTTCTCATACCCGTTCAATCTCACGCAACAACCAGCCTGCGTGTGCCCGTGCGGATTCGACTCTGACGGCGTGCCACTGTCGGTGCAAATCGTCGGCCCGATGCATGGCGACGCACTGGTGCTGCGCGCCGCGCGAGCGCTGGAATCGGCGCAGCCGTGGAAGCTGATTGCTCCGATGCCCGCGTAGCGAGCGCTTATACTTTTTTTTGCGGTGAACAGAGCCGCAAAACCAAGGAACGAACATGCCCGATATCCTGAGTCTCGGCGAACCGATGTGGGAGATGAATGCCATTCCCGCCGAGCCCGGCAAATACATGCTGGGTTACGGTGGCGACACCGCCAATTTTTGTGTGGCCGCAGCACGACAGGGCGCGAGCGTGGGCTACATCACACGGGTGGGTAGCGACACGTTTGGCGATGGCCTGCGCGATTTGTGGCAACGTGAAGGCATTGATTGCTCGCAGGTGGCCGTGGATAAGCAGGCGAGCACCGGTGGCTACTTTGTACATCACGGGGCGACGGGCCATCAGTTCAGCTACGCGCGCGCCGGCTCGGCAGCAAGCCAGCTGGCCCCCGACGACATTGATGAAGCTGCCGTGGAGCGGGCGCAATTTGTTCACGCCAGCGGCATCACCCAGGCAATCTCTGCAACCGCGCGCGCTGCCACGCTCAAGCTTTTCAAAGTGGCGCGCAGCGCGGGCGCTAGCACCGCCTTTGACGGCAACTTTCGCGCGCGCTTGTGGACGGCAAGTGAGGCGCGCGAGGCGCTTGCCGAAGTGCTGCCGTTGACGGATTTTTTCTTCCCGTCAATTGACGATGCGACGGCACTTTCGGGCAGTGCGGATCATGACGAGATCCTGCGCTGGGCGCATCGATTGGGTGCGCAAGTGGTGATGCTGAAACTCGGTGTCGAAGGCGTAAAAATCAGTCAAGGCGAGGGAGCCGACGTGATGCAGATGGCCTCGTTCCCCGTCGATACGGTGGACGCGACTGGCGCGGGTGATTGCTTTGCAGGCGCAACGATTGCGCGTCTGGCAATGGGCGACCTGCTGCTTGATGCCGTTCGCTATGCCAACGCAGCGGCAGCGTTGACCACCACGCAATGGGGTGCCATCAACGCGATTCCTGGGCGCGACAGCGTAAAGGCGTTTTTACTGTCGCGCGTTTGAGTTCATGTGAACTGTGCGGCTCGCTTTTCGATGAAGGCCGTAATGCCTTCAACAAAATCGGGCTTCGATGCGCACGACGCGAAGCTTTCCGCTTCGGCATTTAATTGCTCGCTAAGCGTGCGCGACAGCGACGTGCTGATGAGCCGCTTGATGCCACTCATCGAGCCGCGCGCACTACCCGCAATGTGCGCCGCGATTTTGTCAACAGCAGCGTCGAGATCAGCGAGTGGCACCACCTTGTTGACTAAGCCCAGACGCAGCGCTTCATCGGCCTTGATGCGCTCGGAAAGTAGCGTTAATTCCATCGCTTTTTTCATGCCCACGAGGCGCGGCAAAAAATATGACTGGCCGCCATCGGGTGTAAGGGCAATCGATTTGTAGGCGGTGGCGAAATAGGCGTTATCGCTGGCAATGGTCAAGTCGCAACCAACGGCGAGGCTCATGCCAAATCCTGCGCATGCGCCGTGTACTTTGGCCACTGTGATCACGTCCATGCGCTGCATCATTTCTACTGCCGAATGGATGAAAGCAATCATCTCCATGAAGTGCTGCTTGCGATCTTGTCCGGACGTTGCGATTGATTCGCTGAATTCCTTGATGTCGCCACCGGCCATGAAATGGTCACCCGCGCCGTTCAAAATCAATACGCGAATGGCCTTGTCGGCGCCTACCTGCTGCACGGTTGCCACCAGCGCTTTCGTCATCGCTGAATTAAGCGCGTTCAATGCCGCTGGACGGTTCAACGTCAGGGTGCACACGCCTGAGATGGCCGGGTGGGGAGCGAGCAAGATAGGGGCTTCAGAACTCATGCGAAAACCTCGAAGGCGGTGCGAACCGTATTGAAATGGATGTCGACGATATCGGCAACGTTGTGAGCATAGCCGCCCGCCATGGTGACGGCCACAGGGATGGCGTTGTCGCGGGCGAGTTCGAGCACGAAGCGATCCCGCGCAGCGAGGCCCACTTTGGTGAGTTTCAAGCGACCGAGGCGGTCGCCCTCGTAGGGGTCAGCGCCAGCGAGATAGATCATCGCGTTGGGCTGAAACTGCGCGATGATGCGCGGCAGATTTTCGCGCAGCGCGTGCAGATAGGAGGCGTCATCGCAACCATCCGTCAATTCGACATCAACATCGCTGACTTCCTTACGCACCGGATAGTTACGCGCGCCGTGCATGGAGAAGGTGAACACCGATGCATCACCGCGAAAAATACTCGCCGTGCCGTTGCCCTGATGCACGTCGAGATCGCAAATGAGCACGCGCTGAACACCGTGATCGCGCTGCAAAACACGCGCTGCCACAGCCGCATCGTTGTAGCAACAAAACCCTTCACCATGATCGGCAAACGCGTGATGCGTGCCACCCGCAAGATTGATCGCGCAGTGCTCGGTCAACGCTGTTCTTGTAGCGGCAAGGGTTGCACCCGCTGAGCGCCGTGCGCGCTCCGCCATCTGCGCGCTCCACGGAAAACCGATCTGCCGAATTTCAGTCGTTGTGAGCGTACCGTGTGACATGCGTTCGATGTACGCGGCCTCGTGCACCAGCAGTAACTCGTGGTCGGCTGCTGCTGGCGCTTCTTCCAGCGAGTGCGGCGCGTAGGATTGCACCGCTTCGCGCAATAACGCGTACTTTTGCATCGGAAATCGATGGCCATCGGGCAGCGGCAGAACGAAGTGGTCGGTATAGAAAACCCTCAACTCGCGGCGTCCTTAAACGGCGAACTCTCCCCCAGTTCTTCCAACGTATGCGCCACGCCGACGGTCTCTCGCGCCAAAAAATCATTGACCGCGTCAGAGAATTTTGGGTCGGCCAACCAGTGTGCTGAATGCGTGGCGGTTGGTAGCAGCCCGCGTGCCAGCTTGTGGGCACCCTGCGCGCCGCCTTCAAAGCGCTTAAATCGATGCCCAATGCACCACGCTATTGGCTGGTAGTAGCAGGCCTCAAAGTGCAAGGATTTCAGCGGCGCAAGTGTGCCCCAATACCGCCCGTAAACGCTTTCGCCACTCGCCACACACAGCGATGCACACAAAGGCGAGCCGTCACGCTCACCAATAAACAGCACCGCCGCATCGTCACAAGCCGCGCCCATATGGGCAAAGAATTCGGGTGACAAATACGGCGTTGACATATGCGCCCGGTAGGTGCCGTCGTAGCAGCGATAGAAAAATTGCCAATCTGCTTCAGTGATTGCAGCACCGCGTGACACGCGCCACGTGAGTCCCGCTTCGGCCACGTAACGACGATCCTGTTTGATGCGTTTTCGCTTATCGTGCGTCATGGTCGCGAGCATCTCCTCGAAACTTGCAAATTCCTGATTTTCCCAATGAAACTGCACGCCTTGACGCAGCATCAGTCCCGCTTTTTGCCAGAACCACGCCTCACGTTCCGGCGGAAATAAAACGTGCAGACTGGACACACGGCTTTGCTGCGCAAACGCCATCGCGCCCTGCATCAATGCGAGCCGTGTTTCGTCGTCTGCGGCGAGCACGCGCGGTCCGGTACACGGCGTGAACGGCACGGCGGCAAGCAGCTTTGGGTAATACTCGCCACCGGCGCGGCGATACGCATCCGCCCACGCCCAGTCAAACACGTATTCGCCGTACGAATGCGTCTTCAAATACAACGGCATCGCGCCCACGAGCGTTTGCGCGGCGTTGCGTGCAAGCAGATGGCGCGGCATCCAACCGGTTCGACCGCCCACGCAGCCCGTCGTGTGTAACGCGTGCAGGTAGGCGTGAGAGAGAAAAATATTGCCTTGGCTAGCTGCGACTAGGGCATCCCATTCTTGCGGCAAGATGGCCGCAAGCGAATCAACAACTTCGATTTGCATGGCGTGATTTTGCCGCAATCAGCGCGAAACGCTGCGTGCGCTCCAAACGCGAGCGCCCAGCACGTCGCTAATCGCAGTTTTCCGCGATAGCGAAACATGTTGTAGCCGCGTATTACCCGGTACAAATTTATCTGTGTATCGTCCCCATTGCGATGGTTTAAGCCCTTGGCAGTCATTAAATCGTCGCCGCTGGTGGAGGCATCGAGTGTTCATTTTTTGAGGAGGACGCGTGATATGAGAACACGAATTACAGTGTCGCTAGGCATCGTGCTGGCGGCAACAGTAGCAATGATGGCGACGACGAGCATTGCTCAAACTAACGTCGCTAATCTCGACAAACTTAAAGCGATGAAGGTCTCGGGCACCGACCCGAATCTCCCGCTGGTGCCGCAATCGGGCCCCAATGCGGATGCAATCCGGGCCAATCTTAAGTACGTCACGTTGCCGGAAGGCTTCAAGATTGAGCTTTACGCGGTGGTGCCTGACGCTCGCCACATGGCGGTGGCACCATCGACCAATATGCTGTTCGTGGGCACCCGTAAAAGCACCGTGTGGGCGGTCACCAATCGCAATAGCGGGCCGATGGCCACCGAGGTCAAGCCATTCGCGCCGTCGCTTAAATTCGTGCAGCCGAACGGTGTCTGCTGGACTAAAGATGGTTTTTTAGTGCTGGTTGAACACAACAGGGTGTTGAATTTTCCTGCCGCCGAATTCTTCTACGAAGGCCCAGATGTCGCGGTCATCGAAGTAGTGCCCGCCGGTAAGTTGATTCCAGTCGAAGAGGAGTCGTTCAACCACGGTGCGCGCGTTTGCCGTATTGGAAAGGACGGCATGGCCTACATCTCGCTCGGCCAACCGCACAACGTTCCACCCAGAGAAAAACTGGCGCTGTACAACGAATGGGGCATCGGTGGCATGATTCGAATGAACGCGTTTGACGGTAGCAAACGCGAGGTGTACGCGCGCGGCATCAGAAATTCAGTCGGCCACGACTTCAATCCAAAAGACGGCACGCTATGGTTCACTGACAATCAGACGGATGGCATGGGCGACGAAATTCCCACTGGCGAAATCAACCGCATTACCAAGGCCGGTTTGCACTTTGGTTACCCGTTTAAACAAGGCGACACCCGCATCACTGAAAACGGCTACGACAAGGATCCGCTACCCGCGAACATGACCGAGCCACAAGTAAAAACAATCGCGCACGCGGCGGATTTAGGCATGGCCTTCTACACCGGCAAAAAATTCCCTGCGAAGTATCAAGGCGGATTCTTTTCGGCGCAGCATGGCTCATGGAATCGTACGTCACCCGTCGGTGCAGTGGTGCTGTATACCTCGTTAAAAGCCGACGGCACGGCGGACAAAACGGAAACGTTCGCGGGCGGCTTTCTAAACCCGGAGACCAACCAATACCGAGGTCGTCCGGTTGATGTGGCGAACCTGCCGGACGGCTCAATTTTGGTGTCAGACGACTTCGCAGGTGCGCTCTATCGCATCAGCTACGACGCAAAATAGTGTGACGTGCTGCAGACGAAAAGAGGGGGGTGCCCGCGCCCTTCTTTGGCGTGCGTGCGGCGTTGATGACCTAAACGGGAGCAATGTAGAGTGCGGTCGATTTTTTTGGGTGTAGCGATGCTCTGTGTGGCCAGTCCGCCCATCAGCGCGCAGGCGACCGCGCAGGGCATAGCTGCAGGTAAAGCAAAAGCGGCTCAGGTATGTAGCGTGTGTCACGGCGTTAATGGCATGAGTCAGATACCGAGCGCACCACACCTAGCGGGACAACCTGAAATGTACGTTCGCGAGCAACTGCGTGCATATCGCAGCGGCGCGCGAAAGAATGAAATGATGACCATCATCGCCAAGCCGCTCACCGACGATGAAATCGCGGACTTGTCGCGGTGGTACTCGTCGATTGAAATTACGGCAACCGTTAAGTAGGTAGCCGCATAACACCCCAGGGCGATGATTCTGGAATAGTCTTTGCCGCATCACACTTGGCAACCAGCGCAATCGCCGGTTGCTAAGTAGAAGAACACACAGCTTGCGTTCACCAGTCAATAAAGGAGTGTTTTTATGCGAACAATCGCCATTGCTATTGCCAATGCGACCATCACTTTGGGCGCTTGCGAAGACGCCGAAGGTGTAGTGCCCAAGCAGAATCTGCCGCTAACGCGCCGCGATTTCCTGAAGGGATCGGGCGTGTTGATGGGCGTACTGGCTGCGGGCACAACCCTCGCCGCGCTTGCACCGTCGCCAGTGTGGGCGGTTGAATTGAAGGCATTGAGTCAAGCCGAAGGCATGAGCATCATGAAGCTCGGACGTGTGCTCTTTCCGCATGAAAAATTGCCTGATGCCGTGTACGCGCTGCTCGCCAAAGACTTAGACGGCGCGGCCAGCAGCGCACCGACCAAAGCGTCAGAACTAAAAGCCGGTATCGCTGCGCTCGATAAGGCATGCGACGGCAATTTTGTTGGCGCATCTGACACCAAAAAAGAGGCCGCAGTCAAGGCCATTGAGGGCACGCCGTTTTTCAACAGCGTGCGCGGTCAATGCGTCACCTCGCTCTATGACAATGATATGGCCTACGCGGCGTTTGGCTATCCTGGCGTGTCGTGGGACAAGGGAGGGTATTTGATGCGCGGATTTCAAGATTTGAAGTGGTTACCTGCGCCTTCAGCAGCAGACAGTCCCGCGCCCTATATGGGCTAGCGCGGCAACTCATCATTCATCAAATCGAGAAGACATTAAGGAGTGAAACATCATGGCTAAATTTGCATTTGACGAGGCCACAGTCGTCATCATCGGCTCCGGCGCGGGTGGCGGCACGCTCGCCAACGAGCTGTGTCAAAAAGGCGTGAAAGTGGTGGTGCTGGAGGCCGGTGCCTTGCAGTCGCCGTCCACCTTTGTCAACGACGAATGGAAGTCTTTTGGACAATTGGCGTGGCTCGATAACCGCACCACCTCAGGCACGTGGCGCGTGGCAAAAGACTTCCCCAATCTGCCCGCATGGATTTGCAAAACCGTCGGTGGCACCACCACCCACTGGGCAGGCGCATCGCTGCGGCTGGAGGCGCATGAGTTCAAGGCGAAAACTGTGTACGGCGAACTCAAAGGCGCGAACCTTGAAGATTGGCCAATCACGCTGAAAGATTTGGAGCCGTTCTACGCCAAAGCCGAAGACAAGATGGGCGTAACGCGAACTAACGGCATCCCCGGATTGCCCGGTAACAACAATTTCAAAGTGCTGCACGCGGGCGCGAAAAAGCTCGGCTATAAAGAAGTTCACACCGGCAACATGGCGATCAACAGCCAGCCGCGCGATGATCGCGGTCGCTGCCTGCAAATTGGCTTCTGTTTTCAGGGCTGCAAGAGTGGCGCGAAGTGGAGCACCCTGTACGTTGAGCTGCCCAAAGCCGAGAAAACTGGCAACATTGACTTGCGACCTGAATCACACGTCACGCGCATCGAGCACGACGCGGCAGGCAAGGTCAACGGCGTTGTCTACTTCGACAAAGACGGCAAAGAGCAACGACAAAAAGCGCGCATCGTATGCGTCGCTGGTAACTCGATTGAGACGCCGCGACTGTTGCTGTTGTCTGCGTCAAAAATGTTCCCCGATGGTCTTGCTAATTCGTCGGGCCAGGTCGGGCGTAACTATATGCGGCACTTGACGGCGTCGGTCTATGGCGCGTTTAAAGATCCGGTGCACATGTATCGCGGCACCACGATGGCGGGCATTATTCGCGACGAGGCGGGCAACAATCCCAAGCGCGGATTCGTCGGCGGATACGAACTGGAAACGCTAGCACTGGGTCTGCCCTTTATGGCCGCGTTTTTAAATCCGGGCGGCTGGGGTAAAGACTTTGCCTGGTGGATGGACAACTACACGAACCTCGCCGGCATGTGGATCGTGGGCGAGGACATGCCGCGCGAAACCAATCGTGTGACGCTCAACGCAACGCTCAAAGACAAATGGGGCAGCGCAATTCCGAACGTGCATTTCGACGATCACGACAACGATCTGGCGATGCGCGAACATGCGTTCACAGCGGGTGAGAATGTGTACAAAGCCGCAGGTGCCACGCGCACGTTTCGCACGCCGCCCTACCCGTCGACGCACAACTTGGGCACCTGTCGCATGGGCGCGAGCAAAAAAACGAGCGTTTGCAATGGCTATGGGCAAACGCACGACATCGCTAACCTTTTCATCAGCGACGGTAGTCAATTCACCACCGGGGGCGCTGAAAATCCGACGCTCACCATCGTGACGCTGGCAATTCGACAAGCGGATTACATTGCCGCACAATTGACGATCAAGGCGTTGTAGGGTTCAAATTCACCACCGCTCCCATGTGTTCATGGGGGCAAGGGTTGACACAAAACACAAGGAGGCAACATGTGTGAATACTTTGTAAAGGCCGATCCGATTTTGTATGAATCACGTTCGCGAACGCTACGCATTCACGGCGTGCTCACCAGCATTCGTCTCGAAAACATGATGTGGGATGTGCTCGCAGAAATGGCCTCGGCTGAGGGTAGAACCACCAACGGGCTTATCGTGCAGTTTCACGATGAGATCATGACGCAGCGAAACGAGGTGCCCAATTTCACTTCGTTCTTGCGAGTGACGTGCATGCGTTTTTTGCGGCGACAGATGGAAGATTCGAAAAATAGCGTCCGAAAAAACGTGGTGGGGATTGCCGCAGTGCTGCCTTTGCAGGCGCGCGTTCAATAGTTTTATCTGGGGCATTAAAAAGTCGCTATGCAGAAAATAATTCACAGCATGATTCGGGTGATGGATTTAGAAAAGTCCATGAAGTTTTATGAAGACGCGCTGGCACTTAAAGAAACGCACCGGCTCGACTTTCCCGACTTCGCACTCGTGTATTTGAAAAACGATGACAACGATTTTGAGATTGAGCTCACGCTCAACAAAGGTCGCGCCGATGCCTACACTCACGGCACCGGTTACGGGCATATAGGCGTGGTGGTGGCGGATGCAGCGGCGAAACATGCGGCGCTAACCGCAGCGGGATATGAGTGTGCGGATGTCAAAGAATTCAAGCGCGGTGACGAATTGATAGCGCGATTCTTTTTTATTCAGGATCCCGACGGCTACAAAATAGAAATGCTTGAACGGCACGGGCATTACCTGTGAAGCGGGCAGCACGCGGTAACGCGCGCTGACCTAGCGCGCCTCTACAATTCGGGCGATGAAAGCAGTCATAGCCCAACTAAATCTCCTTGTCGGCGACCTCAAAGGCAACGCCGCGAAGATCCTCGCCGCCGCAGAGTCTGCGGCAGCCGTGAATGCAGATTTGCTGGTGACGCCAGAGTTATCAATCTGCTCATACCAGCCGGAAGACCTGCTGTTGCGGCACGCGTTCATCGCAGCCTGCAAAGCCGAGGTCGAAGCGCTCGCCGCAAAACTCCCGCCAACACTCGCCGCCATCGTCGGCCTGCCGTGGCGTGATGAGAGCGGTCTTTACAATGCCGCCGCAGTGCTGCGCGGCGGCAAGATCGAAGCGATTTATCGCAAGATGGATTTGCCGAACTATTCGGTGTTTGATGACAAACGCTATTTCGAGCACGGCAACCGCGCGACCGTGTTTGAAGCGGGCGGCGTGCGCGTGGGCGTGCTTATATGCGAAGACGTGTGGCTGTCGAAGGCGGCGGCGCTGGCGCGCGAGGCGGGAGCGCAGGTGTTGGCCGTGATCAACGGTTCGCCTTACGACTCCGAGCATCTGGCGGCGCGTGAGGCTGCGTGTCGTGAGCGTGCTCAAGAGCAGGGGTTGCCGGCGATCTTCTGCAATCTGGTCGGCGGGCAGGACGAGATTGTTTACGACGGTCAGTCGTTCGTGATGAATGGCAAGGGCGAAGTCACGCAGCGCTTGCCGGGGTTTGTCGAGGCGACGGCCGTCGTTGAATTCGATGGCACGGTGCCTAAACCTGTCCGCTACAACACGCTACCGCCCATCGCTGCCGACGTCTACGCCGCGCTCGTGCTCGCGGTGAAGGACTACATCAACAAAAATCGTTTTCCCGGCATTGTGCTCGGCTTGTCTGGCGGCATCGACTCCGCCGTCGTGCTCGCCATTGCGGTGGATGCGCTCGGTCGCGACCGCGTACGCTGTGTCATGTTGCCGTCGAAATTCAACGCGAGTATCAGCCTGGAGGACGCGCGCTGGATGGCAGGTATTCAAGGCATTCGCTACGACGAAATTCCGATTGAGCCGGTGTACGAAGCGTTTGCAGCCGCGCTCGCCGACCAGTTCAAGGGCTACCCGGAGGACGCCAGCGAGGAGAACCTGCAATCGCGCATTCGCGGCACCCTGCTCATGGGCATCTCCAACAAGACCGGCAATCTCGTGCTCACCACGGGCAACAAGAGCGAAATGACCACCGGCTACGCCACGCTGTACGGCGATATGGCCGGTGGCTTCGGCGTGCTCAAGGATTGCGACAAGGAGCTGGTGTACGAGCTCGCCAACTATCGCAACACGCTAGGCCGCGTGATCCCGGAGCGCGTCATCACCCGCGCGCCCTCAGCCGAGCTGAGGAACGACCAGACCGATCAGGACTCGCTACCGGAATACCCGATCCTCGACGAAATTATGTCGCTCTACATGGAGCACAACCTCTCGGCAGCGGACATCAAGGCAAAGGGCTTGCCCGCTGCGGATGTAGACAAGGTAGTGCGCCTGCTGCGTATCAACGAATACAAGCGACGGCAGGCACCGGTGGGGCCTCGCGTGACGCCGCGTGCTTATGGGCGTGACTGGCGGTATCCGATTACTAGTGGGTGGCGGGAGTAGGGGCACGATGAGCCACGTTGAATGTCTTGCCGCCTACGAGGCCGCGCTCGCGCTGCATCGTTGGGAGGCGGTTGAATCGTTCATTGATGATGACGCGTGTTTTGTTTTTTCAGACGGTACCCATGTGGGCAAGCCTGCTATCGAGCATGCTATCCGCGCGACTTTTCAGCGAATCGAGGGCGAGACGTACCGCATTGCCGACGTCCGCTGGATTCACGTAGCGATGGATACGGCGGTCTGCACGTATGTGTTTGCGTGGAGTGGCGTGATAGACGGTGTCGCGTCAAGCGGTCACGGACGCGGCACCAGCCTGCTCGTGAAGGAGGCACGCGGTTGGAAAATTAAGCTTGAGCACTTGGGGCCGTAACGCGTAGGCTGGGTTGGCAAACACAGCGATCTTGGCTGGCGCGGCTTGCTGGGTTTTCAACCCAGCCTGCGAGTTCACGCTACGTCGCAGCGAAGGGGTTGACCACCGCAAGCCCGCCAAACTTCCTGCCGTTTTGCATGTCCTCGCTGTAGAGTGTGTCGCAGCGTGCGTCAACCGCCGCTTGCACGATCAACGCGTCGAACCATGACAAGGTGTGCGCGTCGGCGAGTGCCCAAGCGTTGCGGACGAGCGTGATCGACGTGCTCTGGCAGCGGAACGGTTTGAGCAGATCGGGTAGTCGCGCTGCCTTGTCGGCGGGCGCGCCACTTTTGCGAACCCAACGCAGATATTCGATAGCAACTTGCGTCGAGATGCAGACCGGTGCGGGGTCAGTCAGAAGGCGCTGAATCAGCGCTACGGCCATGGGCTGCTTCACAGTCTCCGAGATGTCGACGGCGTAAATAAGTATGTTGGAGTCCAGGAAGGCGACCACGGCTTGTTAACTGCGATTTGATGGCGATGACTCGGGCGCGGGCGCTCCGGTTGTGCTGCGGCGTGGGTGCTGGTAGCGAGGTTCGCTTTCGTACATCGCTTCGCGCGTCATGCGCGGCCCTGTGAAAGCGAACTTTCCTTGCTCAATAATTTGCATGAACAGCTCTGCCCGTGTCAGTTCGGGAGCGTCTTGCACCAGCGTTTTCTCGATGAACTCGCGCACCAATGCGTTGACGCTGGTGCCTCGTTCGAGCGCAACAATGCGAGCCTTGCGCAGCTGGGTTTCGTCGATGGTGAGAGTGAGATTGGTCATGATTGTGTTGGCGTTTGATTCAATTCAAAATAAGTGTAGCACGGGTTAAGTGTGATTTTGGGTGCGATTCAGATGCCTGTTTTTAGGTATGGCTTTTTCACGAAACGACCTATTGAACTGGGCCTAAAACGCCATTTTCTATGTAGTCGACTAGCAGCGATATTCATGCCTGTGCCCTTATCAAATAAGGGTTTTACGAAAAAGCTGTATCAAATTTCAGAACCATATTGACGCAATTGCTTTAAACCTAAATAATTCGCGGATCACATAAATAGCGGATGAAGGCGAAGCGGCATGCGAATCCTGTGCATCGGTGGTGGTCCGGCGGGGCTTTACTTCGCGTTGCTGATGAAGTTGCAGAATCCTGCCAACGTGATTCGCGTAGCGGAGCGCAATCGGCCGTTTGACACGTTTGGTTGGGGCGTTGTTTTTTCGGATCAGACGCTGGGCAATTTGCAGGTGGCCGATCCCGTCACTGCGGCGCAGATCGGTGATGCGTTCAATCACTGGGACGACATTGACGTGCATTTTTGCGGGCGCACGGTGCGTTCGGGCGGGCATGGTTTTTGTGGCATTGGCCGCAAGCGGCTGTTGAACATCTTGCAACAGCGATGCCTTGATCTCGGCGTGGAGCTGACGTTTGAGCAGGATGTGACCGACGATCAGACGCTGGCTGCTGAGTACGCTGCCGATCTGGTGATCGCATCAGACGGGCTGAACAGCCGCATCCGCACACGCTACGCCGACACCTATCAGCCGGACATCGATTTGCGCGAGTGCCGCTTCGTGTGGCTGGGTACTAAACAGACGTTTGATGCGTTCACCTTCGCCTTCGAGCAGACCGAGCACGGCTGGTTTCAGGCGCATGCTTACAAGTACGACGACACCACGTCCACCTTCATCGTCGAGACGCCAGAAACGGTGTGGAAGGCGCACGGGCTGGTCGCGATGGAGCAAGCCGAGGCGATTGCTTTCTGCGAAAAACTGTTTGCGAAATATCTCGACGGCCATGCGCTCATGAGCAACGCGACGCATCTGCGCGGCTCGGCAAACTGGATTCGTTTTCCACGTGTGATCTGCAAATCGTGGGTCAAGTGGAATGATGAGATGCCAGTAGTTTTGATGGGCGACGCGGCGCATACGGCGCACTTTTCGATTGGTTCTGGCACCAAGCTTGCGCTTGAAGATGCGATTGAACTGACGCGTTCGTTCGCGAAACATGGCGAGCATGATTTACGCGCGACGCTGGCGGATTACGAGGCGGTGCGTTCGGTCGAAGTGTTGAAGATTCAGAACGCGGCGCGCAATTCAACGGAGTGGTTTGAGAATGTGGATCGGTACTCGGCGATGGAGGTGGAGCAGTTTGCGTATTCGCTGCTAACGCGGTCGCAGCGGATAAGTCACGAGAATCTGCGAGTGCGGGATGCGGCGTGGCTGGGCGGATATGAGCGGTGGTTGGCGCAAAATTCCGCCGGTCTCTCCATTCGCCCTGCGCGCAGCGAAGAGTCTGACGACTCCGGCGCGCAGTCGAACCCTTGGCTGCGCTCAGGGCGAACGGGTATTGGTGCGCCACCAATGCTGTTGCCAATTACGGCGCGAAGCATCACGCTCACCAACCGCGTAGTCGTCTCGCCCATGGCCATGTACTCAGCCGTAGACGGCGTTCCTGGCGATTTTCACCTCGTGCATCTCGGCGCACGTGCACTCGGCGGCGCAGGGCTGGTATTCGCTGAAATGACTTGCCCGTGCCCCGAGGGCCGCATCACGACGGGTTGCACTGGTCTATGGAATGATGCGCAAATGCATGCATGGAAACGCATCGTCAATTTCGTACACGCCTCCACGCAGGCGAAGATTGGTGTACAGATCGGGCACAGCGGTCCGAAGGGCTCCACGCAACTGGGTTGGGAGATCACCGATGAGCCGATGATGCAGGGAAATTGGCCGTTGCTGGCCGCAAGCGCCATTGCATTTGGGCCGCAAAATCAGGTGCCGAAAGCGATGATGACGGATGACATGCGCGCAGTGACTGCGCAATTCGTCGCTTCGACGAAACGTGCGGCGGACGCAGGTTTCGACTGGCTGGAGCTGCACTGCGCGCACGGCTATTTGTTGTCCAGTTTTATCTGTCCACTGACCAATGTACGAACCGACAAATATGGCGGAAGTATCGAGGCGCGCTGCCGCTATCCGCTGGAGGTTTTTAGCGCGATGCGCGCAGTGTGGCCCGAGCACTTGCCGATGAGTGTGCGTATCTCCGCACATGATTGGGCAGCAGGCGGCAACACGGCAGATGACGCGATTGTCGTGGCGCGATTGTTTAAGGAAGCGGGTGCAGATTTCATCGATGTGTCTTCCGGCCAGACGACGCGTGACGCCAAGCCCGTCTATGGCCGCATGTATCAAACGCCGTTTGCAGATCGTATTCGCAATGAGGTCGGTATTCGTACGATTGCCGTGGGCGCGATCTCTGAGGCCGATCACGTCAACAGCATCATCGCAGCGGGCCGTGCTGATTTGTGCGCGATTGCGCGACCGCATTTGGCGGATGCCGCATGGACGCTGCACGAAGCAGCGAAGCTTGGCAGCATGGCAATCGACTGGCCGAAACAGTATTTGAGTGGGCGTGACCAGCTTTATCGTGGCCTGGCAAAAGAGAAGTCGGTTGCCGCTCTGATGACCGGATTGAGTGCGGCGGAAGTTACCGCGAAGCAATTGGAGCTTTGAGGTGCTAATGGACTTAGAAGCCCGCGTACACGAAGATCATCACAACGCGCTACGCTTGTGGCTGCGCATGCTGACCTGCACACAGTTGATTGAGCAGCGCGTACGCGCGCGTCTGCGTGAGCAATTCGAAACGACTTTGCCTCGTTTTGATTTGCTGGCGCAACTGGAGCGCTCACCCGAAGGGCTCAAGATGAACGAATTGTCGCGGCGCATGATGGTGACCGGCGGCAACATCACTGGCATCACCGATCAGCTTGAAGCCGAAGGTTTGGTCGAGCGTACTGCCGTTGAAAATGACCGCCGCGCGCTGCGCATTCGCCTCACCGACGCGGGTCGTAAAGCCTTCGCCGATATGGCTGCGGTACACGAGGGTTGGATCGTCGACGCGCTCGCGGCTCTCAGTGAACGTGAAGTCGCAACCCTTCACAAATTACTCGGCAAAGTGAAACAACACATGAATGCGAATGAGGTGACGGCATGAAACCGGGCAATCCCATGGCGAGCGGGTTGCGCCCGATGGCAGACTTTGCAGCGAAACACTTTCACTTCAAGGCGACCGGCGAGGGCGAGCGCCGCATCGCGCACGTCACGCTCAATCGTCCGGAGCGAAAGAATCCGCTGACGTTTGATTCGTATGTAGAGCTGCGCAATCTATTTCGCGATTTCGTTTACGCGAGCGACATCAAAGCCGTGATTATTTCGGGCGAAGGCGGCAATTTTTGCTCGGGCGGTGACGTGCATGAAATCATCGGCCCACTCACCAAAATGACGATGCCGGAGCTGCTCGCGTTCACCCGCATGACGGGCGATCTGGTTAAAGCAATCAAAACGTGCCCACAACCCGTGATTGCGGCGGTGGACGGCATTTGCGCCGGCGCAGGGGCGATGATGGCGCTGGCATCCGACCTGCGTCTCGGCACGTACAACGCCAAGACGGCCTTTCTGTTCAGCCGCGTCGGCCTTGCCGGTGCGGACATGGGCGCATGCGCACTGCTGCCGCGCGTGATTGGGCAGGGGCGTGCAGCAGAGTTGCTTTTCACCGGTCGCGCGATGACCGCGGACGAAGGTGTTGCGTGGGGATTTTTTAATGCATTGCATGAGCCCGCTACGCTGAATGCTGCGGCATTGGCACTTGCTGAATCGCTCGTTGCAGGGCCGAACTTTGCGCACAGCATGACAAAAACCATGCTGCATCAAGAGTGGTCCATGACCATTGACATGGCCATTGAAGCTGAAGCGCAGGCGCAAGCGATCTGCATGCAGACACAAGACTTTCATCGCGCGTTTCATGCGTTCTCGGCGAAGCAGAAGCCTGTGTTTGAGGGGAATTGAATCCGATTTGTCTCCTCTCCCCTTGCGGGAGAGGTCTAGGGTGAGGGGTAGCGTGTGACACCAGATCAACGACATTTAAGTCTCCCATTTTTCGATGATGTTCATCGCGAACTCGCTCGCGAATTGTCGGCGTGGGCGGCACAACAAAATATCAACGAAACCGACGACCGTGCAGCCTGCCGCCAGTGGGTTCGCGCTTTGGGCGATGCGGGATTTTTGCGTTGGTGTGTGCCAGCGGCGCAGGGTGGTGCCTTACCCGAACTCGACTCCCGCGCGCTGGTGGTGTTGCGCGAAACGCTGGCGTTTTATTCAGCGCTTGCAGATTTTGCGTTCGCTATGCAAGGGCTCGGCAGCGGTGCAATCACGCTCGCTGGCAGCGACGAACAGAAGCGCGCGTACCTAACTCCCGTCGGACAAGGTAACAAGATTGCCGCCTTCGCGCTGTCCGAGCCGCAAGCTGGATCTGACGCAGGTGCGCTCTCCACCAGTGCGGTTCGCGACGGTGATCAGTGGCTGCTCAACGGCACCAAAACGTGGATCAGCAATGGCGGAATTGCCGACTATTACTGCCTGTTCGCGAAGACCGATGCTGCCGCGGGCACGCGCGGCATCAGTTGCTTTCTCGTTGACGCGAGCACGCCTGGATTGGATGCGTCGCAGCACATTCATGTGATGGCACCACATCCTTTGGCCACGCTCGTGCTCACCGATTGCCGAGTGCCCTTGACCGCGCTGCTCGGTGCAGAAAATACCGGCTTCAAGCTGGCGATGCAGACGCTGGATATTTTTCGCGCATCGGTTGCGGCCGCTGCGCTCGGCTTCGCGCGGCGTGCGCTCGCCGAGGCGACGACCTTTGCGAAATCACGCAAGATGTTTGGCCAAAATTTGGCCGACTTTCAACTCACGCAGGCCAAGCTTGGGCAGATGGCTGCTGACGTTGATGCGGCGGCGCTGCTTACCTATCGCGCCGCATGGTTGCGTGACGATGCGATTCGTCGTTGCGTTGCCACTCGCGTAACGAGTGAAGCGGCGATGGCCAAAATGGTTGCCACCGAAAACGCGCAGCGCGTGATCGACGCAGCGGTGCAGTTACACGGTGGGCGCGGCGTTGAGGTTGGCAGCAAAGTCGAATCGCTGTACCGCGACATTCGCTCGTTGCGCATTTACGAGGGTGCGACCGAAGTGCAGCAACTCATTATTGGTAAGGCGCTACTCATAGGAGGTTGAGCGATGACCACGCAGATAGACCGCTTCGTCCATGATCGTATGCCACCGCCAGAGGGCATGCCGCGATTGATTTTCGAATTGCCGGAGTTGCAGTTTCCCGTGAAGCTCAATGCAGTTTTCGAACTGCTGGATCGTAACTTGGTTAAGGGCAACGGTAATCGGATTTTGTTGCGCGATGCGCATGAATCGCTCACCTATGCACAGGTGCTTGACCGAGTAAATCAGCAGGCTCGCGTGTTGGTTGAAGACTTGCATCTTGTCCCAGGCAATCGCGTGTTGCTACGCGGCGGCAACAGCATCGAGATGGCCGTCGCGTGGCTTGCCGTAGTGAAGGTGGGATTGATCGCGGTGGCAACGATGCCGATGCTGCGGGCGCGCGAACTCAGCGATGTCATCAACAAAGGGCAGATCAGCCATGCGCTGTGTGCCACCGCGTTACTGGGCGAATTGGAAGCCGCGCAAACGCAATGTCCGATGCTTGCCAATGTGTTGACCTTTGATGCGTTGGCAAGCGCAGCAACACACAAAAGCACGGATTGTCCTGCAGCAAAAACCGATGCGGACGACATCGCAATGATGGCCTTCACCAGCGGCACCACGGGTGCGCCCAAGGCAGCGTTGCACACCCATCAAGACCTGTTGGCCGCATGCGAGACGTGGCCCGCGCATGTGTTGCAGGCCACGGAGAACGACATTGTTATAGGCTCACCACCGCTCGCGTTTACCTTTGGGTTGGGTGGATTGCTGTTGTTTCCGATGCGGGCTGGTGCGAGTGTGTATTTCGCTGACGGCGGCTTGACCCCGGAGTCAATGATTCAGGCAATCAACGATGCGCGCGCGACGATTTGCTACACCGCGCCGACGTTTTATCGCCGCATGGCCCCGCTCGCCGAAAAAACGCCGATGTCGAGCCTGCGCGTTTGTGTGAGCGCCGGCGAAGGTTTGCCCGACGCGACGCGGCAGTTGTGGAAGCAGGCCACCGGTATCGAACTGCTTGACGGCATCGGAGCCACCGAGATGTTTCATATTTTTATTTCCAGCGCGGGAAGTGACGTGAGGCGGGGTGCGATCGGCAAAGTGGTGCCCGGCTATCGTGCTCAGGTTGTTGATGACGAGGGCAATCCGTTGCCCACAGGCAGCGTTGGAAAACTGGCCGTGATCGGCCCCACAGGCTGCAAGTATCTCGATGAGCCGCGCCAGAAAAACTACGTAAAGAACGGTTGGAACTATCCGGGTGATTCGTTTGTAATGGACGGCGAAGGCTACTTTTTCTACCAAGCACGCGATGACGACATGATCATCACGGCGGGCTACAACGTCAGCGGGCCCGACGTTGAAAATTGCCTGTTGCAACATGCGGCTGTGGCTGAATGTGCGGTGATTGGACAGGCTGACGACGAGCGTGGCATGGTCGTTAAAGCATTCGTGGTGCTTAAGGCTGGCGTTGCGGCAAATGCAACCACCACGCTCGTGCTTCAGGATTTCGTCAAGACACACATTGCCCCTTACAAGTATCCGCGACACATCGCATTTGTCGCGAGTCTTCCGCGCACCGAGAGCGGCAAACTGCAACGTTATCGCCTGCGTCAAATGCAAAATTCAGAGAGTCCGAAGTGAAATTACTGCAACCTGCCGAGTGGCTGCCACCCAAGGGCTACGCCAATGGCATCGCTGCAAAAGGCACGCTCGTATTCGTCGGTGGGCAGATCGGCTGGAACGCGCAGCAGCAATTCGAAACCGATGACTTCATCGCGCAAACACGGCAAGCACTCATCAACATTGTTGCCGTTCTGAACGAGGCGAACGCGGGGCCGGAGCACATGGTGCGCATGACCTGGTACATCGTGGATCGCGATGAGTATGTGGCGCGCCTCAAAGAATTGGGCACCGTGTTTCGCGAGGTGATGGGTCGCAATTTTCCGACCATGAGTTGCGTGGAGGTATCGCGATTGGTCGAGCCGCGTGCTAAGGTTGAGATCGAAGTGACGGCTGTATTACCTGAGCCCAATTGACTGGCTCTAGGAGTTGTGCGCTATTTCGCGCGACTGGGCACGCATTTCGTGATACCGATACATACTTCTAGCAGTGCTCGTCGTCTGGCATACTGTTAACTAATAACTAGTAGCGCCAAGACATTAGGAGACAACATGAAAAAAGTGGAAGCCATCATCAAGCCTTTCAAACTTGACGAAGTTCGCGAGGGTTTGGCTGAGGCGGGCATCACCGGCTTGACTGTGACTGAGGTCAAAGGCTTTGGTCGTCAGCGCGGGCATACCGAGCTCTACCGCGGCGCGGAATACGTGGTCGATTTTTTGCCCAAGACCAAAGTTGAGTTGATTGTCATGGATCAGGACGTAGATCGCGTGATCGAGGCTATCGTCAAAGCGGCGCGCACCGGCAAAATTGGTGATGGCAAAATATTCGTGTCGAATGTGGAGCAGGTGATGCGCATTCGGACGGGTGAAACGGGGGATGCGGCTATTTAACTTTCGAGCCGCTTGTTTAATCAAAACGTAAATATTCAGGAGAATTAAGTATGTCAATGATGGAAGAATTCAAGACCTTTGCGCTCAAAGGCAACGTCATGGATCTGGCGGTTGGTGTCATCATCGGGGCCGCGTTTGGAAAAATCGTTGATTCAATCGTTGGCGACTTGATCATGCCAATTGTCGGCAAACTGCTCGGCGGCATAGATTTTTCGAGCATGCTGATTGTTCTTGGTGACAACCCGAGCAAATTGGCGTCCTACGCCGATTTGAAGAAAGCCGGTATTGCCACGTTCGCCTACGGTAATTTCATTACTGTCCTGATTAACTTTGTCATTCTTGCTTGGATCGTGTTCATGATCGTGAAGGCGATGAACAAGATGAAGCTGGCGGTTCCGATGCCAGTGGCCGCGCCGACACCTGAGGATGTGGTTCTGCTGCGCGAGATTCGCGACAGTCTGAAAAAGTAAAAACCCTTGATTTAAAAATAAAACCGACCCCGTGGTCGGTTTTGTTTTTTTGGGCGGTTAAACTTTAGTATCGACGCGTTTTTGGGCCGTAAAACGGCGCAGGCGCGGCAAAAAATCATCAGGAGGTTCCATGGTTCTTCGTCTCGCTTCACTACCTGTGGCGGCCATTGCCGTAGTGTTCATCACGTCTGCGGTGCAAGCGCAAATCAAAATCGGCGTCACGGTGTCGGCCACTGGGCCCGCGGCTTCGCTCGGCATCCCAGAAAAAAACACGTTCGAACTACTGCCGAAAACGATTGCCGGGCAGACCGTCACCTACATCGTGCTCGATGATGCATCCGACACGACCAAGGCGGTAACCAATGCCAAAAAGTTGATATCGGAAGACAAGGTTGACGTGATCGTCGGTTCGACCACCACGCCGAACTCGTTGGCCATCATTGACGTGGTTGCCGATGGCGAAACGCCCAACATTTCTATGGGTGGCTCAGCGCGTATCGTTGACCAAAGCAACCCCAAAGCCCGCTGGGTCTTCAAGACGCCGCAGAGCGATTCGCTGATGGCCGATGCGATCGCGGTGCACATGAAAGCCAACGGCCTCACCAGCATCGGTTTCATTGGTTTCAATGATGCATACGGAGAAGGCTGGTTGCAGGAAATGCGCCGCTCGGCGACCACCGCAGGCATCAAAATCGTGGCCGAAGAGCGTTTCAACCGGACTGATGCCAGCACCACAGGGCAGATGCTCAAACTGGTGGCGGCGAACCCGCAAGCTATTCTGATTGCGGGCTCTGGCACGCCCGCCGCCACGCCGCACAAAGAACTGGTGGCGCGCGGATTCAAAGGGAAAATTTATCAGACGCACGGTGTGGCAAATTCGGACTTTTTGCGGGTGATGGGCAAGGATGCGAATGGCGCGCTGCTGCCTGCGGGCCCCATGCTTGTGTACGAGCAGCTGGCTGATAGCAATCCGGTGAAAAAAGTCGCCAAGGAATACGTCACCGCGTACGAGGCAAAATTTGGCCCACGCTCGACCTTTGGTGGCCATGCGTTTGATGCATTTACGCTTTTGAACACCGCAGTTCCGGAAGCGCTAAAGGCTGGCAAACCGGGTACCAAAGAATTCCGTGTAGCGCTCAGAAATGCGCTCGAAAACGTTAAGGACGTGGTTGGCGTGCATGGCGTGTTCACTATGTCTCCCGGCGATCACAACGGCTTGGACAATCGCGGTCGCATGATGATGACGATTAAAGATGGCAAGTGGTTGATTACGAAATAGTCAACGATTCGCAGGGCAAAATGAAGCGGGCAGGGCGCTATACCCGGCCCGCTTTTTTTGCGACCGGTGTGCTCACGTTCGACGAAAGTTAACCCAGATGGACGCAACCATTGCCGCGCTGCTTACGCAGGACGGCTTGACTAACGGCTCGATTTATTGCTTGCTGGCGCTTGCGTTGGTGCTGGTATTTGCCGTGACTCGCGTGATCTTTGTGCCGCAAGGTGAGTTCGTTGCTTTCTCCGCGCTGACGCTCGCCGCTTTTGAGCAAAACAAGCTGCCTGGCACGGTGTGGTTGTTGCTGGCGTTGGCGGCCGTTGCCGCGCTCGCGGACGGGGTGAGCCTGTGGCGCGAGCCCAAGCGCATGCTGCGGGCGCTTGCTGGCACCAGCCTGCCCGCCGCGCTCGCCGCGTTGCTGGTGTGGGGTGTGGCCTCCGCACAGATGCCATTTTCGATTCAAGTGCTGACGACCATTGCTGCGGTGACCGCGATGGGGCCCGCCGTTTATCGCCTTGCTTTCCAGCCTATAGCCAGCGCGACCGTGTTGACGTTGCTGATCGTTTCAGTCGCTGTTCATTTCGTGCTGACCGGTTTGGGATTACTTTTTTTCGGGGCGGAAGGCGTGCGCACCACCGCGTTCACCAGCGCATCGTTCACGGTGGGTTCAGTCAGTATTTCGGGGCAAAGTTTGCTCGTTTATGCGTTCACGATATTTCTCGTGATCGCTATGGCGCTGTTCTTCAAATTCACCTTGTTTGGCAAAGCGTTGCGCGCCACCGCCGCCAATCGCACCGGCGCGCGGCTGGTCGGCATCAGCCCCAACTTTGCCGGCAGTTTGAGCATCACGTTGTCAGCGGCGATTGGTGCGGTGTCCGGCTTGTTGATCGGACCGATTGCAACAATTTATTACGACTCGGGTTTTTTGATTGGACTCAAGGGGTTCGTAGGGGCAATCGTCGGTGGGCTCGCGAGTTATCCGATTGCCGCAGCAGGCGCGATTTTTGTCGGCCTTGTTGAATCGTTCTCGTCGTTTTGGGCGAGTGCGTACAAGGAAGTGATCGTTTTTACGCTGATTATTCCGGTGTTGCTGTGGCGTTCACTGACGACGACGCACCATGAGGAAGAGTGAGTTGAAATCACTCTCCGTTACAAAAGTATTGGTACTCATCGTCGTTGCAATGATCGCGCTCGCGCCAAACATCGCCCCCGCGTTCTACGTCACGCTGCTTAACTACATCGGACTGTACAGCCTCGTTGCGCTGGGCCTCGTGCTGCTCACTGGCGTTGCTGGACAGACGAGTTTTGGACAGGCTGCGTTCGTCGGGCTTGGGGCTTACACGACTGCTGTGCTCACCACGCAATACGGCTGGTCGCCTTGGACAACACTAATCGTTGCGCTCGCCATCACGTTGACTGTGGGCTATTTGCTCGGCCTCATCACGTTGTCAATGGGCGGACATTACCTGCCGCTGGCCACCATTGCGTGGGGCATGTCGCTCTATTTTTTGATGGGCACCATTGAGCAATTCGGCGGCTTCACGGGCATCACCGGAATTCCTCCGGTGACCTTGTTCGGCTTCTCGCTGGAGCGCGAAAATCACTTCTACTATTTCATCTGGATCGTGGTGCTCGCCGCGCTCTGGGCGGTGGCCAACCTGCTCGATTCACGGCCCGGACGCGCGATACGTGCGCTCAAGCAGGGCACCACGATGGTCGAGGCATTTGGCGTGCATCCGGGCCGCATGAAGACGGCCGTGTTCGTGATTGCCGCTGTGCTCGCTTGCCTGTCAGGTTGGTTGTATGCGCATTTGCAGCGCTTCGTGAACCCCACGCCGTTTGGCATCAATCAGGGCATCGAATATTTGTTTATGGCCGTGATTGGCGGCGCTGCCAGCGTGTGGGGTGCGGTGCTCGGCGCGGCGTTTGTTACGTTGCTCAAAACATGGTTGCAGGATTTGTTGCCGAAAATTATTGGCGAGGCCGGACAGTTTGAAATCATCGTGTTCGGCATTCTGCTGGTGTTGATTTTGCAATACGCGCGCGACGGGCTGATGCCGTTTTTGCAGCGCTTTGTTCCGGTGACTAAACGCGTGTTGCCCGCTGCGGGTGATCGGCTGCAGCATCGCAGCATGCCGAGCGCCGATGCGCCCGTTCTGGCGGTAGACGCTGCGCGCAAAACCTTTGGTGGTTTGGTGGCGGTGAACGACGTGACCTTCAACGTCAACGCGCGCGAAGTGGTGGGTTTGATCGGCCCGAATGGCGCAGGAAAAAGCACGTGCTTCAACTTGATTTCTGGGGCTTTAGACGCCACTTCCGGTTCGATCAAATTTTTGGGGCACGAGTTGATCGGTCAGCCCGCCAGCGCCATCTCAAAACTCGGGTTGGCGCGCACCTTTCAACACGTCAAACTGGTAGCGGCGATGACCGTGGTGGAGAACGTCGCGCTTGGCGCTTATCTGCGCGGCAGCAAAGGCATCATTGCTTCCGCATTTCGGCTAAACAAGCAGGAGGAGGCCGCCGCGTTGGCCGAGGCCATGCGCCAGCTTGAGCGGGTGGGTTTGGCCGACCATGCGCACGACGCCGCGAGCAGTCTGCCGTTGGGCAAACAGCGCATTGTCGAAATTGCCCGAGCGTTGGCGTCCGATCCGATTTTGTTGTTGCTTGATGAGCCTGCCGCTGGCCTGCGATTCGCCGAAAAACAGCAGCTCGCGGCACTTATCAAAACGCTGAAAGGCGAGGGCGTCACTGTGCTGCTGGTTGAGCACGATATGGATTTTGTGATGGGCCTTGTCGATCGTCTTGTAGTGCTCAATTTTGGGCAGAAGTTGGCGCAAGGTTTGCCGGAAGTGGTGCAGGCTGACCCGTCCGTGCGCGAAGCGTATTTGGGGGCATGACATGAGCGAAACGTTGCTCGAAGTGTCCGATTTGCACGTTGCTTATGGCCAAGTCGAGGCGGTTCGCGGCGTGTCGCTTTCGGTGCCGAGCGGAAAAATTGTGACCGTCATCGGCCCGAACGGTGCCGGCAAAACCACGCTGCTCGGCGCGATCATGGGCCTACTGCCTTCACACGGCGCGATTCGTTTTGCGGGGGAACGAATCGACGGTCGCGATACTGAAACGTTGGTGCGACTCGGCATGACGCTGGTGCCCGAAAAACGCGAGCTGTTCCACGAAATGACGGTGCTCGAAAATCTCGAACTCGGCGGTTTTTCGCGTCGTCGATCTGGCGAATCGCGGGCCGCTTTGCTGAACACGTTGGAAGAAGTGTTCGCGCTATTTCCGCGCTTGAAAGAGCGCCAGCCGCAACTCGCAGGAACGCTCTCCGGCGGCGAGCGACAAATGCTCGCTGTTGGCCGTGCGCTGATGGCAAAGCCAAAATTGCTGCTGCTGGACGAGCCGAGCTTGGGCCTGGCGCCGCTGATTACGCGAGACATTTTGGCCACGATTTCCAAACTGCGCGAAACCGGTTTGTCCGTATTGCTCATCGAGCAAAATGCCCGAGCTGCGCTGAAAACGGCGGACTACGGCTACGTGCTTGAAACCGGCGAAGTCAGCCTGCAAGGCCCGTCGGATGAGCTTCTTCACGACGATCGCGTGATCGAAACCTACCTCGGAAAGCGTTAATAGCTTTTTGCTGAACGCCCCACTTTCTCGGGGCTAAGCGGCAGTTAATCAAATGGTCGATTATCATGCTTTTGAGCCGGTACGCCTCATTCGGTAGGGCGATCATAAAAAAGCTGATCGTCATCAGGGCGGGCGGTGGTGCAAGCGACGCGTCGTTATTTTGTTGCGTTTCCCTCTCGCAAACCGATGCAGGTTTTGCTGTCAATCATGTCAAGCAACATCGCGTCGCCCTCGCGCTGCGCGCTGAGTTCGGACTTAATGATTTTTATTTTCACTTGTCGGCGCGGTTGCACTGCCGCGCCCGACGAATCGGTGAGCGTGAAAGTGACCCACACCGGATCGGACGCCGCGGCGGTGATCGATGGACTTTTCAAAATACCGAATAGTCCCGTACTAGCTGTCTCAATCATAAAAATTTTTGCGCTCAAAACGGTATTCGCACTGCGTCCCGCACGCGCTTGCAATTCGAGGGTTTCGGCCGGGTCATGTTGCATAGGAGTGCTCCACAGAAAGAAGGAAACAACGAGGGTACACGCTAGCGCAGCTAGGGTCAGACCGCGGGTAAGTGTTCGTCGGTGTGACTGCATATTTCAGTCCGATGCGAAGTCCATGGCCGGTTTAGCGACGGCTGGTTGACGGATGGGTTGAGACACGGGAGCCGGTATTGCTACTGTTAAGGCTCGAAGGAAGCCCCAAGGATTGGCTTTGCGACAATTTTGGTTTTGCCGTTGATCCTGTTTGTATCGCTACAGTGGTGCCGGCAGGCTCAAAGCTTATTTCGAACGTCGAGCCGATTCGTTTGAATCCGACATAACCGAAAAACGCCTGCGAGCTTGTGCGCGGTTGCAGTTGTCGAAATAAATTATCAGGCGTGTCGAGCCCGGGTATGCCATTTTTAAGCAGCCCGCAGTAAACAAATCCAGCCGACGCGTGACTCGAACAGTTGTCGCCGAGGATGTCAAACTGCCCAGGCGACCGCTCCAGTTTTTCCCAGTATTCGGTGAATTTCTTGATCTGCGACGACGTTGCTGAAATCAACAGAATGCCGGAGCACATTTCCTGACTTTTCGCCACTTCAAAGTCAACGTACGCGCGTCGTTCGGCATACAACTTTTCGTATCGGTAAACCACACCGGACAGGTTCATGCCGACGCCGTTGGATCGCCCGCCGTTCCCAGTTCCGTAAAAACCGACGGGCTCGCCGCTGCCCAAAATACAGTCAGCGTGTTGCTCCATCAAACCCGGTGAGTGACCCACACCATTCTTGCCGCGCACGATCAAACCTATTCGCCCGTTTATGTTGATATCCATGTGTCTTTGTCGTATTAGTTGTGCTTTGCATTCACATTTCTTTTACATCAACGATCATGAAATGTGATCCCCATTAATGCAAAAAAACTTCATGTTTTGTACTCTTCAACTTGCGCTACTTTGAGTACGTAACGCGCGTTTATGGGCAACAACTTTTATTGGAGATGTTTACTTTACGGGGCCTACCGACGCGTTTTTGCAGAAACCGACAATGACTCGTTTACGACATTAGCCCAAGCACAATGGTCATTGCAGCGAAAAGCCAAAAGGCCAGCGCGATGCTTCATGTCACCCCGGGCTCGATGCAACACGATACATTGCGAGCTCGACACCTAGCCTTCCTAGCTGACTAAATGGAGCAAATCCCATGAATCACTCGCCCGTCACACAACTTCAAATCGATCAGCGCGTTTACGATCTCTACGACGAATATTGCCACGGCAAGATTGATCGTCGCGAATACCTGAAGCGAGCCTCAGCGCTCGCCTTGCTCGGCATTCCCGCGCTCGCGATGGCCGCTTCACTGTTGCCGCAATACGCGCAGGCGCAAACGATTTCGTTCACCGATCCGCGCATCAAGGCGAGCTATGTGACCTATCCGTCGCCCGGTGGAAATGGTGACGCCATGCGCGGTTATCTCGTGCAACCCGCAGGTGTGGGGCCGTTCCCGGCGGTGCTCATCATTCACGAAAATCGCGGCCTGAATCCGTACATTGAAGACGTGGCGCGTCGCGCTGCGACCGCAGGCTATCTCGCGCTGGCGCCGGACGGTCTGGCACCGCTCGGCGGCTATCCGGGCAACGACGACGATGGCCGCACCATGCAGGCCAAGCTCGATCAAGCCAAGCTGCGCGTCGATATGTTGAACGGCGCGAAGTGGTTGAAGGCGCACAAACTCTCCACCGGCAAACTCGGCGTCACCGGTTTTTGCTGGGGTGGTGGCACCAGTAACTACCTCGCCACTGCAATGGGCGCAGATTTGCAGGCATCAGCCCCGTATTACGGAGCAGCAGCCGAGACGGCGAGCGTCGGAAACATAAAGGCTGCGCTGCTGATTCATTTCGCCGCCAAAGACGACGGCATCAACGGCATGTGGCCCGCGTACGAAACGGCGCTCAAGGCCGCCGGTACCAAGTTTGACGCGCACACCTACCCGGACACTCAACACGGCTTTCACAACAATTCCACACCGCGCTACAACGAGGCGGCCGCGAAGCTGTCATGGGATCGCACGATGGAGCATTTCAAGAAGTATTTGGCGTAAGGGCCCCACAACCGTAGCCTCGATGCAGCTACAGCGGAATCGAGGATGCGCACCACTACGTAGCCTCGATGCAGCTACAGCGGAATCGAGGACCCGCCCAGCGCAGGGGCCCCCTCGATTCCGCTGTAGCTGCATCGAGGCTACGCTGCGCGTTTGTCCCCGCTTGGCGTGGGGTGAAGCGGGTGTTTTCGGCGCTGTGCTACCCTAATCAAATCTAGGTTTCACCCCCATTTTTTGATGTCTGCCTCACTCGCTACCGCGCAATCGCTGCTCCTCACACCCGCTAACCTCTCACTTGACCAACTCGCCAGCACACTCGGCGGGTTGACGTCGCGTGGCGTTGAATACGCTGATCTCTACTTTGAGCATCACAAATCCGAGAGCTGGTCGCTTGAAGAAAGCATCGTCAAAAGCGGCAGTTTCTCCATTGAATCAGGCGTTGGCGTGCGCGCCATCACCGGCGAGCAAACCGCGTTTGCGTACTCTGGCGACATTGGACTCACTTCAATAACGGCTGCCGCAAATACCGTCGCCGCCATCGGTCGTGCGGGCCAAAGCGCCTCGGTGGCCATCAAGCCCACCGGCAGCGGGGCCACGCTCTACACCGCCGCCGATCCGCTCGCTTCAATCAGCGACGAAGCAAAAATTGCACTGCTGCGTGAAACCGAGCGCATCGCTCGCGCCCGCGACCCGCGCGTCACGCAAGTCATGGTCAACCTCGCGTGTGAACACGTGGTGATGTTGGTGATGCGGAGCGACGGCGTGATCGCCTCCGACGTGCGCCCGCTGTGCCGGTTGAACGTTACAGCCATCGTTGAGAGCAACGGCAAGCGCGAGCAGGGTCGCTCCGGCGGCGGCGGTCGCTACGGCTTTGATCGCTTTGACGCGGCTTTTATCGCCAAGCGCGCCCATGAGGCTGTGGACATGGCATTGCTGCAACTGGACGCGCGCCCAGCGCCGTCCGGCGTGATGCCCGTGGTGTGCGGCCCCGGCTGGCCCGGCGTGCTGCTGCACGAGGCTGTGGGCCACGGGCTGGAGGGCGATTTCAACCGCAAAGGTTCAAGCGCGTTCAGCGGTCGTATCGGCGAGCGCGTTGCCGCCCCGGGCGTCACCGTGCTCGACGACGGCACCCTCACCGACCGTCGCGGTTCGCTCACGGTCGACGACGAAGGCACGCCGACCAACGCCACGGTATTGATCGAAGACGGCATTTTGAAGGGCTACATTCAAGACACCATGAACGCGCGATTGATGGGCATGGCCCCCACCGGCAATGGCCGTCGTGAAAGCTACGCGCATCTGCCGATGCCGCGTATGACCAATACCTACATGCTCGGCGGTAAACAAGACCCGCAGGAGATTATTGCGAGCGTTGAGAACGGCATTTATGCGGTGAACTTTGGCGGCGGGCAGGTCGACATCACCAGCGGCAAATTCGTGTTCACCATGGATGAGGCCTGGAAGGTTGAAAACGGCAAGTTGATGTACCCCATCAAGGGTGCCACACTCATCGGCAACGGTCCCGACGCACTCACCAAAATCACCATGATCGGCAACGACATGGCGCTTGACGAAGGCATTGGCGTATGCGGAAAAGAAGGCCAGAGCGTGCCGGTGGGCATCGGTCAGCCGACATTGCGCATCGAAGGTTTGACGGTGGGTGGCACGGCGTAGGTTTTTTGTAGGCGAGGCCTTGGCCGTGCGCTAAAAAATTTGACGCGATACCCCCGCAGATTACGTCCTCACCTACGAATCCCTCAATTCGGCTAACACCATGAAAACTACCCTTCGCCTCTCCTTGATTCCAGCGCTTTGCGCCGCCGCGCTGCTCACCGCCTGCGGCCCGAGCCCCGAGCAGGCTGCTCGCGAGCAGGCCATGAAGCAGCTCGAACAAGCCGCCAAAGAGATGGAAGCAGCGGGCAAAAAAATGGAAAGTGCCACCACCAAAGGCGGGCAAGATGTGGGCGCCGCCATGGGTGAGGCCATGAAGGCGCTGGGCGCGATGGCCGGTGCTGCGGGTGGCGTAGTGGGTTCTGGCAGTTTTGAGCCCATCGATTTCCGCAAGCTCAAAGAGGCGCTGCCGCAGGAGCTCGCAGGGTTTGAAAAAGGTGAAAGTTCTGGCGAAAAGAACAACGCGTTCGGCATCGCGGTGTCTGAGGCCAAACAGTCGTTCCGCACCGCGGATGGCAGCAAGAGCGTGCGCTTTGAGATTACCGACCCGGGTTCGCTCGCTGGCCCGTTTGCGCTCGCGAACATGTGGATGAACATCGAAATCGACAAAGAAACCAGCAACGGCTATGAAAAAACATCAAACGTGGGCGGGCGCAAGTTGCATGAAAAATGGAGTAAATCAAGCCAGCACGCCGAAGTGAAGATGGTCGTGGGCAACCGATTCATGGTGGAGGTTGACGCGCGCGGCGTCGACGTGAACGACGTCAAAGCGCTGCTCGCAAAGATTGACGTCGCCAAGCTGGAGTCGATGAAGGGCGACGGCAAGAAGTCTTGAGACGCACCCCCTAACTGTCGTCATTCTCGGCGCAGCCGGGAATCTAGGGCCCCGCCAATGTGCCGCTACGAGTTCCCGGTAGACGCCACACTCGCTGTGGCCATCAATTCATCAAGCAAAGCAATTGACGATGCGCCCGGCACCGAGTACGGATCGAGCACTGACTTCGACGAATATTTGAGCAAGATCGCCAAATTGATGCGGTCAAACGACACTTTGCCCATCGACCAACCGGCAAATTTGCGCTCGGTGACTTCTTCCATGTGCAACAGTTGCACGTCGCCATGACGCGAGTCACGCGCGATGCGGTTGTACGTCTCG
Organism: Burkholderiales bacterium; assembly: GCA_043721275.1. Lineage (GTDB taxonomy): Bacteria > Pseudomonadota > Gammaproteobacteria > Burkholderiales > Casimicrobiaceae > Casimicrobium. The sequence goes on from JAYSRA010000049.1 coordinate 76,710, forward strand.
CTCACCTCTTTGCGGCCACCTTCGAGCAACTGCAAAAAAATGTAGTTATTGGTGCACAAAACGCCGGTGACGCCGTTGGCGGGATTATTTTTGCGCGACGTTTGCAAGATCGAATCCATCATCGGCTGCGTGACCAATTCAACAGCGCGACTGACATAGGTAAGGCGAATCAACATAACTTAAGCTTTTCTGCTGTCGACTAGCGACAAAAATTCACGACGCAAATTAGCGTCTTTCAGGAACGATCCGCGCATCACGCTGTTAATCATCTTCGCGTCGACGTCTTTCACGCCGCGCCAATGCATGCAAAAGTGGTCTGCTTCCATCACCAGTGCTAAGCCGTCCGGCTGAATTTTGTCCTGCAACAAATTGGCCAACTGCGACACCGCTTCTTCCTGAATTTGCGGGCGACTCATCACCCAATCAGCGAGCCGCGCATATTTTGAAAGACCGATCAAATTGGAATGTTGATTGGGCATCACACCAATCCACACGCGGCCCATGATCGGGCAAAAGTGATGCGAGCAGGCCGAGCGAATGGTGATCGGCCCCACGATCATCAGCTCGTTCAAATGCTCCACATTTGGAAACTCAGTGACCGGTGGCGGCGGCACGTAGCGCCCACGAAACACTTCGTTTAAGTACATTTTGGCCACGCGCTTGGCCGTGTCTTGTGTGTTGTGGTCGCTGTCGGTATCAATCACCAAGCTGCGCAAAACCTCGCGCAGCTTCGTTTCAATCTCAGCCTGCAATTCAGGCAACTCACCGTCGCGAATGAACTCGCTGATGTTGTCGTTGGCATGAAAGCGTCTGCCCGACGCTTTGATGCGGTGCCGCACCCGCTCGCTCGCAGGCATGGCATCAATGTCCCGCTGCGCATTGGCGCGAGCTTTGGGGTCGGTGGCGGCGTTGGAAGGGGAGGAGGTGGTAGCGGTCATCGGGTACTGCCTTACTACTGGTGGTGGCCGGGACATCGATTGTCGCATGGTGCTAAGGCGCGATAAGTGACGACAAGCCGCCACCTTAACCTGTCATTGCAGTGACGGTGAGAATGCAGACTTAACTCCGACGCTGCGCAGCGTGTCGAAGTAGCGGCGACCGAAACAGCTTTTTGTTGAAATGGCCGTTTAACGTGGGCAAAGCGTACGTTTTCTCATAAGTCGACAAGCAAAACGAATTGCATACGAGCCCAATATAAATGGCGTTCTTAGTGAAAAGCTGTTGCGTGTTTTCACACCAAAAACCGTGTGAGCGCGCTGAGCGCGATCCCGAAGCAAAAGCGGCGCACACAGCAACACCGAGCGCGTCGCACACGTCACTGAAACCGTTAGCGACGCCACTCGCCAAAAAAACGCTGGAATCGTGGCTGTCAACAGCAACTCCCACCTAAACGGGTAGGGTGCAAGCGGCGCAGAACTGGGTATCGTCTTGTCCATGTACACAGCAGCCGCTTCCCAACAAATCCATAGAAGCCGTGGCGTGGACGCAATACTTCTTCTGGCCTCGCCCACCGCCGCTGACCCGCCACGGAAAACCCCTACCCAAGTCGCCCAGCATTCGATATTCTTGGAATTACATAAGAAATATCAAACCGGGGTTATCGTGGCCGAACCGTCTTTCGACGCTGAGCTGCACATTGAAACGACAACCATCATGTTCGCGGACGTGGTGGAGTCGGTACGTTTGATTGAGCAGGATGAGCTACGCAGCATCAATCGTATTCGCGCCTTATTTGGGAGCTTCGCGGACGACGTTGTCCCCACACATCAGGGAAAGTTACTTGAGCGACGTGGCGACGGCCTGCTCGTTACCTTTCCCGACGCCAAGCGTGCAGCGGCTTGCGCGCAGGAAATGCACAGCGCATGCCGCCGACAAATCGCAAGCGAAGGCGGTGAGCTACCTATCCGGCTACGAATCGGTCTGCATTGCGCCGACGTGTTTGTCAACGTGAATGAGCTGTACGGTCATGGCGTCAACGTTGCCGCACGCATCGCGAATGTCGGCCAGCCGAGTGAAACCACGGTGTCCGCTCCGGTTCGTGATCAGTTGACGCAAGGCGTCGATGGTGATATTGAGGATCTAGGCGAATGTGACTTGAAACATGCTTCTGCTCCCGTACGGCTGTATCGAATTTGGTCTAACGGTGATCACGACTTGCGTGCAAGCGCAGAAAACCTGTCGTCGACCGAGCGACCTACCATCGCGATACTGCCGTTCACGTCAAGCGCGCTCCACGGCGAGCAGGCAGCGGTAGGCGAGCTCCTTGCGGATTTACTCACGGTTACGCTGAGTAAGACGAGCTCGTTACGCGTAATAAGTCGGCTATCGACGCTCGCGCTCAAGCGAGGACTGGATGCAGCAAATGCGCGTCGCGTGACGGAGACGCTTCGCTGCGCCTACGTGCTGACGGGTCGCTGCGTAAGTGTCGAGCACCGACTGATGGTTTTAGTCGAACTGTCTGAGACCCAGAGCGGAACGATCGTTTGGGCTGATCAGCTTTTGGGTAGTGTTGATGAGCTGCTGAGACCTGACTCCGAGCTGTTGGGGCGAATTGCAACGGAAACGCAAATTCAGGTGATCGAGCAGGAGATGGTGCTCGCCCGGGTTCGGCCGCTACCTTCGCTGCGAAGCTACACGTTGTACCTCGGCGGTCTCGCGCTCATGCATCGGCAGTCGATCACAGACTTCGATGCTGGACGACGGCTGTTTGAGCATTTGGTTGAGCGTCATCCAAACAGTGCTATCCCAAGAGCATGGCTCGGTAAGTGGTACATGCTGCGCGTTGCTCAGGGGTGGAGTATTGACACGGTCAAAGATGGAAAACGGGCTGCGTCGAACGCGCTTCATGCGCTGCAATTCGAGCCTGAGAATTCGCTATGTCTCGTTGTTAAAGGCGTGATCGACGCCTACCTCGAAAAAAACTTTGCATCCGCAGAGGCGTGCTACGTGAAGGCGTTACAACACAACCCCAACGACGCGCTAGCGCATTTGCAAATGGCGGCACTTTACGGCTGGCAGGGGCGTGGAGTGGAAGCAATCGCTGCGGCGAACGAGTCACTGGCCTTGTCGCCGCTTGATCCGCATCTGTATTTTTCTCATTGTCTGGTTGCCGCAGCGCATCTGGGTGCCGGAGATTACGGCACCGCAATTGGCTATGCCCAGCAATCGCTGCGTGCCAATCGCATGCATGTTCCAACTTACAAAGTGATGGCCATGGCGCAGGCCATGCAGGGCTCGTTGGCCGAGGCGAATCAAAGCATCTTGAGCTTGCGTCAGCTGTCCCCCGAGTTCACGATTTCATCATTCGAAGCTGCTTCACCTTGGCGAATGCATCCGCGGTTTATCGATATTCGAAATGCTCTGTCGCAAGCAGGGCTTGCAACCAACTAATTTAGTTATCAAAGGGGATTACACATGTTTCTTTCTTTACTCAGTCCGTTGAATGGGGCGAATGGCGCGAACGGTGCCAACGGAGCTAACGGAGCGAACGGGGCGAATGGTGCAAATGGAGCCAATGGCGCCAATGGCGCAAACGGCTACGCGGGCCTAGCCGGTGCAATAAGCAACCCGTTGTTAGTTGCTGGCCTTATCCAGACTACGGGTGCGTTGGCCACTGCGTCGGCCGATTTATTTACTCAAAAGCCGTGGGTGTTGAGTACGACGCTTCCCACCATGGACGATCACCCGTCTGCACTTATCCAGCGTGACCCTACAACGCGGTTTCATTTAGCGCTGGTGGAGCTGTTGTCTGGCTTGGACTACGACACCACGACAACAACAGATACCGCGAAAGTTCAGCTTCGCGTTGCCGGGGCTGCCAACGTTGATCTGCTCACGCTGGTTCGTCCTAGTTTTGCGCAGTTCCAACGTCAGCTTGAGTTGGTCATTCGGCGTTCGAGATTGCGGCCCGAGCGCACCTCAGAAATCCTGAGCCAGGTGACGCCTCAATACGCTTACTGGTCTGGCATTTGTGGCCTGCACCCGGACGCAACGCCTCGAACTATCGAAATTACTTACATCGCATTGCACTTTGTGATGATGGTTTGTCAGCGATTGAAGCACGCACTGGCCTGCCCGCGCCCCCACGAATATTCACCCATGGTGCAGCCAATCATACTGACGCCCGCGTACACCGCTTGGCCGATGGGACATGCCACCGAGGCGTATATGTTCACCAGGATTATTTGTGAGCTTTCGCCTGCCATTGAAGCGGATGCCAAAGCGCAGCTCCTCAAACTCGCGCGCCGTATCGCGGACAACCGAGTAGTCGCAGGCGTTCACTTTCCAATCGACAGCCCTGCAGGTTTCGTGCTCGCAGAAGTTATCGCAGATTACTTTCTTGCACGGTGCTGCGGCACGCCGGTCACACCGGCTGAACTTGATGGGCAGAAGCTCAACGCAGAATCCGATGCAGATCCAGCAACGGTTTTTCTTGACGCCAGCGGCTGGAATCAAAACGCGACTACTGAAACGCCTGTGGTGGACGATGATGGCAAACCGGAGTTAGGTGATGATGGCAAACCAAAAGTGACCCAAACAGTCACCGGCAAATTGCCACCAGCCGCAAAACGCAGCGGCCCGCTTGACGTGCTGAAATCTCCGTTGCTGCATGAAATGTGGAAACGAGCGCAAACCGAATTGGCCGCGAACGGGTATTAACGCAAGGGGCCAATCGCATGCAACTCAATCATCACAACGTGAATCGATACACCGATCTTCTCGTGAAGATCGGCTTCGAGGGCATCGACCCCTACTTAATCTGGGCGCAGGACACTGGCGCATCGCGCCTCGGACGAATCACGGGCCGGCACGGCGTTGCGTATTTGCAGGTTGCCATCGAGTTATACGCGGCGGATGCGGACGACGAGACCAAGCGCGAGCGCAGCGCAAACATTAAGACACTAGCGCAACAAGAAGGCATAAAGTTTCGCAAAATTTATTACCAACAGTTTGCACGCACAGGAATAAATGATCGCTTTTGCACGGCGATCGTGCCCGACACAAAAATCGTTGAATTCCTTCAAAAAATCGCTGGCTGCTGCGTTAAGTACGAAATTGGCCACCCGATAGTTCGTGCCAACGCAGATGCTGCCGCGAATACGACGCAGCGGCTTTATCCCGACTCAGAAGACGAACGTAAACGCGACCCGCCGCTAAGCGGACGGGTGATGGCCATCATCGATTACGGCTGCCCATTTGCACATGCAGCGTACAGAACGTTGGCGGGCGGGTCACGTGTCAAGTACGTTTGGTTTCAAGATGCAGAAACGGTGCTGATGTCCGCTGCGGCAGAGCTGTTGCCGCGAGTGAAAAAATTGAACCCGAACACAGACACAAATCTGTTCCCGTATGGTCTTGAGCTTCGCGGCAGTCGAATCAACGACCTGCTGGCGCAACACTCACCGGGCGGTATCGTCGATGAGGATGCTTGTTATCAGGCTATCGGCTACGACCTGATGCGGGAGTCGACGACTCATGGCGCGCATGTGCTCAGCATTGCAGTTGGCGCGCCTAATCCTTTGGTCTCCTCTGTTAATGCTGAAACCGATGACGCATCCAAAGCTGAAATTATCTTCGTACAGCTTCCGCGCGGCGCAGTGGACGATGCATCGGGTGGCTCGATGAATTGCCACGTAATTGACGCGCTTCGCTACATTCAGGAACGAACAACCGAAGACGCTGACGTTATAGTGAACATGAGCTTTGGGACGCATGCCGGCCCGCACGACGGCTCGTCCCTGCTGGAAAGCGCGATTGACCACCTCATCAGCCAGCGAAAACCGGGTAAATTCGAAGTAACGATCCCGGCGGGTAACTCCTTCAATTCGGCGTGTCACGCTCAATTTTTTGTTAAGTCTGGCGAACCTGAAATTCTTCTGTGGGAGGTCATGGCAGACGACCCTACGGATACGTTTCTTGAAATTTGGTATTCAGATGACAGCGGAATCAGCGTCGAAGTAATGCCGCCCGGATTGGGGAGCTACCTCGCGCCGCGTGTCACACTCAACTCAATGGCGTCGTGGTTCGGTGATCGTTCCGCGCCAGCTTGTTTCGAACCCGCGTGCACCATAGTTCATGTCAAGAACGCCACACCAAACAATAACGTCGCCTTGATTGCACTAGCGCCAACCCGTAACGACGACCTCTCGCAGGCCGAAGCTCGCTACGGTATTTGGAGTGTCAAGGTGTCGACGAAGTCCGAAGCACAAGTTTCCGTGAATGCATGGATTGAACGCGACGACGCAATTTTTGACGTGGGGTATGCGTCGCGTCAAAGTCGATTTTTTGTAGATCCGCAAACTGACCACCAAGACGAATATCCCAAATCAGCAGTGAGCAAGCGCGACACGCTCAATAGTTATGCCACCGCCCAGCACGTCCAAGCCGTGGGCGCCGCCATACGTCCGAGCGAACGAGCTCATGAGCGCGATTCGACTGGGCTGTTTGGGCCTGTCGTTCGCGCTGCGCCGTATAGCTCCGCGGGGCCTGGTCGCAACACGACTAAAGTGGCCATTGGTTGGACGGCTTACGCCGAAGAGTCTGAAGTTTTATCTGGCGTCAACGCGGGCGGCACTCGGTCACGGTATTGGGTGCGCCGCGATGGCACCAGTGTCGCGGCCCCGCAGGTTGCCAGAGCGTTGTTTAATAGTTTTGCCGTCACGCCGACGGCAACGCTTAAGGCAGTTGTCAAAAGTGCTGCCCGTCTATCAATGACGGGCGAAAGCGGCGATGAGCTGACAGTGCAGGGAAAGACGCTGCAAGACAATCGTGTGTCAATTCTTAACGTGATCGGCTAGGTGGAGTTTCCTGAGTCGTGCGATGTTGAACGGCGTGAGCCGACATCGGCCATTTGATGCCTGGAGGCACCGTTGATCAAAATAGTCTAGGTGCGGTAAATCGTTGTAGGTTGTCAGACCCGACCTATTAGGTGGGGCGAAACGCTACTTTTCGCGCTACATTGGCGTAACAAAATACATCAACTTAAGTCGGGGATATGTCCAAATCCACGTCCCAACCCGCCCGCGTAACGCTGCGGCAACTTTGCAATCTTGGGCTGCCTGCGCCGGTGTTGCTGCCCTCGCTGTTGCCTGCATTGCGCGCTGTAATCCCATCGTCTCACGCAGCGTTTTTTTATTGCGATGCAGCGGGCCACATGGTCAATATGTATGCCGAGCGCATGCTGCCGCCTGAGGCGATGGCGAACTACTATGAGAAGCATTATCGGGCGGAAGTGTCCGCTTTTTCGCGGGCCTATCTGGCGCGGGTGGCGGCGAGTGATGCGGTGTCGTCGCGTAGCGTGTCCGTTGAGGAGCAGACGACGACGTATTACCGCGAGGTGTTTGGCGTGTTGGGTGTCGGCCATGTGCTCTACGGCATCGTGCGCTTAGCCACCAACGGGCACGAGCCGATAGGCCAGCTCAGCATGTATCGGGCGGTTGATGCGCCGCCGTTTTCCGCAGCTGATGCTGATGCCTTACGCGACGTTTTGCACTACCTTGGGCAGGCGTTGGCCTTGAGCCTTCATGTGCCGACCGCTGTGTCCGCCGAGCAGACTGCCGAAGAATCGATGGCGGTTTTGAACGAAGCGGGCGAGGTGATCTTTGCTGACGATTCGTGGATGCGCTTGACGCGAATGGCGCGCGGCGAGGCGATCTCACCAGGGCAAGCGCGCGATGAGCCGAAGGCGCTCAAAGACTTTTTGCGCGGCGTCGTGATCACGGCGCGCGCTGCGAAAAAATCACTGCATGTGGTGAATTCTGCGTGGGGCCAGTTCGCGTTTCGTCATCATGAATTGGCGGGTGTAACAGGCGCCACAGCAACGGCACTCGTGGTGTCGCGCCTAGCCGAAGCCTCAGTGCGACTAACCGAAGGTGCAGCTCGCTTGGATTTGTCGTCACAGCAACGCGAAGTCGCGTTGATGATCGCGCTCGGCCAAACCAACGCAGAGATGGCCGAGAGGCTCGGCGTGTCAGTCAACACAGCGGGCTATCACGTAAAGCAAGTGTTCACCAAACTCGGGGTGCATGATCGCGCCGACGTGGCGAAGTTGTTGCGGCAGGCTTAGGGTTTGTAAACCAACAATGCGTCAACTGACTCTGCTGGGTTTGGGCGCGCTGCGTCGATGCCAAATACTGGCTTGGCGGGACACGTGGCGCGGTTCGTTCGGATCAACGCGTCCCGATGCAGCGACTAAATGACCTGGCGTTTATTGAACACGGCGGCAATGGGCCTGCGATCAAGCAGTGTGGAGGTAGTTCGGCAACGGGGGCTCCTAATCGCGTGCAGTGAGTATCACGATAAAAATTGCGACGTTGCCCGTTATTTGCACTCCGCAATGGCTGCAACAGATGTCAGACATGCGTCAGTTTTTGTTTTCAGCAGTGCGTTGGCTGCAATGGTTCTCGCGTCATCGTCCTTCGGTACAGCGGCGAGTTCGTTTAAACCAATGCGCAACTCGCGATCACAACTGGTGATAGCGAAAGCGCGTGATGTGATCACCGCCGCGATGGCGTCCGCTTCGCGACCTAGAAATTTCATATCTACGTTTAGTTTTTCCGCAGCTCTCTCATCTGGCGCGGCTGCGAGTGCGGCCGCCAATTGGATGCTGTCTTTGGCTTTCTCCATTGCACGCGTCGTGCATGTTGCAGCGACTGCACCTAGCGAATCCGTTAGCAGTTTGAACCTTGTTGTGGCCGCGTTAACCGATGCCTCGGACGCGCTCAGCAATGTGTCGCCCGCTCGGGCTTTCAAAACTTTGGTGGCAAGCGTCGCTAACGCTGCGTTGGCACTAGTCGCAGATGCAATGGTTTGTTGTACCTGAATCGGTAGGCGAGGTGCATCGGGCAGCGACACGGTGGTGGTGTGCGTGATCGGTATTCCTGCGAGCCAAGCGTCTGAAGGTACGACGTCTTTCCAGGCGGCGAGTGTGCTTGGCACATCGGCCGGCTCAGCTTTATTCAGCGCTTGCAAAAATTTGTTTTTTGTGATCGCGCGTTGTAGAGTGCCAAGGCCAGGATTCTCAACCGTTTTGATCGCCTCTTGAGCTTGAACCAAGCCCGCCATGATGCTGCATGCGCCGTGGAAACGAAACGCGTCTTTGATTGCTGCTTGCAGCGGATAGTCGTTGATTGACTTTGATTGACCACGTGCCGCAATCTGCTCGTAAATTCGTGTTCGCTGCAATTCGATCCCCGCAACGATGACGTGTGATGCAAGGTTCGAGAAGTATGCTTGGTTGTATTCCGCGCCATAGGCACTGCTCAGGCCAGACAGTCCCGCCAATGTGCGTGCACCTTCGACGCTCGTGGTGATCGACCCTGCTGCGGCAAACGCTGCGGTGGCCAAGCCGGTGAAAAAATTGGTGTCCGACTGTTTGCGCTGGAGCAGCGCTTTGAAATCGGCGCAACGCTGCTCGGAAGCTGCAAGCAGTCGTTCTTGGATTTGATTCCGCGTGACCGCTGCGTACGACGTATTTCGAGCAAACTCATTAAAGCAACCCAGCGCCTGATCGACTCTTCGCCCCGCAAAATTTACGTTCGCGTTCTCATCAAGCTGCGCGAGATTTCGATGGTCAAGATGACATCTTAAATTCGCTTCATCGTGGATCAGCTGCGCAAGGTCAATGCGTTCAACCTCAGTGCGGTGCGTGAGGGGAAAAGCTGCAATCTTATCGGCATCAGGTCGTATGGTTTGCTCTAGCGTCTTGCAGCCTGACAGGGCCGAACACAGCGTCACAATCGACGAGACAATTACAACGCGCACAGTCATGACAAACCCCGATTTATTTTTTTACAATATTTGAAGTGTTACCGATCCAGATCAATGTGTACCCACGCGTTCGGGTAGGAGATGGTGACTGCTGCGGGATCTGTCGGGGTGGTTTGACGGCATAGCATCTTCGTACTCGTCCGAACAGTCGGCGCATGTTGTCGACGCATGGAGGCAAACAATCGTAAGTAATGATGGGTGTTTCTAAACAAAGGTATCTACGTTGGTGCCGCGAAAAACCAAACGTCTTGCAATCCTATCAGTCAAAAATCCCACCTGAACGCGTAGTTCTTGTTTTGAGAATTTGCCCTACCTTCAATAGGCGAAGTCGGCCCTTCCAGCTTGACCGCAAACACAGGAAATGCGCACCATGGACTTATCTGGACAACTTGATCTCACCCATTTGAGTGCGGCGCAACTCGCGCTGCTCGACGACCTGCAACCCAACATTGTCAAGGCGCACACGCGCGATCATTGCTATCTGTTTCCGCTGCGATTTACCGATGCTGCAAAAGCGCGAACGCTGCTGCATACCCTTGCTGCAAAGATGAAAACCGCGCGTCGGCATTTCGACGAACTCGCTGCGCACAACGCCACGCCCCCGGTCGACTCCACGGTGCCCTACATTGGCGTTCACCTATCGGCCAAAGGCTATACAGCGCTAGGCGCGCAGGCCAAAATGCCCAACGAACCCGCATTTACGACCGGTATGGCGGCTGCGGGCGGCAAGCTTCAAGATACGCCGCAGGGCGCTTGGGACATGGCTTACCGCGGAGAGGTGCACGCGCTGGTCATCGTGGGTGGCTCTTCCGACACCGACGCTATACGTGCAACCGATGCCGTTGCGAACCAAATTTTTTTGCAACTGGGCGACGGTATTGTGCTCACCGGGCTGCCAGAAATTGGGCACGGTATGGCGAGCTTGAAGGCGCCTGGCGAGGGCATTGAACACTTTGGCTATGTCGACGGGCGCAGCCAGCCGTTGTTCACGAAACAAGACGTTGATAAAGAGTCACGAAAGAACGCGAGCATTCACGGTTTGCCCAGTAATAGAGGCGCATGGAATCCCACCTTCCCACTCAGTCAGGTGCTCGTTAAAGACCCCGGTACCGCCAGCGCAGCGGCGCACGGTAGCTATTTCGTGTTTCGCAAGTTGGAGCAGGACGTGCATGGTTTTAAGCGCGCCGAGGAGACGCTCGGCGAAGCATTTGGGTTAACTGCAGCCGCGACCGAGCGAATGGGAGCCGCCATCGTCGGGCGCTTTGAAGACGGCACGCCGTACACCTTGCAAGACAGCGACGGCCTGAACAACCCGGTGCCCAACGATTTCGACTACAGTGGCGACAGCGCCGGTTTGAAGTGCCCGTTTAACGCACACATTCGCAAAACCAATCCGCGAGGCAGCGCGCCCGGCACACCTAATCGCGGCGTGATCATGGCGCGACGGGGCGTGACCTATGGTCGACGCGAGCAACACCCGAACGATCCTGCGCTCAGAATCGAAGATATGCCTACCGGCGCGGTGGGGCTGCTATTCATGGCCTATCAAGCCAATATTTCAAATCAGTTTGAGGTGACACAACAGTTTTGGGCTAACGAGGCCACCTTCCCGCCAGACACAGCAGGTGTGGCCAAGCCCGGCCTCGATCCAGTCATCGGGCAAGGCGGATCAAGAATGTTCACGCAGCGCGCCACGTGGAACGATCCGGCAAGCATCACAAAGAGTTTGGAATTTGAAAACTTTGTGCATTTGCGCGGGGGCGAATACTTTTTTGCGCCCTCAATATCGACGTTGAAAGCGATTTAGCTGCACCGTGATGGCGATTTTGGGTGGCCATCCTATGCCGACCGAGTCGTTGCATTAATGAGATGGCGGTTTTGCGACCATTTGGTGGTACGGACTGTCCACACTAATGACACTGCCGCTATCGTCGAGCCAACCGATTAAAGTGCTCGTAAATTCGATCCGCTTGCGCATGGCTTGCGGCCATTCGTTTGGGAATTTCGGCGGCAATGGTGCGTGCTTGTTGCACGTGTGGTTGGCCGAGCAATGCGCTGAGCTCTGATTTGCCGTCTCTTGCCCACGAGGCTAGTTTATTGCGGTCAATTTCTATGTGAAATTGCATCGCGAGCATGTTGCGAAAAGTGAATGCTTGAACAGCGCATGGGTCGTTGCTGGCGACCCGCGTGGCACCTGCCGGAAGGCTGAACGCGTCGTAATGCCATTGCAGTGCGTCGCACTCGGTGCCCGCGAATTCGGCGAATCAAGCACGGGCTTCCGGGCTGTCGGCGAGCGATATTTTTGACTAACCGATCTCAGCGAAATCCGCCACCTTCACCCTTGCGCCCAATGCGCTGGCGATGAGTTGTCCGCCAAGGCAATAGCCGATGACGGGCTTGTTTGCATCGCGCACTTCGCGAATCAGCGACTCGATCTTTCGCAGCACCGGCATGTCGTCGTTCACGCTCATCGGCCCTCCGAGCAGCGCAACACCTGCGTAGCGGGCAAGCGTTGCGGGTGGCGACTCGCCCGTGTGTAAATTGAACACGTCGCATTCAACGCCGTGCCGAAGCAACCACGCGCCAAGATAAGCGGGGTCGTCGTCAGAACAATTTTGCAGAATCGCAATGCGCATGCTTTGCAATGTGAGGCGCAAAGCCGTCGTGATCGGATGCGTCATAGCCGAAAAAATTCAACACAGCGCCTCGGTGAAAGACCATCAGCTTTTTAGTTAAAGCTTTATTTTTATTGGTCTAGACCGCATTTTGGTGAAATATCGACTTCCTAAGTTTATGCCTGCTAGCCAACGTTAAATGGCGCTCCCAGCAATAAGCTATATGTCTTAGCGAAACGGCGTATACCGTTCTTGCATAGTTTTAGCTACACTCGACATCATGGAACTAAAGTGGGTTGAAGACTTTTTGCAGCTGGCCGAAACCGGCAGTTTTTCGCGGGCCGCCGAGCTGCGCTACGTCACGCAACCCGCGTTTTCGCGGCGCATTCGAGCGCTTGAGCAGTGGTTAGGTGCCGAGCTGATTGACCGCACCAGTTACCCCACCAAGATGACCAAAGCGGGTGAGCAATTTCGCGAGCGTGCGGCTGAGATTGTGCGCCAAGCGATTGATGCGCGGGCGATCGCGCGGGGCTTGCAAAGCGCGCCGACTGACACCATTTTGTTCGCGGCACCGCACACGTTGTCGCTGACGTTTTTTCCGATGTGGCTCAACGTGCTGGAGAAAAAACTCGGTCGCGTGAAGGCCAAATTGCTGGCCGCAAACGTGCATGATGCGGTGATGAGTTTGGTGGAAGGCAACTGCGATTTATTGCTCTGCTACCACCACCCCAACCAGCCTGTGCAACTGGACGAATCGCGCTATGAAATGATGGTGCTGGGCACCGAGACCATTGCACCGTTTTCAAAGACTGACAGCGACGGACGCGCGCTATTCACGTTGCCCGGCAGCGACCAGAAAAAAATTCCGTATTTGTCTTACACGCCTCAGGCTTATTTGGGGCGCATGGTCGAACTGATTTTGCAGCAATCGCCGCTGCGTGCGCACCTCGATTGTGTGTACGAAAACGATATGTCTGAGGCGCTCAAAGTGATGGCGCTGGAAGGCCACGGCCTCGCTTGGTTGCCTGAGAGCGCGGTGGTGCGCGAGCTCAAAGCCAAGCGCATCGCGCGCGGTGGCGACGGCCATTGGTCGGGCACCATGGAGATTCGCTTGTACCGCGAAAAAGGCGCGCAGCGCGAAGTGGTGGATGCCGTGTGGAACGCGGCCACCGGAAAATAAAGCCTTGACCACGCTCATCGCCATTGCGATCGGTGCGGTATTGGGCGCATGGCTTCGCTACGGGTTAGCGTTGGCGCTTAACGGGCGCAGCTGGTTGCCGTGGGGCACGTTTGCCGCCAATGCAATCGGCGGTTTGCTGGTCGGCCTTGCCATCGCCTACCTTTCTGCCAACCGCGACGCGTCAGCCTTGCTGCGCGTGTTTTTTATCACCGGATTTCTAGGCGCGTTGACCACCTTTTCAACGTTTAGCGCTGAGGTAACCACACTTTTGCTCGACGGCGATTTGCTGAAAGGCTTGGCACTAGCCGCGCTGCATTTGGCCGCATCGTTTGCCCTCACCGCAATTGGAATCGGGCTCTATAAAACGGTGGCCAGCGTGTGAACATCCGCTAACCGTTCTGCTACAAAACCCGCGCTCACTCGACTTATTTTTTTTCCCCACACAGGAATTCACATGACCACCGCTATCCGCTTCCATGAAACTGGCGCGCCTGAAGTAATGAAACTTGAGACGATTGATCTACCGCCGCCCGGCCCCGGTGAAGCGCGCGTGCGCCACAGTGCGATAGGTGTTAATTTCATCGACACTTATCACCGCACGGGCCTCTACAAAGTGCCGCTGCCATCCGGTATTGGCAAGGAGGCGGCGGGCGTGGTGGAGGCCGTGGGCGAGGGCGTAACGTCGGTTGTTGCGGGAGACCGTGTGGTGTACTGCGACGGGCCGCTCGGCAGCTATGCAAGCGAGCGCAACATCCCAGCCAACGTGCTGGTGAAGCTGCCGCAATGGGTCAGCGAGCAGCACATTGCGGCGGGTTTTTTGCGCGCGATGACGGTTGAATATTTGTTGACACGCACGTTCAAATGCAAGATGGGTGACACCATCCTGTTTCATGCCGCAGCGGGTGGCGTGGGTTTGATTGCCAGCCAATGGGCGCGCGCAATTGGCGTGAACATGATTGGCACCGTCGGCAGCGACGAGAAAGGCAAGCTCGCGCTCGAACACGGCTGCACGCACATCATCAATTACCGCACCGAAAATTTCGTGCAACGCCTGAACGAAATCACCGGCGGCAAAAAAGTGCCCGTGGTTTATGACAGCATCGGCAAAGACACGTGGCCTGCATCACTCGATTGTCTGCAACCGCGCGGCCTGATGGTGAGCTTTGGCAATTCGTCGGGGCCGGTCACGGGTGTTGATCTCGGCATTCTCGGCCCTAAAGGTTCGTTGTCGGTCACGCGGCAAACACTGATGACCTACACCGCTGATCGTGCCACGATGGAGGAAATGGCGGGCAATGTATTCAACCTGATGAAGGACGGCAAACTCAATCTTGCCGCGCGACAAACCTATTCGCTGGCCGATGCAGCGCGGGCGCATCGTGATTTGGAATCGCGAAATACGGTGGGCGGAATGATTCTCGTTCCGTAGCCGCGATGCAGCGCAGCGGAATCGCGGAGTGGGGGTGCGTAGTCCCACGAGAGCTCGTCGATTTGGCTTGGCTACAAGTAACGTAATTCCCCGACCACATCACCGGCCACCGCGCGCAACACGCCGCGTGCGCGTAGCGCATCTGCCGCCGCGCCGTGCATGCAAACGCCCAGCCGCGCTGCCGTCGCAGCGTCGTACCCTTGGGCGAGCAACGCGCCGATCATGCCAGCCAACACGTCCCCCGTGCCCGCGGTGGCGAGCAGCGGATTTCCGGTGCCGTTGACCGTCGTTTCAGTGCCGTCACAGATGACCGTGCCCGCGCCTTTGACCACCGCGATGCAGCGGTAACCCTTCGCCAAATCGTGCGCCGCTTTATACCGATCACGTTGCACGTCGGCCGTGCTGCAACCAAGTAGGCGCGCGGCCTCGGCCGGATGCGGCGTGATGATGGTGGGCGATTTCCGTCGCTGCACGAGCGTGGCTAGTTCAGCAGATTGAGCAATTAAGTTCAGCGCATCGGCATCAATAACCATCGCCACATCGCGTTTCAAGGCCGACTTCAGCACCCGCACCGCTGCGCCCGAAACGCCGAGGCCACAGCCGATCACGAGCGCGTGGCAGTCGCAGTGGACAAGCTCCGCAGCGCTCGCCATCATCACTTCCGGCATCAGCGGATCGACCTGCGGATGCGGCTCGGCAAGCCAACCCACTTTGACTTTGCCCGCGCCGGTTCGCATCGCGGCGCGGCTAGCGAGAAGTGCCGCACCCAGCATGCCAGCAGCACCGCCGATGACCACGCAGGTGCCGCGGCTGCCTTTGTGGGCGTTGGCGGGCGAAGTTTTAGCGACCGCGTTGATATAGCTTGCGCCGAGTAAACGTGCCGTGTTTGCTGCGTGCGGTGACGCCGGCAAATCTAGCGTTGCGCAATGCACCGTGCCCACGAAATCAAGCGCGGGCCCAGTCACGAGACCCGGCTTGTTGGCGATGAACGACAGCGTGAAATCAGCATCGACGACTGCGTCGCCAAACAGCGCGCCCGTGTCGGCATCAATGCCGCTGGGGACGTCAAGCGCAAGCACCTGCGTGCCAGCTGCGCGTGCGCTTGCGATCAACTGAACTGCATCACGGTAAGCCCCGTCCAGCGGGCGTTTCAGGCCGATGCCAAAGAGGCCATCGACGATCCAATCGGCGTTGACCGCTGGCGGAATTTCACGCAGCACGCGAATCTGTCCCTGCTCTCCTTGCAAGAGAGGGCTAGGGTGAGGGGTGAGGTGATACGCGGAGGAATGCTTGCGTTCAACGCCGTCCCCCTCACCCCAACCTTCTCCCGCGAGGGGAAAGGGGGCCGAACCGGAGTCGCTCGATAAATCTTGCAGCTCAACCACCCGCTGCCAAGCCCGCGTCGCATCTGCGCCAACCTCGTCAGGTTCGCCCAATAAGACCACCACCGGCGCGTAGCCCACCACCGCCATCTCTGCGGCGCACGCCAACGCGTCACCGCCATTATTCCCCGGCCCCACAAACAGCACGATTCGTGCATTCGTCTTAGTTCGAGCACACAAAAAGCTCGCTGCCGCTTTACCCGCGCGGCGCATGAGGTCGCGCGACGCGTTCGCCAATTCGGCCTCGCGCAGTTGCGCTGAGGTCAACAAGAGTTCGCCAAACGGTTCGCGGGTTGAAGTCACGGGCCACGCCCTAAAATTAGAGGAACAATAAAGGATACAGAGAACATGTCGACCAAAGCAGATATCGCCAAAAAAGCCGCCGAAAAAAAAGCCACTACGGAGGCCGAATCGTGGGGCCCGGAGCCGACCGAGCAGCCAATTCCTGTGACCATCTTGACCGGATTTCTCGGAGCCGGAAAAACTACGCTGCTTAACCGCATTTTGAAAGAGCCGCACGGCGAAAAAATCGCCGTGATCGAAAATGAATTTGGCGAAGAGGGGGTTGATAACGAAATTCTCGCTGACAGCAAAGAGCAAATCGTCGAGATGAACAACGGTTGCATTTGTTGCACCGTGCGCGGCGACTTGATCCGCATTTTGAACAGCCTCTACAAGCGGCGCAGCAAGGGCGAGCTCAAGTTTGACCGGGTGGTGATTGAGACCACCGGCATGGCCGACCCAGCGCCGGTCGCGCAAACTTTTTTTGCCGACGAAAAAGTGAACGAGCGTTATTTGCTCGATGCGGTGATCACGGTGGTGGACGCCAAACATGGCCTGACCCAGCTCAAAGAATTTACCGAGGCGCAGCAGCAGGTGGCGTTTGCAGACCGTTTGCTCGTATCAAAAACCGACGTGACGACGGAGGAAGAAACGCTCAAACTCATGGAGCGGCTGCGTCGTCTAAACGTGCGCGCACCGATCAAGAAGGTGAATTTTGGCGTCACGCCGGTCAAGGAGTTACTCGACATTCGTGGCTTCAACCTTAACGCGATTCTGGAAATTCAACCTGACTTTTTAACCAACAGCGACCATGAGCATCACGACGAAGTGGCGAGCTTCGTCATCAAGGCGGATCGCCCGCTCGATGTTCGTAAAGTGGATCGCTACATCGGCTCGCTGATCAATTTGTATGGCGAACAAATGCTGCGCTACAAAGGCATTTTGAACATTAAGGGCGAGCCGCGCCGCGTGGTGTTTCAAGGCGTGCACATGATGGCGGGCTTCGACTTTGCGAGCGAATGGCCCGAAGGTGCAAAGCGCGAAAGCACCGTGGTGTTCATTGGTCGCAAGTTGCCCGAGGCGCTGTTTCGCGAGTTGTTCGAGGACTGCTACGCCACCGACGACACGCCGGACGACGTAAAGGCCTACGCGCAGAGCAGCGTGGTTTAAAGCGCGTCATTTGACCTGTGGGAGCGGTGCCACAGCGACATTCGCGGTGGCACCGCTCCCACAGGCACCGAATTGCAGAGGTGCCCGCGCGCGGCCTGCCTGACCAGGCCTTCGGAAAACCCGCGTTGCCGCTCGCGCTCCCGGTGCGATACTTGCTTTGAAGTTATTTAATACGCCTGTACATAGTAAATCGTGCGCGGGCAAAGTCGAAACACAGAGGGAGCATCTTCATGCAAGAACGCGAAATTAATAGCCTGATCGAAGACGTGCGCGTCGGCAAAATGCCGCGCCGCAATTTCATTTTGCAAATGGTCTCGCTGGGCCTGACCGCCCCCATGGCCTCGATGCTGCTTATGCACTCGGGCGTGGTCGCGGCGCAAACGCCGTCAACCTACAAGCCCACGAAACGCGGTGGCGGCGGCGCGCTCAAGGCGCTGTGGTGGCAGGGTGCCACGCTGTTGCAGCCGCATTTCGCCAGCGGCACCAAAGATCAAGAGGCTTCGCGCGTGTTCTACGAGCCGCTGGCATGCTGGGATAACGAAGGCAATTTGGTGCCGATTCTGGCCGCTGAAATTCCGACTAAAGCCAATGGCGGCTTGACTGCCGACGGTAAATCGGTCGTCTGGAAACTGAAAAAAGACGTGACCTGGCATGACGGCAAACCGTTCACTGCTGATGATTGCGTGTTCACGTGGGAATACGCCAAAGACCCGGCCACCGCTGCCATCACCTCCGGCATTTATAAAGACGTGAAGGTCGACAAGCTCGATTCGCACACCATTAAAGTCACGTTTGCCAAGCCCACGCCGTTCTGGGCGACCGCTTTTGTGGCGGCCGAGGGCATGGTGATTCCTAAGCATTTATTTGCGCCATTCATTGGTGGCAAATCACGCGATGCGCCGACCAATTTGAAGCCCGTGGGCACCGGACCATATAAGTTCGTTGACTTCAAGCCCGGCGACATTGTGCGCGGTGAGATCAACATGAACTACCACATGGCCAACCGCCCACATTTCGACACGATCGAAATCAAAGGTGGTGGCGACGCAACCTCCGCGGCCCGCGCTGTGTTGCAGACCGGCGAGTACGACTACGCTTGGAATCTGCTGGTTGAAGACGACGTGATGAAGCGTATGGAGACCGGCGGCAAAGGCCGTGTGGTGGTGGTGCCGAGCGGGGACATTGAATTTATTCAACTCAGCGTTACTGATCCGTTCACCGAGGTCGAGGGCGAGCGCTCAAGCATTAAAAGCAAGCATTTCGCGTTCAGCGATCCGGCGGTTCGGCAAGCGATGTCGTTGGTGGTGGATCGCAAAAATATTGAGGAATTTGTGTACGGTCGCGCCGGTGTGGCCACCAGCAATTTCATCAATAACCCGCCACGTTTTCGCTCGCCCAACACCAAGTGGGAATACAACCTCGACAAAGCCAATCAAATTCTCGACGCCGCCGGTTGGAAAAAAGGCAGCGACGGCGTGCGTGAAAAGGGTGGCAAAAAGCTTAAGTTTTTGTACCAGACGTCGGTCAATTCCATTCGCCAAAAAGCACAAGCGGTGATCAAACAAGCCTGCCAAAAAGTAGGCATTGATATTGAATTGAAATCGATCACGGCGGCGGTGTTTTTCTCGTCTGACGTGGCCAACCCAGACACCTACGGTAAGTTTTGGTGCGACATGCAGATGTACACCACGACCATGACCCAGCCCGATGCCGAGCGCTTCATGGATCAATACGCCTCGTGGGAAATCTCATCCAAAGCCAACAAGTGGCAGGGCCGCAATATCGTGCGCTGGCAAAGCCCGGATTACGACAAAGCCTTCCGCGCGGCTGAGATTGAGCTCGATCCGGTGAAGCGGGTGGCGCTCTACATCAGCATGAATGACATGGTGGTGGCGGGCCAATCGATCATCCCTCTGTCGAGCCGCCCTCGGGTGCGCGGCATCAACTTAAAAATGGTGTGCCCGCTATCGGGCTGGGACTTGGACTTCTCTGGCCTGCAAAACTGGTATCGCGAAGCCTAAGCTTCACCGACCGTGGGCAGCTACATCCTGCGGCGCCTGCTGATTGCCTTGCCCAGCGTGCTCGGCATCAGCGTGGTGCTGTTCACGGTGCTGGCGTTGGCACCGGGCGACCCGTTTGAGGAGCTCGCGACCAACCCGAACGTGCCCGCCGAGGTGCGGCAAATGTTGCGCGTCAAATTTGGTCTGGATGACCCGATTTGGCAGCGCTACTTTCGCTGGCTGGCGGCGATGTTGCAAGGCGATTGGGGCTTCTCCTTCATAAGCCGCATTGACGTTGATACGCTCATCATGCAGCGCATGCCGGTCACGCTCGCCGTGATTGGCGCGTCGCAGGTGCTGGCGTTGTTGATCGCGCTGCCGGTCGGTATTTATTCGGCTGCTAAGCCTTATTCGTGGTTTGATCGTATCGCCAGCACCTTGGCGTTCGTAGGTTTTTCTTTGCCCACGTTTTTCACCGGCTTGCTGCTGATATTGCTGTTCTCAATCAAGCTCGATTGGCTGCCTTTTGTGTATCGCGCCGACATCGCGTCGACCGGCTGGGCGTGGTGGTGGGAACACATTCGGCAATCGATCATGCCGGTAATGGTGCTGGGTCTGTTTCAGGGCGCGAGCTGGACGCGTTATGTACGCTCGGCGATGCTCGATGTGATTCGTCTCGATTACGTAACGACCGCGCGCAGCAAAGGGCTTAAAGAGCGCGTGGTGGTGATGAAACACGTCGTCCGCAATGCGCTGATTCCGGTGGTCACGTTGGTCGCGTTACAGATGCCCGCTGTGTTTGGCGGTGCCATCATGACCGAGCAAATCTTTCGTATTCCCGGCATCGGCTCGCTGCTGATCGACGCGATTTTGCGCAACGATACGCCGGTGATTATGGCGGTGACCTTCGTGTTCGCATGCCTCGTTATTTTGTTCAATTTGATTGCTGATTTGCTCTATGGCTGGCTCGACCCCCGCATCAGTTATCGCTAGCGCGGTGCCCCTCGCGGCCACGGCAGTGCGCGCACGCCACGTCTCACCAACGCGCGAGGCATGGCGGCGTTTCTGTCGGCACAAAATGGCTGTAGTCAGCCTCGTTCTGCTGCTGACTATGGTGTTGCTGGTCGTCTTCGGGCCGCTGGTGTGGAAAGTCGCGATCAACGAGATTGATTTCGGCGCGCGCCTCAAAGGCCCGTCGCTCGCGCATCCTTTCGGTACCGATGATCTCGGGCAGGACATTTTTGCGCGCATGCTCTACGGCGGCCGCATTTCGCTCGCGGTCGGGCTAGCTGCGATGGCGATGGCAGTGCTCGTGGGTGTCACCATCGGCGCAATTGCCGGCGTATCTCGCGGTGGTGTAGATGCAGCGCTTATGTGGCTGACCGATCTGTTCCTCTCGTTGCCACAGCTGCCCCTGTTGCTGCTGCTGATCTATTTGTTTCGCGACAGTTTGAAGACCGCATTCGGGCCAGAGGTCGGCGTATTCATCCTGATCGTACTGGTGATTGGCGGTTTTCGGTGGATGCCTGTTGCGCGACTGGTTCGTGCGCAGTTTTTCTCGTTGCGCGAGAAGGAATACGTCGAGGCCGCCCGAGCGCTCGGTGCATCGACGTCCCGTCAGGTGGTACGCCACATCCTGCCGAACACGATGGGCCCCGTGATCGTGGCTGGCACCATCGATGTGGCCGCTGCGATCATCGCGGAATCGACGTTGTCGTTTTTGGGGCTTGGCTTTCCGCCGGACATTCCGACCTGGGGACGCCTTCTGTTCGACAGCAAGGACTATCTCGACATCGCGCCGCATTGGGCGCTGGCGGCTGGCACGGCGATTTTTTTGACGGTGCTCACGATTAACTTTATCGGCGATGGTTTACGTGATGCGCTTGATCCGCGCAAGGTGATGTGATGAGTGCGGTTGATTTCAAACACCGTCTGCTCGATATTCGCGGATTGAAGACACATTTCAAAACTGACGATGGATGGCTACATGCGGTCGACGGCGTCGACATCGCCATTGATCGTGGCGAAACCGTCGGCGT
>JAYSRA010000050.1:0-12636 GCA_043721275.1 Burkholderiales bacterium
TGCTGCCGAGATTGCTCCATGCTGCCGTCGCCTCCAAGCCTCATCCGCTATCCCAGATACGGCTTCCGGAGCCAGCTTGCTAATCAGGAGTCGACTTTATCGTTTTAATGCCCTTAGCCCTCGTTAAATAGACCATTCGTTGGAAAGCTGTTAGCGAGAAGCCCGCATAAATTCAGTCAAACCAGCGCTCCCATTCAGCGTCATTCCACCAAAAACATCTCTAAACTATGTCATGACATCGGTATATTTTTCGTCTCCCCCATTGTCGGCATTGTTTTCACCTTCGCACCAGCCGTCGCCGTCGGGGTTGCACGCGTTGCGCAAAGTCGCGCAACGCAACCGACCCACCATTCTTGCCCAAAGGAGTCCGCCGTGCCCACATCCAGCATCACCAAAAACGCTGCGTATCGCCAATACGCCAACATCGCTCAGCCCATGCGCATTCAGGCGCGGCAGGGCTCGGCGGCCGAGCTTCGCTATTACGAAAAAAGCGCGCTGCCGCAGCCGTGGCCGAAATCCAACGGCCCTAAAAAGCCGCGCACAATCGCCCCCGGCATCAATCCCGACGTGTTGGAAGACCTGATTTACCACGGCGGTAAAGTGGTGCCGCAAATGGAGTTTCAGAACGTGTATCTTGGCGGCGCTGCTTCATGGTCAACGCAGGACGTTGTGTCCATCGACGCCGCGATCAAGCTCGCGATGCAGGATCGGCGGCTCAATAACGTGATGCTGCAATATTTCCCCGGCGTCACGATGACCTGCGACATGCGCGAATCTTTCGTGCTTGACGAGGCAAAACCGGTGCGCTTGGACGAGCCCGATGTGCAGGCCGTCGTCGCGAGCTTGTACGACAGTTCGCTGATTAAAAAGACCGCGCTCAACAACACTATTTTCAATCTGATTCTGTCACCCGGCACGGTGCTCAAGCTTGGCAGCTCATCGTCAACCAACGGACTTGGCGGTTACCACGGCTCCACGCACATTGAGCGCGGCGGCAAAACCATCACACTGTATTACTCCGCCAACGTGTATTCCGAAGTGCAGGCGAATGGTCGCGAGAACGGCATCGCCGTGTTCAACAAGTCGTGGAAAAACGTGGTCGGCACGCTTTATCACGAGATCAACGAGTTCCGCACCGATCCTGATGTGAACGACGCGATTGTTAACAACAGCAACGATTTTCTCGGCTGGAATTCACGCACCGGACGCGAGGTCGGCGACCAACCGATCTTCGCTGCAACTAACTTGAATCAGGTGTTTAAAGAGGTCAAAGCCAGCACCGGCAGCAAGCGCATTCCGGTGCAGTTTATGTACTCAAACGCGGTGCACGGCGCCGAAGGCCCGATCGCAAAACCGCATGCCTGATGCAACGCTGACTAGCTAAAAATCACCGTCTTGTTGCCGTTGAGCAAGACGCGATGTTGCGCATGCCACTTCACCGCGCGTGCGAGTGCCGTGCATTCAAGATCGCTGCCGGCAACGGTGAGCGCCTCAGCGCTCATCGAGTGATTGACGCGCGCCACGTCTTGCTCAATGATTGGCCCTTCGTCAAGATCGGTGGTGACGTAATGCGCCGTTGCACCGATCAATTTCACGCCCCGGTCATACGCTTGAAAGTAAGGCCGCGCGCCCTTGAAGCTCGGCAAAAATGAGTGGTGAATGTTGATCGCGCGACCCGTGAGATGCGCACACAGCTCGGGTGACAGCACCTGCATGTAGCGTGCGAGCACGACCAAATCAATCTGCTTTTCGCTGATGATTTCGCGAATCTTTGCTTCTTGCTGCGCTTTGGTGTCAGCGGTTACTGGCAGGTGAAAAAACGGGATGTTGTAGCTCGCCGCGAGCTGGTAGTAGTCGGCGTGATTGCTGATGATGGCGGGGATATCAATCGGCAGTTGACCGCTCTTGTGACGGAACAGTAAATCGTTCAAGCAGTGGCCCTGCTTTGACACCATCAGCAGCGTACGCACCCGCGTCGCCATCGCGAAAAAATTCGCCTGCATTGAAAGCGTGTGTGCAGCGGCTTCAAAGCGCTCGGTCAACATGGCTACCGTCAAGTCAGCCTCGCTGCTTTCGAATTGCACGCGCATGAAAAAACGGTTACTGCCGACATCGTTGAACTGTGCGGCCTCAAGAATATTTGCGCCCTGCTCAACCAGAAATCCCGACACACGATGCACGATGCCGGGACGGTCTGGGCAGGACAGCGAGAGGACGAATTGTGGCTTCATTTGTTATTTGCAAAGACCGTTCGCCCTGAGCGACGCGCCCTTCGACAGGCTCAGGGTGAACGGTGACGCGTATTAAAGTATCCCGGGGCGATGCAGCATTTGCCAGCGGTAAAAGGCGGCAATCGTTTTGCCGTCGGTGATGCGATTATCAGCAATCATCGCGGCGATTTCGTCAGGCGTGGCAGCGAACAGTTCGAGAAATTCATCCTGATCGAGCTTCGCTTCGCCCTGCACCAAACCGTTGGCGTGAAACAGGTGAATCACTTCATCGGCGTAGGCGATCAGCGGATGCATGTGACCCAGCGTGTGCCACGATCGTGCCCAGTAGCCGGTCTCTTCTTTCAGCTCGCGCTGCGCGGCGACCAACGGGTTCTCGCCTGCGTCCAGCTTACCCGCCGGAAACTCAATCATCACCTTACCCATCGGGTAGCGAAATTGCCGCTCAAGCAGCAGCGTGCCGTCTTCAAATTCAGCGATGATGCAGGACGCGCCGGGATGCTTGATGTATTCGCGAACGCCCGAATGGCCGTTCGGCAGCGTCACGGTGTCGCGAACGACGTGCAGCAGTTTGCCTTTGAAAATTTCGTCGCGTGACACGAAATTTTCAGCGAGATGTGCGTCGCCTTTCACGGTCATACCCAATCCCGGCTGATAAGGAATTCGGTGTACAACGCATGCTCCGGCGTGCCCGGCGTTGGCTTGTGATCGTAGCGCCAGCTCACCAACGGCGGCATGCTCATCAGGAAGGCCTCGGTGCGCCCATTCGACTGCAAACCGAAGTGCGTGCCACGATCCCACACCAGATTGAATTCGACGTAACGACCGCGCCGATAGAGCTGCCAATCGCGTTGTGCGGCCTCGTACGGCATGTCATGGCGACGCTGCAAAATCGGGATGTACGCAGGACAAAAATGCTCGGCGACTGAGCGCATCATCGCGAAGTTTTGTGCAAAGCCAAACGCGCTGAAATCATCAAAGAACGTGCCGCCAATACCGCGCGGTTCTTGCCGATGCTTCAGATAAAAATAATCGTCGCACTGCTTTTTGAAGCGTGGATAAATGTCGGCACCGAACGGATCGCAGGCGGCCTTCGCCTCGCTATGCCAGTGCACAGCGTCATCAATAAAACCGTAGTACGGCGTCAAATCCATACCGCCACCGAACCACGCGACGGCCTCGCCTTCAGGGGGCGTGGCGATCAGAAAGCGTACGTTCATGTGCGTTGTCGGCGCATACGGATTGCCCGGATGAATCACCAGCGACACGCCCATTGCCTCGAATTTCGCGCCCGCTAACTCGGGCCGAATAGCAGTTGCGGACGGCGGCAGTTTCGTGCCAAACACATGCGAAAAATTCACGCCGCCGCGCTCAATGACGCGCCCGCCTTCAATCAATCGCGAGATACCACCGCCGCCTTCGGGACGTTGCCATTCATCGCGGATGAACATGCCTCCGTCCACGGTTTGCAGCGATTTGACGATGTCGTCTTGCAGCTTGAGCAAAAAGGTGCGGACGTTGGCGACGTCCTCTCGCGTAACGGGTGAAGACTGCGCACTACTCATCGCTTAATCGCTCTCCAGCCAATGTCGCGGCGCATTTGCATGCCGTCAAACGTGATGCCGTCAGCGACTTCATAGGCGCGCTGTTGCGCGAGTTTTACGTTGTCGCCAAGCGCGGTCACGCACAGTACGCGTCCGCCTGCGGTTACTACTTGTCCGTTGTTCAAGGCTGTGCCCGCATGGAACACATGCGCGTCGTCGCTCGCCGCAGGCAGACCACGAATCGCGTCGCCTTTGCGCGGATTGTCTGGATAGCCATGCGCGGCCATCACCACACCGAGCGCTACGCGACGATCCCATTCTGCTTCAGCTTTATCAAGCGTGCCGTTAATACCGTGCTCAACGAGATCAACCAGATCGGTCTTCAAGCGCATCATGATCGGCTGCGTTTCGGGGTCGCCAAAACGGCAGTTGAACTCAACGGTTTTTGGCTGCCCAGCCGCATTAATCATCACGCCGGCATACAAGAAGCCGGTGTACGAGATGCCGTCTTTGGCC
Source organism: Burkholderiales bacterium (assembly GCA_043721275.1). Classification (GTDB taxonomy): domain Bacteria; phylum Pseudomonadota; class Gammaproteobacteria; order Burkholderiales; family Casimicrobiaceae; genus Casimicrobium. The sequence continues at coordinate 4,289 of JAYSRA010000050.1, forward strand.
ATGCCACTGACCGTCGGCAAAATGATTTCACGCATGATGCGCGCATGCATGGCGGGCGTCACCACGGGCGCGGGCGAATAGGCGCCCATGCCGCCGGTGTTCGGGCCGACGTCCCCGTCGAGCAAGCGTTTGTGATCTTGACTGGAGGCCATGGTGAGCACGTTTTTGCCGTCGACCATGACGATAAAACTCGCCTCTTCGCCCGTCATAAATTCTTCAATCACCACGCGAGCACCGGCGCTACCAAACGCGTTGTTGGCCAGCATCATGTCGATTGCGGCGTGCGCTTCAGCCAATGTCGTCGCGACAACCACACCCTTGCCAGCGGCCAAACCATCAGCCTTAATGACAATCGGCGCGCCGTTGGCTTCAACGAAATCGTGAGCTGCTTGCGCATCGGTGAAGCTCTCATACGCCGCCGTTGGAATGCCATGGCGAGTCATGAACGTTTTGGCGAAATCCTTTGACGATTCGAGTTGAGCGGCGGCTTTCGTGGGGCCAAAAATACGCAGTCCTTCTGCGCGAAACGCATCCACCACACCCGCAGCTAACGGCGCTTCCGGCCCGACCACCGTCATCGCTACTTTTTCATGTTTGGCGAGCGCAACCCATTGCGCAACCGTGTTCGCCAACGCGTTTTCGCAATTCGGCTCAGCGAGTGTTCCGGGGTTGCCGGGTGCCACGATTACGTGTTGTACGCGCGGGCTTTGCGCGAGTTTCCACGCCAGCGCATGCTCGCGACCACCGCCTCCGATGACTAAAACTTTCATTCGCGCCTAGTGCCGGAAATGGCGAACGCCGGTGGTCACCATCGCCACGCCACGCTCATTAGCGGCGCTGATCACCTCGTCATCACGCATGCTGCCACCGGGCTGAATCACCGCGACGGCGCCGACGTCTATCAACACATCTAGTCCATCGCGGAACGGAAAAAACGCATCGCTCGCCGCGACTGATCCCTCAAGCGACAAGCCGGCGTGTTCGGCCTTGATCTTGGCGATGCGCGCCGAATCAACGCGGCTCATTTGCCCCGCACCGATGCCCAGCGTGCGTCCGTCTTTGGCAAACACGATGGCGTTCGATTTCACAAACTGCGCGACCTGCCAGACGAACTGCATGTCTTTGAGTTGCTGCGCGGTGGGGGCAAGTTGCGTCACCACTTTGAGCGACGCCGGATCGAGTTTGTGTGTATCCGCGCTCTGCACCAGCAAGCCGCCGCCAACGCGCTTCATTTCCAGTGTGTTGGCACTTTCGAACAGGCTTTTGATCGGAACTGCGAGCACGCGTACATTGACTTTCTTGGAAAGCAACTCCAGCGCTTCTGGCGTATACGCGGGTGCAATCAATACTTCAAGAAACTGTTTGGCCACCGCTTCGGCACAAGCCGCATCGACCTCGCGATTAAAGGCGATGATGCCGCCAAATGCCGATGTTGAGTCCGTCGCCAGCGCGCGGTTGTACGCGGCCAACGGCGTATCACCCAACGCTACACCACACGGGTTCGCATGCTTCACAATAACGCAGCAGGTCTCGTCAAACGCACGCACACAATCCCACGCTGCATCGGCGTCGCCAACATTGTTGTAGGAGAGTTCTTTGCCCTGCAACTGCGTGTACTGCGACAACGACCCTGCGGCAGGCGTTTCGTCGCGGTAGAAGGCCGCGCTCTGATGTGGGTTCTCGCCGTAGCGCATGTCCTGCGCCTTCGTCCATTGCAGCGTCAACACATCGGGGTACGCACGCGGCTCGCCTTCGAGCTCGCGGCAGGTCAGGTAATTGCCGATCGCGGCATCGTAAGCGGCGGTATGGGTGAATGCTTTTTTCGCCAGCGTGAAACGTGTTTTGCGTGACAACTCGCCCGCGTTGGATTTCATTTCTTCAGCCAGCGCCGAATAGTCCGCGGCATCAACAACGATGGCCACGCCTTCCCAGTTTTTCGCGGCTGCACGCACCATGGTCGGCCCTCCGATATCGATATTTTCAATCGCATCTTCAAGCGAGCACCCGGGTTTAGCGACCGTTTCGCGGAACGGATAGAGATTGACCACCACCAGATCAATCAACGGAATCCTCGCGGCTTCAACCGCGCTCATGTGCTCGGGCAGCAGACGATTGGCAAGGATGCCACCATGCACTTTGGGATGCAGCGTCTTCACGCGACCGTCGAGCATTTCAGGGAAACCGGTGTAATCACCAACGTCAATGACCTTGAGACCCGCATCACGAATCAGCTTGGCCGTGCCGCCGGTGGAGAGCAGTTCAACGCCATGCGCTGCGAGCGATTTTGCGAATTCGAGCAGGCCTGACTTGTCGGAAACAGAGAGCAGGGCCCGGGTGATCTTGCGATTCATGAATCAGTCTTGCGCCAGTTTGATCTTGTGCTTGTCGAGCTTGGCGCGCAACGTGTTCCTGTTGATGCCGAGCATCGAGGCCGCTTCCGATTGATTGCCCTTAGTGCGAATCAGCACATCAGAAATCAGCGATTTTTCGACACTGCCGATCACCAGTTCGTACAGATTGTCGGCGGGCTCGCCGTCAAGTTTGGCTAAGTAATCGCTGAGCGAATGACCAACGGCTTCAGCAATGGCGGCATGGCCGTTGAGTTTGGGACGTTTCATTGTTGTTGTTCTCTTGTTGAGTGTTGTTCTAGTGCTTGATCGACGCTGCGGCATCAGAAAAGCCGTAAGGCTCAAGCGGCAGCCGATCATGAAAATCTGCGAGGTGTGAAAAATAGGCAACTACCGCAGCGAGTTGTGCGGTGCTGTCAGTCAACACGTTGAGCTGATCGCGAAAGTCGTCCGCCCCCGGTAGCCCCTCGGTGTACCAGCCAATGTGCTTGCGCGCGCTTCGCACGCCGGGCTCAAAGCCATACAGCGTGTAATGGTCTTCAAGGTGGCCCTGCATGAGCGCTGCAACCTCCGATACTTTAGGCGCAGGTGGCACGCTGCCGTTATCAAAGTAGTGCGTCGTGTCGCGAAAAATCCACGGTCGTCCCTGCGCCGCTCGCCCGATCATTACGGCGTCCGCGCCGGTGTAATCGAGTACGGCTTTGGCCTTTTGCGGCGAATCAACGTCGCCGTTGGCAATCACCGGAATCGACACCGCCGCCTTCACCGCCTTGATGCTGTCGTATTCCACCGTGCCATCGTCAAAGCCACAGGCGCGACTACGACCGTGCAAGGTGAGCGCAGCGATCCCAGCGTTTTCCGCAATCTGCGCGATGCGGATCGCGTTGTTGTTCTCGGGGCTCCAGCCGGTGCGTGTTTTAAGCGTCACCGGCACGTCAACCGCTTGCACCACCGCGTCCAGAATGCGCGCGACCAGCGCCTCATTACGCAGCAACGCCGACCCCGCCTCAACCCGACACACTTTCTTCTTCGGACAGCCCATGTTGATGTCGATAATCTGCGCGCCGCGCGACACGTTAAAGCGTGCAGCTTCGGCCATCACCTGCGGGTCGCTGCCAGCGATCTGCACGGCAATCGGCGCGCTCTCGCCATCATGATTCATGCGGTGCATTGATTTCGGCGTTTGCCACAGTTCCGGTTTCGATGCGACCATCTCGCTCACCGCATAGCCCGCGCCGAATTGCCGACACAGCATGCGAAAAGGACGATCCGTGACGCCTGCCATCGGCGCGATCACGAGCCGATTTTTGAGGGTATAAGGGCCGATGCGCAGCATGTGTGTGCAGAGAAAAAAAGTGGTGGGGAAATTGGAGCGGAGACGCCATTATAGCGGCATCGATGCCTGAAAATAAGGCACGCTGAGCAACAAAAAATACAATTTTTTGCGTGTCCAGCTTGACAGGTAGGATCAATTCAGCGCGAGTCTTCGCGTAATTTCGCGCCGCAGCGGCGGCAACATTTGCAACGCGGTTAAACCCAGTCCGCGCGGAACGTCAGCGAGCCAACCGCCGCGATCAAAACCGTAGGCGAGTAGGCCGGTGAAGCCGATGCGTGCAACGCGGTCAACGCCGCGCGCTCTGGCGAATTTGGACAGGGTTGCTGCGATGGTCCCGTCGGATTTTTTTCTTGCAAAGACATCGGCCAGATCTTGTACATCGCGCAAGCCAAGATTGAGCCCCTGCGCGGCGACCGGATGCAGCCCCTGCGCAGCGTTGCCCAAAGCGACAATTGCGCCGCCTGCGCGCGGCTCGACGAAGCGCCAGACCAGTGGGTAACTCGTTAATTTTGCCGTGAGGGCGAGGTCGCCTAATGAACTGCCGAATGCGGCGTTCAATTCATCACTGAGCGTTGATGAGTCAAGCGCAAGCATGCGTTCTGCGTCTGCTCGCTCGCGCGCCCAAACGACTGTCCACTCGCCATCCGCTCGCTGAATGAGCGCGAGCGCGCCGCCTGCGGTAAAGCGCTCGAAGGCGACGCCCGCTCTAGGTTTGCTCGCTGACACACGAGTGATGATCGCCATCTGCCCGGAGTCACGCTCGAAACGCTTGAACTCGGGCACAAAATCGGAGGCCGCCCCATCGGCAAGGATCACGCAATCCGCGCGCAGTTGCTCGCCTGATTCGAGATGAACAACAGCGCGCTGCGCTTCGTGTTTTACAGATTCAGCTTTTGCGCCGTAGAGCACGTTGATGCTGGCTACGTTCACTGCCTGGTCGAGGGCAGCTTTCAATGTTGGGTACGGCGTTGCTGCGCCTAGCTCGGATGCACCGATATCCTTTGCATCGAGCGTTAATAGTCCGAATGCGCCGCGCTGGGTGATTTCAACTTGGCGAATGGGGGCGCGTTGTTGTGCTTCAACGTTAACGCCCAATCTCGACAAGAATCGCCATGACGCGGCGGACAGCGCGATGTTGCGGTCGCTGAACGATTCGGTGGCACGCGGCGCGGCCTCAAAGATCGTGATGTCGCTGGTTATGTCCCGCTCTTTCAGCGCGAGCGCTGCGGCTAGGCCGACGGGGCCACCACCGATGATTAGCGTTTTCATGGCGTTAATCCAACGGCTATTTGACGCATCTTGGCTACACAACGTGCCGTCATACTCGCCGAAGGCGGGTATCCAGCGGTCGATCTAGACGGCTGATCATTCACCATCACTCCGGTCGCAAACTTTCTGGATTCCCGGCTTTGCCGAGAATGACGCCAATATGTAATTCGGATCACATTACCGCGCGCAAGCCGCCTCAACCTCAGCTACCGTCTTCGGCGCCGTGATGGTCAAATTTTCGTTACCGCTGGCTGTGATCAACACGTCGTCTTCAATGCGCACGCCGATGTTCCAGAAGTGCTCCGGCACCGCTGCATCAGGGCGAATGTAGAGGCCCGGTTCGTTGGTAATCATCATGCCTGGTTGCAAGGTTTGCCACACGCCTTTTTTGCGGTAATCGCCGGCGTCATGCACGTCCATGCCGATCCAATGACCGGCGCGGTGCATGTAGAACTGCATGTAAGTTTTTTCTTCGATCACTTGATCGAGACTGCCTTTGAGCAGGCCCAGTTCGAGCATGCCTTGCGACAACACGCGAATCGCGACCTCGTGATAAACGTTAAAAGGATTACCCGGCTTGAGCACATCCATGCAGGCCAGCTGCGCGCTGAGCACGGCTTGATACACGTCCTTCTGCGGGCCGGTGAATTTGCCGTTGACTGGGAAGGTGCGCGTAATGTCGCTGGCGTAGCCCTCGTATTCGCAACCCGCGTCAATCAGCAGCAGATCGCCGTCCTGCATTTTGCGGTTGCTGTCGTTGTAGTGCAGCACGCAGGCGTTGGGGCCGCTGGCGACGATGTGGTTGTACGCGGGAGTGCGCGCGCCGTGGCGAATGAACTCGTGCGTGAGCTCAGCCTCAACGTGATATTCGTATTGACCGGGGCGCGCGGTTTTCATCGCTCGCGCGTGGGCCATCGACGAAATTTCAGCGGCGCGACGCATCAGCGCGATCTCGTGCGCGTCCTTGATCAGGCGCATGTCGTCAATGGCCGCGCGCACATCGATCACGCTGTTCGGTGCTGACACGCCGGTGCGTGCCATGTTGCGCACGGCGTTGATGGCCGCGGCGATCTGCGCGTCCCACGCGGCACCCATGCCGACAGGCGTATGAACCGCGCTGCGATCAGACATAAGTTTGGGTAATTCTTCGGCTAGCTTCTCAATCGGAAAAGCTTGGTCGAAACGAAAAATGTCTTTCGCGGCATCGGGGCCGTAGCGATAGCCGTCCCAAATTTCGCGTTCCAGATTTTTTTCGCGACAGAAGAGAATTGCCTTGCGCTCATTGCCACCAACGAGTACGAGCACGCTTTCCGGCTCAACGAAACCGGTCAGGTAATAAAAATAGCTGTCGTGGCGGTACAGGTAGCCGGTGTCGCGATTTCTCAGCACCTCGGGCGCGGTGGGGATGATGGCGATATCGTCGCCGATGGCGGCGAACAAACGCTCACGTCGGTGGGCGTAAGGGGAAGCGTCGACCAAAGCATTCATATGGGTAGCTCTAAAAATTAATTTCTCGGGCGCATTGTGTCGTTGCGTGGTGCTCGCATTCCTCACGTACCAGGGCGTACGTTCCGGATGCTGCGCGCCACGCGCCTAACACCGCATCCCGATAAACTGAATTTTTAGAGCTACCCATGGGAATGACAAAATACCGCGATGGATGAAGCTAATGATTATAGATTTGGCCCGGTGTTGACGCCCGAACCTGAAGCGGACGCGTCGCCTGCTGAGGCAGAAGCTGACGGTACGCCCGTGCAAGCGGACATTGCCACCACGGCTGAACAAAACTCCGTCAAACCGCAAATACGCGCTGAGGTTCGCGCCAAACGCGACGCGCTGTCGGACAAAGAGCGCGCGGCGGGTACCCGTCGGATTGTCGAGCGACTGCTGCATCACCCGGACGTGCATCGCGCCAAAACGGTGTTGCTGTACGCGAGTTACGGCTCTGAAGTCCACACCGATGATTTGGCGAAAGAGCTAATCAAGCGTGGCAAAGCGGTGGCGTTTCCGAAGATCACGTCGGTCGCCGGGTTGATGACGCTGTGGCGCGTAAAGCATCTCGACGCCTTGATTCCCCACAAAATGGGTATTCGCGCGCCGGACGTGACGCGCTCGCAACCGATTGAGCCGATCACGGTGGATTGTGTGATTTATCCCGGCCTTGCGTTCACCAAAGGCTTGTCGCGGCTGGGGCAAGGCGGCGGGTATTACGACCGACTGTCGACGAAAATCGCGGATAACTGCGCGCGGATTGGCGTGTGTTTTGAGACGCAGCTAGTGGATGAATTGCCGCAGGAAACGCATGATGCGAAGATGCATTGGGTAGTGACGGAGGTGACGGTTTATCCGTTCGTGCCTGATCCTCCGGTGATTGCCTCGCCTGCTGTTCCTGTTGGAGCGGCCTGGGCCGCGATCTCGGGAACTGATGCGTCGAGCGTTGCGCCTATCGCGGCTTGCGCCGCTCCTACTGACGCCACGGCAAACAACCTATGACTGCCATTCGTATCGACGGCAATGCGCTTGCTGAAAAAGTTCGCGGGCGTATTGCCGCTGATGTGGCAGCACTGACGGCGCGTGGCATCACGCCAGGGTTGGCGGTGATTCTGGTGGGCGACAGCGCAGCTTCGCAGGTTTACGTGCGTAACAAAGTCGCGGCGTGTGCCAAGGTAGGTATGCATAGCGTGATGCACAAATTGCCTGCGGAGACGACCGAAGCGGCGCTGCTGGCGCTCATCGATTCGTTGAATAACGATGCGACGATTCACGGCATTTTGGTGCAGTTGCCGCTGCCGAAACACATCGCTGAAAAAGCGGTGTTAGAAGCGGTTGCGGTGAACAAAGACGTCGACGGTTTTCACGCAGAAAACGTCGGCGCGCTGATGATCGGCGAGCCGCGCTTTGTAAGCTGTACGCCTGCGGGCTGCATGGAGATGCTGCGCGATATTGGCATGACAGATTTGCGCGGCAAACACGCCGTGGTGGTCGGTCGCAGCAACATTGTCGGCAAGCCGATGGCGATGCTTTTACTGCACGCCAATGCCACGGTGACGATTTGCCATTCGGGCACTGCGGATTTAGCCGCCATGTGTCGTCAGGCGGACATTCTGGTGGCCGCCGTCGGCCGACCGCGATTCATCACCGCCGACATGGTGAAACCGGGCGCGGTGGTGATTGATGTGGGCATCAATCGCTTGCCGGAAAGTGAAGGTGGCAAGCTCGTGGGCGACGTTGATTTCGAGGCCGTGAATGCGGTGGCAGGCTACCTTACACCGGTTCCGGGTGGCGTTGGGCCGATGACGATTACGATGCTTTTGCAGAACACGCTGGTTGCCGCGAATCGTTTGCCCTGATTTATAGGGTGCGCTCGGCGCACCAACCATTGCAAGGTGCGCAGA
>JAYSRA010000051.1:0-12571 GCA_043721275.1 Burkholderiales bacterium
TTTTCGAGTGCCGGACTTTTGCTTTTTACAACGACCGGGGTGCGCCCTTGGCGCACAAGCTGATTGATGGTTGGCATTTTTCGCCTTTGTTTTGTTGAACTTGCTCGCTACTGTTGGCGAACAAGCTTTGAAAAGACTACGATTATAGACCGCAATCTGATTTTTCGTCAAGAGCCGCAACTAACGATGCGCTCTAGTCGAATCACGCGGGAACAGCATTTTTTGGCCGCCCCCGCGATGCACACCGGCAGTTTTTATGCTGCGTTAACGCTTTCTTCGACAACAGGCTCAGCCGCCGCGGTCAACGCTGAAGTGTCGATGAGATCGGCTGCCAAATTGGCCAGACGCAGACGGTGGTAAGCCAATCCCGTGCCAGCCGGGATCAAACGACCCACAATGACGTTTTCTTTCAGTCCACGCAGATTGTCGCGTTTGCCCATGATCGCCGCTTCGGTCAACACGCGAGTGGTTTCCTGGAACGACGCTGCAGAGATGAACGAATCGGTCGACAACGAGGCTTTGGTGATACCAAGCAACACATGATCGTACTGCGCTGGTGCTTTGTCGGCTGCTTTGACGCGATCATTTTCGGCAAACAATTCAGCTCGCTCGACCTGCTCGCCGAGGATGTACTTGGTGTCACCTGCCTGCGAGATGACGACGCGACGCAGCATCTGGCGAACGATCACCTCGATGTGTTTGTCGTTGATCTTCACACCTTGCAAACGATAAACCTCTTGCACCTCGTCAATGACGTACTTGGTTAGCGCTTCCACGCCCAACAAGCGAAGGATGTCGTGTGGATCAGCTGGACCGTCAACAATAGCTTCGCCCTTGTTGACCACCTGTCCGTCGATAGCCATTACAGCCTTTTCTTTCGGGATCAGATACTCGTGCGACACGCCGTCCATGTCCTTGATGACCAGACGTTGCTTGCCTTTAGTGTCCTTGCCGAACGACACGGTGCCGGTGACTTCCGCCAGCATACCAGCGTCTTTCGGCGAACGCGCTTCAAAGAGTTCAGCCACACGCGGCAAACCGCCGGTAATGTCGCGCGTCTTCGACGTTTCCATTGGCATACGCGCCATCATGTCGCCCGGGGCCACTTCTTGGCCATCTTTAACCAGAATGATCGAGCCAATCTGGAAGGTGATGGTCAGTGGTGTGTCGGAGCCTGCGGGCTTGATTTCGTTGCCCTTGGCGTCGATCAGCTTGAGCTGCGGACGAACGCCTTTGGACTGCGAACCTACACGACGTTTCGCATCAATCACCACGAGGGTGGAGATGCCAGTCACGTCGTCGGTCTGCTTAGCAACGGTCAAGCCTTCCTGAACGTTTTCAAACTTCACGCGGCCCTGGAATTCGGTCAGGATGGGGCGCGAGGTCGCATCCCATTCCGCCATCACCTGACCTGCTTTGACCGCCTTGCCGTCTTCAATAAGCAGCTTGGCACCGTACGGCACCTTGTGACGCTCACGCTCACGGCTACCATCAGAAATAACCACTTCAGCCGAGCGCGCGATAACGATCTTGTCGCCGCTTGCACTCTTTACATAACGCATGCCACCCGCGAAGTTCGCGGTGCCTGCTGACTTCGTCTCGACGGTGCTTGCCGCTGCGGTACGCGATGCCGCACCACCGATGTGGAAGGTGCGCATCGTGAGCTGCGTGCCTGGCTCACCGATGGACTGAGCAGCGATAACGCCGACCGCTTCACCTGCACACACCAATTGGCCACGACCAAGGTCGCGACCGTAGCACTTCGCGCACAAGCCGTGACGCGTGGCACAAGTTAGCGGTGAACGGGTCTTCACTTCATCGATGCCGAGGCTCTCGATGAGATCAACTTCGTCTTCCGTCAACGTGAAGTTGTGAGCGACCACGACTTTGCCAGTTTCAGGATGCACAACATCGCCGATCGTCGTGCGACCCAGAATGCGGTCGCGCAATGATTCGATTGTTTCGCCGCCAGAAACGACGGCTTTCATGACCATGCCTTCTGTCGTGCCGCAATCGTCCTCGGTGACCACCAAGTCTTGCGTCACATCAACCAGACGGCGCGTGAGGTAGCCGGAGTTCGCGGTCTTCAATGCCGTATCGGCCAAGCCTTTACGCGCACCGTGTGTGGAGATGAAGTATTGCAGTACGTTCAAGCCTTCACGGAAGTTTGCCGTGATCGGCGTTTCGATGATCGAGCCGTCAGGTTTGGCCATCAAGCCACGCATACCCGCAAGCTGACGAATCTGCGCAGCAGAACCGCGAGCGCCGGAGTCGGCCATCATGTAGATGGAGTTGAAGGAATCCTGACGCACAGTCTTACCCTCGGCGTCCACCACCATCTCAGATCCGAGTTGCGACATCATCGCGCGAGCGATGTCGTCACCGGCGGCACCCCAGATATCGATCACTTTGTTATAACGCTCGCCCTGGGTCACGAGACCCGACGAATACTGCTGTTGAATCTCTTTAACCTGAGCTTCGGCATTGGTGATGATGCTGGTTTTCTCTGGCGGAACCAACATATCGTCCGCACCGAACGAGAACCCGGCGCGCGTCGCTAGCCGGAAACCGGCCTGCATCAGCTTGTCAGCAAAAACAACCGTCGCACGCAAGCCGCAACGACGGAAGCTAGCGTTGATGAGTTTGGAAATTTCTTTCTTTTTCAGCGCCTTGTTAATGACCGAGAATGGCAAGCCTTCTGGCAGGATGTCTGACAGCAGAGCGCGACCCACGGTCGTCTCTTCACGCTTGACAACGTCAATTTTTTCACCGTCCTGGCCGAACGTAATCTGACGAATACGTACCTTGATCTTGGCGTGCAATTCCACCATGCGCGTTTCGTAAGCACGCGAAACTTCAAGCACGTCAGCAAACATCATGCCTTCGCCACGCGCGTTGATTTTTTCGCGAGTCGCGTAGTACAAGCCGAGCACGATGTCTTGCGACGGCACGATACAAGGGTCACCGTTTGACGGCAACAGCACGTTGTTCGATGCCAGCATCAGGGTGCGCGCTTCCGACTGCGCTTCAAGTGATAGTGGAACGTGAACCGCCATTTGGTCACCGTCGAAGTCGGCGTTAAACGCCGTACAAACGAGTGGATGCAACTGGATAGCCTTGCCTTCAATCAGTACCGGTTCGAACGCTTGGATACCAAGACGATGCAACGTCGGGGCGCGGTTTAACAGAACCGGATGCTCGCGAATCACTTCTTCGAGCAAGTCCCAAACCAACGGATCTTCGCTCTCGACGCGACGCTTGGCCTCCTTAATGGTTTTAGCTTCGCCCATTTGTTCGAGGCGATTAAAGATGAACGGCTTGAACAACTCAAGCGCCATCTTCTTCGGCAAACCACACTGATGGAGTTTGAGCTGCGGGCCCACCACGATGACCGAACGGCCCGAGTAGTCGACGCGCTTACCGAGCAAGTTTTGACGGAATCGGCCCGATTTACCTTTGATCATGTCGGCGAGCGACTTGAGCGGACGCTTGTTGGCGCCCGTCATTGCTTTGCCACGACGACCGTTGTCGAGCAACGAATCCACCGACTCTTGCAGCATGCGCTTTTCGTTGCGCACAATGATGTCCGGCGCTTTGAGTTCGAGCAAACGCTTAAGGCGGTTGTTACGATTGATCACGCGACGATACAAGTCGTTCAGATCGGACGTGGCAAAGCGGCCACCATCCAATGGCACCAAGGGACGCAACTCCGGTGGTAGCACGGGCAGCACTTCAAGCACCATCCAGTCCGGCTTAATGCCTGATTTCAGAAACGCTTCCAGCACTTTCAAGCGCTTGGAAATTTTCTTGATTTTCGCTTCGGATGATGTCGCGCCTAATTCACCACGAAGGCGCTCAGCGTCCTCGGCAACGTGAATCGACGACAGCAGCTCACGTACCGCTTCTGCTCCCATCAAAGCGCGGAAATCGTCTCCAAATTCTTCGGTCTTTGCCATGAAGTCATCTTCGGTCAAGAGCTGACCACGTTGCAGCGGTGTAAGGCCTGGGTCAACAACCACGAAGGCTTCAAAGTACAGTACGCGCTCAATATCGCGCAGCGTCATGTCGAGCACCATGCCCAGACGCGACGGAAGTGATTTCAGGAACCAGATGTGCGCGACGGGCGAGGCCATCTCGATGTGGCCCATGCGTTCGCGACGCACCTTGGTGAGGGTGACCTCAACGCCGCACTTTTCGCAGATTACGCCGCGATGCTTCAGTCGCTTGTATTTGCCACACAAGCATTCGTAGTCTTTGATCGGGCCAAAAATTTTGGCGCAAAACAAACCGTCACGCTCAGGCTTAAACGTGCGGTAGTTAATCGTTTCTGGCTTTTTGACTTCGCCAAAAGACCACGAACGGATGCGCTCAGGCGAGGCGAGGCCAATTTGAATGGCGTCAAACTCTACGTTCGGGGTCGTCTGTTTGAACAGGTCTAATAAAGCGTTCATTGCATGTCCCTTTCAGTGAGTTACTTACGAACCAGGTCGATATCAATACCGAGCGACCTGATTTCTTTGACAAGCACGTTGAACGATTCCGGCATACCGGCTTCGATCTTGTGCTCGCCCTTGACGATATTTTCGTAAACCTTAGTACGACCATTCACGTCATCCGACTTAACGGTCAGCATTTCTTGCAGCGTGTAGGCGGCGCCGTACGCTTCAAGTGCCCATACCTCCATCTCACCAAAGCGCTGGCCACCGAACTGCGCTTTACCGCCCAATGGCTGCTGCGTAACGAGGCTGTATGGACCGGTTGAACGCGCGTGCATCTTGTCATCAACCAAGTGGTGCAGCTTCAGCACGTGCATGTAACCAATGGTCACGGGACGATCAAAGGCTTCACCCGTGCGGCCGTCAAACAGTGTGACCTGGCCTGACAGCGGCATATCGGCGAGCTTCAACATGCTCTTGATTTCGGCCTCGCTTGCGCCGTCAAACACCGGCGTCGCGAACGGTACGCCATGGCGCAAGTTTTGCGCAAGTTCCGTAACTTCACTGTCCGACAATGACGTCAGCTCTTGGCGCGAACCCACATCGTGATACAGCGGCTCGATGAAGCTGCGAATCTCTTTCACGTTGGCTTGCTGCTTGAGCATCGCGTCAATCTTGTTGCCGATACCCTTCGCGGCCCAGCCCAAATGAACTTCAAGAATCTGTCCCACGTTCATGCGCGATGGCACGCCCAGCGGATTGAGCACGACGTCAACCGTCGTACCGTCCGCCTGATGCGGCATGTCTTCCACTGGAACGATCTTCGAGACCACACCTTTGTTGCCATGTCGTCCAGCCATCTTGTCGCCGGGCTGCAGGCGGCGTTTGACGGCCACATAAACCTTGACCATTTTTAGCACGCCAGCAGGCAGCTCATCGCCTTGCGTGAGCTTACGTTTTTTCTGCTCGAACGCTGCGTCGAAATTGTGACGTGTTGCGGTTAGGCTGTCTTTAACGCCTTCAAGTTGACGAGCGGCTTCATCATCAGCTAGACGCAAGTCGAACCAGTCGTAACGACCGACCGAGGCTAAATACTCTTTGTCGAGCTTTGTTCCTTTGGCCAGTTTTTTCGGGCCGCCGCTGGCGACCTTGCCAGTCAACAAGCGCTCAAGGCGCTCGAACGCGTCGTTCTCGACGATACGAAGTTGGTCGGCCAGATCCTTTTTGTAACCACGCAGGTCTTCGTCAACGATCAACTGGGCGCGCTTGTCACGCTCAATGCCTTCGCGCGTGAAAACCTTGACGTCGATCACGGTGCCCGCAATACCGGACTGAACGCGCAGCGACGTGTCTTTAACATCACTCGCCTTTTCGCCGAAAATCGCACGAAGCAGTTTTTCTTCCGGCGTCAATGTCGTCTCGCCTTTTGGCGTCACTTTGCCGACCAAAACGTCGCCCGCTTCAACCTCAGCGCCGATGTACACGATGCCCGACTCGTCAAGGCGTGTGAGCTGGGTTTCGCCGAGGCTCGAAATATCACGTGTGATTTCTTCGGAACCGAGCTTGGTGTCACGAGCCACAACCGTTAGTTCTTCGATGTGAATCGAGGTGTAGCGATCTTGCGCAACGACGCGCTCGGAAATTAGGATCGAGTCTTCGTAGTTGTAACCGTTCCATGGCATGAACGCGACCAACATGTTCTGGCCCAGCGCCAGTTCCCCCTTGTCGGTCGATGCGCCGTCAGCAATCACGTCACCCTTGGCGATCAAGTCGCCCACCTTGACCAGCGGACGCTGGTTAATGTTGGTGTTCTGATTGGAGCGCGTGTACTTGACGAGGTTGTAAATGTCCACACCCACGTCGCTTGACGCAGCTTCTACATCGTTCACACGGATAACGACGCGCGACGCGTCAACGTAATCGACTTTGCCGCCGCGCTTTGCTGTGACCACAGTGCCCGAGTCAATTGCTGCGGTGCGCTCAACGCCGGTACCGACGAATGGCTTCTCCGGACGCAAGCAAGGCACCGCCTGCCGTTGCATGTTTGAGCCCATCAACGCTCGGTTCGCGTCGTCGTGTTCAAGGAACGGAATCAACGATGCGGCGACCGACACGATTTGTGACGGTGCAACGTCCATGTACGTCACCTCCGACGGTGGCATCAACGTCGAATCACCTTTAATACGGCAAGCAACAAATTCGCCCGTCAGATTACCTTTCTCATCGAGCGGCGCGTTCGCCTGAGCGATCACGTAGCCGCTTTCCTCAATGGCCGACAAATAAGAAATCTCATTGGTCACGACCGTGTCGATCACTTTGCGATAAGGCGTTTCGATGAAGCCGTAATCGTTCACCCGGGCAAACAACGCTAGTGAGTTGATAAGGCCGATGTTCGGGCCTTCCGGTGTTTCAATCGGACATACGCGACCGTAGTGAGTCGGATGCACGTCACGCACCTCAAAACCGGCGCGCTCACGCGTCAAACCGCCTGGGCCGAGTGCGGACACACGACGTTTGTGCGTAATCTCCGACAATGGATTGGTTTGATCCATGAACTGTGACAACTGGCTGGAGCCGAAGAACTCTTTGATCGCAGCCGAAATCGGTTTGGCGTTGATCAAGTCATGCGGCATCAGGTTCTCGCTCTCGGCTTGGCCAAGACGCTCTTTCACCGCACGCTCAACACGCGCCAAGCCGCTACGAAACTGGTTCTCAGCCAACTCGCCAACGCTGCGAACACGACGATTACCCAAGTGGTCGATGTCATCCACCTGACCACGTCCATTGCGCAGATCGAGAATGATTCTGACGGTGTCAAGAATGTCTTCATGCGTCAACACCATCGGGCCGACGATCTCATCTCGGCCAACACGGCGGTTGAATTTCATGCGGCCCACACGCGACAAATCGTAGGTGTCTTCGTTGAAGAACAAACGATGGAACAGTGCCTCAACAGCCTCTGCCGTTGGCGGCTCACCGGGACGCATCATGCGATAGATCGCGACCTTGGCGGTCTGGCGATCCGGTACATCGTCGGTCTTAAGCGTCATCGAAATCCACGGGCCCTCGTCGAGCTCGTTGATATAAAGCGTCTGAATGTGGCCAACGCCTGCTTCGACCAACGTCTTAAGCGATTCTTCGGTCAGTTCTTCGTTGGCCTTGAGGAGCACTTCGCCGGTTTCTTTGTCGATAACGTTAGTGGCGGTAAAACGACCTAGCACCTCTTCCGCTGGCAACGTCAAACGCTCAAGCTTCGCATTTTGTAGGTCGCGAATGTGCTTTGCGGTAACTCGCTTGTCCTTCGGCACAACCACAGTGCCGTCCGGCGCTGTGATGTCGAAGCGTGCAATTTCGCCTTTGACTCGCTCCGGCACAAACGCGAGTTGCGTGCCCTTTGGCGTGAAGTAAAGGTCGTCAAACTTGAAGTAACGCGCGAGGATTTGCTCTTCGGTCAGACCGAGCGCTTTCAACAGAATCGTCACCGGCATTTTGCGGCGACGATCAATACGGAAGTACAGGTAGTCCTTCGGATCGAATTCGAAGTCGAGCCACGAACCGCGGTACGGAATCACGCGTGCGGAAAACAGCAGCTTGCCTGAGCTGTGTGTTTTGCCCTTGTCGTGTTCAAAAAACACGCCGGGTGAACGATGCAGCTGCGAGACGATAACGCGCTCGGTGCCGTTAATCACGAACGAGCCGTTCTCGGTCATGAGCGGCATTTCGCCCATGTAGACCTCAGACTCTTTGATCTCTTTGACCGTATCTTTGGCGGCTTCACGGTCATAAATAATAAGGCGAACTTTAGCGCGAACCGGTGCGGCAAAGGTCAATCCACGCTGCTGGCATTCGACCACGTCGAACGGTGGTGTGTTGAGCGTGTAATGAACGTATTCCAGTTTCGCGAAACCGTTGTGGCTCGAAATCGGAAAGATCGACGTGAAGGCCGATTCCAGACCGACGTTTTTGCGGTTGGGCTGAGTCACGCCTTCCTGCAGATACTCGTTGTAAGACGCGAGTTGGGTTTGAAGAAGATAAGGCACCGGCAATACTGCGGTGCGCGATCCGAAGCTTTTACGGATGCGTTTCTTTTCGGCGAAGGTATACGTCATGTGTTCCTCAACTGTGGAAGCGAGAATCGCGACCGGTGCGCAAACCTCAACAAGGGTTGCGAGCGGCCACGGGAGCTGGAGATGGCTCTCGGTTACGTGCTCTGGCGAGTCAGAACATGGCAATCGGGAACGGTCTCTAAAAGCGATGAAGGGCTGGGAGGTTTTTGGAACCCGCCAGCCCTTAGTGACAACTCGAAATTACTTAACTTCGGCCTTGGCACCAGCGTCTTCAAGCTTTTTCTTGGCGGCTTCTGCGTCAGCTTTTGGCATCGCTTCTTTGACCGTCTTCGGTGCGCCATCAACCAAGTCTTTGGCTTCCTTGAGGCCCAAACCAGTGATTTCGCGAACGGCTTTGATCACGCTAACTTTGTTAGCGCCGATTTCGGTCAGCACAACGTCAAACTCAGTTTTCTCTTCGACGACAGCTGCAGCTGCACCGCCGCCGCCAGCAGGTGCCGACATTGCAGCAGCCGATACGCCGAATTTTTCTTCGATAGCTTTGACCAGATCGTTAAGATCCATCACCGACATCGTGTCGAGGGAGGCAAGGAAGTCGTCTTTATTAAATGCCATGTGTGGCTCCTAAATATCTATGAACTAATTGTTGGATCAGGCGGCGACTGGGTCGGCGGCTGGAGTGGATTCTGCTGCTGGGGCTTCTGGAGCGACATCAGCGACGGGCGCTGCATTCTTCTCAGCCACAGCGGCAAGCACGCGCGCAAAGCGGGCGATCGGCGACATCAGCAAACCTGCCAATTGCGACAACAACACTTCTTTGCTTGGAATCGACGCCAGCGAGGCAACACCTGCTTTGTCGAGTAATTTGCCATCAAACGCGCCCGCCTTAACCACGAGCTTGTCGTTGGTTTTGGCGTAATCGCTGATGACACGGGCGGCAGCAACGGCATCGACAGAAAAGCCGTAAATCAGCGGACCGGACATAGCGCCCGATACCACTTCAAACGATGTTCCGGCCACGGCGCGGCGTGCGAGCGAGTTTTTCAACACGTGCAGGTAGACGCCCTGCTCTCGCGCACTACGGCGCAGCTTGGTCATGTCGGCAACAGTCGCGCCGCGATACTCGGCCACCACGAGTGTCTGCGCATTGACTACCTGCGCTTTGACTTCGTCGATGACCGCGGCTTTTTCAGTGCGATTTAGACTCAAGTTAATCTCCTATTCAATCCGCATCGTTCACGTACTTAGCGAACGACTTGGGAGGGTTTCAGCGACCTTCCGCTTCAATCCCTGCGCCGCTTCACTTCGGATACGACGCACAAATTTTCTACGGCGGGACCGCCATCTGCGTTGGCCAAAAACCGTATTGATTAGGTCTTCGATTAAGGGGCGATTTCAGAAAATCTTCAATCGCCCCGCCAACGGTCTTCAATAGCCCGGCAACCTTCATTGCCAGCCCACCAAATTCTTTTCCGCTCGGATGTTCGAGCGGCTTGTCACAGCTACGCTCTATTGAGCAGACTGTGCATTGGCACCAAAGGCACCGGTGTCCACACGGACGCCCGAGCCCATCGTGCTCGACAAACTAACTTTACGCAGATACACGCCCTTGGACGATGCAGGCTTCGCCTTTTGCAGCGCATCCATCAACGCGCGCAAGTTGAGTTCCAGCGCAGCGGTCTCAAACGAGGCGCGGCCAAGCGTGGCGTGAACGATACCGGCCTTGTCAGTGCGGTACTGCACCTGACCGGCTTTAGCGTTTTTCACAGCGGTAGCCACGTCAGCACTCACGGTACCGACCTTCGGGTTTGGCATCAAGCCACGTGGGCCGAGCACTTGGCCCAAAGTGCCCACGACACGCATTGCGTCGGGGGAAGCAATAACTACGTCGAACTCCATGAAGCCACCCTTGATGCGCTCCGCGAGATCTTCGAAACCTACTACGTCTGCACCGGCTGCTTTGGCTTCGTCGGCCTTAGCGCCCTGTGCGAACACGGCTACGCGAACGGTTTTTCCGGTGCCAGATGGCATGACCACTGAACCGCGAACGGTTTGATCAGATTTCTTGGCATCAATGCCCAGATTGATCGCCACGTCAATGGACTCGTTGAACTTGGCGGTCGCTGTTGCTTTAGCCAGCGTGATGGCTTCAACTACCGCATAAAACTTATTTGGATCAACTTTGCCAGCCAGTGCTTTTGCACGTTTAGTGAGCTTTGCCATGATTACTTCACTCCTTCAACGGTGATGCCCATTGAACGCGCGCTGCCCGCAATAGTGCGTACGGCGGCGTCCATATCGGCGGCGGTCAGATTGGGCATTTTCACTTTGGCGATGGCCTCGGCCTGAGCACGGGTCAGCTTGCCGACTTTGTCAGTATGTGGCTTCGGCGAACCTTTGGCAACTTTTGACTCTTTCTTGATCAGGTACGTCGCTGGGGGCGTGCCCATGATGAAGGTGAAGCTTTTGTCGGCAAACGCGGTGATCGTCACCGGAATTGGCATGCCGGGCTCCATTCCTTGGGTCTGCGCGTTAAACGACTTGCAGAACTCCATGATATTGAGACCGCGCTGACCGAGCGCCGGACCGATGGGAGGCGATGGATTCGCTTTTCCTGCGGGAACTTGCAGCTTAATAAAGCCGACGATTTTTTTTGCCATGATGGCTCCTGGTTTTGGGTGCTGACGAACGCCGATTGCCTGTTACGGATTACGGCGTTCTCCCCGTTAAAAACGACTGGTGACGTGTGTCGCCAATCACTTAAATAAATTAGGCTTTTTCTACCTGTCCGAAATCAAGTTCAACCGGTGTGGCTCGCCCGAAAATCATTACTGACACATGCAGTTTTGATTTCTCGTAATTCACGTCTTCCACGTTGCCCATAAAGTCGTTGAACGGGCCTTCCTTGACGCGAACCGCCTCGCCCACTTCCCACAAAAACTTCGGCTTCGGTTTCTCAACTCCGGTCTTCACCTGATTAAGAATGGTGTCGACTTCTCTTTGCGATATCGGGGCGGGACGGGTCGCCGTGCCGCCGATAAAGCCTGTGACTTTAGGGGTGCTTTTCACCAAGTGCCAACTGTCGTCGCTCATCTCCATTTCAACCAGCACATAGCCGGGGAAGAACTTGCGTTCCGACATCGTTTTCTGGCCGTTTTTGATCTCTACAACCTCTTCAACCGGCACCATCACTTGACCAAACTGCGCTGACACATCAGCACCTGAGCGGGCAATACGCTCGATTAGTGCTTTCTGCACCGTCTTTTCGAAGCCGGAAAACGCATGCACGACGTACCAGCGCTTCGGCTTGGTCGCAACGCTAATGTCGGCGGTAACAACACCGGCATCAGCCACGGTTTCTGCGGTAACTACGTTTTCCATAAGATTCCGGTATTCGTTAGATGACTGCGTCTTGCAAGAGCTAAATCAGCGGGTTAGCCGCGCTTCGTGAGCCACGAAATCAATGCACCAATCGCCCCGTCTACGCCGGCCAAAAAGATGGCCATGATGATGGCGAATGCAAATACGATCAACGTCATTTGAATGGTTTCTTTGCGCGTGGGCCAAGCGACTTTTTTGCCTTCTGCGACGGATTCGCGCGCAAACTGAACGAATTCTTTCCCCGGTGTTGACACGTAAACCACGCCCGAGGCGGCGGCCAGCCCAGCAAGCACGATCAACATACGCAACGCTAACGCTGATTCTGCGAAATGATAGAAGCCGTACAACCCAGCCACTACGAACGCTCCAGCGGCTAGAAATATGATCCAGTTTTTAGTTGTTTCGTTCATGCTTCAGCTTGTTACCTGCCCAGCGATGGGCTTTATGGACGGCCACTAAATCGTGGCATTGCGTGGCGTTCGGTGGCAGGGGCGGAGGGAATCGAACCCCCATCGACGGTTTTGGAAACCGTAGCTTTACCACTAAGCTACGCCCCTAAAAATGGGCTGGGAAAACGCGTTACTTCAGAATCTTAGACACCACACCGGCACCCACGGTACGACCACCTTCACGAATAGCGAAGCGCAGCTTCTCTTCCATGGCGATCGGGGCGATGAGTGCTACCGT
>JAYSRA010000052.1:0-38383 GCA_043721275.1 Burkholderiales bacterium
TTCCGCTTTTTTCTGAGCATCGCAGGATCAGGACAATCGTCGGGGTCGCCTTTTCTTTGGTTACTTTCTTTTGGCGAAGCAAAAGAAAGTGACTCGCCCACAGGCGAAACCGGCGCGTCCCGCACGACACATGTTTGCTTTGCGCTTCGCGCGGATTACGTGCTGGATTCCCGCCTTCGCGGGAATGACGACGGAGCGAGAGGAGAGGGGACAGAACCCCGTCCGTCGATAATTCGCCAATGGACATTCTTTTCACGCTCCTCGCGGTCACTCTCGGCGGGGGTATCGGTTGGCTGATCGCCCGCAAGCCTTGGCTCGCGCGCGCTAACGACACCCACGCGCACGTCTCGCTTGAAGGCATGCGTGCGGTGGGCGAGCTGTCGGTGTTTAAGGTCATCACTAAAGAAATTGTGACTGAAACCGATTACAGTTTTGGTGAATTCGGACGTAAGTATTTGCGTTGGGCGTTCTCGCAAAAAAAGCTGGCGATGATCTTTGAGTTTCAGATTGATTTTCGCTATGACCTGCGCTCGCCGCAGTTTTCGATTGTCACGACCGAGTCTGCGGCGCAGTTGACGTTGCCACCGGTGCGTGCCGAAATCAGCGTGCGCTCGCTGCGTTTTTATGATGAGCAACGATCAAAATTGATGCCGTGGTTGCTGCCCGATTTACTCAACGGCGCGTTTGGCCCCGGCTTCACCGAAGAAGATAAAAATCGCTTGCTTGAAGGCGCAGCAGCGCATGCACAAAGTCATGCGCACACCTTGATCGAGCAGCTGCGTCCCGAGGTGGAGGCCAGCGCCCGCGCCACGCTGCTGCCGATTGCCTATTCACTCGGCGTGAAGAATGTGCAGCTCAAGTTCAGCGGCAACATCGTTGAAATCAATCGGGCGAATGATTTGAAAGCGCTGTCCAACGATGCCGGACTCGCTTAGTTTTGCAAGCAATTTTGCGCCGAAACGCCTTACAGCTTTTCGCTGAAAGCCCAATATTATGTGGGCTTACCGTTGATTTATTGCATATATCGATTTATAGCTTTTAATGCGTTTAGACCAATTAAAATAAGGCTTACAGCGAAAAGCTATTGACCCAGTAACGCTAAAAGATCACGTCCGATCCGCTCTCAACAACCGTTGGCTGCTGCCCCGCGCGAAACCACTTTCCGGCGAACAGTCCGTGCAATGTGATCGCTGAGTCACGCACGCGCAGCCAATCGCCTTCGGGCAAGCCAAACACCGGCACCATCGGATTTAGCGCTACGAATTCAGCCAAACGCTGATCGCGCGTTTCGCCCATCCAGCCTTCGGGCACGCTGTTGGTGTAGTGCGCGTTCAACTGAAAATCAATCACACCGAGCGCATCCAATCCCGACGGATCGATGATCGGCATATCGTTTGTCGTGCGAATCGTCGGCGCGCAAATTGCCGAGCCCGCGCTCCAGCCGACGTACGGTTTGCCAGCGAAAATTTGGGTGCGCAGCGGCACGATGATCTCTTTGCGACGCAAGTGATGCAGCAGGTTGAAGGTGTTGCCGCCGTTGACCATGATCGCGTCTGCCCCGGCGAGCGCTTTTGCTGGGTCTTTGAAGTGATGAATCGCGGTGATTTCTATGCCCAACGGCTCAAGCGCGTTACGCACATTTTTTGCGGTGGAATCCCACGCAATGGTCACGCTCGCATACGGAATCAGCACGATTTTTTTTGCCTCACCGATGGTCTCGCGAATCGCGTTGATCGCGTGTTCAAGATAGGCCGTAGTCGGCATGCGCGAATTGGAGAGCAGCAAGAGATTTTTCATGCGCTCAATCATAGGATGTTGGTGCCTAATGCGCAGCCTATAAACTACTGGATACATGCGCAGTTCACGTGCTGTGCTGGATCATTTTTTTTGAGTAGTACCCCCCATGTCCGCTAGCCGCAAACGTTCTTCCGTTAAATCTGTTGCATCCGCTGAATCCTCTGTAGCGCCACTCGCGCCACGCGCCTTGGCGGGCATGGTCAACACCGACATTCGCATTCGCGGAGCACGGCAAAACAATCTAAAAAATATTGATTTGGACATTCACACCGGCGAGTTGACGGTGGTCACCGGCGTGTCCGGTTCGGGCAAATCGTCGCTGGTGTTTGACACGCTGTATGCCGAGGGCCAGCGCCGTTACGTCGAGACGTTCTCGCCGTATGCGCGGCAGTTTCTAGATCGCATGGACAAGCCGCAGGTGGATCGCATCGAAGGTATTCCGCCCGCGATTGCCATAGACCAGACCAACCCGGTGCGCACCTCGCGCTCGACCGTTGGCACCATGACTGAGGTGAACGATCACCTGAAGCTCATGTTCGCGAGGCTGGCGGCGCTGCATTGCCAAAACTGCGGCGCAAAGGTGACGCGAGATGGCGCGGACACGATTTATCTCGATCTGAAATTACGTGCAGCGAAGGCGACTGATCCGCGTGTGGCGATTACGTTTCCGGTGACCGTGCCGGAGAACTTCAAGGAAGCGGAAGTTGAGCAGTTTTTATCCGCGCAGGGCTATACGCGTGTGCACGAACGCGACGGCGCGACGCTGCACGTGGTGCAAGACCGCATGCGCATCGGCACGGCGGAAAAAGTGCGCGTGATGGAGGCGCTGGAGGCCGCGCTGCTGCACGGCAAGGGGCGGGTGAATGTGTTCGTGCTGGATGGTGAGGTGGCCCCGTGGCGCTACTCCTCCGACCTGCACTGCGCGCCGTGCGACATCACGTATAGCGACCCGCACGCATCCAGCTTCTCGTTTAACAATCCGCTCGGCGCGTGTGACACATGTCGTGGCTTTGGCCGCGTGATTGGCGTTGACTTGGGCTTGGTGATTCCTGATGAAGGCAAGACGCTTGCCGAGGGGGCCGTGAAGCCGTGGCAAACGCCGAGTTTTAAGGAATGTCAGGACGATCTCAAAAAGTACATGACGGCGCGCAACATCCCGATGGATGTGCCGTATCGCGACATGGGGCCGCAGGATCGACGCTATGTGATCGACGGCGACGATACGTGGCGCAGCTGGGAAAAGGACAACAACAAAAAGTGGTACGGCGTGCGCCGCTTCTTCGATTGGCTGGAGACCAAAGCCTACAAGATGCACATTCGTGTGCTGCTGTCGAAGTACCGCGCGTACACGCCGTGCCCCGCGTGTGAAGGCGCGCGACTGAAGCCGACTTCGTTGAATTTTCGGTTGGGATCGAAGGCGAATGCGGACGCCGTGTTGCCTGCCAGCAAACGTTTTTCGCCACGGCATTTCAAGTATTCGCGCGACGTGTTGGAAGCGTCGCCGGGGTTGACGATTCATGATTTGATGTTGTTGCCGATATCGAAGTTGCGCAGCTTTTTCGGCGAGCTAAATTTTCACGCCGACGGCGCTGTGATCGATGAAGCGGGCGAATTGGTGCTCACCGAAGTGCGCGGGCGGCTGGGCTATTTGTGCGATGTGGGTCTGGGCTATCTCACGCTGGATCGGCAATCGCGCACGTTGTCTGGCGGTGAGGTGCAACGCATCAATCTGACCACAGCACTCGGCACGTCGTTGACCAACACTTTGTTCGTGCTCGATGAGCCGTCGATTGGCCTGCACCCGCGCGATATGTCGCGCATCATTGGCGTGATGCAGCGGCTGCGCAATGCGGGCAACACGCTGGTGGTGGTGGAGCACGATCCGCAGATCATGTTTGCTGCGGATCGACTTCTCGACATTGGGCCGGGCCCGGGCGAGCGCGGTGGCGAAATTATTTTTGACGGTGCGCCGAGGGAATTAGCGACCACCAATGACTCGCGAACAGCCGCGTATTTGTTGGGGCGAGAAAGAATTTCGCGGACGCATCGCACGTTGACGCCTGCGCGGATTACGAAAAAAGGCGCGGGTGTCGGTGCGGATGAAATCATCCTCACCAACGCCCGCGAGAACAACTTGAAAGGCATTAACGTCAGCTTCCCGCTGCGTGGACTAGTCACTATCACGGGCGTTTCCGGCTCCGGAAAATCGTCGTTAGTGCAAGACATCCTGGTGCCAGCGTTGTACAAAGCTAAGGGCAAAACAACTGACACGCCCGGTGCGTATGACCTGCTGCTTGGGCACCAAAACGTCGACGACGTGGTGTTCGTCGATCAGTCGCCCATCGGCAAATCATCGCGCTCGAACCCCGCCAGTTTCGTCGGCGCGTTTGATGCGATCCGTGCGATCTATGCGAAATCGACGATGGCCGCGGAGCGGGCCTACACCGCTGGCACCTTCAGCTTCAATGCGGGCAATGGCCGCTGTGCGACCTGCTCGGGCTCCGGTTTTGAGCACGTTGAAATGCAGTTTCTGTCTGACGTGTATTTGCGCTGCCCCGATTGCGATGGCACGCGGTTTCGCTCGGAAGTGCGCGAGGTGAAAGTCAATGAAAGGAGCATCAGTGATGTGCTCGATCTGACGGTCAGCGAAGCGCTCATTTTCTTCAAAGACATCAAAGGCGGCGCAGAAGTGTTGCGCACCTTGCAACCGCTCGCCGATGTGGGGCTTGACTACGTTCGCCTTGGGCAGCCCGTGCCGACGCTATCCGGTGGCGAAGCGCAGCGCCTGAAGCTTGCGGGCCATCTGGCTGAAAGCGTCGACTCGCGGCCCATTTCAGGCTTGCCCAAACGCATCAAACCGGAAAATGCGAAGCATCCACGCGGCAAACTTTTTGTGTTCGACGAACCAACCACCGGTTTGCATTTTGAAGACATCGCCAAGCTGCTACGCGCGTTCGACAAGCTGATCGACGCAGGTCATTCGACTCTCGTCATCGAACACAACCTTGACTTGATCGCCGCGAGCGACTGGCTCATCGATCTCGGGCCTGAGGGTGGTGACGCGGGTGGTGAGGTCATGTTTGAAGGCACACCTAACGATATTCGCAATGATGTCCGTTCGCACACCGGAAAAGCGCTCAACGATTACGACCGTGACCTTGCCGCCTTAAAGCTCAGCAATCAGCCGCGCGTTGAAGAGCCGCGCGCGGCCTACCTCGCCCGCTCGTCCGCTAAGTCCATCAGCATCCTGCACGCGCGCGAGCACAACCTCAAAAACGTGAGCGTTGAGATTCCCGCGAAGGGTTTCACCGTCATCACCGGGCCGTCGGGCTCCGGCAAATCAACCCTCGCGTTCGACATCATTTTTAACGAAGGACAACGTCGCTATCTCGAATCGCTGAACGCTTACGCGCGGCAGTTCGTGCAGCCGTCTGCGCGGCCCGATGTGGACGCGATTCATGGTATTCCGCCGACGGTGGCTATTGAGCAACGTGTTTCACGCGGTGGGCGCAAATCCACGGTGGCAACACTCACCGAGATTTATCACTTTTTGCGGCTGATGTGGATGAAGCTCGGCACGCAATATTGTCCGACCTGCGACGTGCCGATTGAGCCGCAGTCGCTGGATGCGATTGCGTCGCGTGTTTTGCGTGACTTCAAGGGCCGCAACGCGACCGTCCTGGCGCCGTTGGTGGTTAATCGCAAAGGGCTCTACACCGATCTCGCAAAGTGGGCCAAGGGCAAAGGCTTTGAACATTTGCGCGTGGACGGCGAGCTGATTCCTGTTGCGCCATGGGCGCGATTAGATCGCTTTGTGGAGCACAACATCGAGCTACCCGTCGCCACCGTTGAGGTGACCGCCAAGAAGGAAAAACCGTTACGCGATGCGTTGACTTCGGGTCTCGACTACGGCAAGGGCGTGGTGCATGTGCTGGCATGGAAAAAGGGCAGCGGCGAGGCTGAGCTCGTGGTGTTTTCCACCAAGCGCGCTTGCCCGAGTTGCGGCACAAGCTTTGCCGAACTCGACCCGCGCCTGTTCTCGTTTAACAGCAAACACGGCTGGTGCACCACGTGTCAGGGTATGGGCGAAAGCGTCAAAGGCTACAAACGCGATGATCGAGTGAGCGAGGAATTCGCCGACCGCGAACTGGATGCGTTCCTCGACGCGAAAGAAGCGTTTGAAGTGTGCGTCAGTTGCGACGGCGCGCGGCTGAATCCGATTGCGCGTAACGTGCGTTTTCGCGGCGAGGGCATTCACGTGTTGGTGAAGCATTCGGTGATCGAAGTGGAGCGCTTCATGTCTGAGCTCAAGCTCGGTGCACGCGAAGAAGAGATCGCGCGCGACATCGTGTCGGAGGTGAAATCGCGCCTGCAATTTTTGCAAGAAGTGGGGCTGGGTTATCTCACGCTAGATCGCTCCGCGCCCACCCTGTCGGGCGGTGAAGCACAACGCATTCGCCTCGCCGCGCAACTCGGCTCTAACTTGCAGGGCGTGGCCTATGTGCTCGACGAGCCGACCATCGGCCTGCATGCGCGCGACAACCGTATCTTGCTCGACGTGCTCGAAAAGTTGCAGGCCAAAGGCAACACGCTGATCGTCGTTGAGCATGATGAGGACACGATCAAACGCGCGCATCACATCATCGACTTCGGCCCCGGCGCAGGCGTGCGCGGTGGCGAGATTGTGGCCGAGGGCACCTACGCAGAAATCGTAGCGAACCCCGCGTCAATCACGGGGCGTTTTCTAAAGAATCCGCTTAAACATCCGGTGCACAAGCGAGCACCGGTCGGCAAAAGCGATGCATTCGTTGAAGTCAAGGGTGCGACGGTCAATAATCTGCGCAACGTCACGGCGAAGCTGCCGCTGTCGCGTCTGTCGGTCATCACCGGCGTATCGGGCTCAGGTAAATCAACCCTCGCCCGCGAGGTGATGTACGGCAACCTTGAAGCGCTGGTGAGCGCGCGCAACAACAAGAAAAAATCGCCGCCGCTGCACGGCTGCACCTCGCTTGAAGGTTGGGAAGACGTGGACCGCGTGCTCGAAGTAGACCAAACGCCGGTCGGCAAAACACCACGCTCGTGCCCCGCCACCTACATCGGTTTTTGGGACAACATCCGCAAGTTTTACGCTGAAACGTTAGAAGCCAAAATGCGCGGCTACGGGCCCGGGCGGTTCTCTTTTAATACCGCGGGTGGGCGCTGCGATGCGTGCTCTGGCGCGGGCGTGATCACCATCGAGATGAACTTTTTGCCGGATGTGAAATTGCCGTGCGATGTTTGCAACGGCGCGCGTTTCAACAGCGAAACGCTGTCGGTGTTGTGGCACGGCAAGTCCATCGGCGACGTGCTCGCGATGGATGTTGATGATGCGGTGGAATTTTTTGTCACGATGCCGTCGATTCATCATCCGCTGAAGCTCATGCAAGACGTTGGCTTGGGCTATCTCACGCTCGGCCAGCCCAGCCCCACGCTGTCTGGTGGCGAGGCGCAACGCATCAAGTTGGTGACTGAACTTTCCAAGGTGAAAGCACCGATCGTCCTGACTGAAAGCACTGATCCGAAGGATGCACCAAAGCTATCGAAGGCTGCACAAAAGCTAGCAAAAGAAAAGAGTCCAACCGTCGTTGTGAAAGCAAAAGCGCACGGTCGTCGCGCGCTCAATCCGCACACGCTGTACGTGCTCGATGAGCCCACCGTGGGCCTGCATATGGCGGACGTGGAAAAGCTCATCCACGTACTGCATCGACTCGTCGAAGCAGGTAACACCGTGATCCTGATCGAACACAATCTCGACTTGATCGCCGAGGCAGACTGGATCATCGACATGGGCCCCGAAGGCGGCGCCGGTGGTGGCAACGTCGTCGTCGCGGGTGATGTACCGACGCTGCTTAAGGCGCGAGCTAAATCGCACACAGGCGCGGTGTTGGCGGAGTTTTTACCGTGAGCTACTCGCTAAGCGCACACGGTTATGAGCAAATGCAATATGCCTGAAGGCCCAGAAGTTTGGCGCGAGGCGGCAGCAATCGCCCGCGCGGTTGAGGGCGAGCCTATCGTCAAAGTTGAGTTCGCGTGGCCCGGCATTGCCCATCATGCAAAGCGCCTGATTGGCACCCGTATTGAGCAGGTCAGGCCACGTGGTAAGGCAATGACACTAGCGTTCTCCACCGGTTTCAGCCTCGTCACTCACAATCAACTTTATGGTCAATGGGTGGTGCGCAAAACCGCGCCGCTAGCGCACCGGAAAGCTTTGCGTGTGTTGATCGAAACCGCGCGCGGCGTGGCCATGCTGTATTCAGCCACTGACATTCATTGGCTGCACACCCACGAGGTGGACGCGCATCCGTACATCGCTAAGCTTGGCCCCGATGCGCTGGATGCAAGCACCACCATCAGCGACGTTCGCGCACGGTTAGTCAACAAACCCTCTCGCAATCGCTCGCTTGCTGCGCTGCTGCTCGATCAAGGTTTTGTCGCGGGCTTGGGTAACTATTTGCGCAGCGACATTTTGTTCTTCGCGGGCGTGCAGGCCTCGCTTAAACCGGCGCAGTGCAGCGACGATGAAATCGACGCACTGGCCAACGCCATCGTAGAGATGCCCAGGCAAAGCTTTCGCACACGCGGCATCACCAACGATCATGGCCTCGCGCTCGACCTTAAACGCGACGGCTGGCCTTTCGCTCGCTATCGCCATTGGGTATTTGACCGCGAAGGCGAAGCGTGTCACGTGTGCGCCATGCCAGTCTCACGTGTGGCTGTGGGCGGGCGAAATGTGTTTTATTGTGCGATGTGCCAGCGCGGCGCTTAAAGGCAGCCGCAGCGCCGTGTCGCAAGAGAAGCCAAAGGCGATGTACTCGTTATCGGCTTGCCATACACACTAAAATGCTAAATGTGTACAATATTGTAGTTGTGTACACCTACTGTTATTTGAGGCAATCTATGCGAACTAACATCGACATTGACGACACGTTGATGGATTCGGCCATGCGAGCCGGGCCTTATTCCACCAAGCGCGAGGCGGTGGAGGCGGGCCTGCAATTGCTGGCTCGCAAAGCGGCATACAGAGACATTCTTGCGCTGCGTGGGCAGCTTCAATGGGATGACGGGCCGATCGGCAGAACCACGACAGCATTGGCAGTGCACAGCCCGGCGCCGCCGCCTTACGCTGCGGCCGCAACAAAGCCAACAGCCAAGGCCAGCCCCGCCGTCCCCCAAAAATCACGCCGCAAGTGATCCTCGTCGACTCTAGCGTTTGGATCGATTTTTTTAACGGTCGCTCCACCGCCGCTGCTGAAATCTTGACGCAACTTCTTGATGAAGCCGCAGCACCGATCGCCATCGCAGACCTCGCGTTGTTTGAAGTGCTGCGTGGCTTTCGCCACGAGCGCGACTATCTTGCCGCCGACCGCGTGTTGCGCGCATTAGAGGTGGTTGCCATCGGTGGCGACACGCTCTGCCGCGCCGCCGCCCAGCACTACCGCGACCTGCGCGCCCGTGGCATCACCATCGCCAGCCCCATCGACGTGCTGCAAGCCAGCTACTGCATCGAAAACAACTTTGCTTTGTTGCACAGCGACGCAGATTTCGACGCCATGGAAACATGGCGCGGGCTTAAGGTTTGGCGGCGCTGATACCGGCACGCATACAGCGCATTTTTTCAACAAAAAGCCGTTGTGTTTGTTACCATTCAATGACGTTTAAACGGTGAATCTCGCGGCCAGCTCCGAACAACTAAAAGCGCTCATCAAGTCGCACATCAGTCGCGACGATGGACACTTTTATTCTGTCGCAATGCAAATGGCTGCGCACGAGGCGAAACTCGGTCATGGCAAGCTGGCAGAAGAACTGCGCGACATGATTGATTCGGCCAAAACTCGGCTCGGTCAGGACGGCAGTGGCAAGCTGGTTCCTATAGGTAGCGCTACCAAGCCGCGTGGCGAACTCGCCAACTTGCTCAGCGTTACCTATCCCGCCAACAGACTCAGTGACATGGTGCTTGATGAGAAGGCTTCGCACCAGTTGCATCGCATCATCAAAGAGCAGCGTCTTTTAGCGCGCATCAAAGAGCACGGCCTGTCACCTCGTCGCAAGTTGCTGTTAGTCGGTCCACCCGGCACAGGTAAGACTATGACTGCATCGGCGCTGGCCGGAGAGTTGGGTATCCCGCTATTTTTGGTGCGCCTCGATTCGTTAATCACCAAATTCATGGGAGAAACCGCCGCAAAGCTACGGCAGGTATTCGATGCCATCGCCGATCTTCGCGGTGTCTATTTCTTCGATGAGTTCGACGCGATCGGTTCGCAGCGGAGCATGGGTAATGACGTAGGCGAGATTCGTCGCGTGCTGAACAGCTTCCTGCAAATGATCGAGCACGATAATTCAAATAGTCTCATCATCGCCGCAACCAATCATGCTGAAGTCCTCGACTACGCGTTGTTCCGTCGATTCGACGATGTTGTGGAATATCACTTGCCGACATCGAATCAAGCGCTCAACTTGATCCGTTCGCGCTTAAGTTCTTTTGTGCCCAAGCCATTCAAAAAGGATGGGCTGGCCGAACAAGCGCAGGGCTTGAGTTACGCAGAGATCAGCCGGGCCGTCGACGCGTCCATCAAAGACGCGATCATGCAGGAGCAGCCGAGAGTACAGCGGTTATCCCTCGAGCACGCACTGGAAGAGCGTCGTCTGATCAACCAGAAATTGGCAGACAACAAAACGCGCAGCCGCTAACTCACCGTGGTTCAAGCAAGCGATAAGCGCGCCCACCTCGTTCTCGAAAATACCGCAACCGCTCAGCGATTCAACGCTTTTGGTGGTGGCGGTTCGACCAAACCGCCTTGGCTTGACCCACAACAACATGGCGTTGTGCTTCGAGCGCAGTTAGACGCTCTTCGCGTTGTCGCTGCCCAAGCCGCAGTTGCACAACAAGGCGCGAGGTTGCAAGGCGGTATTGGCCTGCAGATTCAGTTTGTTGGGATACCGGGCATTGAACTGGCCTTCGAAAGTCTAAGCAACGAACGTGGTCGCGATCACAGTAAGCACATTGACGTACTCAGTGTTCGGGTCGACGGAAACACAACGACCGCGAACGTTTTTGTACCTGATGGAAGACTCAGTCACTTTGAAAAATACGTTACAGAATATCTTCAAGGCAAGAGAAATGTAAACAACGAGCTAATAGATCACAGCTCGCTGTTTAATACCGTCGCTGCAATTCGTGCTGCGGAAATTCAGGCGCTTTGGACTGATGATCCTGCTTCGTTACCGGAAGACGATACGGAAGTGTTTTGGTGGGAGGCATGGCTGCCTGTACGCGGACGACGCAACGAGGTCGTTGCTGATTTCCGAAAACTTGCAGCTTTGGCTGAACGTCGTGTGAGTGAGCATCAGATTAACTTTCCTGAGCGGACGGTGCTATTGTTTTACGCCTCACAACAGCAACTCAAACAATCCGCCATGATCCTGAATTGCGTTGCCGAGCTTCGCCGTGCGAAGGACACTGCTGATTTTTTCGACGGTATGACTCCGCCGGAACAGCTAGCTTGGGTTGAAGATGCCGTGACCCGGCTCCGCCCATCGAGCGAGAACGACACGACTCCACGTGTTTGCTTGTTAGATTCCGGCGTCAACCGAGGGCATCCATTGCTCGCACCGCTCATCGCGAGTGAGGATCTACACACCGTAAATCCTGCATGGGGAACAAGTGATCAAGCAAACCACGGCTCAGGAATCGCTGGCCTAGTTGCGTTCGGAGATTTGACTGATGCACTGGCGTCCACCGAACCGATAGTTGTGTCGCATCGTTTAGAGTCGGTAAACCTCACGCCGATACAAGGCGCGAATCAAGGGGATGCCAAGCTCCACGGTTATTTGTTCAGTGATGCCGTCAGCCGTCCTGAAATATCTGCACCTTCTCGCCCTCGCGTTTTTACGTCAGCAGTAACGTCGTCGGATGGACGTGATCGAGGCAGGCCATCTGCATGGTCAGCCACTATTGACCGCTTGGCCTCAGACTTTGATAACGACGGGCAATTTAGACGTCTGTTTGTGCTCGCGGCTGGTAACACCGTTAACGAGTCCGCGTGGAGCACTTACCCTGCCAGCTTGACAACCAATGGCATTCGTGACCCCGCCCAGTCTTGGAAAGCGCTTACTGTTGGCGCGTTCACCCTCAAGACCGATGTCGGGGATGCAAATGGGTATAGCGCGATTGCTGCATCCGGCGCGCTAAGTCCTTACACCTCCACGTCCGGATAATGGGATTCGGCATGGCCATTGAAACCTGATGTCGTTTTTGAGGGCGGCAACGCAGGCAAAAACGCAAATGGTGCAGCCGGCATATCCAGCCTGCACTTGCTCACAACAAATAATTTGCCGACTGAGCGGCTGCTTACGACAACCAACGCAACTAGCGCTGCGTCTGCGCTCTGCGCCCGAATGGCGGGACAGTTGATGTCCGCTTATCCAAAGCTCAAACCCGAAACAATTAGAGCGCTACTTGTTCATTCGGCCGAGTGGACGCCCGCCATGCTGGACATGTATCCGCCAAGCAATCCAAGGCGGAACAAAAGAACTCAGGAAGACACAGCACGGCTGATTCGCCATTGCGGTTGGGGCACGCCTAGCTTGGATCGGGCGTTGTGGAGCGCCGGTAATTCACTCACACTGATTACCGAAGATCGGCTGCAACCCTACGTAAAGAAACGCAAGAAGGGGGTCGTCACTCGTGACATGAATCTCCACGCGCTTCCGTGGCCGAAAGAGGCACTCCTTGCATTGCCTTCGGAAGCCCAAGTGGCGCTACGCGTTACCTTGTCGTACTTCGTCGAGCCCAATCCCTCTGCGCGAGGAACCACTTCAAAGTTTCGCTATCCATCACATCGCCTGAAGTTCGATATGCAACGACCGCTCGACGCAAGTACCGACGAATTCATTGCTCGTATCAATTCAAAGGCAGAACGCGACGAAGAAATCGAGCAAGCTAACTCGGCAGATTCAAATTGGTGCTTAGGCAGTCAGCAAAGGCATCGAGGTTCGTTGCATCAAGATATTTGGAAAGGGTCAGGGGCAGAACTCGCGGCCATGGGCTTTATTGCTGTGTATCCGGGCCTCGGTTGGTGGCGCACTCGCCCTGCGCTGGAGCGCTATGACCAACCGGCAGGTTACAGTCTCGTCGTATCTATTCGTACGCCTGAGACTGACGTTGACCTTTACACACCAGTAGCCCAAATGATTGCCCAATCTGTAAGTGTTGCCATTGTTGCGACGGGGCAATAATTCGTGCTGCTCTCTGACCAAGACACCGCAGTACGTTGAGAAGAAGCAGCATAGTAATTCTCCTGGCGGTTTGAGCGGACCATGCCCTCGTTACTGCGCGTTCCCGCAGAAACCATCGCCGACTTCATTCGCGCGGAGGTGCTGGCGCTGACCTACACGGCGCACGACATGGCACCGTTTGCGCGGGATATGGGTCATGTGAACGCCGCTGGCGACGTGCGGCCGCCGTTCGTGTGGGACGCCGGAGATCGCGCGCATCGCATGGCGCGGCTGGACGCGATTTTTATGCGGCTTTACGGCCTAAGCGAGGACGACGCGAACTACGTGCTGTCCACCTTCCCTATCGTGAAAAAGCAGGATGAAGCGGCGTTTGGGCGCTTCCGCACGCGGGACTTGATTCTTGGCTACATGAGCGCCCTGCGGTCAGGCGAGTTAACGCATATCACCGCGCGAATTGAATAAAACCCGCCGTGCGGTTTGAACAGTTGCGCTATCAACTTTTTTCTACAACTGCGGTTCAACGTGATCTAGAAGGCATTTTTGGTAAAAGTCGACTAAGCGCTATTTGGCGGTATAGCCCTATTTAAATGGCGCTTTCCGCCAAAAGCCATTACCACACCTGACTGCGCTCGACGTCACGGTGCCTACACAAACTACCCCCGCCTCCACCGCGTAACAATCGAAGAAGACAATCCTGAGTCGGTTGCGGCGTGCTTTGCGCTGCGGCGTTTTTTTCTTTCAGGAATTGCATGAATGGTTTGCGTGCTGCGCTGTGTTTAGCGGTTGGGTTTTGTTTGGCGCAGCCAGCGCTCGCCAAAGACATTGTGGTGGCGCAGACGCTCGATTTGTCGGGGCTTTCTAATCTGGGCAAGGATTTTTCTAACGGCATTCGCACCTACTTCGACTCGGTGAATGCGCGCGGCGGCGTGCGCGGTCGGCGCATCTCGTTTGTGCAGCTAGATGACTCGGGGCGCGCATCAGATGCGACGGCCAACGTCGACAAATTGCTGCTTGAGAATGAGGTGGACGCGATGATCGCGCCAACCAGCGAGGAGACGTTGCTGGCCGCGGCCAGCTCACCGCGTTTGCGCGCCTCAGCAGTGCTGTTGATGGGTGCGCCGACCGACACCGACCTTGAGCGTGCAGGCATCACCGCCCGTGTGCTGCCGGTGCGCGCCACGTACCGCGACGAGGCCAGAGTGTTGCTCGATTATCTGAAGACATTTAGCGAGGGGTCGGTGGCGCTGGTGCGCGGCGACGGGCCCGACGCGGAGGCCTGCGCGCTGGCGTTGCGTGAGGAGGCGCGCGAGCGCAGCCTGCCGCTTGCGTTTGACGGCGCCACGCAGCAGTGGTTGCTGCGCATGTCTAAAAGCGGGTCGGTCGGCGCGGTGATTGTTGCGGGTGATGCGCTGGGCGTGATGCCCGCGTTGCAACACGCGAGAAAAATCGCACCGCTTGCGGCGCTGATGGGGTTTTCAACCGTGGATCATCGCACGCTGGTTGAAATGGCTGGCGCATCAGTCACGGGCATGATGATCACGCAGGCGGTGCCACCACCGGGCAAAACGATTCATCCTTTTCAGCGCGAACACCGTGCGCTGATGAAACAGTACCGCGACGAGCCACCGTCGCAACACACGCTGGAGGGCTACGTGGTGGCGCGGTTGCTGGTGAGTGCGCTTGAGCGGGTGGACGGCGAGCCCACCGCCACCAAGGTGAGCGCTGCGCTACGAACAACGGCGGCGCTTGAATTCGGGCCGATGCGGGTGGGTAGCAAAGGCGTGGCTGCGGGCAGTCGCTACGTGGATATGAGTGCGATCTCAAGCAAGGGTGGGTTGATCGAATAGGGCTCTGTTACGAAGCCGCGAGCAGTTTGCTGACGTGTCGTCGGGCTAGTCCAACTTAAACGCAGCGCCGAGCGATTTCAATGCCGCATCGAGCTTGCGATATCTGATCACGCTGAGCGCTACGATGGCCGTCGCCAGCAGCGTCCCGGCACCTAGAAAATAGAGGGTCACTGCCATGTCACACTCCTGCAATATGCTTACCGCTTTAGAGCGTAGAGCCCCATCGTGACAGTACAAAGACAGGCCACTCGACAGACCCCATTGTCCGCGGAACCACTCGCCGCCGTTGACTTAGGCTCGAATAGCTTTCGGCTGTTGATCGCCAAAGACGAAGGCGGGCAGATTGTGCCGATCAGCACGCACCGCGAGGGCGTGCGCTTGGCCGGTGGCTTGAACGGTGACTATGAGTTGTCGGAGGACAAGATTGCCGAGGCCTGCGAGGCGCTGGGGCGCTTTCGCGAACGGCTGGCATCCATCCCCCCCGACCGCGTGCGCGCAGTGGCCACCAGCACCTATCGCGTGGCAAAGAATGGCGGCGCGCTGCTGCGTCGATCCGAGGCCGCGCTGGGGTTGCCGATTGACATCATTTCGGGCCCGGAAGAAGCGCGGCTGATTTATCTGGGTTGCGCGCACACGCTGCCGTGGAGTGAGCAGGAGCGGCTGATTGTGGACATTGGCGGTGGCTCCACCGAGTTCATCGTGGGCCGTCGTTACGAGCCTGAATTGACCGAGTCATTTCAGCTCGGCGCGGTGACCTTGTCGCAAAATTTCTTTCCTGGCGCGATGGTCACGGCGAGCGCGTTTCGCAAAGCGGAAGTGTTTGTTCGTTCGCGTTTGGAGGTGCTGCAAAAGCGCTACAAGCAGGGTTGGAACATGGCGTACGGCTCATCCGGCACGATCCGCGCGATCTTTGAAATCGTTACTGAAAACGGCTTCGGCAAGGCGATCACGGTGGAGGCGCTGTTAAGCCTGAAAGATGCGCTGATCGAGGCCGGACAGATGAACCGCATTGAGCTCGCCGCGCTCAAATCAAGTCGTGCGCCGGTGCTGCCCGGTGGGCTCGCAATTTTGCTTGCGCTGATGCAAGAGCTTAACGTTACAACCGTTGAGCCGTCTGAGGGCGCGCTGCGATTGGGTGTGGTATATGACATGTTGCATCGCAGTGAAGCGCCGTCGAGTGCTGATCCGCGCAGCGTGACGGTGCTGCGCATGCAGCAGCGCTACGGCGCCGATGTTGAGCAGGCGCGACGCGTGGAAACGCTCGCGCAATCGTTTTGGACGCGCATCGACGCGGGCGGCGCGGACGCGCTCTTGTCATGGGCCGCAGCTGTGCATGAAATCGGCATGGCGATTGCGCATGAGGACTATCACCGGCATTCCGCTTATGTGATTGAGCATTCCGACATTTACGGGTTCTCCGAGCAGGAGCGTGCATCGCTCGCGTTACTGGTATTGGGGCATACCGGATCACTGAAAAAGCTGGATCGCAACGCGTTGTCGCGACCGCTGTTGCTGCGCTTGATGTGCCTGCGTTTGGCCGCGCTGTTCTGCCACGGGCGCATGGACGGCGCGCCGAGCGCGGTGCTTGCCGTGAACGGTGAAGCGTTTGCATTGCAACTCGATGCGCAGTGGTTGAGTGAGCATCCGTTGACGGCATTGCTGCTCGATATCGAGGTGACGCGATGGACCAAATACGGCATATCGTTCACGTTGAAGACGCGATAGCGCCGCGCTGCGCTGCGGTGTGAAAAAAATGGCCTGCAAGGCAGGCCATTCAAGGACTCGTAAGAGCGTGGTCTGCGAGTGTAGCTAGCGCTTTTGCTAACGACACCCGCTCCATCGGGGAGGATGATGGCGGCCCACCGTCCAAGAGCCCGTTGCGACAATCTTGCGCAACGAAACACTGTACGGGCCGTAAGACCACCATCGAATTATCAGCGCGTTCTGTGACAGCGTGATGACTGCGAATGTTGCGTGGTGATGTGACAGTGTTGTCGTGTTTTAGTCACGCCACTGTCATGCGGGAAAACTAAATTGCGAACCGTCATCCTCTGGAGTTGCACGTATGCAAACCGCAGCCGCCACGCTCACCACAGTCGCCGCAGCCGCCACCCGGCCTGAATCCCGCTTCGCGGCTAACGCCACTAATGCGCACCTGAGCGTACGGCTTGCGTGCAGTGCGTCGGAAGTGCTGGCGGCACAGCGATTGCGCTACAAAGTTTTTTGCGAAGAGATGGGTGCAGATTTGCATCGACACGACGGTCGCGATGTTGACCAGTTTGATGCGTATTGCGAACACTTGATCGTGACCGATGAGACGCTAGGCAAAGTGGTGGGCACCTATCGCATCTTGCCACCGTGGGCTGCGCGTGCCGCAAAGCGCATGTACTGCGAAGGCGAATTTCGCATCGACAGCCTGAAGCCGATTGCGCATGAAATATTTGAAGCGGGTCGCGCCTGCATTCATCCCGCGTACCGCAGCAGCGGCGCGCTCGCGCGGCTGTGGACGGGTCTGGGCGCGTATGTGCGCGAGCACCAAGTGAAGTACCTGGCCGGTTGCGCGAGTGTGCCGCTCGATAGCGGATCGCTCAACTTGGGCGCGCTGCGCGCCGAGCTGATGTCGAAGCATTTGGCACCCGTCGACTACCGCGTTGAACCGATACGCGGATTGCAATCGCTTGGCGATCCCACGGGCATGCGGCCCACCGCGCCACCACTGCTCCAAGGATATCTGCGTCTCGGCGCGTGGGTCTGCGGAGAGCCTGCGTGGGATCCTGATTTTGACAGTGCGGATTTTTTCGTGCTGTTGCCCATTGAGCGCATGGTGCCGCGTTATGCGCAGCACTTTCTCGGTGCGCGGGTCGTGCAATAACCATTCCCCTTTTTTCGCTGCGCGTTGCGAGACGAATTTACCGTCACGACCCCGTGCTTTATTACTACTAACAAGAGAGTGCTATGAAAAAGCTAAATGACGTGACGTCAGCCCCCACGAACTTCAACGATGAAAACTCGAACGTAAGCGCCAACCCGACATTCGACTCGATCTTTGCTGCGCGCATGAGCCGCCGCAATTTGTTGCGCGGCGGCTTGGGACTCGCTGCGGCTACAACCTTGCCAGCGTTCGGGTTGGCCGGTTGCGGCAGTGATGACGCCGTTGCGGCGCCTCTTGAAAAGTTGCTCGGGTTTTCGGCCGTACCCAAGAGCCTTGCAGACTTAGTCTCCGTGCCCGTCGGTTACACCGTCAGCGTGCTTTACGCGCTGGGCGATCCATTGTTTGCCTCGACTGCTGCCTATAAAAACGACGGCACCGATGGCGCCTTTGAAGAGCGTGCTGGCGATCATCACGACGGTATGGAGCTGTTTGGCTTATCGGCAAACGGCACACCTTCTGCCGCATCCACAGATCGCGCCATTCTCGCGATCAACCATGAGGCGACTACTGATGAGCAACTCAGTTCGTTCTTCATTCACTCCAACGGTGGCGCCACCACGCTGCCACGTCCCGCTGCGGAAGTCGACAAAGAAACGGCTATACACGGCGTCTCCTTGGTCGAAATTCGCAAAACGGCTGGCAAGTGGGAGTACGTGAAAGGCTCAAACTTCAATCACCGCTACACCGCGTTGACTGAAATGGAAATCAGTGGCCCCGCACGTGGCAATGCGTTGCTTGTCACGAAGTTCTCAAGCAACGGCACCAAAACCCGCGGTACGTTGAACAACTGCGGCACCGGTAAAACCCCTTGGGGCACGTTCCTCACAGGTGAAGAAAACTGGTTCGGGTACTTCTCGCGCAACGCCACTGACAATGCTGCGCGTGGTGGCGACAAGAGTGTTGTCGCCCACAATCGCTACGGTCGTACGCAAGGAGCTGCGAGCCGTCACGGCTGGGAGACCGCAGGCACAGACGACAAATATTTGCGCTGGAACAACAGCAAATCTGGCGTGTCTGTCGACGGCAGTGATGACTATCGCAATGAAATGAATGGCATGGGCTTTATCGTCGAAATGGACGCCTACGACAAAGCCAAGTCGGCAAAGAAACGAAGCTATCTGGGTCGCTTCGCGCATGAAAGTGCCGCGTTTAGCAATGCTGTGCCCGGCCAGCCACTGGCGATTTACATGGGTGACGATGCTCGAAACGAGTACATCTATAAGTTTGTAAGCGCTGCAAACTGGAACCCCGCGGACGCGAACGCCGCCAACCGTTTAGCGTCGGGTGACAAGTACCTGGACGCTGGAAAACTCTACGTTGCAAAATTTGCGGCAGACGGCACTGGCATGTGGATCGAACTGTCCATCACCAATCCGACCATCATTGCCTACGCCACCTACAAATTCGCGGATCAGGCGGACGTGGTTGTGCATGCGCGCATTGCGGGCGACGCCGTCGGTGCAACCAAAATGGATCGCCCCGAGTGGAACGGCGTCAACCCGGCAAACGGCGAGGTGTATTTCACGCTCACCAACAACAGCAATCGTCGCATAGAGCCAACCACGGCAACGCAACTGATTCCAGATGCCATGAATCCCCGCGCATACACCGACCTCAAAGGCACGGCGACGCAAAACGGCAACGTGAACGGACACATACTGCGCGTCAAAGACGCGTCCAACGCAGGCACCAGCTTCGTGTGGGATGTTTACTTGTTTGGCGCAGAATCTAGCGCTGCGGCCGCTTCGGTCAATCTGTCGAATTTGACGGGCGATCAAGATTTCTCAAGCCCAGACGGCTTAGCTTTCAGCCCGTACACGGGCATCTGCTGGATACAAACCGATGACGGTGCCTACACCGATGTCACCAATTGCATGATGCTGGCAGCAATGCCAGGACAAGTGGGCGACGGCACGGTTAAGTCAATCACTTACCCTCGCGCAACCGGCGGCGACCTGGTGATCAACACCCGCGTTGGTAAAGCACCAACGGCGGACACATTGAAACGCTTTTTAGTGGGGCCGTCAGGCTGCGAAATCACCGGTTTGTGCGAAACCCCTGATGGCAAAACCATGTTCATCAACATCCAGCATCCGGGCGAAGGCACGGCTCAGGCGAACCTGGCCGACCCGACCAAATACCAAAGCCAGTGGCCAAGCAATGCGGGTTACGGTGCTGGCAAGCGTCCCCGCTCCGCAACCATTGTGATCACTAAAAACGACGGCGGGCGAATCGGTTCGTAAGAACTGCGGACGCACGCACTGCAAGGCACCTCCGGGTGCCTTTTTTCTTGGCTTATTGCGACTTAGCTTTCGTCACCATTGCTTTTGAAAACAACAGTAATACAATATTATTGTTTATTAAAGTTTAGGGCAGCCATCATGAAATCCACCATCCCCTCAAAAACAAATGTATCCAGCAAAACTTTGGCCAAAGTCGTCGCCCGCAAACCAGCTGCGAAAAAAGCCGCCGCGAAAGCACCGGTAAAAGCTGTAGTTGCGCGCAAATCCGCCGTGAAAACAGCGGCAAAAATCGCACCGAACACGCAGCTGGTAACGGCAAAAATCGCTGCGAAAACGCCAGCCAAGGCCGCCGACCCGATCATCCGCGAGAGTTTCACGATGACCACTGCCTATCAGGAATTGCTCAAAAAATGCAAACGCAACGCCATCACTGCGGGTCGCGACAGTACAAAAAAAAGCGAGATCATTCGCGCCGCACTTCGCCACTTCGCCGCATTGTCACCAGCAACGCAGCTGATGGAGATCAACGGACTTGATACCGTAAAAACGGGCCGCCCTAAGAAGAAGTAGTCTCTCTGTGCTGCTGAGCTATCAATACGGAAGGACGATCATCAAAACTTGATGCAGCGAGCTATTCGAACGCCTTATCGTCGTGAGCGTCGGAAAAAGCCTTCCACTGTGATGCAACGTTTTCCGCGCAAGCAGCGCTAGCTTTGCGCAATAGTTTTGGCCACTGCTCGTCGCTGCCAAATGCAATCAACTCGTCCGCAATCGCGGATCGTTGACGGCCGCTGCCGCGCAAGTGTGACCATGCAGTGCACTGACCAATGGCCCGCATCAATTCGTTCAAGCGCTGAGGATTGTGCACCTCCTCTGAAAACGAAACCCGATCTGCCGACGGTTGCAAATCGCGCAACACGTAATCGCGCCCATCCATCTGAACTGCATGCAAAAACGCCACCGGAACCGCTTGCGCACATCGCGTGATCGCCACTATGCGCTCACCTTCGTTCGCCCACGCGGGCTGCTTGAGCGTCAAAGCGTCGCTGAGCGCGGACGGCATCGCCTGCTTCAGATCAAGCAGGTAGTTGTTGTCAGGGTTAGCGTTGCCACGCACCAGCACCACGAAGCGATCCACGCCAAGACTGCCGTTGCCAGCGATGCGTCGGGCAACGTCGAGTACCTCGTAAAACTCTGGTTCGTTTTGTGTTTTGGCGAAACGCTGCATGAATCTTCCGACCTGCGCATGTTGCGACTTGCTTGCAGAAAGCGCGCGCTTGCCATCAATCAACAACTCGCGCTTCTTACCCTTTTTAGTCGTTCTTGAATCAAGGAAATCTTTGCGTTTGCGATCAATGACCGTCGCTAGCAGTTCGTGAACTGGCCCCGTTGCAGTGTCTCTCTCCAACCAGCGCGCGCTACCGTGTCGCAACTCGGTAAAGTACGCCGCCAGCAACGTGTCGGCAAGCTCTCGCACCCGCTCCGCCTTAAATTGAAGTTCAACACACGCGAGTCGCACGCTGGTTAAAAGACGCACGATGTCCCAGCCCGCCGGGATCAGCGCGGCTTCGTCGAAATCGTTAATGTCGAAATAGGTCAGCCGATTGTCGCCCTTGTAGCTACCGAAATTTTCCAAATGCAAATCGCCACACGACCAGACAGCGGGCGTCTTGGTCAGTGCCTTGGGCTCGGCCAATTGACCCGGAAACAAATGGCAGGTTGCGCGCAAGTAGACAAATGCGCTGCTTCGCATGTTGCGATATTTCATCGCTAGGCGTTCGCTGTCGCGCCCGGCGTTGAACTTTTGTATTTGCCTAACTAAATTGCTCATAACGCCAGACGATCTCTGCGCTGTTTTGCGCGCTTAGCTAGCGCCACAAAACGCGATGCTCGCTTTTGTGTAGGCGGGTACAGAACCGGTAAGGGCCTGCGCCGTACTTAACCGCTCATCGGCAACGCCTGCAACTGTACGGGTGAAGCGATTGACCGCAACGGTTCCGGTCGGGCAGGTCGAATTGCTTGGCGACACCGCAAGGAACGCGGTGCCTTCGTTGCTATATCCAGCAGCGCCGTACGCCGCACATTGCGCAGTTTCTACACTGAAAAAATGGCGCACGTTTCTGCTGTCGAAGTAGCGGCAGACTGGTAACGTCATTAGCGTGCCGGTTTGCGGAATCGACCATGCCTTGAACGAGTCGGTGGTGCGCGTCAGGCCTTTAATCGCTGCCACGCCGCGAATGTCGGCATCGGTAGCGGTGCGGAAGAATCGCGTGGCTACTTTGGCGTCAGCCGCATCGGCATATTCAACCACTTCAACCACATCTGTGGCAAACATCGCGCGTGATTTCACGGCATCGTCTGAAAAGTCAGAGAACAGTCCGTCGACGCCGAGGCTCCACATTTGCCGATACTCTGCGTTCACAGCACTTGCGTTGCCTTTGCCGCCGCCTGCGTAGTCGCGGGCAAATACGCGGTCGGTGCGGAAAGTGTACGGATGCACAAACAACCCAGCCGTGTGCGCATTGGCGACAAGGTTTGAGCTCTTGATCGTCACGCCGTCTGCTTCATCAACCGAGCCGTCGCCGTTGAAATCAGCGGGCTTGCCGTCCGCGCCGAACGCCAGTGCTTTAACGCCGATGAACTGACGCTTCCACGGGCCAATGCCATCTGCGTATTTTGAAATATCTGAGAGGCCCGCAGGGGTGATCATGTCGGCGTATGTGCGGCGATCATTAGCGGCTATCCAGTCGCCCGGCGCGCTGTCCGCGTCGAGCGGAATGTAGCTGCAACTACCCGTTGCTAGGTCGTTGTCGTAGCAACTTAAAAGTTGCACCAGACGCAGGCCGGTCAAACTACGCAGCTGTTTGAGGTTGGCAATTTCAAAGGACTGAATGAACACCGGATCGGTCTTTTTCGTCCACCCTGCGGCGTTCAACACAGCCACGAGCGGGGCTTCCAGCGGCTTACCTTCAGCGTTGTGCCAAGTCGGATGTTTCGTCTCCGGATAGATGCTGATGGTGCGACCGGTGCGAATGGTTTCCTTTTTAGCGAGGTCAATCACGTCCTGCAAGGTGATGATTTCGAATGCGCCGTTGAACTTTTGATTGCGGTCTGCGACCCGTTCAATGGCCCGCAATTCCTTGATCTCGGCAAGCGTAAAGTCCACCGAAAACCAATCGGTGTAGGCGACGCCATCAATGGTTGACGTACGTTTGCGGCTGGCGAATTTTGCGATGCTGGCAACGTTGGTGGTGCCGCTCAACATCGGCTCGTGACGCGCGATCAACACGCCGTCTTTGGTCGACACAAGATCAGGCTCGATCACATCAGCACCCAGCGCAATG
This sequence comes from Burkholderiales bacterium, assembly GCA_043721275.1. Lineage (GTDB taxonomy): Bacteria > Pseudomonadota > Gammaproteobacteria > Burkholderiales > Casimicrobiaceae > Casimicrobium. Next base: position 23,438 of record JAYSRA010000052.1, read on the forward strand.
GCTAGCTTGTACGACTCCAGTGTGTGCTCCGGCACATAACCCGAAGCGCCGCGGTGGCCAATCACTAACGGCGGCTGGCCGTTGAGCGTGTTCCAGTTGACGGCATGCAGTGTTGTAGTGGTCGATGCAAAAAGTGTCGCAAGCGCAACGGCGCCGACACTCATTGCGCGGCGAGTCGAAGGCGCAACGGTGCGGTTGTGTCGCGCTGCGTTAACAAATAGAGGCTTCAAGCGTGGCTCCTTAGGGATTTCATTAGCGGGCAAAAACTGTGTCTACAAACTTCACCGCAAAAAAGTTACGGCGAACCAAAGTAACAGCCCGATATTTCAGCCGCTCGGTATGACGCCCTCGCGACAACAAGATGACAGTGCTGCGACAAGTCGCTGACGCGCAAGCGAGTAACAGAGGCGGGTTGACAGCTAGCTGCGGCCCGCACTAGGCGTAGCTCGGATAACAAATTGACGGGAGAAGCCCATCGCTCTTTTGACGCCGGCAGGCTCCCACAAAAACGGAACGCGCGCCTTCGGTCGCGACAGTATTTCAATGCTCCAATCCATGTCGCCAAAAAAGCGAAACCCAAGCTGATCGGGCGGCATCAGTGTCAAAGCAGAAAAGCTACCGGTTGCATACATCGACGCGAGGCTTGCCGTGTCCTGCGGCTGAAAGTTCGCATCCAGCAGGTAGATATGCAGCGAGTCTTCAAACGGAATATCGTCGGTCAAAAACAGCACATAACTTTCGTTCCAAGCGACCGCCGCTTCCAGTACCGCACCGGCAAGCACCACGCCGGTAGATGCGCCCTGATACACAAGCTCACTCGTTGGTGCCGCGTCTTCGCCCGCAGCGACCACGCGCAGCGCGAACGACTCGACCGAGCGCAACGTGGTCACAGCGGATCGCCCTGAATCACCACAGCGCGCTGACGCCAAAGGCTGCTAATGCGCCGCCGACGAATGCGCCCACCGTTACGCATACGGGTGCGCCCGGCCCGCACGCGAGCCCCGCCACGGCTCCGCCCGCGATACCGCCACAGATGCCCGCGCCGGTAATCGTCGCTTCACGCGCAATCGCACGAGGTTTGTCGTCGGCGTTGGCCACGGTGTACACCGATAGCGCCAACGAGACGAACAAAAGTCCACGGCCTGCGCGCGACAAGTTGCGCATGTTCGCGGTCACAGTGGGATTTGATTTGCCGGCAGATTTAACAATCTCGCCGTACACCGCGTTTTGCTGCGCCACCGACAATCGATTGAAATCCGCGCGCGCGCCGTAGAGCTGTGACACCTTTCGCGCCACCAGTTCGTTGAGCGTTTTGCCTTCTCGCTTGAGCTGCTGCGCCATGGCCCGTCCGACTGGCGTGCTCCGGCTACGGATTAACTCCATGATCGCGTTGCGTGTGGTTTGTGCTTTGTCTGCCGCTTGCGCCCACGTGATGCGACCGCTGCTGGTAGCCTCGGCCCGAAGCTCATCGGCCATCGCTTTAATCTGCCTTGCATAAGCGACGCGCGCGGCACCGTCGAGCGCTAGATGCGTGCCGATGTTGCCCAGCTGCGCTTCGAGCGCTCGTATCTCGTTTTCAAACCGTTGCTTATCGCTCATAGTGATACGCGCCTAGCCTCAAGTTATGCCTTTGGCATGGTTGTAACACAGGCGTGATGGTTCGCAAACTACTGTCTGCGAAGCGGTGTGTGCGCGAATGTTGTGGCGCAGGACGCGACGGCTACAACAATTCCGGCGTGATCACCGTTCGCACGATCACCTCGAACGACGCGTCTTCACGCGGTCGCGATTGCAGCCACCAAACGGCCCCTTTGCGAACCGACATCGGAGCCATCGCATCCATCAGCAGCCAGTGAATACTTTCGCCCATCCACGGTTGATGGCCGATGATCACAATCGGTTCCGCCTGACTGCCCCAGCCCACCGCCGCGAGTACATCGGCAGGTTTGCCGTCGGGGTTAAGCTCCGCGAGCGTTTTGTGTTTGCGCGGCAAACAGCGCGCCGTTTGCTGCGCTCGCTTTGCTTCGCTAACAAACACTTTGCACTGTTGCGGCAGGTTGCGATCCAGCCAAAAGGCGACGCGCTCGGCCTGACGTTGGCCCTTGACGGTGAGCTTTCGCGACAAGTCGTCCTGATCGGCATCCGCGTCGTGCGCCTCAGCATGTCGCCAAAAAATAATCTCGCTCATTCGCCCGCGCCGCCCTGCGAATGCAAGCCCAATTTTTCCGCGAGTTCATGCTGCGCGATGAACGGCTTGTGGCGCGGCTGTGGCTTGGTTAATCGATAGGCGCCGCTCTGCTCAAGCTGCCATGCTTGCGTGTTGTCACGTAGCGCGATCTGCAACCCTTCATCGATGACACGCGCGCGCAATTCAGCATCGAGAATCGGGGTTGCCACTTCAACCCGACGATCCAGATTGCGGCTCATCAGATCAGCGCTCGAGATATACACATTCGGCTCGCCGCCGTTCGCAAAATAGTAGATGCGGCTGTGCTCTAAAAAGCGCCCGATGATCGAGCGCACGCGGATGTTCTTACTCTCATCGTCAATATCCGGGCGCAGGCAGCAGGCACCGCGCACAATAAGCTCAATGCGCACGCCCGCGGTCGACGCCTCACACAACGCCGCCATCACGGTCTCATCAGTAAGCGCATTAACTTTTGCCATGATCAGCGCGGGCTTGCCTGCTTTGGCGCACGCCATTTCTCCACGAATCGCAGCGAGAATATTGTTCTTCATGGTGTGCGGTGCCCACCACAAGTGTTTGAGTTTGGGCGGCTGCGAAAGGCTGGTCAGATGATGAAAGATCGCCGCAACGTCTTTGCCAATTTCAGCGTTGGCCGTGAGCAGGCCAAAGTCGGTATAAAAGCGCGCCGTTGATGGGTTGTAATTGCCGGTGCCGATGTGGGTGTAGCTACGAATGCTGTTGCCGGATTTACTACCGGCACCATTATTTTCTTTCCGCAGCACCAGCGCCATCTTGGCATGGGTCTTCAAGCCTACCAATCCGTACACCACCTGCGCACCGGCCTGCTCCAGTTTGTCGGCCCAATTGATGTTGGTTTCTTCATCGAACCGCGCTTTGAGTTCGAGCACCACGGTCACTTCTTTGCCGCGACGCACCGCTTCAAGCAGCAGCTCCATCAGCGTGGACTTTGATCCGGTGCGATAAATGGTTTGTTTGATCGCGATGACGCTCACGTCTTCCACCGCACAGCGCAAAAACTGAATCACCGGCTCGAACGATTGATACGGATGATGCAACAGCACATCGCGCTTTTTAAGCTCGGCAAACACGCGCTCATCGACCACCTCCGGCAACGACGGCCCCGGCGTGAACGGCGCGAAACGCAGCTCTGGATAATCCACCGCTTCGGCTAGCGCCAAGAGTCGCGCCAAATTCACCGGGCCGTCCACGCGGTACACCTCATGCGGCTCTAGCTTGAAATGTTTGCTCAACAATTCGGTAATCGAGTCGCTGCAATCAGCATTTATTTCCAGCCGTACCGCGCGGCCATACGGTCTGCGTCGCAACTCACCCGCGAGGGCATGTCGCAAGTTAGTCATCTCCTGTTCGTCCACCCACAAATCACTGTCGCGGGTGACGCGAAATTGCGAATCGCTCAGCACGTTGCGGCCGGGAAACAGCGTGGCTAGTTCAGTCTCAATCAAAGTCGACAACAAAATAAACGAGTGCTGTCCGCTGCCGGTTTTGTCCTGAATTTCAAACACACGCGGCAAGCTACGCGGCACTTTCACAATCGCGATGCTCGACTTGCCGCCACCGCGCTTGCTCTTGAGCTCAGCAATGAAATGCAGCCCTTTGTTGGCCACCGCCGGAAACGGATGCGCCGGGTCGAGCCCGATCGGCGTGAGCACCGGCGCGATCTCGCGCGCGAAGGTGGCCTTGACCCAACGCCGTTGCACGGGCGTGAGATCTGCGCCGCTCACCAGATGAATGCCCACCTTGCGAAGCGTGGGCAGAATTTGTGTGTTGAGCAATTCGTACTTGCGCGCCACCAACGCGCGCGCCCTGTTAGACACTTCAATCAATGAAACTTTGAGCGCAGCGGCCTCGGTTGCGTGCTGCGCCGTGAGCGTTTTCAGCCGCTCCTTAAGCTCTGCAATACGCACTTCAAAAAACTCGTCGAGGTTTGAACTGACGATGGTTAAGTAACGCAACCGCTCAAGCGTCGGCACCCATGGCAGCTCGCACTGCGCAAGCACGCGTTCGTTGAAAGCGAGCATCGACAACTCGCGATTGATTATTGGCATCATGCGCAGCCCACCACCCCACAATTAACCGGAGTGTGGAGCGAGCATGTGACACGGCGATGACAGGGGCGACTTAGGAGCCGCCATTGCCTCGACGGTGCGCTCCACCTTGACCGCCCAAACCGCGGTCGACAACTTGATGCGATGATTGTTTAACAACTTTCGCGTCAAAGCGCCACTGCACGTGGGCTAAGCACTTAATATATTAATAGTCGCTATTACGATAAACGTAGCGATAGCCTTGGTTAAGAATGGCTTTACAACAAAAGCTGTGTAGCAAAATTGATCGTCAATCGTGCGCTCCAGCGTCGCGCCTATCTGCACCAGCACTGCTCAAACGGCCACAAATCGGGGCTTGATGACAACGCTGTCGGCATGTTTGCCACAGACGAAGGCTGCGCACTCCGTTTGTCACACATTCGTCATTGCATCGCACGCGATGTGTGAAATATTTCGAGCAATCCTTTTCTAAACCGCACTTAACTCGCGTTGACTTTCATGAACTCTGCTCCGTCGCACCATCAACTCAGCCTCACCGTGCTCGCCCGCGCGGTGGCCTTAGCGCTTGCCAGCGTCGCCTTATCGGGCGGCGCATTGGCCCAGACCACGCCGCCCGCAGCCCCAGCGGCTGAAGACGCAGCGCCACGCGCCAAGGACGACGCCGTGCGTTTGGGCACAGTCACCGTCACTGGTAGTGGCGCGAAGTTGGGCGCAGGTCAAATCTTGAACGAAGACACGGTGAAAGCACGCAGCACGGTGACCCGAGACGCGACGGAAAAAGACCGCGCCACCGGCAACTCGTATCAAGCGTTGTCGCTGCTGCCCGGCATCAACACGTTTAACCACGATGCCACCGGCCTGTTTGGCGGCGGGCTCAACGTGCGCGGCTTTGATGTGACGCAGCTCGGCTTCACCATTAACGGCGTTCCGGTGAACGACTCGGGCAGCTACTCGGTGTTTCCGCAGGAATACGTCGACATGGAAAACATTTGCACGCAGCAAATTTCGCAAGGCAGCCCGGACGTTGAATCGCCGCACGTAGGTGCCACCGGTGGTTCAGTCAATATCGTGAGTTGCGATCCCGAAGAAAAGCGTCGTTTGCGTGTTGCGCAAACGTTTGGCCAACTCAGCCTGTCACGCACTTTCGTGCGCTTTGACAGCGGTCGTTTTGCCAACAACATGTTGAAGACTTTCATCAGCGCTTCGCACACGCAGGCCGACAAATGGAAGGGCTCAGGGGGGGCCAAGCGCGATCACTTTGACGCGGCGTTTTCGCTGGATTTGTCACCGGACAACCGCATTCTCGGCTCGATCATGTACAACAAGGCGGTCAACAACAACATCCAAACATTCAGCAAGACCCAGCTCGACTCGCTCGGCTACTACGCCGACTTTTCTCCTACCTTTACGCCCGGTCATTTGCCAGCGGTAGGTGGCGTTCGACAGGTCGAGACCGGTCCTCCGCGACCGCAAGAGTTCTACAAGCTGGCGCTAAATCCATTTGAAAACGCCATCGTGTCGGTCTCCGGATCGTTCAAGCTTGCTGAAAATACCTACCTCAAAGTGCAGCCCTATCTGTGGTACGGCTACGGCACTGGCGGCGTGCAACAACGTGCGCTCTCCGAAACAGCTTTCCTCAACACCGCCACCGGCAAAACCGGCGCGGGTCGCGACTTAAACGGTGACGGCGATACGCTCGACACCGTGATCGTTGCCAACAGCAGCGTCACCAAAACCAATCGGCCCGGCATCACCACCGAGGTGAGTCATCTATGGGGCAATCATCAGCTGAAGCTCGGCTTCTGGTACGAGCGCGCCCAGCATCGGCAAACCGGCCCCGCCGTAGGCGTAGATGCCAACGGCAATCCAGCAGACCAGTGGCTGCGCGACGGGCGCATTTTGCGTCCGGATGGCAGCCCGTTCAACTCGCGCGACTGGCTCACCACCAGCCCCGCGTACCAAACGTACTTCAGCGACACCTTCAGCTTCATGGGTGATCGCGGTATTGTGACGTTCGGCGCGCGCGCATTAAACATTACGCGCAAGTTCACCAACTTCGCCAATGAGGGCGGCACCACGGTTAACTTCAACAGCACCTACAGCGTCGAGAAGTCGTTCAACGACATCTTGCCGCAGCTCGGCGCGCGTTTCAACATTGATCGCGAACAACAGGTGTTCGCCAACGTCGGCAAAAACTTCCGCGCACCGCCGAATTTTGCTTACGCACCGACCAACGGAAACGTCACAATCACTAATGGCGTGGCGGTATTGACTGGCGACATCAAAGCGGAAACCTCGATTAACACCGACGTCGGTTATCGCTACCAGGGGAAGGCATTGACTTTCTCGGCCACGGCGTTTAATGTTGATTTCAAGAATCGTCAGGCCACCTCGTTTGACCCAACCACGTTGAAGTCGATCTACACCAATGCCGGTAATGCCCGCACCCGCGGTATTGAGCTTGAAGCAGGCACTGTGCCGGTCAACGGCTGGTCGGTGTACGGCTCGTTAACGCTGCAAAAAAGCAAGGTGTTTAGCGACATCCGCGGCGGAAATACGACCGCCGCGAGCACGGTTTTGCCAACAAGCGGCAAACAATTCGCGCTCACACCAGCCATGCTGGCGGGTCTTTCGCTGCAGTATTCTGAGGGTCCAATCTACGCTCGTATCAAAGCGAAAAAAACCGGCCGCCAATACGCCACACTGTTGAATGACGAAGAAGTTCCGAGCTACATGACCGCTGATTTTGACGCGGGCTATACGTTCGCGGATTTCATGTTCGTCAAGAGCCCGCAACTGCGCTTAAACGTCAGCAATCTGGGCAACACTAAATACCGCAACCCGAGCTCGGGCTTTATTTTGAACGCCAAACAAGTGGGCGCACTCGCCCCAGGTAACTTGTTCTACTATCTTGGAGCGCCGCGCTTCTTCTCGATGACCTTGAGCGCGGACTTTTAGAAAGGCGTCGTTGCGGTCAGTGGGGCTCTAAGTTAATGGCTCTTCACCATGTGTCGTTCAACGCGCCATTGCTCGAGGCGTTAACTACTTGTGACTGTTGGGCCGTCGACAAAAATTTAGTTGAGCGTCTAGCAATCCGCACACTCGGTTCGTCCCAAGGTCCGTTACTTAGAACAGGGACGATGCGGGCAATTGTGGCGCGAAAAAAATTTGGTGCCGCTGCCGCTTGTTTGCCGCAGGAATTTTTGCGGCTTCGTGTTCAATGCGCAGAAATCAGATCCACAGAAATGCATGACGTAAATTTATTTGCGATAGCATTTTTTCACCTGCGTTTCGAGAACATTCACCCATTGACCGACGGCAATGGTCGGGTTGGACGACTTTTATTAGCGGAACAGTTATACCGAGCTTATAGTGGTAAGACCGTGATTGAAACTCTAGCGCTTCTACATGCGAAGGAAGTGTCATACAGGGCTGTTTTTGCGAGTGCCGACGCGATAGACCAATACAGTCGCATGATTGCAATTTTGGCGTCGTATTTGGGCATACTGCCAACTATTCCAAGCCAATTGCCCTTCGCCTTGACGCCTGTTTATCCAGAAAAAAATACCGTCGCGCCATTGCGCGCACGAAACTGAAACAGCCTCTAACTAACCGCTCAGTTTCAGCGCAGCTTATCCGTTTCTACGCTGTGCGAGTCCAACGACAACCAGCTGGAAAACGCGCCTAATGTAAGCACGCCCAAGCAAAGACCGCCAGCAAAGAAGCCAACCCATGTGCTGTTACTTGTTTCTGTTCGAATGGAATTTATACTGGTCCAAGCGAAAAGTGCCAGTAAATTCAAACCGACGCTATACACAATCCATTGTCGCAGATGGGCAGGAAGTGAAAACGGCAAAGCGGACTTTCGCATGTACGCTGCGGACAACAACCCCACTGCTGGAATACCTGTAGCAGCCATCGTCAGCATAAAAATTTGTAAGACACCTTGTGTCTGCACAAACGTACTCAGCCGAGCGTGCACCAAGACTGTGATTGTTTGCGAAAGTATCAAGGTCGCCGTCGATAACGGGGACGATAAAAAGATGGTACAACGCATCCAGTTGCTTGTCATGTAAGCCCCCTATTTCGAGTCATCAATAAACTTACTTAAAAATTGGGTCATCGTACGCGCAGCTGTTGTCATTGCACGCAATCGCGCAGCCAGTCGACGTTCCCGCGAACCAAGCGCCCGCTATTCCTGCCGCGTACGAACTCGATCCTACGCAGGCTCTTACAACTGCCAACCTAGCGGCGGTACCAAGCGTCCAGTTATTCAGTTGTTGCTGAGCAACAATGCCTCCGACAGAGAGAAAAAATCCAAGCTGATCCGAGTAATTTGAGAGGCCAAGCGTCCAAAAGCTTTTGCATGTTGATTCACAACTGTCTCGGGAAGTTGCACAACTACTTTTTGGGCGGTCTGCGTAAACGCTGGGAACATAAACGCCGACGCTCTGAACTGCGCTGGGCAAACCGCTGGTCTCTTCCCCGCATTGTTGCTCGAACTGAGGAGGACTAAAATCCGGCTCGCCTTCGCAGATTAGTTCAGGTTCCGGATCGTCCCAGTCTGTATCCCAATCGTCGCCGTAACCTGAACCACCCGGCCCGGACATGTAGCACGAGATCTCAGCGTGGGCGCTCTCGGCACGCAATAGCGATCCCATCAAAATCGATACGACGAACAGTATTTTCCAAGCTTTCATGAGCATATCTCCAGATTTGTATGCCATCAGCATAGAACCCAGTAACGAAGATGTCAATCCATCCGCGATTGCGCTAGCGACCCGCATTGTCGTTTGCTTGCAATATTTCAGCGTTTTATCTATCTTTTTCGACACACTACTTACGGCGGCGCCAGAAATAGGTCACATCCACTGAACCCCATGAATAAAATTTCTAAATTAATCGCCTGCTTTATGACTATCGTAGCGTTAGTCGGTTGTTCGACGGTCACCACGAAATCGTACTTGCCGAGCCCCGTTACTGCCGACGGCACCCGCGCCGAACTCGCGCTGTTGGAGACGACCGACCTGCACACCAACGTGATGAGCTATGACTATTTTCGCTTGACCGAGGACAAATCCATCGGCTTCGAGCGCGTCGCCACGCTGATTTCTGAAGCGCGAAAGCAGTTTGCCAACACGCTGTTGTTCGACAACGGCGACACCATTCAGGGCACCGCACTTTCGGACTACCAGGCGCAGGTGAATCCGCTCGCGTGCGACAAAGTGCTCGCGATGTACAAAGTGATGAACGAGATGAAATACGATGCGGGCGGCATCGGCAATCATGAGTTCAACTATGGTTTGAGTTTTTTGTCGCAAGTGACCGGAAATCGATTTAACGTGGACCTTGCGACGGCTGAGAAACCAATACCACCGCAGCCTTGCGCGGGCCCGAATTTTCCACTCGTGTTGGCTAACGTGTTGTCGGTCAAAGACCGGCAACCGCTGTTCAAACCCTACGTGATTCTTGACCGCACGATAAAGGCAGTAGGTGTAGACGGCAAGCCCACAACAGCGCCGCTGAAAGTAGGCGTGATTGCATTCACGCCACCGAAAATTCTCGACTGGGACAAGCGCTGGTTAAACGGCGTGGTGTACACCGACGGCATTAAGGAAATGGCCGAAAAATATGTGCCGGAAATGCGCGCCAAGGGCGCGGATTTGGTGGTGGCGATTTCGCACGGCGGGCTGGACGCGGGGCCGTACACGCCGTCGATGGAGAACGCGAGCTGGCACTTGGCGATGGTGCCCGGCATTGATGCGATGTTGATCGGTCATTCGCATCAACTGTTCCCAAATGCTGCGAGCACGTCGCCCCAGTTTAATTTGCCCGGTGTCGATAAAGTCAAAGGCTTCGTTAACGGCACCCCCACGGTGATGGCGAATTTTTGGGGCAAATCGCTGGGCGTGATTCAACTTGGCCTCATCGCCAAAGACGGCGCATGGTCGGTCGATGAATCAAAGACGGTGGTCGAAGCGCGCTCGATACAGAACGCCGATAAAACTTTCATCGAGCCCCTACCCGTCATTGCCGTGACCATCAAGGCTGAACACGAGGCAACCATCGCGTATGTGAAAACGCCGATCGGTCGCAGCGACTTCGCGATGACCTCCTACTTCGTTGACGTGGGCGACACGTCTGCCATACAAATCGTGAACGAGGCGCAGGCCGATTACGTGGCCAAATACGTGAAGGCAAATTTGCCGCAATACGCATCGCTGCCGGTGCTGAGCACGGCATCCCCATTTAAAACCGGGTTCGCTGGCGGCGCAGATTTCACCGACATCAAAGCAGGTGACATCGCCATCAACAACGCGGCCGATTTGTACCTGTTCCCGAACACGTTGTACGCCGTGAAAGTCACAGGCAGCGGCCTCAAAGATTGGCTAGAAGCCGCCGCGCGCCGCTTCCGGCAAATCGACCCAACGATGACCGCCGAACAGTCGCTCACCAGCACCGCACCGGGCTACACCTTTGACATGATCACCAGCACCGATTTCAGCTACGAAATCGACGTGACGCAAGGCAACGGCAACCGCATAAAAAACTTGACCTACCTTGGCGCTCCGGTGTCACCCAGCGCTGAATTCATCGTCGCCACCAACAACTATCGCGCCAGCGGCGGCGGCAATTTTCCCGGCCTCGACGGCACCAAATCCATTATTAGTTCGCCCGACACCAATCGTGATGTGTTGATTGAATTCATCAAGAAAACGAAGGCGCTCACGCGCGCAACGCACGGCTCGGCTCGAAGCTGGCGCTTCAGCAAAATCACCACCGCTGGGCCAATCACGTTCAAGTCTGCGGCCGGCAAATTGCCGCTTGCGGCAGCTGCGGGCATCAATCATGTGGGCGTGTTTAAAGCCGACGACGGCAGCGGCAAAGGCTTGTCGGTGTATCAGATTGACTTGTCGAAATAGTGAAGCCGTTGCGCGTTCGGATCAAGCTAAGTGCAGCGCGGGGTTTGCTGGCCGTTGCTGCGCTCGGCGCCGGCTCAGCGGCGTTCGGCGAGGCGCGCACCTTCGCTGAAATTGATCGCTTGCGTATGCACGCCGACGCTGGTCGCGACGACGCTGCGTTGGACGTGTTGCGAGCCGCGGCACGCGTCGGTAACGTTGACGCGCAAAGAGCAGCAGGCGAGGCGCTGATAAATCGCCCCGATCCAACACGCGCCGCAGAGGGCATCGCGTGGCTCGCGCGCGCCGCCGCGCAGAACGACACGCGTGCCATGATCATGCTCGGCAAGGCATGGTTGTTCGGCTTGCCCGCGTCAGGCCACACGCCGGACGCAAGCAAAGCGCGCGCGTGGTTCGAGCGCGCGCAACCGAGCAGCAATCCGCACGCCGCGTATTACCTCGGCATTATGGAAAAAGCAGGTTACGGAAGGCCCGCAAATCCGGTCGCCGCTGCTGCACATTTTCTTTTCGCCGCAGAAAAAAATATGCCCGACGCGATGTATCTGCTTGGCAACGCACACGCCAGCGGCGAGGGCGTCGACCTCGACCCGCGTGAAGCCATGCGCTGGTATCTACGTGCCGCTGCACTCGAGCATCCGCAGGCCATTCAAGAGCTAGCCAACGCGTTCGCGCGCGGCGACACATTGCTGCCGCAAAGCGATTTTCAGGCAGCGCAGATGCATCGTGCCATGGAGCACGCGCTGCGCCACCCGAAGGCTGCGCCGTGAGTCGTATAACTTTCTGCTGTAGCCCTTGTTTTAATTGGGCCCACGCCGGTTTGTAGCTAAAACCGACTTTTTGCTTTTTTAGGCGGCTAACCCCATTAGGTATGGGCTACGCTATAAAAGTCACTCGCGGATTCGCCGAATCGGTCAGAGCCACCAAGCAACAAAATGCGTGTTCGTCGATAGGGTGATGCGGGTGATTAGTTTCAAACGCGATGCTCGAAACTAGATTTCCGATTTTCGCTGAGTATCCATTGCAAATTGCTTTGCTTGGGCATCGGGTTGCGCCGCTCTTTGTTGTCAAGACTGCCTGGAACCGGGGGCTGGATCGACTGCACATCATCGATGTTTTTCGTGGGCTTGAGCGAACCTTCATGCTTCGGGCGCGGCACAATTTTGACCGGGTGACCGCGCTGGCCGCCTTGCTTCTCGGTCGCGTGAATCCCTGCGTGATTAAGCGCCGCCCACGTGAAATCAACGCAGTTGTTGCGCGCGTCTTGGTAGTAGGTGCTGAAGCCGAAACGGCCTGGATTTTCACCAAAATCTTTAAGTTGCTGGTAATGCGCTTGGGTGATTTCTAACGTGCGCCGGTAGAAGGGATCCTGATAATTCCGCTCGTCTTTGTCATAGACCTGACCCAATCCATTGATTTGACCGTGAGTTACGGGTGCAAGCCCGTAACTTTTACGTTCACCGCCAGATTCGATCACGTAAAACATGTGTCCGGGCAGTGAGGTGCCGCCGTCGAGTTTGAGCGGCGTGCCTGGGGCAGCGATGTAGATATGCACAAGAAACTTAGCCATTCGGTGATCCTATTTGCCTTTGTAGTTATTTGAAACGATAAGTTCGGTTGCGATAGTTGAAGCTTTGGGGTTGTTTTTCAGTACCTGCACATCCAGTCGGTAATAGCCGGGATCAATCGTGCGCACTACAGCGAACTCGAAGTATTTGTTTCGCTTACTCAAATCCAGCAGTTTTTTTGCGATCAGCAAGTCGTTATCAGCGTCAGCCAAATTCCGAACCCGCGCTTGATCGTTACTCAGCGGTGTGTATTTAAGGTCGCCGTCAATCAGATCTGGCGACGCCAGCAGCTGTATTTTTTTCTCGCCGGGCGCATTGAGTTGGGTAAGCTGCACTTCCAAAGGTATGTCGCCATACTGTAGAAAATCTCCGATATCGTTGATGGTGGTCGTTTCCTCTGCAAACGATAACGACGAACGAAACGCGATGAAAAACGACCGAATTCTCTGACTAGGCTGTTCCGGCAACACCCAGAAATTCATGCTGTACTTCGCCCCAGCGCGATCCAGTTTCATTGGCGTAACGACGGGCAACTGCGGCTGCAAAAAGTAATACGGGTCGGCGTCGGCCTTCCCGCGATTTTCGCAACCGGGCAGCCCTAATAGCGCGCCAGCAAGCAGCGCAGAAATCGCGCGCATAGATTTGTTCGCAGACAATTTACGTCGCAACCTTTCAATTGATTTGACAACAACATACATGCGTTATCTTGCCGACCGAGAGTTACCGGCGCAAGCCCACTGGGGGAATAAAGTCGGTTGTCGCGTTGCGGTGCTGTTTGGAATTGAGATTGGCACCAGCGCTACATCATGAGTTTTGTTGGTTGCGCCATCGCCGACATTGGCCGTGATTTCAGGCATGGGTTGTCCTACTTTTTTTCGTTGCTGGGTCGAAATTGAGCCACTCGCCGCATCGCTTTGGGCGAACAATCGGGAAGGGCATTAAACGCGGGAACCGCTGCGTCGGGTGCCAGCAGAGCGAGCACATAACGCTTTGATTTTTCGCCCACTTGATCGGCGCGGAGCAGCCAATAATTGGCGAAGCATGCGTCGGCGTATTGAGCCCGTGCCGCTTCAGCGGTAGCAAAATCGCCGACCACCAACGCGGCCATGACGGCCACGGGTGTCTCGCGCAGCGTGTTCGCGGCTTCATCCCACACCAAACGAAGCGCGGTGATTTGGTCGGCTTGGTTCGGCGTAAAGGAACTGCCCTCGATCAACACAATTTCGTCTGCATTTGGCCCTGCAGCAATCACATCGGCATAAGAGCGCACCGGCTCGGAGCGGTCTTGCTTTGACCACACGCGTTTGAGCTTTTTATCGTCGATGATGAACACATCACGACGCCGTTTCAGGTGCTCGAAACCCGCCGCTTGCTGCACCAAAAGCCCGGTTCGTTGCGCGGAGAGGCGCACCGGCTGCATGACGGCTGCCACCGCGCCCTCTTCTTCACCGGCGATGTAGGTGGTGAGCGCTTGAACCGTTGCGAACGACGCGTGGTCGGGTTTGGCGACGAGATTCGCGCTGGAGGCGGCAAATTCGAGTGCAACCGCGTCGAGCCGTTGACCGTTGGCAACCAATTCAATCTCGGCAGCACAGGGCTTTTGCGCGCAGCTGCTGGCAACCAACGCGAAGGTGGTGTTTGCAGCACCCGCGCTGACCGTGGTCGCTGCGGGCCTTGCTTTGATTGCGGCCACGGTGGGGGCGGTGGGCGCCGCAGTTGCTGCGCAATCGCGCGGAGCCGTTGCTGCGTTGCGTTCACACGCACTGACCAGCAGCAGCGTCGCAAGCAGTGTGAAGCTTAGGCGTGAGGTCAACATGCTGGGTCGAAGCTGTCGGGTAATAAATCCGGCTTAGTTTCAAAACATGCCAATGGTATGCGAAAAGCGCACGTATTTCTGCCGTGACGCGCCCGAATTTTGCTGCGTTACCGTCGACAGCTTTGAACGTAACCGCGGTGACTCATAAGTAAACCGTACTTTAGGAGGCTCGTTGACTCATAAGTAGAGTGTACCGACGCAAACAGCGAAGGACACTGAAATGAGTGAGCAAGAAAGACGCGCGTATTTGTTATCGATGTTGGCGCGCTACGGGCGCGCAGGTCGCACGCTCAAGGGCATGATGCTCGACGAATACTGCGCCAACGCGGGCGTGGGTCGCAAGCACGCCATCGCTTGCCTGCGCCAGATG
>JAYSRA010000053.1:0-12474 GCA_043721275.1 Burkholderiales bacterium
GACCCGCTTGCGTAAGTCCTCGCTGTAGGCCATGTCCACACGCCTCATCACTTTCGATGGCGTCAGTTTATCGCGTAATTATATTTGGCGATAGCTATACGATCCGACATCTCACAGTTTTCGCTACGAACAGAGACGTCGCGCCTATCAACGTTTGAAAGCCTCGGCAAACGACTTCGATGACGCAAGCCTTATTCGACAGCTAGACCTGTTGAGAGTCGATGATCCGCCGATTTTGTCGTCTTTACGCGAGCCCGCGTACAACGACGCACTCACCTCTCTTGGCCATACGGCAAGCCAGAAGCTGACGATTCTGGAACGCGCCTTTCGGTGGGTAAGCTGAGCTCGCAACCGGCCAAGGCAACGTGGAGGCGAGGTAGGGTGCGCATCAAAATGCGCACCATCGTGGCATGCGCAAACATCGTTGATTTGCCGCCTTGGTGCGCGCTCTGGCGCACACCCTACGAAATCGCCAATGACTTAACCGTGAAACGTCCATCCTATATGGGCAACGTCGCGATTTACGCATAAACTCGACTTCACGCGTAAATCGGCGTTTTGCCCATATATAACCTAGCGAGGTAGGGTGCGCATCAAAATGCGCACCGCGGTTCCCAACGCTGCCACGATTGAACCGCCTTGGTGCACGCTCTGGCGCACACCCTACGAAATTGGCAACAACTTAATCGTGAAACGCCCATTCCATTTGGGCAAATGCGCGATTTACGCATAAACCCGACTTTACGCATAAATCGGCGTGTTGCCCATATGGAATATGACGTTCACGTTGGAGCCGTAGGGTGCGCATCAAAATGCGCACCGTTGTGACATACGCAACCCACGTCCTTTTGCCGTCTCGGTGCGCGCTCTGGCGCGCGCCCTATGCATCACTCTCCGGCGTCAATGTCCACGTCGCCACCAGCCCAATCGACGGGCAACTTTCCTCCGCGCACGTATCGATGAAATGACGAATGCGGCCAATCCTGCACCCGTGCGACATAACCGTGCTTCACGGGATTGATGTGGATGTAATCGATGTGATTTTGCAAATCGCGTTCATCGCGGATGATGTGTTCGTAAAACCGGCGCTGCCAAATTCCGCGCTCGCGTCGAAGACGTCGACTGGCCGTAAGCGATTGGTTCGCCGCAGCGATTCGCTTGGAAAACAAAACCTTCATTACGCTGATACGCGCCGAAAAATCTTCGTCTTCAAAAGGCAATTCAAAGATCGCATGCAGGTGATCGGGCAAAAGCACCAGCGCCGAAATAACAAATGGTCGACGCGACTGCACGGTTTCAATCGCCTCACGCAACAGTTGACGTTGATCGACCAAAATCGCACACTTCGGCGGCGTTTTGATGGTCACAAAAACGGGGCGTCGGGCGAGATCAAAGCGAATGTAGTTGGGCATATCGACATTGTGAGTGATCGCACGCTCGGTGCGCATGTTGATGCACACCCTACGGCTGCTTCGATTGAACCGCTGAATGGTGCGCGCTCTGGCGCACACCCTACAAGTCTACAAAGCGGCAACAACTTCTTCGCGGAACGCCCATTTCAATTGGGCTAGCACTCGATTTACGCATAAACCCGACTTAACGCATAAATCGGCGTATTGCCCACATTCAACAAGGCATTCGCAATGGCGTTGTACCCGCATGAGTCAATAAACCAGCGCGGCGATTCAGCGCATTCCTATGGGCTCACCCTGCATGCCAACGACATAATAGCGGCGCGATAGCCGATTAACACCCGTCACCCGGCCATCCAGCAATCGCTAAACGGTTCGCAACACACAAAGGCCACCATGACCATCAGCTACATTGCGAAAAACAACGATTACTGGCTTAACGTTCAACTGCAAGGCGGCCCTGTCGTTGCAGTTCCGTACGGCTTAAAAATCGACCGCACCGGTCAGGCAATAAATCCCGCGACCAAAAAGCCCGACGGCCGCGAGCATTTCAAAATCCTTGAAGGTGTGAACAAAGGAAGGCTCGCCTCCATCAGCACGACCGGCCCCGCCGCCGAAAAAAATTTCGACGCGACCATCCGTCATGGCGGCGGAGTCAACGTCACGTTCAATCGCGCGAAACAGTCGCTGATGTTTGCGGGCCGCGGCCCAACCAATGCGTTTTCTGGCGGCGGACATATGGGCTTCACCGCGGTGTCGTCCGGCAGCTACGCGCTCGCGATACCGGCGTTTCCTTCCAAGCAAACTCGGGCGGCGTACAACACGTGGTGCAAACATCACAACCTCTGGTTTCAAATTGGGGTCTCTCTGGCCTTCGCGGTTTCTACATCCGGGCGCAATCTCTGAAGGATGCGTCACGGTGCGTCAGTTTCTGTACGATCCTGCATTGGGCGTACCGCCAGGCGCCTTCGCAGACTTGGCAGATTTCGCGGCCTCAGCGCCGGGCTTGATTGGCCTGCCGCTTCCAAAGACGCGTGCGTCTTGTGTTGGCTGGGACACAATCGTTGACACATTGATCCTGTCGCGTGTCAGCGATCAGGCGGTCGGTACACTGGTGGTGACATGAAAAAGCTGTGTTCTTTCATCGCCACGTTTTTGCTTGTTGCCGGTTTTGCCGGTTTTGCCGGTTTTGCCGGTTTGGCTACCGCGGCCTGGTCGCAGGACCAGTGCAATTTTTCGCCTGCTTTTCAACAGGTGCGCGGCGCGCTGGGTGGCGCGTCGCCGCTCGATGCCGCAAAGGCCCTACAAGCGCTCGCCATCAAGCCGCAAAGCCCCGATCTGTGCGAGGCAGCAGCCGTCGATGACGCGCTTGGCGAATACGAAAAACGGCTCGTCACATTGGTGAGTAAAAGCGGCAGCGAAAACCCCGCACACGCGGTTTTTCGTTGCAATATTTTCAACTCGAAATCGGCGCTTTGCCAATCGCCGAACGAGGACGGAACCGCACATCCGAATTTGACGGGGCGGCTTGCGCCATTGAAGATTAAAAGCACCGACACGTTCAACATCAAATCCGAGTTGCCTGATGCCAGACTTTACGCGGTGTACATCACCACATTGAGCCGCGCGCTGGACGGCAAACCAGCGAAGCGATTGACCCCTCGCACCGGCATTAAAGCGTCGGCGCTCACCCCCGCCACCGTGTTGATTGCGATCTACAAAACTCAAGGCGCAACGCGCAGCGCGTGGGCTTATCGCAAGGCGGTTTGGTATTTTTAGGCGGTCATTGGGTCTGGGCTTGCACGTGTACACGGGGTCACACTTGCACACGGGGTCAGACACCATAACGAACAAATGCACGGACAAATGCACCCAGCTCGCTAGGGTGGAACGCTTGCGGTTGCGCCTTGTGCTTTCGGCGAAGCGATTTCCTCACCGATAATTCATGTCTCGCGTTCGGCGGAGCCCGAAGCGTTCGGCTCTATCGGTAAGTGTTTTTCATCAATGACTTTACACTTAAAGCACCATGTGGATATGTCCGTAACCCGCGGCAGCAAGCCCGGGCTTCCGTAAATCACGCCACCGGCGCAAAAATCGTTCACCGTTTACGACGCCCGCAATAACAAGATGCAGCAACGCCACGCCTTCGATTCGATTGCGCGAATTCTTTGAATCGGATGTCACTTGATTACGTCTGATTTCGTCTATTCGAGGATACTGTTGACGTGATGCGCCCCAAACATTCGATGCGATATGTTTGCGGGCTTGCGAATGTGTTTAGAGGTTCAATGCGTATGAAGTGGTTTTTTTGCAGTCTTGCTGCATGGGTCGGGATCGCAAACGCGAATGCATACGCGCAGGCGCATGCGACCGCTGAAACAATGCCGAAGAAAACCTTCACGGTCGAGCGCGCGAGTGGATTCAAGCCTGTGCCTATAGCGCTCGAGGCGTTTCTCGTCAAACAAAAGGCCGCAAACGGCTCCCATTCGCTGTGTGTGATCGGATACGTCGAGAAGCGGAGCGCGGCATCGCCAACGACAAAGATCGCGTGGGTGCATTGGCGCGAGGGCAATCGGTTAGCGCTATGGGAGCCCGCCGCGAAAGGATTCGAATCGAAGGACACGCTTATTCGCTCTCGCCGCGATCTTGATCTGACCACAGACATTGCAGAGAGCGCCGAGGCAGTAGGCAGTAGCACCTATCGCGTGTCGCGCAATTGGTTCGACGCGCTCGATAAAGATTGCAAGAAGCGCGGCAAAACCTATTTGATCGAGCTTCGCTAGCAAGCAAACATCAGGCGACCAACGTCTTTAATTTTTAGAAAAACGCTATGGCAACATTTCAAACTTCGGCCAATACTGCGCTTCCCAATCAACTGACTTTGATTGTGGATAACGTTCTCAAATTCAAAGTCATACCGGCCCGAGGCGAATTGGTGCCATTTACGCTCTCGATCACTCCATCGACTTCGCTCACACTCGTCGATCAAGACGTGCGCACAGGCGCGAACTTTCAGATCTACACCGTAAAAGCGGCGCGCGTTGGCACTGCGCAATTCTCTGCGCAAAACGCGAAGGGGGTGAAAGTGGGGCCGGTCAGCGTGACGATCAAAGCAGCGATCAAATTGCCCACCAGTGGTGGCGCGCTCGCGCTCACGCAACTTCTGCTCGCCGAATCGCCCTCGCCCTATGCCGTGGGCTACAACGCCACAACAGCGAAGACTGGCATGCACTGGATGCGACGCGTGATTCAAAATCGTCTCGACATGAAGTCTTTGAGTGTGGGCTCCGCCGGCGCAAAATCGATCATCGATGTGATGAAAGCCGAAGGGCAATTCAAGGGATTCGAGGACTATCCGACCATAGCGAAGGCGCAGCGCGATACGATCGAAGATATTCTGGCGATTGCAAATGATGGAACGCATCCTAAACAGAAGCTGTTCTACGACCACGTCAACGCAGCGATCGCTGTGCCCACCGAATCGTTGATTGTCGATCCCGCCGCCACCAAGGATCCCGGCACCACCAAATTGTTGGTCAGTTGGCGCACTGCCGGTGCAAGTTCCCCAGGGAGCGGTTTCAAGCTCTTCAGGACATTTGCAGGGCAAGATTTCTATACGCTGGCGTGACGTTACTCCGCTTGCAAGCCTTCGACCTGGTGTCCGCGCCTGTTTCCGCTGCGCGGCAGTGACGTCAAGCTGGTTTCGGCGTAGGCCGCGCACAATGCAAGATAAAGCCAACGTAGCGCGGAACGCCCAACGCTTCAGCTTGTCCGGACAGCGACGCCATTTCAACGATGTGATTCAGGCCCGGCATTCGGCCGAAGCGGGCGATGTTGCGCGTCACTGGGTTGATCGCTGAACCATCTAGCGCGACGGGTGAGATTGACGTTTCAGCTACATTGGTTGTCGCAGCCGTGCTGCCTATTTTTAAGACCTTCGATGAGAGAGAAATTTCGATGCCCAAAGTTACCGTAGCGATTGCTGTGTTGCTCATTCTGTTGGGGACAGTCGCGTTCTACGTTTCGTCAAGCCGCACCGCGCTGTTGCCCGCAGCGGTGGGAGTGATGCTGTTGGCCTGCGGCGGGCTGGCCATGGTGTTTGATGGGGCAAGAAAGCATCTGATGCATGGCGCAGCGGTGGTGGCCCTGCTCGGTGCCTTGGCCCCCGCCGCCGCGCTTGCAATCCGCGCGGCGCAGATGAGCCCGTTGGCGCTGACCGTGAATGTAGGCATGCTCGCCCTCTCCGCGACGCTACTGGTGCTGCAAATTCGCGCGTTTAAGCAAGCGCGTGCGGTGGCGAGATAGCGAGATACGGTGTGCATCAAAATGCGCACCACATTACCGAGAGCTGCTTCGACTGAACCGCCTTGCTGCGCGCTCTGGCGCACGCCCTTGCGGCTCTACCGTTCCGCCTTGTGCAATCGGCGAAGCCTATTCAGCAGTAGCGCCTCTCGCCACGCATTCGGCGGAACCGCGTTGCGGAACGCCCTGCGTTATCGATACCCCACGGAACAACAGGGCCTAAATTCGCCCTCCGTTATGCGGATAGCGAGTGCGTGGGTGCGCGCGCAGATCTGAATAGGTTGATGAACTGCGAACCGCGCTTGTCAGGCGTGCGCGCTGCTCCGGGCTCACTCCGGTCGACCACGGACTCAACTGACGCACAGGCATGACCAAGTCGCGGGCAACGTCAAGCGCAACGGCGAAGATGCTGCCGGCAGCAAAGGTGCTGGACGGATTCTCAATGAGATCAAACATCGCGCCTGCGAGGTAACTGCACGCTTCTTCTTCGAGCGCGGTTGCATGAATTCGGTGATAGTCAAACACCGCGTGCGTGGCCTCGTGGACGAGGGACATGCGGTCATTGGGCGTGCTGCCATAGCCTGCTGTCGGCACCACAATATTGTTCGGCCCAGCGCGGTACATTGCCCCCACACCCGCCGGCATATGCTCGACGTCAACACCCACCTGACGACTTGCATCGTGCCCCGTCCGATGCGCAGGAGCGACGCCAATCGACATGCCGACTACGACATAGCCGCCAGCGCGAAAATTGACAGTTCCCCACTGAAAGTGAATTCGCGAACAGGTGCCGCCAATCAACAAGCTAGAGATGCGTTGCCGCAATGCGGCAAGCTCAGCAGAGGTGGCCATAACAATCGCTCCTCGACGGTTCATTTTGGTATTTGAATAGACGCATCGGTCTGGAAAAATGCGACACCGCGGAGTTTTAGGGGTTGGAACGAACAACGACTCGGGTTCAAGTCTTGCAAAGTAGCGACGCAGGCCGCGCATCATTGTTCCCAATGCCGCTTCGATTGACCCACCGCACGGTGCGCGCTTTGGCGCACACCCTACAAAATTAGTTACAACTTTATCGTGAAACGCCCGTTTAACCTGGGCTACCGCTCGATTTAAGTATAAAACCGACTACCCGCATAAATCGGCGTCTAGCCCAAGCATAACGGGGCTTCCACGCTGAAGCTATGTCGCAGAATGCCGACTAAAAAACGCGCACCGTCACGCCCAACGCTGATTTGATTAGCCTACAACCCGCCTGCCAAAACCGAGTCGCTTGGGCGCAACCGCCGCGGTTGATTTCTACAATCGGGCGCAGCGTCACGAATCGTCGTGTGCGATGCACATCATCGGGAGAGGCATATGAGCTTGAAGAACACAAACGGCGCTGCGCTGCGGTTCGCGCTGGCGTCATTGGCATTGGCGTCGGCATTAGCCTTGACCGGTTGCGCCACGCCGACCGCGCAGAAGGACGCTGCCGCGTCGCTGAGCACCGGCACGCCCGAGGCGGTGGGTATGTCCTCGGCGCGGTTGCAGCGCGTGACCGAGGGCTTTAAGGCTGAGGTGGCGGCCGGTCGCCTGCCGGGGTATGTGATCGCGGTGGCGCGGCGCGGGCAAATTGTCCATCACGAGGCGGCCGGGGCGCAAGACGTGACGACCCAGGTGCCGATGCAAAAGGACTCAATCTTTCGCATTTATTCCATGACCAAACCGCTGGCCTCGCTCGCGGCGATGATGTTGGTTGAAGACGGCAAGCTGCAACTCACCGACCCAGTGTCGCGCCATCTGCCTGAGTTCGCGAGCATGAAGGTGGCCGTGCAACGCAGCGATACAGGCGGTGCGAGCGGTGCCACCGTGACCGAGCTGGTGCCCGCCACGCGCGCCATCACCGTTCACGATTTGTTCCGCCACACTGCGGGGCTGGCCTACGGCGAGGTCACCAACAACGCTGCGGTGAAAGACGCGTACGCCAAAGTGGGCCTGTACAGTCCGAACGTGATTGACTTTGACACTAGAGCCCTCACGCCCGCTGAATTCACGCAGCGCTTGGCCGCCGCACCGCTGGCCAATCAACCGGGCGCCGCGTGGCAATACAGCTTGGCCAGTGATGTGTTGGGCCGCGTTGTCGAAGCGGTGTCGGGGCAACGCTTGAGCGCGTTTTTAGAGGCGCGCGTTTTCAAACCGCTGGCCATGAACGACAGCGCGTTTCACGTGCCCGCGAACAAAATGTCGCGCCTGGCGCAGCCGCTGCCGCGCCCCGCGAGCGGGCCGGGTGTTGCCTTCGTCAGCGCGCAAATCGATGTCAGCAAACCGCCGGGCAATGACTCTGGCGGCGCGGGTGCCGTGTCCACCGCGTCGGACTACCTGCGCTTCGCGCAAGCCATGATGAACGGCGGCACGCTCGACGGGCAGCGCGTGATCAGCCGCACCACCGCCGCGTTGATGATGAGCGACCATACCGGCGACCGCCCCGGCATTCCGCTGACCGCCTCCGAGCTGTTGCTCGGCACGCAAGGCTACGGCTTTGGCCTGGGCTTCATGGTGCGCACCGGGCAGGGCATGGCCGGCGTTCCCGGCAGCGCAGGCGAGGCCATGTGGGCAGGCTACGGCGGCACCTATTTCTGGATCGACCCGAAAGAGCAAATCGTTGCCGTGCTGATGTCGCAAGGCCCCGCAGCCACGCGCGGTTACTACCGCAAAATGGTCAAGCAATTGGTGTATCAGGCAATCATCGATTAGCGTGCTGCGCAACTTCATTCAACACAAAACATTCAGTTAACATGACGATGGAATAATTAATTGGGCTTTGCGCCTCTTCTATTGCCACGAATGTTGCAGCGCTTTCCAACCAAGAACGACTCACCATTTTCTTTGACCGCGCTGCCGCTAAGCTGGGTGGCGAGGCCGGGCGCCAACTAAAAGCGATGGTAACGCCTGGGGCCATTGCGACGATGGTGGGGGTATTGGTGGTGTGGGCGGGGTCACACTTTTTCGGCGTAGGCGAAATCGCCGATATCGTGTTGTTGATCGTCGGCTACATTGCGCTCGGCGGCGTTGCCGTCGAGGCGGCTCACCATTTGTTTGACTTCGGTAAACAATCGATCAACGCGCGGCAGGAGGCCGACTTAAATTCCGCAGCCGACCATCTGGCCAAGGCCATCACGTTGATCGGCATTCAGGCGGTGCTCGCACTCCTGTTGAAGAAGAAACCGGGCGATACGTTCAAGACCAGCTACTCGGCCCCCGGTCGCGCCAACATGTTTCCGCCCTCGTACGCTGCGGCGCGAGCCGGACGTCCCGCCGCTGCGCGAAGCGGTGGGATGTTTTATAAACCCACGCTGACCTTCACGCGTCGGCGTCCGATTGGCACCGGTGCTACGACCGGTCGCGGCGACATTATTATTGGCCGCGCTGCCTATGGGCTGACGGCGGCGGAGCGCGCTCAGCAGATTCGCCTGACGATATTTCACGAGCGCATCCATCAATTGCTTGCACCCAAACTCAACGTGTTGCGCGAGCTTCGCACCTACATGCAGATGAGCGCCTACCGCCGCTCCTATTTGCTGCGCTTCATTGAGGAGGCGATGGCGGAAACCTACGCGCAAGTGCGGGTGCATGGGCTGGGCAAAGAATACTTACTCAAGGGTCTGCGCTTTCCGGTGAACGCTCATTACGCGATCACCATCACAGCACTTCGCGGTGAGGCCGCAGGCATTCTGCTCGGCCCCATTACGGTGGGCGGCATGACCTACAACGTTTGCTACGGTGCGGCTGCATCTGCGCAACAATAGCTGCTGCGCTTGTGCTGCTGGCACCGACTGATTGGCCCTTGATTTCTATGCCCAACACTCGCCCTGCTGCCCATCAAATCACACAACCTCTCGCGCTCGACGTGGCACGTCTAGTTGCGCATGCCAATGGGTTTGAATGGAGTGACGCGAACGTGCGCATGGTGATCGACACAGCACTTATGCAGCGCGCATGCTGGCGGGTGACATTGTGGCCCACCACAGCACCTGTTGATGTGACCGTTGCAGCATTTTGGGATCAGCCCAATGATGTGGTGACGCTACTGCCACCCGACATTTTGATTGATGCGCACAGCGGTGCGTTGGTGGGCCTTAAGCCGCTTCGCGAGGGCGTGGTGTTGGTTGAAAATTTCGGACGGCGTTACCGATCTCCGTAGCGGGCTTGCGACCCCATGCGCTCTAGCGTGTCGCGTTGTGGACCCGCGTGAGCGCATGGATTGCGGCCATCGCGGTGATCATTATGTCGGTCGTGTTTGCCTTTGGCTTTGGGTTTATCGCGCTGTTCGCAGGCACATTGGGCGGCTTTCACCAGTATTGGTTAGGCGAGAACAACTACCTCATGCTGTTTTTCACCCCCTGATTGCTATCGCGCTGCTCTACGCCGTTCAGGCGTTCATCGGTAGGTTTGCCGCACCCGTAACGGGCGGCGACCGCGCTGCTTCTGCGTTCGCAGGCATCGCCGTAGGAATGCCCTTCACCTGTACGGTCGCCGGTATGTTGCGGATGGGTGCCAACGCGCGTCACGAAGCTCGCGAAAAATCGCAAACCGGGTAACCGGAGCAAACGCCGGCATGCGCGCCGCCCTTCTTGCGGTTTGCCTCGCCACGTTGAGCGCAAGCGTTTGCGCTGAAGCGTCTATCGAGCTCGGACGCAGCTCATCAGAAGCGCGCGCGTCGCGGTTTCGTATTGCGTCCGTGGATAGTCATGGCAACGCTCGACTTATAGGTCGCACTGCGCGCACAGGAAAATTTGTCGCGTACTACGACAAAATCGCGCGCTCGGCGCGCAAACCGGTGCGCCGTAACGCAGGCTAAATGGGCACGTCGCGGGTAATGCGCAGCGCGTTGACCTGCACCGCACATTTATCCGCAAGGTGGGTTAACCAAGCGTTCGCTTCGGAGTCAGTGCTACCGATGATGTAGTCGGGTTTAATCAACGCGTTGAAGTTAACAAGCAAGTCGTCAGAGCGAAGTTCAATCATTCGCTGGATGTCGCACCAAAGCCCCGTCACGTACCAGCGAGAAGCATTGCCGCTCAAAAAATCATCAATGATCGCCTCTTCTGAATCTGAAAACTCAAGCGCGCTTTGATAGAAATAGGCTCCCATGAACTGCGACAGGTAGGGAAATTTCTGGAAAATATCATGATCCATATCAGGGGATAGGATACGAGGTAAGTATGTAGAAAAGCTTGCCATTAAACACCTGAAATTTGAAGACGACCTGAACTTTGTTCATCCGCGTTAGGGCATTCGTCGCGCGTACTACGCCGTGGCCGATTTCCGTACCCGCATCAAAAACAAATACTAGGTTCCGCGTTGGATTTGTCCTGGCCCACGCTGTTATCGCCCCTTTATTGGATTGCAGGGCGCGATACAACACTCGCTTGGCGACCGCGAGCGACTTAAAGGTCGTCGCTGCTGGAATACGCGGCTCTGCAATCAGTCTGGCGCGCAACTCTGACTCAGTTCTGCCGATGTGTTTGAGGGTTCGTTTTCAACCTTATTCTTAGCACACTAGTTTGCCAGCCGGAACGAACCATATCTAAGAATTCAAATCACAAATGGCGCGCAGCGCCAGACGTGTAGCGCGAGCTATCGTCGATCTCGCGTAAAAAATGAGCGTCGTGAGTAAAGATTTGGTGGCGGAGGGCGCGCACCGCGGCCGCATCGTGCTGCCGGGCATGCTGCTCTCTCTTGGACGCGACACCATTGGCGAAGACACGCGCAGATAACGCACAGCGTGACTGGAACAACGCTTGGCTAAATTAAACAACTCACCCGCGTGCGCTATTACGGGGGCGCATTTTCTTGAATGAGAGATTGGTGAGTTGCCGATGCTTCAGGATCCAAGACAGGTGAGTATTGTGCATCCTTATGATCGCAAGTGGGGCAAACTATTGCGGCCTGAACTGTGGCCGGACGAGCCTTGATTTTTGCCAACCTCTCAGCACCGCGTTGCGATACCGCCACTGCTGCGGGCTTTATTGCTTAGCGCGCGCGGCCGTTGCTGAAATCGGCTGATGGCAGTGCGGCCATTGGGTCGGCTAGCCCGGCTGGCACGGCGATGAAGCCCCAGCTCAAACCGATCGCGTCGGCGACCGCCATCGGCATGATGCTGTCGGCCTAGTCCTACACACTTGCCCGCCCATGGACGACTGGTATGCGCCACGCGCTGGCGAACAATGTCGATACACAAGCAGCACACAACGAATCAGCAGGAGCAACACATGAAATCTATCGGACTAGCGTCAACCATTTTTGCTCTGACTGTCACGCTTGCAACGCTTGATTTGTCGGGTGCGCATCAGGCTAAACCGACGTGGTTCGCCACCGCGCAGAAGGCCGACATGTCGTCGTCGCTGACGGCCGCAACCGCGACCAAGGTAGCGCAGGACAAGCTTGACGGCGACGATGATGCAGACGAAGGCGACGGCGAAGTGGTGAGAACGTTTTTGGTGACGCCTCGGCAATTGCCGGTTGCGACCAGCAAAGTGACTGAGTTGCGATACGACTAGCGGCCGCTTAATCGCCTCACGTTCTACCCGAGTGCAATTTCTGGCGGCGGCGCAGCGAGTTAGGCTTGCGACGACCAACAGCTTTTTCGTGAAAGCATTGTTTTGCTTGGGCTAAAGGCACATTTGCTGAGTTAAACCACGAACAGTCGAACTTAGGTTTTGGGAGGGATGAAGAGAAGCGTTGCGCTACCCTTTGGTTTCTTGAAGACGAAAGGACG